>CAZUUJ010000044.1:0-31112 GCA_964623625.1 uncultured Desulfocapsaceae bacterium
CGGTCGGCCAGGGAGCCACCATGGGCCTTGCCCGTAACCCTGAAGTACAGCCCAAGCTGATGGTTTTCATGATCCTCGGCATGGCTCTTGCCGAATCAATCGCCATTTACGGACTCGTTATCTCGCTGATTCTGCTGTACGCCAACCCGTTGCTTGGCTAACATCTGTACATAGTACAAGCCAACAAGTTCAAAAAGCCGTGGGTAATGTAATGTTACCCACGGCTTTTTTTTTGGGTTACGAGCATCCGTTAGCACGGCATCTTTGGACGATTCAGCCATACGATAGAGGCTCTACTCTAATCGTACGGCTGAATCGTCCAAAGCTGCAGTACTATCGAATGCTCCGGCGAGAATATTTTGTTTGAGTTAAAACAGCCAAATGAGATATACGAGAGTTCAGTTAAAATATTGGCATACGTCATACTCAACAATCTGTCCAGGCCCTTATAACCCACCCCGACTCTCCTGTGCCCTCGTCATGTCAGCAAAAGCTGGAATCTATTAAATTAGCAGAAAAAGGAGACACAAAGATTGGGGTATTGATGAGCAGTAGTTGAGAATCACTAGTCTGGTGAAAAACAAAAATTATCCTAATGCAGTGATCCGACTGAGAGCCTCAAGGCGAGGTTGACTCACTAAAACAATACGGGTCCTTGTCGTTGAAAATATCAAGGCCAAGGCCATAAGTTACAGCCAGACAACCGCCGCAGACAGGCCTGGTCGGACAGCCCTCGCAGGCCGAGCAACCATTCCGGTATTTTTCACTGATCTCAGAGTCATAAATCTCAGATAAAGACTGTTTGGTGATATCGCCCAGGTAAGAGGGCAACTTCCGACAGGCATGCACCTCTCCTTCGGCCAGCAGGGTTATGAAATTAAATGCCGCTCCGCAACCGAAGCCGGTGCAGCCGCCCATGATGTCTTGGCCTTCCTGGGTAAAGAGAGTGTTAAGATGATTGTCCTTGTATCCCATTGATGGATTATCAGTTGAAGCCTTGACCCAATCGACAAGAAACTGACGATAGCTGTCGGTCGGTACGGACTGGAGGCTTGCCCCTTCACCGACCATGGATAACCGGTTAAAGCTGAACCGGTCCACCTTGTCCCGGAGCAGTTCGGCAAGTTCCATGACCTGATCTTGATTGGCCCTGGTCAGGGTCAGCATCACCATGGAGTAAATATCCAGTTCTTTGAGAATGTCCAGGAAGTTCAGGATATTCATGAAATGGCCGTTGCCGCGGATGTCGTTGTTATGCTGCTCCAATCCTTCCAGGCTGACCTGGTAAAATTTCATGGGTTTGATGGCCGTAAGTTCTGCTAAAGTTTCTTTTGAAGCGGGATTGCCCAGGATTGCCAGTTCGAATCCACGGTCTGCTGCTGCCTGATAAACTTCCTTGAAATGGGGGTAGAGCAGCGGGTTGCCACCGGTAAAGGTGACATGGCCGCTCACATGACGTTGGTTGCAGAAGGAACGAAGATCATCAAGGACCCGTATGCTTTCATCAAGCGACAGCGCTTTTCTGTTGGTGCGATCGTAACAGTGTTTACAGTGTAGATCGCAGGCCTGCGTTATGTGCCACTGAAGTGTAAAACTGTTGCTTTTCAGCATTGATTCATCGACAAATTCAGAGGTTGAGAAGATCGCCGGATTTCGTACCAATTTGGTTTCCGGTCTGAGAACAATCTGCTTCTCATTGCCGAGTGAAAGTGCTCTATCGAACAGACCAATCTGAGTCTGTTCAATTTCTGCCGTTTTTTCCACGTTGATGTTTTCGGCCACCAGTTTGAGGGCCAGCAGGTCATGCTCTTCGGCGACTTTGAATTGCATTTCGTCGTCTGTTCGTCGCCAGATAAGGATATGTTCCCCGCCGGGTCCAATATCCTCCTCCTTTTTATCCTCACCAAGCAGAAGTGGAACCAGATTGGTAACTGTGGTGGTCGTAAGTTGTAAAGTGGGGTTGACAATCCATTTATCCTGCGGCCGTTTGACCGGGGTTGGGTCTGTTCGGACTTCTTCGATTCGCGTTTCCAGCCGAATGACTTCTGACAGGTAGGGCGGCAGATCAGCGGCCTGTCCGTGGTTCTCAAACCATTGAGGGAAGGGTATGGACAGTCGCCGCAATTCTTTGTGAATATCGGTCTTTAAATGCTTTTGGGCGAGTGAAATCGAAATCGAATAGGAAGGTTTCATAGGTTGTGTTTAAAATCAAGAAAACCGGCCAACGCCGAAGGCCTTGGCCGGTCATGTAGTTCAAGCACGACCCGTGCTTGTCAGCGATCAGTTTCAGCTGCTGCCACTTGACGTCGAAGTGGAGCTGCTGCTAGAAGATGTTGTACTGGATCCGCCGGTAGAGCTTGGTCAACTACTACCGCTGTCATCGCTGCTGCTTGGGCAGCCGGCCATTGTTACTCCCGCACTGGCGATGAGGCCGGCAAGGCTGAGCCGTGCAAGGAGTTTTTTCAGTTCTTTGAGTTCCATTCTTCCTCCTCTAGTCGGAATATTATTTATTTGGGTTGCTAACCCGTTTCGTACCTGAAACAGCAACTTTATGATGGCATAGATAACGATCAAGTGCAATTGAATCTGATAGAAGTGAGACTTTTGTTAGATTTGAAGTTATAAAGGAGATATGGTAATGGCGGTTGTCTGCGGCGACTTGTTCTCAAAGAACAAACGAGTTGGAAAATAATCACAAGATATTTGATTATCTATATGTTTAGCCTAATACGAGGTGTTGTCGATTTGTCAGTCTAGCCGCCGGTCAAGGATCACTCCTTTTTGGCAACTAATCTGCTGCCTTGCCAAAGTATTTTCGGCTTGGAGAAGAAACGAATTAAAGCGAACATTTCTATGAAAATCAATATGTTGAGTTGTTGTCAGTTCAAAGAAAAAGATAAATGGATCACTATCATCTGAACAATGATTGCATAATTCATCCAAGAAGGGGAAAAGGTGAGAAACAACTGCCTGCTGCCGGTTTGCTGTTGCCTAATCCCCAGGAGGCCAGGTTTGCTGCCGGAAGGGTGTTGAAAGGTGGAGGAGAGAAACGGCCCCTTTTTCATTCAACACTCACTGTCGATTCTGATGAAAGAATTTTTGTAGCCGGTCCGGCTGTCGGTTCGCCGATGGCTGTTATCTCTTTTGAAAAATTGGTGGCGCTCGGTGCCAGGCGGATTATTGTTGTCAGCTGCTGTGGTAGCCTGGATAGGGAAATCGTTATAGGAGATCTGATCCTTGCCAAGGGATCTCTATCGGGTGAAGGCACTTCAAACTATTACTGCGAAGATGAATGTGGGCCCGATGATCATCTGGTAACGGATCTTCAGCGCTTTCTGGTCAGTGAGCAAACCCCCTTTCATCAGGGGATGATCTGGTCGACCGATGCACCTTATCGGGAGAGTAGATTCCGCCTGAAAATGTTGCACACCGATTTCGAGGTGACAGGTGTGGATATGGAGTTCTCGGCCCTGTGCGCTGCAGCCATGTTCCGGAAGGTTTCGGTTGCCGGGCTTTTTGTGGTTTCCGATCTGCTGTGGGGTGACAGATGGAAACCGGGCTTTGGCAGTAAACGGTTTCGCCACAGTTCGGAATCGCTTATAAAAAAACTGATTGATACAGGATTGTGTTTATCTAACTGAGTGAGAAGGAAGCAAAGAGTCATTATGGGTCGAATTCATATCGTCAGTCTCGGTTGCCCAAAAAACCTTGTGGATTCCGAAGTGATGCTCGGCTGCCTACAAAAAGACGGCTGGGTCGTGGAAGAAGAGGCCAAAAAAGCGGACCTGCTGCTGGTCAACACCTGCGGTTTTATCCAACCGGCGGTCGAAGAGGCCATCGATGAAATCTTGACCCTTGCCGAGTTGAAAACGGAATTTCCCCAAAAGAAGCTGGTGGTCACCGGCTGTCTTGTTCAGCGATACCGAGAAAAGCTTCACCAGGAACTGGATGAAGTGGATCTGTTCATCGGCACCGAAGGAGTCAAAGATATTGTCACTCCGATCCGGAGGTTAATGGCATCCACATCTCAACCATCAGTGCAACTGCCGGACCGGTTCCTGATGGATGCGGCAATGGAGAGACAGTTGTCAACCCCCTTTTTCAGGGCGTGGCTGAAAATTACAGAAGGATGTTCGAATCGCTGCTCATATTGCATGATCCCTTCGATTCGAGGCCCTCTAAGGTCTCGGGATATCAGCGATCTGATTGTTGAGGCCGTAAGTCTTGAAAAACAGGGAGTAAAAGAGCTCAGCCTGATTGCCCAGGATCTGACAGCCTTCGGCAACGATAAAGGCTCCGTTCAACTGGTTCCGTTAATTAAAGAACTCTTGTCAACAACAGCCATACCCTGGTTTCGTCTGTTGTATCTCTATCCGGACGGTATCGGAGATGATCTGCTGGAGTTGATGGCAACCGGGAGCCGGATTGTTCCTTACCTCGATATTCCATTTCAGCATGTGAGCGATGGCGTTCTGAAGCGGATGAACAGGCGATACAGACAGGATGATCTTTACCGGTTGGTTGAGCGGATCAGGAGTGCTGTTCCTGATTGCAGTCTGCGGACAACCTTTCTGCTCGGTTTTCCGGGTGAAACGGATCACGATATCGATCTGGTTCAGCAATTTTTGGAAGAGACCAGGCTGGATCATGTAGGGGTCTTCGGGTACACAAACGAGGAGGGGGCTTCATCTGAATTTTTCCCCGATCAATGTTCTGAGACTGTTATCCAGGAACGGGTTGATCATATTCTGAAGCTGCAGGCTGATATCTCCGCCCAAGTACAGAAGAAATATAACGGCCGGATCCAACCGGTACTTGTTGAAGGAGTATGCCCGGAAACGGATCTTCTCCTCCAGGGTAGAACCCGATATCAGGCTCCGGATATCGATGGCTGTGTGTATATCACAGATGGCTGGGCCAACGCGGGTGAGATCGTCAATGTGAGGATATCCGAGACCAAGGTGTATGATCTGGTTGGGGAGATTGTCGACACTCTGAGTCCTTGAGCATTAACCAGCAATTTACGTCACGGATTCTGGGTGTGTGAAAAGCAGTGTGAGACGGGATATGGAATTTCAGGGTGGGCCGGTGCAACCCACCCTGAGTCTCCAATTTGATCAGCTCTTAAGTGGGACGTCTATTTCGATCTGTTGACGTTGACTCGTTCCCTCAGGTCTTTACCAACTTTAAAGAAAGGCAGCTTCTTCGGCTTGACCTTAATCTTCTTCCCGGTTTTTGGATTGCGGCCCTCATAGGAGTTGTAGTTCTTGATAACAAAGCTGCCGAATCCCCTGATCTCAATTGAGTCACCGTCAGTCAGCGCTTCCGTCATCGTATCGATAATGGTATTGGTGATGGCGGCGGCTTCACGATGGGGAAGATTCATCTCCTGCGCGAGGCTTTCGATTAATTCTGATTTGTTCATGCCCGACTCCTGTTTCTGAGTAGCTTCCTTCCTGCCCACTAGAGGTTAATTCGAATAACGCGTGTCACTTTTAGTTGCTGAATGAAAAAGGTGAATAATGTCCAGTTGTTACAAAGAAAACAACGTTGGCCAAAAACACCAATATTTTCAGTAAGTTAACAAGGTGCCACTTGGGGTTTCTCAAACATAAACAGATAACTATTCAAATTTAATCAGTTATTTTTGATTTTGTAAAGAGTTATTTATAAAAAAATTTTCTTAATTTCGCTTATTTTCAATCTCTTATAGCTTCCCTTGGGTAAATCTCCAAGTGTCAATCGGCCATAGCTGATTCGTTGCAGGTATATGACAGGATGACCGATGGCTGCAAACATTTTTCGCACCTGGCGTTTTCGACCTTCATGGATAGTAATGGTGAAGATTGATGTCTGTTTCTGCCTTTTTTTCAATCGGACTCTGGCCGGCGCTGTTTTCTTTCCGTCAACTACAATACCCGATTCGAGCTTTCTGATCTTCTGAGCTGTTGGAAAACCTGACACCGTTGCCTTATAGCTCTTGCGGACTTCAAATTTCGGATGCTGGATTTTCTGGGCAAGATCCCCGTCATTGGTCAGCAGGAGAGCCCCTTCGGTGTCAAGATCGAGACGGCCGACCGGGAACAATCGGGCATTGATGTCGGTTATAAGTGAAGTGACCACAGGCCTGCCCTGCGGATCGGAGAGGGTGGTCACATAGCCTTTGGGTTTGTTGAGCAGCACATAAATATGTTCTGTTTCCTGCCTGATCACGTTACCGTCCACAGCAACAACATGTCTGCCCGGAACGACCCGGGTGCCCAACTTGGTGACAACTGTGCCGTCTACGCGGACCCGACCGTCCCTGATATAGTCTTCCGATTTTCGCCTTGATGCCACACCGCAGGAGGCCAGAAATTTTTGAAGACGAATCGGTTTACTCATTATTGGTCTTGGCTGTTGGTACGGGGAAAATAGCTGTTCCATCGATCGTCGACCTTTTTGCTCACCTTCGGGTCTTCGATCAGGGGTGGGGCGTGGTGAGGTTTATGTCTGGCATCGATGATCAGGGCAGTCTCACACTGCCAGTGTTTATCAATATTGCTGGCAAACAGTCCATGGATATCGGCAGCCGGATCGGATCTGGTGAAGGTAACCCAGAGAAAATTGTCAACTCTCTTTGCAACAAAGTCACTGTCGTCGACAACAACAATCAGGGGAAGACCGTTGCTCCAGCCGACTTTCTGAAAATGATCATCTAAACGGCGGATATCCTCCTTGCCCTCTGAGGGATGGCGATATGGTTTGGCCTGGAGGGCTACGGCTCCAGGGAAGATCAATCTGGCATTGGTAAAACCGTCTGGTAGTTTCATTCCATCATCCAGTACATCGTTAAGCTCTCTTTTTTTCTCTCCGGCAGCAGCCAGGATAACCTTTGATCCCTCGTTCAATCCCATGCCGGAATAGTCGAGGGTATCAATGGTGGTTCGCGTCTGGAAATGAATGTCCCTTGTCAGGTCAATTCTCTCAAGAACATGCTTGAAAAAGTTCTCCACTTGAGAGGCATCGGGTTTTGGGTGATCGTCGCTAGCTGCGATAATAAGATACTTGGCCAGAGCGCAATGGCCAAAACCCAGAATTGCGTTGGCATGGGTCAGCAGTTCCATGGGTTTTTTCTTCGCATAGGGGGCATAGCGCTCTTTGGCGGTCGCCAGAAGCAATGGATGAACTCCAGCCTCATCAACAGCGTGCAGCGAATCGACACCGGGTATGGAGGCCGGTACCATCGGTTTGGTGATGGTATGGACAAGATGGCCGAAACTGGTGTCTTCCTGGGGCGGTCTGCCGACCACAGTAAACGGCCAGATAGCGCCTTCACGGTGATAGACCGATTCGATCCGGAGGTAGGGAAACGGATGTTCGAGACTGTAATAACCTAAATGATCGCCAAAGGGGCCTTCGGGTTTGGTCTTGCCGGGCACCACCGTACCGGTGATGCAGAAATCGGCGTCCAGGGAAAGGACAAAACCGTTTTCCCGCGCAAATCTAAACCGTCTGCCACCAAGCGCTCCAGCAAAAGTGGCCTCGGACATTCCCTCGGGCAGCGGCATAACGGCGCTGAACGTGTGGGCTGGTGGACCACCGATGAAAATGGAGACCTTTAACGGTTCATCTTTGGCAAGGGCGTTAGTGTGGTGAATGCCGATATCCCGCCTGATCTGGTAGTGAAGCCCCACTTCGCGGTCGGGTTCATAGTCGTTGCCGTACATCTGAACACGATACATGCCCATATTTGAGTGAAAAATCGAGGGATCGAGCGGGTCTTCACTGTATACCTGAGGCAGGGTGATAAAAGGACCGCCATCATCGGGCCAGGATTGTATAGGCGGTAATCGTGATAATGTTGTTTTTCGCAGCCCGTGTTTTTTTCTCTGCTGTTTAGGCAGCGAATGAAAAAGGGTCAGCGGAAGTGACAGGAAGTGATGTGGTTTCTTCAGGGCTTGACTCGGATTGGCCTTGAGTTGCATCAGAGAGCGAATCCGGGGCAGGGTTGAGCGAAAGATAAACTCAGTGCGTTCAAAGGTGCCGAAGAGATTGGATACAGCGGGAAAGTCGACACCAGTCACATTTTCAAACAGAAGAGCGGGCCCCTGCTCCCGATAAACCCGACGCTGAATCTCGGCCATTTCAAGATAGGGGTCGACCTCTTCTTTTATTCTGACAAGGTGGCCGTGCTTTTCCAGGTCATCCACACATTCTCGCAGGCTTGTATAGATCATACCGAACTCATAAAAAAAATGGTTGTTTACTCACAGGGTTCCAGGTTGGACCCAAGTTTCAGCTTGAAACCAAAATGAACTCTGTTGTCAAGGTAAACCATGTTTTGTGGATGAAAACAATACCATCGGACCTGAAACTGTTGACGCAGCCAGCCAAGCCGATCGGTTGATGGCAACCCCATCTCCTCCCGAATAAAGGAGAATCGGTCAAGATAGCGGGTAAATGCCCTGGCGGATTGTTCGTTTTGTTTAGCAGAGTTGATGGCGCCTTCCATCTGAACGCCTCTGATATCCTGCCAGCCTACCGGGTTATGATGAATCGATCCGGAAGCGTGTCCTGTCCGGATGCTGTTCTTTATATGAGTGGAATCCTGTTTTGAAAGGAAATAGAACAACCCGGAGGAATAGATATAATAAACCGGCGCTGTCCAGCTTCTATTGTCGATCGAAGAGCCAAGAGTCAAAATATGACAGGAACGGATATACTGCTTTATATGAGCTTTGTTGACCTCCATTAGCAGATCACTCCAAGAGCACTTCCTGCGGGCGTTCACGGATTCAGGGCTTGTAAGAAAACAACATGGCCAATCGTGCATCTTGCGCAATTTCATCCATGTTATTCTATTACAAGTCCCTAAGTGTGGGGAGAAGATTCCTCCTGAAGAAAAAGCAGATGATATTCGTCTTCAGTCAGATGCTGGCGGATGAGCTTTGTGAAATCCGCGACAAAACAATCGATCTCTTCATCGGAAAGCCGCTTGGCCAAAACATCAGCCAATTCCCTGTTGCCGATAAGCTGGAGAAAAAGAGAGAAGGAGCGCTCGTTTTGTTCACGGTTGAGACCAAAACAGATCTGATGGGGATCAAAACTCAAACCGGTATATCAGCCTTCGGAGCTGATTCTCCACATGATTTCCCGTGTTCTCGGGCCATCGAATTCACAGAAGAAAATCTTTTGCCAGATTCCGAGGACGGCGCGTCCGTTATCGATAAAAATGGTGAGTGAGCTTCCCATGAGCGAAGCCATGATGTGGGACGGCGAGTTGCCTTCCATGTGCTTATAGCGATATCGAAGGGGAACAAATTCTCTCAGGCCGTCGATGATATCCTCTTTAACGGCCGGGTCGGCTCCTTCGTTAATCGTAAGGCCGGCAGTTGTGTGCGGATTGAACAGATAACAGATTCCCTCCGTTGTTTCACTTTTGGCGATAATCTCATTAATCTGGGACGTGATATCGGTCAGTTCCATATGCTGGTTGGTGGAGATAGCGAGTTTTCCTGACTTCATTGGCACCTCAAATTATGTGAGCGGTTTCTTTTTATGGTATCAGATGCTGAGGTTTTCAGCCAGTAAAAACGGGGTACTTGCCTGCTGATGGAGCGAAAATGCTGAGTGCTGAGTGGCAGTTTCAGCAGACGGTCGGGTTAAAAAGGAGAAGTAATTGTACAGAGTATGCTATGGGATTACCGTTCACGTAACAACAGCCATTGACCGTTCTCCTTTCGGCAGCAGGTAATAAATCGACGCTGTAGTCTGGAATTGTATCGAGGTATCATTTCTGCAGTCCGGCAAACCATGCCGACCGAGCGGTTTTTGAAAGCTGGCCGGGGGATAATGAGAAAATCACTCCTGTGGAGATTGCTTGTCCAGACGGTTTCCCGGAAAGAGGGGCTCCGCTCGAAGGTTCGGTTAATCAGGATCCTGTCTTTCTCATTCAGGCTCAGATTGGTCAGGTGTCCTACAAACAGAGGGTTGGGGATCTTGGGAGCGCTGCTTTTTTTAGGTGTATCCTGTTCAAGATGTGGGAAGACCACAAGTGTACCGTCACGATAGCTGCATGATGTTAAACAGATACTCAGAAGAATAGAAAAGAGGCGGATCGGAACCATTGGCCGGAGTAAATGGCAGCAGGGCAATTTGACTGGTGAAATCGAATCGTATGTAAACCACCGATGCAATAACGAACGGGGTATATTTTTTTGGCGTTCTTGACATAGTACTGAGATTTCATACAATATGCAATTTGCATGTTGGTACGAATCTTGGAAATCTGCTGGTATTTGTTTGGCATACATTTACTATTGTCGAATACAACAATACAATTGAAAAATAGTATAGTATATCGAATACGAAAGATAGAACTGCAATTTTCCGGACGGATTTAGATAAAAAAGAGGACAAGCCCGCTTCCCAGTGGGTTGTAAAGGAAGACAATGGCAGGAAATAGTTTTGGTAAGCTGTTCAAGGTTACAACTTGGGGCGAATCGCACGGTACGGGTGTGGGTGCCGTTATCGATGGATGCCCTCCGGGTATTCCCCTTGATCCGGATGAGCTGCAACGGGATATGGACCGGAGACGGCCCGGTCAGGGAGGGGCGTCCAGCCCGAGAAAAGAACCGGACCGTCTGGAAATTCTTTCCGGGACGTTCACTCCGGCAGGAGAACAAAAGCCAAGAAGTACGGGAACCCCGATCTCTCTGATCATCTATAATAAAGACGCCCACTCAAAGTCCTATGATCACCTTCGGGAGATCTTCCGTCCAGGTCACGGGGATATAACCTATCTAAAAAAATATGATATCCGTGACCACCGCGGCGGCGGCAGGGCGTCAGCCAGGGAAACGGCCGCACGGGTGGCTGCCGGAGCGGTAGCCAGACAGGTTCTGGCACAGCACGATATAGCGGTTTGTGCCTATACCGCTGCTCTTGGCGGCATCGTTGCAAACAAACGGCAACTGGAGCAGATTTTTCAGAATCGATACTTCTGTCCGGATAATGAAGCGGCTGAAAAGATCGACAGTCGGGTCAAAGAGGTGCGGGCTCAGGGTGACACATTGGGCGGTATCGTAGAAATTGTGGCGTCATGTCCAGTGGGATTGGGGGAGCCGGTATTCGACAAACTTGAAGCGGAATTGGCCCACGGATTGATGTCCATTGGGGCGGTTAAAGGAGTTGAGGTCGGCGCCGGATTCCGGGTAGCTGAGATGCTTGGCTCGGAAAACAACGACCCGCTGGGGACAGATGGTTTCATCAGCAACAACGCCGGGGGAATTCTGGCCGGCATTTCAAACGGTGATCAGCTTATCTTGCGGGTAGCTGTCAAACCGATTCCCTCCATTGCCAGAGAGCAGCAGACCATCAATCTCGATGGGGAACCTGTATCGATCAAGATCGGCGGTCGTCATGATATTTCAGCGATCCCGAGAATCGTTCCGGTGTGTGAGGCAATGGTTCTGTTGACCCTGGCAGATATGTTGCTCAGGCAAAAGGCGATCACAAAATAATGACGGGTGTTGGCGGAGAAGATCATGGCCAAAAATAATTCCTCTATATTTAATATCTGGATGCTGAGCCGGGAATATGGCGATCTGGTTGGTGCTGGCGGTGTAAAAGACGTGGTGGAGCAACTTGCAAAAGCGCTGGCAGTAAAACCAGACAGTAAAGTCAGGGTTGTTTTGCCGCTATACGGCACGATGGATCCCGCAAAGCTCGGGTGTAAACAGGTTCGGGATCCACAACGCAAAACCAGACCACTGGAGTATGAGGTCGATATGAATTACATCTTGCAGGAGAGACGGGAACGGGTCAAGGTCTGGACCTTGAAACATGACAATGTTCTCCTGCTGCTGCTGGATTCAAAACGGTTTTCTAAGAAGCTGGCACCGTACACCTATACCGATCAGGACGAGAAACAGGACCCATCAAAGCAGCGGGGGATGGGACATGTCGACTATTTTTCAGTCAATATCCTGCTCCAGAAGGCGGCGCTTGATCTCATGATGATTCTGGGTGAGAGGCCGGATGTCATCCATTGTCACGATGGCCATACGGGTGTGCTGCCGGCCATCGTCTGTGAAAATCCTGGCTATCGGGCCTATTTCAGAAAGGCGGGCATGCTGGTCACTATCCATAACGCCGGACTGGGCTACCATCAGGAGGTCGATGATCTGCCCTTTGCCAAGGCGGTCACCGGACTGCCGGATCGGGTGATCACCAATAGCTGTATTGACGATGCATTCGATCCCTTTCTGGCCGCGGCTGATTATAGTGTGCTCAATACCGTAAGCGAAAACTATGCGGTAGAGCTTCAGGAAACGGCAGAAGACAGCCGGACCGGCTGGCTCGGCCACGCGCTGGCCAAACGAGGGGTTACCCTGGAAGGGGTGACCAACGGAATCGATCCCGATGTACTGACTCCCGTAAAGGGGGAGAAGCTCGGCCTTGCCGCCTCATTTAACCCCGGATCGGATGATGTGCTGAAAGGCAAGTGGGACTGCAAAGTTCATCTGCTGAACAGATTAAACAGTACCGGTGAAATTGCTGAGGGCAGGCAGTACGGGACCTTAAGCAACAATCCGGACTTGCCGTTGTTCAGCTTTATCGGCCGGTTGAGTAGCCAGAAAGGCATTGGACTGCTTATCGAATCACTCCAGCTGATGTTGGACGCAGGAGATGATTTTCAGATTGTTCTGCTCGGGACGGGTGAGACCCGGGAGGAGGAGCGGCTCATTGAGCTTGCGGCGGAAAAAAGCAATAGGGGCAAGGTCTGTTTTATCCAGGGTTACGCGCCCAAACTGGCCAATGAAATTTATGCGGCGGGAGATTTCTTTCTCATCCCTTCTGAATATGAACCGTGTGGCCTGACCGATTTCATTGCCCAACTTTTCGGTAATATTCCCATTGTCCATTATGTAGGCGGTCTGGTGAAGGTCCTTGATGAACAGACCGGTTTTGTCTATCACCGTCAAGTGGTTGATGAGCTGACAGAAGTCATGCGCAAAGCGATCAAACTGTATGGTTCCAGACCTGACAGAATACGTGAAATACAAAAAACAGCAGTGGAAACGATTCTCATGAACCATACGTGGAAGACGGTTGTTTCCCGCTATAGTGAGTTGTACAAACAGGCTATTGTTATGAGATTGAAGTAGCCTTATAATAGTGGTACTCATTATTAAGACCAGAATCCGTGAGGATCCACCAGCACTGCATCTTTATTTGATTTAACCTCCCGATATAGCGCACTATTATCAGACGGTTAAATCAAATAAAGCTACTGTACTATCGAATGCTCTCCAAGAGCACTTCCTGCTGGTGCTCACGGATTCAGGCAAAAAATTGATAAGATAATTGATAAGATAGAAATTTGAGTTGGTGGGGGAAACGACTATGACAGTTAAAATCGGTATTAACGGGTTCGGCCGGATTGGCAGATCTATTTTTCGCGCAATCAACAAAGATCCTCTTTTCAGTGATATTGAAGTAGCAGTCATCAATGACCTGACGGATAACGACACATTGGCCCATCTATTGAAATACGACTCCATCATGGGGATCTGTGAGCATGACGTTCGCGGCAGCGAGGAGTCCATTTTCGTTGACGACAGAGAAATACCTGTATTCAGCCACCGTACTCCTTTGGATATCCCCTGGGGCGATTACGGTGTCGAGTATGTGTGTGAGTGTACAGGTATGTTTCGAGATGCCGAAACGGCAAAAAACCATATCGATACCGGCGCGTCCAAGGTCATCATCTCGGCTCCGGCAAAGGGTGATGTCAAAACCTTTGTTTTAGGCGTCAATGAAGACGACTACGACCCAACAAGCCATCATGTGGTTTCAAATGCCTCTTGCACAACCAATTGTCTGGCACCGGTGGCAAAGGTCATTCTGGATCATTTTGGAATCAAACGGGGATTGATGACCACGGTTCACGCCTATACCGGCAACCAGAAGCTGCTGGATACTCCCCACCAGGACCTGCGACGGGCACGGGCAGCCGCTCTGTCCATGATTCCAACGAAAACAGGCGCTGCTGCAGCGGTTTCACTGGTCATACCCGAGCTTAAAAACAAGTTTGACGGTCTTGCGGTGCGGGTTCCCACCCCGAATGTGTCATTGGTGGACGCGGTCATAGAGGTGGGGCATGAGGTCACCATTGGTGATGTCAATCGTGCGCTTCAAGAGAATGCCAATCGTTATCTCGGCTATTCGGATCTACCGTTGGTTTCCATCGATTACCAGGGGGACAGCCGATCATCGGTGGTTGACGCTCAGTCAACCAAGGTTATAGGTACATCGGTCAAAATTTTGAGCTGGTATGACAATGAGTGGGGGTATTCCAACAGAATGCTCGACCTGATTCTGCATATGGAAGCCAATAAACCGATATAGTGCCAGTTGGATAGCCGGTTTTAAAAAACGAACCGCAGAATATCGAATAAAAAATATCGAATGGCGAAGTGGTGAAGAAATATTTCGGCCACAATCGCCTGGGGAGGCATATCATGCTTTTCCGCCCTTCCACATTCATGATTTCTTGTTCGATATTCGATATTCGCTGTTAAAAATACTGCTAGCAAAAAGCTATCAATCTGGAAGGCAGAGGTTTTACCTTGAACAGAAATAAGGAAATGACCATCGAAGAGTCGAAGGCGCTACAGGCTAATCTGCTTCAAACCGCCGGTCAGGTGGAGATCTACAGGGAACTGCTGCTGCTGCTTGAGGTCGTCAAGCAGTTTAAAGGCATTCATTCGAACCTGGAGGAGCTGCTCTACGAGATCTGTCATCCCTTCCGCAACTGGTCTCTTCTCATTCCCCAGCTCAGATCATTCACCCTCAAGAACAGTTCACATTATAAGCGCCACCCAAAAGGGCCTGAGGCCTTTGCGCTGTTTAATTCCATCTTTTTGACTGCTATCAAGGAGTCATCCAAAAAAAAGATGCTGCTCTCCCAGATCACGGAAGCCCAGATCGGCTGGGTCGAGAAGATGATCAATCTCTTCGATGGAGACGATCTTCTCAGGTTCCAGAGTGTTCTCAACGGATTTTTTGACGAGTTGGCTGCCCTGGAGTCCGAGGAACCCAAAGCGCTGATGTGTATTGTTCAGGGCCAGCACCCCATGAAAAAAATAGCTGAGCGACTGTTGAAATTAAGCGAAAGCGGAACGCTTGATTTTGACTTTTCTTCGCTGGTGGAATTGATGCGGATCATCTTCCGCCTGAATTATCAGTACTGGTTGTCAGAAGGCGATCCCAGACAGTGGTTTTTAGAGCGCTGTGGTGTTCTTTGTAACGATTTCCGTTCGGAAACGGTGTTTAGCGCCATTTCCCATAGCTCTATTCGGGAATATCTCGAACAGCTCGATATGATCGATCCGACCCACGATTCGTTTGGCGCTCTGGCCAATCTATTGGAGCTGCCCGCCCATATCGATATCGTTCGCTATCACAAAGAGATTCCAAGCCGATTGGCCAATGTGGATGAAGAACTGGATACCTCAGCTCATGACCATGACTTAAGTGTCAGCCGTTTTGCCGAGAACAGAAAACTGCTTTTTCTCTTTCGGATCATGGATACTGACGGACTTTACCTGATCCACGAACAGACGCTCAGAGAAATTAACCGCAGCCTGGTGCAGCTGGTCCGTCAACAGAGTTTTGAAGAGATCGAGGAGTTTCTGTTAACTACCTTTGCCCTGTTGAAGGCCAATGTCCGCAAATATCCACACACTTCCCTGCAATGCATCCAGGTCCTGGGCTGTGAGATATTCGATCGAGGCAATTCGAGAATGGTGGAAACCTTTCTCTGGCAGACGGTGGGTTTCGGTTTCCAGTACGCCAATGTTATGGGTGTGGACGAAGACTGGCAGCCGATCACCAACCCATCCCATCTAACTAATATCAGGGTCTGGCTCAGCCTGATCATGCAGGAGCCTAAATGGTGCTCCACTCTTCTCTCCGCCCTGATTATCAATATCAAGCTTACCGGAACCTGCGTCAAGGATACCGATCTGTTTCAGCGCGATATTACCGAGCTGCTCAATCATCCCATCGAACCCATTTATAATCTGACCAAGCAGTTTACCAAGCTGATGCCGGTTTTCTTTAATGAAATCGGTGCAGAAGGGGATCTGCGCGATGTGTCGACCGAGCTGGATGAGATCCATAACCGCCAGGACAGGATGATTCATTTTCTTCGTAAGCAGAGCCATGTGGAGAGTTCGAACCTGATTGTCGATTTTATTCAGGCTATTTTTCTGTTCTGGAAAAGCGGCAAGAAAAAGTTGCTGAGGCCTTTTCTGCCCGATGAGGTCTATTCAGAGATCGAAGCCAGCGGGCCCTTTTTTGATGAGCAGCATAAGCTGGCCGGTCGGATCAGCGATAGGCTCCGCTTTACTTCAATGCAGGATATTCTCAATTGGAACGATCAGCAGCGCCAGGAATTCCTCGACCGGCAGAACGATATTTCAGAGGTTGAACGCAATCGTTTCAACCTGCTGGTCAAGATGTATAAACTGCTGTATCAGAAGTACAACCTCGGTTTTCAGGAACTGAGATCCGAATTGCATCAGGCGGAAAGGGCGGGTTTTCCTGAGATGGGCAAGTTGCTGGAAAAACTTGAGAACTGCAATACCGAAGTGTGTCTGAAAACACTTCTTCAAACCCTTGAGAGCCTAAAGAATATCATCCTCTCCGAGGAGCATTTTGAAGCCAAAGAGGATATCTACTACAAGCGGCATATTGCCGTTGATATTCCATCGGTATACGGTCGTTACAGAGAGAAGAAGTTCGACAGCCTAAGTCTCACCTTCAGGCTCGAGAACCTGGCGAATATATACCTGGAGAGGCTGCCGGAGAGCGTTAATCTCTCTTTTATCACCCAGGCCACCTTTTACCGGATCGTCAAATGCATCAAGCTCTATATGCGGGCGCTGAAAATCGACGGCATCACCTCCCGCCGGCTTGAAACTCACCTGGCCCTGCTGGCGAGTTCGCTTAAAATCAGGAGATTTTCCTATACCCAGTATCTCGATATCTTCAGGGGTCTCTCAGAAGGGGTAAAAGATATCATTTATGCCTTTTACACCAATACTCACCAGAACAACCTCTCTATCATTATTCCCCAGATTTCTCAGGACAACCTGCTGACCAAGTACCGCACCCAGGTCCGAATGGCGGGTAAGACCAATCGTATTCACATGTTGTCCGAGGCCTTTCTGAGGGATCTGATCGCCTCCACCTTCGGCCTTCAGCATCTGGACAATTTCATCGTTCGCATTATCCAGACCCTGGAGAGTCAGAAAGACGTTCTGGATGAAAAGAAGCTGGATCTGTTGATGACCTACAACCCGGAGAAGGCCGTTTCCCTGCTCCACAAGTCAAATCCCTATACCCGGGATCTGATTCATCTGGGCAATAAGGGGTTTAACCTGATGACCCTGATCAGGGAAAAGATCAAGGTGCCTCCGGCGTTCATTATCACCACAGAGGTGTTCCGCTGCTGGTCGGTGATTAAGGATTTCTCCAAGGCCCGGGACGAGTTTATGCGGCGAATCAGGGATTCGCTCACCGTTATCGAAGAAATGACCGGCAAGGTGTTTGGCTCGCCTGAAAAACCGCTTTTACTTTCCGTTCGCAGCGGTGCGGCCATCTCCATGCCGGGTATGATGGCAACCATCCACAATGTTGGTCTTAATGAAGATCTGATAAATGAATGTTTAAAATTGGGGGGCAATGAGTATTTGTCCTGGGATAATTACCGTCGGTTTCTTCAGTCGTGGGCCATGACCTTTGGCATGGATAGGGATGATTTCCAGGTACTGATGGACGAGGCCAAAGCCAGACACAAGGTGGATTTCAAATCTCAGTTCACTCCTGCCCAGATGAGTGAGCTGGCTCTGTCCTACCGCGATCTGATTCTGGATCGCGGTCTGGAGGTACCGGATGATCCATGGCTGCAGTTGATAGGTGCTGTAGAGAAAGTTTTGGACTCCTGGAAATCGGCCAAGTCTCTTGATTATCGTAAAATCATGGATCTGTCGGAATCCTGGGGTACCTCAGTTACCGTGCAGGAGATGGTGTTTGGCAACCGTAGCGATAAAGCGGGCTCCGGCGTGCTGTTTACCTCCCATCCCTATCGAAAGGTCCGGCGGGTTGCCCTGTGGGGCGACTACGCCTATGGCGACCAGGGCGAGGATATCGTCTCCGGCCTTGTAGTCAGTTGTCCTATTTCCGTTGAGCAGGCTGAGCTTGATGGCCGCAGCGTCGATGAAACTCTGGAGCGACGATTTCCGGAGATTTATGAAAGGCTTCTGGCCATATCCAGAGAGTTGGTCTATGAAAAGCTCTGGAATCCCCAGGAGATCGAGTTCACTTTTGATGGGCCCAGAGCCGAGGACCTCTATCTGCTGCAGACCAGGGATATGATCACCATCAAGAAAAAGGAACGGTTGAATGTTTTTGTCAAGACCGAAGAGCTTGAGAAGTCACTGCTCGGCCGGGGAGTCGGCGTTTCCGGATCGGCGCTTTCCGGGCAGGCTGTCTTCACACCGGAAAATATCCTGGAATTGCGGCAGGGAAATCCGGAAACCCCGTTCATTCTGATCCGACAGGATACGGTGCCGGAAGATATTATTGAAATCGATCTGGCCGATGGACTGTTGACTTCAAGGGGTGGCCAGACCTCTCATGCCTCGGTGGTTGCCGTTCGTCTGGAGAAAACCTGTGTAGTCGGCTGCAAGGATCTCAAAGTTTACGAATCCAAAGAGTACTGTGAGATCAACGGTACCCGTATCAACTTTGGCGATCCCCTTTCTATCGACGGCCGTAACGGCCTGCTCTTGAAAGGCGCCCATCCCATCGAGCAGGAGATGCATATTCTGCCTATCTGATTTTACCTGAACCCGTGAGTGCCCTTAAGGAAGTGCTGGCAGATGCCCACGGATTCTGGTTTTAGAAAATGGCTCTTTTCGGATTGAGCTATTTTCCCAATCAGTTTTCAAGCCTGCGACTACCAGTGAAACTGGAGAAACGAGGACAAAAAGAGTACACTCAAGATAGAAGCTCTTTGTTGAAAAACCGAGCCCCATTTCCTGCCTGCTGATTTCCCTAGCCGGCCGGTGGAAAAACAGTTGTGGATGTATGAACAGGTTTGCAGTGTGCCTACTTTGTCTGGTTTTTTCCGACATTTCCTGGTGCGGTGGAGCGCATGGCTCTGCCGATATTGACTTCACCGGTCTTCTCTCTTTCAAATACCAAACGCTGTCTACAACCGATGGCTGGCAGAACAGGGCAACAATCAGGTACCTGCCCGATATAACAGTACAGCGCCTCTTTGGTGAATTGCTATGGGATATTAACCTTTCCGTTGTGGGTGACGCTGTGTTTGAAAGCGGCCCGCAAACTGATACCGAAACATCGGCCCGTATCTATCGACTCAATACGCGATTAACCACTCCCAAGAGCGATATCAGGCTTGGCCTGCAGAAAATAAATTTTGGTCCCGCCCTTATATTACGTTCCTTGCGATGGTTTGATCAGATCAAACCGACTGATCCATTACGGGCCACCGATGGGGTCACCGGGCTCAGGTATCGCTATTTTTTCGAAAATAACGCCAACATCTGGCTCTGGGCTCTTTATGGCAACGACGATCCCAAGGGGTATGAACAGGTGGCCACCAAAGAGGAGAGTGTGGAGGCTGGCGGACGGTTCCAATACCCGCTCGAGTCCGGGGAAATAGCGTTGAGCTTCCATGCCCGGCAGACAGAGCGGCTTGGCTTTTCCGATGAGGATGTGGGAAAAGATCTCGTCGAAAAGAGACTGGGGCTGGACGGTAAGTGGGATCTGGGCCCTGGCGTCTGGTTTGAGTATGTGCTGATCGACCAGGGTGCGGGATCGCTGTCGGGAAACAATTGGCTGAGTTTGCTCACCCTTGGCACAGATTATACCGTCGAGGTTGGCAACGGTATTTATGTGATGGCGGAGCACCTTGTGACGACATTGTCTGATGATCCTGCAGGCTGGGAGCAGACAGACCATATAAGCGCATTACAATTCAGCTATCCGCTGTCCATCCTCGATTCGTTTCAATTGATCCAGATCTATTCCTGGGAGCACTTCCTCAGCTATCATTATCTGAACTGGACCAGAACATACGATGACTGGTTGCTCAGTCTGGGTATTGTCTTTGCGCCCGAAGAGTCAGACCAGAGCGATGTTTTAGGCTTTTCAGGCAACGGTATACAATTAATGTTAGTCTTCAACCATTAACTCGTATTTCTCATCAGCAGGTAAACAAACATGGACAAAACGATCGTCATTGAAGTCAAGGGAGTGAGTAAAAGTTTTCCCATGGGAGACGGGCTGTTTACCGCTTTAAAAGATATTGACCTTGATGTCTCTGGCGGAGACTTCCTGGGATTTGTGGGGCCAAGCGGCTCGGGAAAGACAACGTTGCTCAATCTCATCGGCGCGCTCGATACGCCTAGCAGCGGTTCTATTCGTGTACTCGGCGACCGGGTTGAAACCCTCAAGCATCATGAAGCAGCAAAGCTAAGAAAAACAACCATAGGCTTTATCTTCCAGACCTATAACCTGCTGCCGGTCTATTCGGTTTATGAAAATGTGGAGTTTCCCCTGTTGATTTCCGGTATGGACGAGAAAGAGCGGCAGGATGCGGTGCACGAATCGTTGGAATGGGTAGGGCTTCTTGACAAAAAAGACTCGAAGCCGGCCCAGCTATCAGGCGGTGAGAGCCAGCGTGTTGCTGTTGCCAGGGCCATGGTGAAGAAGCCGAGGATTGTTCTGGCCGATGAGCCGACAGCAAACCTGGATGCGCCAAACTCCCATAATATTCTGGCGATGATGGCCAGACTCAACGAGAGTCTTGGCACAACCTTTCTGTTCTCGACCCACGACCAGAAGGTCATCGACTATCTGCGGCGAAAAATCACCCTGCTGGACGGCCGGATCGTTGCCGATGAACCAGTTGTGCCTGTAAGACAGGGAGATTTGCCATGAAGGTTCTTGTAAAACTTGCATTGCGCAACATCCTGGGAAAGGGGCTTCGCACCTGGCTGAACGTGGGTGCCCTGTCGTTTGGTTTTGTGATTGTCATCTGGATGCAGGGGCTGTATATGGGCATGCTGCAGCAGATGATTACCGCCTCCGTCGATGCAGATTACGGCGGCGGCCAGTATTGGCACAGACTGTACGACCCGTATGATCCACTTTCCCTGGAAGATGGTCATGGTGTGCCTGGTCCGGATCTGCAACAGCAGATGGCTGATGGCCAGGCCACGCCTGTGCTGCTTGTTCAAGGATCTGTTTTTCCACACGGCAGGGCTCAACCGGCTGTTCTTCGAGGTATCAACCCGGCCCAGGATATTATCAATATTCCCACCAGTGCCCTTATAAAAAAGGAGATGATCCCGGTGATGATCGGTGAGCGGATGGCCAGGGATTCTCACTTGAACATCGGCGATACGGTGACTGTTCGCTGGCGGGATGTAGACGGTACTTTTGATGCCGCCGATGTGGAGATTGTGCATATCATGTCAACGGTGGTTCCCGGTCTTGATTTCGCCCAGCTCTGGCTGCCCATAGAGGAATTGCGGCAGATGGTCGGTGCTCCGCAGCAATGCTCTTACATCATCACTAAGAAGCATTACACTCCCACCACGATCGAAGACGACTCGTTTGTTTTAAAGAATCTCGACTTCCTGCTGGCAGATGAATATGCCATCTACCAATCAAAACAGGTCGGCGGAATCGTTCTGTATATCATTTTGATGGCCATGGGGCTGCTGGCAATTTTCGATACCCAGGTGCTGGCCATTTTCAGACGCAGAAAAGAGATCGGCACCCTGATGGCCCTGGGCATGAACCGCTTTGAAGTGGTGACGCTGTTTACAATTGAGGGCAGCATGCACGGGCTGCTGGCGTTACTGGTTGGGGCGGTCTGGGGAATTCCGTTGATCGCCTACACCTCAATTGTCGGCATCACCTATCCGGCGGAAGTGATCGATGAATTCGGCATCGCCATGGGAGCCACCCTTTATACCAGCTATGCGCCCGGAGTCTTCGCACTGACCCTGGCAATTCTGATGCTCTCGGTGATTGTTGTCAGTTTCCTGCCGGCCAGGCGGATTTCAAAAATGAAGGCTACCGATGCCATCAGGGGGAAGGTGTAATAATGCTGAGTTTCATCATCAAAGGGTTGTTGCGCGACCGCCATCGAAGCATGCTGCCGATTCTGGTCATTACCCTCGGGGTATTTCTTACCACAGCCATGTATGGCTACTTGAGGGGTGTGTTTGGCGATATGCTGGCCACCAGCAGCAAACTCGACACGGGCCATGTCAAGGTGATGACCAGCGACTACGCGGAAATATCCAAGCAGATTCCCAACGATTTGGCCATTCAGCAGTTGTCGAGTGTGATTAAAGGTCTGGAAAAGGATTTCGATATACAATGGGTGCCGAGAATCCGTTTCGGCGGCCTGTTGGATATCCCTGATGAGCATGGTGAAACCCGCTCCCAGGGACCGATAATGGGGCTCGGAATTGATCTGCTTTCTCCCTCCTCCGGTGAGATCGAACGATTTGATCTACAAAATGTAATTACCCAAGGTCGGCTGCCCAACCAACCGGGAGAACTGCTGATTTCCAGTGAATTGAAGAAAAACCTGAATATAAAACTGGGCGAGACGGCAACCGTTATCGGCGGAACAGCCACCGGCAGCATGGCCATCCATAATTTTATCGTTGTGGGTGTTTTTCATTACGGCATGCCCGGCCTGGATAGAAATATGGTGTTTGGTGATATTTCAGATATTCAATACGCCCTGGATATGAAAAACGCTACCGGGGAGCTGCTCGGATTTTTTTCGATCGGTTATTTCGATAATGAGCTTTCCGAGGCAGTTAAACAGAGCTTTCAACAGCAGCCCCGAAAGGATGGCGAAGGCAACCTGTTAACTGTAATGTCTCTCGTGGATCAGGGAGGATTTGGCGATTATTTTAAGTTGGCAGAGGTGTATATCGCCATCATCATCTGCGCCATGATCCTGGTGATGGTTGTGGTGCTCTGGAATGCGGGGCTGATGTCCGGCCTCAGACGTTATGGTGAGATTGGTGTTCGGTTGGCCATGGGCGAATCCAAGGGGGAGATCATACGGTGGCTGATCTACGAATCACTGGTTGTCGGTATTATCGGTTCAACTATCGGCACGTTGCTTGGCATGGCCTTTTGTCTCTATCTGCAGGAAGTCGGTATCGATATTACCGAGATGATGCAGGCGTCAACCATCATGATGTCTCCGATCCTGCGGGCAAAAGTGACCTTTGAGGGATTTTTTATCGGTTTTATTCCAGGTATTATCTCGGTTGTTATCGGTACAACGCTTGCCGGCATCGGCGTCTATAAACGAAGCACCGCTTCACTGTTCAAGGAGCTTGAAGTATGAGATGGAGCTATTTTGTTCTGCTGCTGTCCTGTACCCTGTGTATCACCGTACCTGTTTCTGGTGGTCAGAAACTGTCAGCCATTGAAATTCTTCAGCGTGTTGATGACAATCAGGTTCTGGAGCACGCTATAGTGACCGCCACTATGATCATCCATGGACGATCCGGCACCCGAACCATCTCCTCCAGATCCTGGATCCTGGGTAAAAATAAGTCTTTTTCCGAATATCTCAGCCCGCCAAGGGAAAAGGGCAAAAAAATGCTCAAACTGGGTGAAAAGCTGTGGACCTATACTCCAGAACCCCATGACCGTATCATTGCCATTTCCGGCCACCTTCTTAAACAGTCGGTCATGGGCTCAGACCTCTCGTATGAGGATATGATGAGCAATGACTCGCTGGAAGAGGATTACACGGCTGTAGTCATTGGCGAGGAACAAGTCGATGAACGTCCCTGCTTTGTTCTTGAACTGACGGCCAACAGGTCGGATGTGTCATATGCCAGGCAAAAGATCTGGGTTGATACCGACCGTTGGCTGGCCATTAAGTCGCACCTGATGGCAAAAAGCGGAAAACTCTTAAAAACCCATATAGTCAAGGATGTGTTTGAGCTTGAAGATCGTTGGTATCCCAGGGTTATCTTTTTTAAGGATATGTTGGCAAGGGGTGGTGGAACCGAATACCACCTGGACTCCATTGATTTGAAAACATCCGTTCCGGCAAGCAGGTTTACTAAGGCGTCGCTGAGAAGGTAACAAATAGACCGGAAACAAATAAGAAGCAATGTCCTATCGATATCGTTATTTCAAGAAGTGGGATCACAGGATTGCCGATGGCTTTGACCCAACAAATATCACACCCAAGACTAAACATGGGAGGAACAGATAATGATACTATTAAAGAACCGGTTTACCGATCGCAATAAGAACTTCTTGTTTTATCTGCTTCTTTTTGCTGCCTGTTTCATTCCAGTAAACAGTCCGGCAGGTATTAATACAGGACTCAGAGGTTTTTACTCTTTCGACGGTAATGCGGTCGACCGAAGCGGCAAAGGAAATAATGGTACAGCGCATGGTGGTGTTCAATATAAATCCGGCCTTTTGGGTAAAGCGGCCTGTTTTGACGGGAGGAATGATTATATTAGCATTCTTCGACCAATTGAGCGGGATTTCACGATATCACTCTGGATGAAAACCAGCTATAAAAGCCGAAAGGGCAAGCAATGTTATCAGGGAGACGGCATTGTTTGGTCGGATAAAAGTGGTGTTGCCGATGATTTCATTCTTGCAGCCCTGAATAACCGTCTTTGTATGTTCACAGGGAATCCGGACAGGAGCGTTAAAAGCAGTTCGCGCATCAATACCGGTTCGTGGATACACTTAGCGGCAACAAGAAAGAAGAATTCAGGCAGGGTGAAAATATATGTAAATGGCAAGAAAGAGGGGAGTATGAAGGCTGGCAAAAAGGTCTTGAACGACAATTCACGTATTCGGATCGGTGGCAATACCCTTGATAAACGCTATTTTCACGGCTGCATTGATGAGTTGCGTCTATATGACCGTGTTCTTTCACAAAATGAGATAGGGGCACTTGCCTCTATTCAAACAAAATGGCCGAAAAAGACACGTTCTAAGGAAAAATCAACGGTTCCGGCGCAAGCATCTTCCCAGATTGCACAGTGGAAGATGCAGTTGGCTGACTCTGTGTGGAAAACCATGTATTCCGACCCGAGCAAGTATGTGAAACTCCATATGTCATCTAATATCGGTCTTTCTTATGACGATCCAAATTCATTCTATACAGCCAACGGGGCAAAATGGCGTGTCCATGATGGACAGCTGATCATTGTTTGGCGAAGCGGTTCCTTAGAGAGATACAATCTGCCTGCAAAATCCACCAATCGTTTGATCGGAACTTGGAAGGATCGCCACTCCAGTAAAAAAGTAGGGCTCAAGTTGATTCGTTCTGGCTCGGGAGCAAGTCGCATTTCAATTACGCAAGTGCCGTCAAAATCGGTTAAAAAAACAGTACGTACAAAGAAAACCAGCACTGGTAAAACAAAAAAAAGCAACCCGGCATTGGAGACATGTTTAAAGGAATTGGCCGCTCTCAGTGCAAAGCCGTGGCGTCAAAGCCGAGTTGATGTCAAAGAGTGCCGAAAACAGATTAAGACGGTAAAGACTAAGCGTGAGTATGAAAAGAGAGAGAATAAAACAAAAGAGATCCTGGCCAAGCTGCGGCATGAAAAAGACCATCGGAAACGTTTAGCGCTTATCATGAGAATAGAGCTAAAGAATAAACGAGAGAAAGAATTGAAAGATGAAAAGCAGCGTTATGAACGTGAGCAGAAGCTGCTGGATATTTGTTTGGAAAAGCTCTTAGAGTTGGATTACTTACCTTCAAAAGGGGCAATGAAATATCTGCCCGATTGTCGAAAGGATATACAAAAGGCCCAGAAAGCCGCACAGAAAAAACGTAAGAAGGAGAACAGGCAAATCCAGCGTGATTTTCAGAGATCCCAGGAGATTGTTGAACAAATGGGAGGAATTGACAGTCTTCGCTTTCGGAGGGAGTTGGCCGAGACAATCCCTGATGATGGAATTCGCAAGGATCAACTGGCAAAATTGGATAAAGAAAAAAGGGATTTATCTGCATGCCTCAGACAACTTCGGTCACTTGGGAAGAAACCATCGAAGAAAGCGGAGAGTACCCTTTCGAGATGTATGACAGAATTTACTCGGTTGAAAAGGAGAATGGCTCAAAAGTCTGCAAAGTCGGATAAACCAGTCCGGCTACCGATCTTGCCAATGACCTATACCGCCAACTATGATGAGGATGGCAATACCCAGCCAGCAGACCGTCCGGGGAAAAGCGGCGCCTTTTTATTTCTCCATTCAATTTCGATTAATCCGGGACACCCCACGACAGAAATAAAAATAATATGGGATATAAACGAATCCGACCTGCGACGGATTGAGAGAACTGCCGAGATTAAGTCGGGTTTTCTGGTTATCAGCGGTCATGCTTCGAAGGATAAGGCAAGGCTTTCTGACGCCGTCGCCAACTGGGACGAGGGATCGGCCAAGTTCAGCATACCCACTGATCAACTCGCCAAGATTGATTTATTGTGGCTCAGGTTCTCGCTGACCATCGGTAAGGAAACATGGGAAGACACCTGGAAAAAAGTAAATATAGTGAAGGCCGGCTCTCAGATTCCTTCCAATTGATTTCAGCAAATGTTTGAGATTGCTACTGCCTGTAGCCTCGCAACGGCAAAGCTAAATTGTAGGGAGTTCTAAAGCCTGGATTGTGGCTGAATTTCTTCCTGCTGTTTTGCTGACAATCTTTAGTAATAGATAATTTTAGGATTCCAGACATTTTTGGTGAGCCAGCATAATTTTAATCTCACTGTATGAGATATCCTCGCCCAGCGCTTCTTTTAATTCTTTGAGCTTAGTGGTCTGAACGGTCTCCAGCACTTTGGATATCTTCTGCTGTTTCTCAGGGGACAGCAGCCGGTTGACGTCCAGTTCCCCTTTTTCGATAAAAAAGCAGAGATGCCTTTCAATAGTGGCGCGGGTACGCTCTCTTTCCTTCATGATCGTCTTTATACTCTTTCCCTGATTGAACAGATCAAAACTGATCTCTGCGGTGTTTCTGGCAGGAGGGCTTTTTTTCGGCTGGAGTTCGGGTTTTTTTTCATTCGCTTTTGGCGCTTCGGGCAATATCACCTCAGTGATTTTATGTTTTCTGCGATAGGCGGCAACCAGATCAATAAGTTCATCGCCGTATTTTTCAACGGTCTTAGGGCCGACTCCCTTGATTTTTTGGAGATCGGTCAGGTTGTCGGGCAGATAGATGACGATTTGGATCAGGACCCGTTGATACATCACCTGGAAATGGGCGATCTGTTCTCTTTGGGCGGTATCGGATCGCCACTGTCTTAAAAGAGCGAACAACTCAGGGTGAGAAATATCCTGCTCGGAATATTCTGGCAGTATTTCCTTTTTTGGTTTTTCAGGCTGAAAGTCGATCTCAGCCGCCAATATGGCACGAAGGTAATTAGACGGAGAAAAGGAATCCTCACAGGATTGAACGGCAGCCAATTTCACCCGGAATTCTTTGTTCAGTTCATTGAGGCTTCTGTTAATTTGTTTCCTGATTTCAGCATTATCCGTTTCAAAGCCTATATTCGTTACCGGTTCGTCGAAAACGTCTTTCAGCTTCTCCTGGAACCAGCAAGATGCTTTGGTAATACGTTCGACAGTGTGGGGGTCGGATTCCGGCAGAGAGTTTGAACTGAAAATAGTTTGCAATTCACGCTTGAAGTTGTCGCCAACCATGAAAATATCCTGGCCAGCCCTCTTCTTCAGCTGACCCAGGTCGATATTGCCAAGGGGTTGAATGACCCGGTTGTGTCTCGTGAACAGCTGGACGAAGTAGTTGAGGCGGTTTCTAAGAACCGAAAAATCAAAACAGTCCAACAATAGCTTCTGCTGGTAGTCTTTTTTCTCCTCCTGCAGCAGGTCTGCGGACGGCAGGTTTTGACGACCATGTTGATCAAAATGGAGCAGAGCTTCGTCCGGTTGGCAGGTGGATGCTGAAATGGGAGAGCTTAAAACCAATCCTTCCAGTGTTCGGCAGCGGCTCAATGCCACATAGATCTGGCCATGGGTAAAGGCCGCTTTGGCGTCGATAACGGCCCTGTCAAATGTCAGTCCCTGACTTTTATGAATGGTAATGGCCCAGGCCGGCTTTAGGGGATATTGGGTAAAACTGCCGATTGTTTCCTCTTCGATCTCTTTACTGCTGTCGTTAAAAGTATATTTAATATTCTCCCAACTAAGCGGTTCCACCTCAATGGGTTTTTGCTCCCCAGGACAGAGAACACAAATTCGGGTTTGTGAAATGCGTGTTACAGCGCCGATTTTACCGTTAAAGTAGCGCTTATCGGAAGATGGATCGTTTCGGATAAACATCACTTGGGCGCCTTCTTTCAACTGTAGATTGTCCGCGGTCGGATAGGTGTGTTCCGGGAAGTCTCCTTCAATTTCAGCGGTGAAACTCCACTGCTTGCCGTCCAACCCCTCCAGCTTCCTCAGGTTAATGGAGTCGGCGCTGGCGTTGTGGGTAGTGAGTGTGATGCATCCATCGTTGTCTTTCGGCTCATAGTTTGGGATATATCGACTATTCAAAGCTTCCTGGGTGGTTTCATCAAGCCGATTGTCACGCACCTGGTTTAATATCTTGATAAAACGACCATCCGACTGGCGATAAATCCGCTTGAGTTCGATGGTCACCAGCTTGGTCTGTTCAAGAGCCCTGCTGCTGAAAAAATATACCGAATCATAATAGTTTTGCAGAAGCCGCCATTCCTCCTGTTTGGCTACCGGTGAAAGCTGGTGCAGATCACCGATCATCAGCAGTTGAACGCCGCCGAACGGCTCACTGCTGAGCCGGTGACGGCGCAAGGTGGCATCGACTGCATCCAGCAGGTCGGCCCGCACCATGCTGATCTCGTCAATCACCAGCAGATCAAGGCTTTTGATAATCCGCTTCTTTTCCTTGCTGAATCTGAAGTGTCTCTGCCGATTGCTCTCATACCCTTCACTACCGGGAACATAAGGCCCAAACGGCAACTGGAAAAAGGAGTGCAATGTCACACCACCGGCATTAATGGCGGCAACCCCGGTCGGAGCGGTGACAATCATCCGTTTAGGCGTTTTTTCCGCAAGGGATCGAAGAAAGGTGGTCTTGCCGGTGCCTGCTTTCCCGGTCAGAAAGAGGTTGCAGCCGGTATCGCGGATAAAGTCATGCGCCAGTTGCAGTTCGTGGTTGGTTGGGGACATCTTTGTATCTATTTTACTTTATAGATGACGTTAGGCCGTATTTTCTTGAGTCGGCAGGAGAATACTTCGGTTGTTTGCTGCATCAGGTCATCTGATCCGATTGTGTTGTCATCTGGCTAAGCATGTCAAGAGGGCTGACTGCAGGGTTGCGTAAGTCTTTGACAACATGAGTGTAGATCATTGTCGTTTCTACGCTTTTGTGTCCAAGGTAATCCTGTATCTGTCTCAGGTCAACACCGCTTAATAGGAGATGGGTTGCGAAACTGTGACGGAGGGTATGAACGGAACCATGTTTAACAATGCCTGCATTCTGAAGAGCTTTTTTCATGGTTCTTTGAATAGTGTTTTCATGGATATGATGCCGCCGGGTTACTTTGCTGACAGGGTCGACGGATAATTTATGACTGGGAAAAGCAAACTGCCAACAAAACTCCTTACAGGCTTTGGGGTATTTTCTAGCCAACGCCCCCGGCATAAACACTTCACCATATCCACTATTCAGATCTTGAATATGGAGCTGTTTGACTTGTTGTAAATGTTTCCTCAGTTGAGGTTGGATTTGAGCGGCTAAGATGGTTGATCGGTCCTTATCTCCTTTGCCGGATCGTATGAAAACGAGTCCCTGACTAAAATCGAAATCCTGCACCCGTAAACGAAGACACTCGGTGAGCCGAAGCCCTCCACCATAAATGAGTTTGAGCATCAAACCGCTGGTGCCGGATAGATGTGAGAAAATATTCTTAATTTCATCCGGAGAAAAAACGACGGGAAGCCTTTTGCCGGTTTTAGGCCGAAGATTTTTCTCCATATCTTCCAAATCAATTTTTAGAACATGTCGGCATAGAAAAAGAAGGGAACTGAAGGCCTGATTTTGGGTCGATTTGGAGACGTTGTCCTTGGTGACAAGTTGGGCTAAAAAGTTTTTTATCAGCTCAGGAGAAACGAATATGAGTCTTTCATTTTCCATGGTGGCTTTGCATGAACGGCAGTAATTAATAAAACGTCTGCACCAGTTTAAATATGATTTTTCTGTTCTTCGGGCATATTGCTTCACTTGGAGCCATTGCCTCATTTCCTCTACAAGTTTTTCCCTATCAAACCAGCGGGTATTGTTATCCGGTGAGGTCGAAAAATTATGTCGAGGAGGTTGTTTTTGTTGTTGGGACAGAAAATTCTGGTAATAGAGCCTGACAGCGTGTTCGGCTTGATTAATCTGCCAGTCGGCAATTTTAGGATCATTTTTAAGAGATATAAGATATTGAGCCAATGTATCTTCCCAATTATCACCCTTCCAATTGTGTGCATTGAAGAAAAAGCGACGGAGCCAGATGATATAGAAGATTTCTTTACCTCGAGGAATCAATGATTGTTTGAGTAAATACTCACCATATGCAGTAAGTCTTTTTTCTATTTCCCTTTTTTCCATGCTGAAAATGAACTAGTGATCCGTTGTTTCCTCACAATTTTTAGAGTTAACTGTTGTCTTGATATTTAATTTCCTGTATTATCCACATGGTGTATAAATACCGGATAAACAATATCACCTGAAGAAAAATAAGCAAGAATAATTTGTCAGGAATATATTGTTTAACGTTGAAATCCTTGCAAATCGATTCTATGTGTTTGAGAATAGAGTGCCTGGTTTGTAGTTGAGTCGGAGAATTCGATTGAAAGATATCTCCAGCTAGATGGCAAATGGTGTACCAAAAAACCAACAAACCCACTAGGTGGATATAAAGAAGTTATATTTAAAAATAAATTGAATGGAAGAATCCTATTTAGTCTATCTCGCCAAA
>CAZUUJ010000045.1:0-30259 GCA_964623625.1 uncultured Desulfocapsaceae bacterium
CCTCTGTAACTTTATCCAGCAGGGCAGTCGCCCATTCAGCTGGGGTGGTCTGCTGCCCCTTGACCTCCTCACCCTCCCTGGCAATCTTGGTGGTCTTAAGATCCTTCATGTGGCACCGGATCATCCGGTCTAATTTTTCGGCAGCTTCTGTATTTCCCTCCATCTGGGCTCGCACCAGCTTGACTGAATAGACCCCCACCAGCTCAACTTGGAGAAAATCACTGGATTTGTTGAACTGAAAATCCAGGTAGAGTTGGTCAATCAAAACATCAAACATCTCTTTCTCGTCTGGGGTCAGGCATTTACTGGCAAAGATACCGTGCTTCAACCGATACTGATTGCCCTCAGGTGCTCCTCTTTTCTTTGGCTTCTTGGTCTTTCCTTGCATTCTATGCCACCTATCCAGTACTTCTTTATCTCGTTTATTAAGTCCCATACCCATCAGGCTCTCATCAACTCTGTTTCCGTATCTCGGCTTGGAAGGCAGAAAAAGAATTTAGCCCCATTCCAGCCCATTTATATCTATCCCTTGGTTACCTACCGGAACCATCCAAAAGGTGTCGGATTTCATTTTCCTTTCTGTTTTTTGCCAGGATTTGATTAACCCGGCGCACGGTGATATCAGCAAGACCGGCAATCTCCCTGGTCTCGATTCCCTGCTCCTTGAGGGCAATAACCAGCTGTCTTCTTTCCTGAAAAAAACGACTGGAACTTGGTACCCAGAGCGGACCAGTGTGATATTTCTGCACCTCATTGAACAACTCTTTGGGAAGTACCTTTTCTGCGTTGGCATAATTTTTCATGGCGTAACCTCCTCAGGCTTTGGCTTCTTGATCCATGGCTGGTCGGTATCAGGGTTGTAAAACCGCATGGTGGTTTGCTGACCATTCTTGCTATGGCTGATAATTTCAATGGAGTTCTCCGTTACCTTGCCAATGGTTCGTTCACCGTCCAAATGACAAACAAGACCGTAGCCTTGACCAAGGGGGAATTTATACTGACCACGATTCTGATAGAGGTTCGCCTCTGACCATCCTATGCTCATGGCCTCCTGCCTAATGGCATCCACCATAGCCAAGGCCTTGGAAGTAACGGAGTGACTGTACTTCCAACAACCTCGTTCTACAGGATAAAGCCAGTCATTAGTTGGTTCAGGGGTATCAAGGGGAGGTAGATAGCTGGCTGGAGTAAATGCCTGAATAGCCTGCTTTAAATCATCTTCACTAAATTGTTCAAGCCCATGGGTATGGATCCTGCGAAATTTAGTTTTGAGCTTATACCACTGCCCATCCGTTAATCTGCCAGCCTTATGGGCATCCTGAGCCTTAATGATTTGATTACGGAGCCAGGCAAAATAGCTAGGGGACAGCTTACGAAACATTATGCCTTGGAGTGAAATATCTTCTTGAGGCGGTAAACCATCATCTGCCACCAACTCAATATCAAGGCGGCTTGAGACATAGGGGATTTGAACGGCAATGGGCTTTTGAACTTGCTGTCCGACTGATATTTGGCGAGCCTGGTTCTGATCCGGCATGGACAGAGCGCTCAGGTTGAGCATATTTGTGAGCATGCACGACATAAAAAGACCTCCTTGGAAATTGCGGGTTATTAGAGTTCCCGATTACCTACCGGAGGGGTCATGAATGTGTCGGAAGAAAAATGGAGATAATGCCAGTTGGTGATGATGGTGAAGAGGAAAAACATCCTTCACCGCTATCTTCATCATTCCTATCTCCCTGTTAATTCAAGTTTATTTATATATAAGATGAAGATGATGAATATAATAATAAATAAATATCTATATATAAGAGAGAGAAAGAAGAGGTGGAGGAAAGAAAGAATGTATTTTTTTATCCTTCTAAGGGGGGGTGCATTTTCTGAGGGTTTTGCTTCACCCATTCACCATCACACAATAAAAGAACGATGAAACAGCAAGATGTAAATGATGATCGTCGACAATTCATAATCACCCCCCTCATCACTGAGTAAAAAAAATCATAAAAAATCGCCGCGACGCGTAATGTCGTGGTTCACGACCCCAAAAGTCGTGCCTTGATAATAGAGGCACGATTCTCACATTATTTTTCGGGCATAACCGCAACGGTGGTTACACATAAGCCCATTGATCGTGCCAGAACCTTTTCAGCTGAAGGAGGCTGGCAAATGAAGCAAGTAACAATATCATCCCTTACCCCACAACGATGCCAATTAGTGGAAATGATCCAAGACATCCACTTTGGTCATATTACCCACATCACTGTCCGCAATGGGGAGCCGGAGTTCACTTCGGAAACCATCATTGAGCGCGACATCAAATTGAATAAGCAGATTACCACCCCTGAAGACACTACCGAAGATTACATCCTGAAAAAAGAGTTTCATATCCTCCTGAAACAAATCACCAAAATGGGCAATGGCACCATCCGTAAACTTGAAATTATGCATGGTCTGCCTTTTCTGATGCGTATCTGGGAACGCGCTGCCTGACCAATTCCACAACTAAAAATACAGACACTGGACAATTAAACTGGACGCAAAGCGTAGGTGGTTGTGGGTGTCGCCCGAGCCTTTATTGGCATTTGGCGATCCAGCAACATCTTACTTTCTGCATCCCTTATTAGCCTTAGCTTGTGGCGATATCCAGCCATCCTCCTTCCTGCGTCCCAAGGAGGAAACATGGGATTTTACAGGAATCAGTATGACGGCATCGATACTTATGCTGCCAAGCTTATTCGCTACAAGGCCTATTCGATGGTGGGCAAGGCGGGACTATGTGAAGCAGACCGGCCAGACCTTGAACAGGACATGATGCTTGATCTGCTACAGAGGCTGGACAAGTACAATCCGGCAAAAGCCAGCAAGAATACCTTTATCTCTCGGATCGTCGAGAACCGGATCTGCACCATTCTCGAGTCTCGCCATACCTGCCGCCGAGATTGGCGGCTCTGTCGAACCTCTCTCAACGAGAAGATCGGAAACTGCGAGGGTGGCATAGCCGAGCGTATTGACATGCTGGATACCGAGGGACGGATCGGCTGCCATGAAGAGGAAGCCAGACCGTGGCGCATTGAAGAGCTGCATGTGGATGTGAAAAGGGTGGTCGAGACATTGCCACCTGAGCTGCAAGATCTATGTGGGCGGTTATGCCACAGCAACATCCGGGAAATATCCCGTGATACCGGCATCCATCACGCCAAACTATATGAAAGACTCCATAAGATTCAGGAGGCCTTCACTGCGGCTGGCGTCACAAAATAAATATTTTTTTTCGACACATTTGGGATCGCTTCGGTAGGTAAGCGGGTGAGAACCAAATGCAAATGAAGAAAAACTGAACATTAAATTAACCAAAACATGAGGAAATAATCATGCATGTTTATCACTTTCAATTTGATCAACATATCCCAACCAAGGAACTGAAAGATACCCTGATACTTGCCGTGATGGCTACCGAGAGCCTCCATAGTCGCGCCCGGGTAAAGCTTGATGCTGTCCACAATCTTAACCTGCTTAACCACACCTGCCGGATCGATGCTTTTTCCGAGGTGGGTGATGACCTTGCCCGCATATTCACCGGCTATGCCCTCCGTGAATATGGCAATGAGCGGATTAATATTGAACGGGATTTTCTGGATATTCCGGCAGGTTCTCCCACTATTGAAGCCCTGCGTGAGGCGATCTCATGAGCCTGATACAAACCACTTATTCCATGTGGAGCCGTTTTCGCAACTGTCGTAAGGCCTGTGAGTATCGCTACATCAAAGAGCTGGTTCCTCTGGAGCGCAATGAAAACCTGATCTTTGGCTCATTGATCCATGATGCCCTCGAGATTTGGCATGGCCATAACGAGTTAAGCATGGTGCAGGAGTATATCGACAACTCCTACCCAGATCGTCTGCTTAATGAAAAACAAAGGGCTGACTGGCATCTGGCCACGGCCATGATGACGGCCTACGCCAAACAATACCCTACAGAAGATTTTGAAGTCATTACCTTGGAGAAAACCTTCGAAGGGCCAATCATTAACCCTATCACCGGTGCTGCTTCCAGAAGTTTCACATTGGCTGGCAAGGTGGATGGCATCGTTAAGCAGGATGGCCTCTATTACCTGCTTGAGCATAAAACCGCTGCCCAAATCAATTCTGGATACCTGGAACGATTATGGACTGATTTTCAGATCATTCTCTACGCCTGGTATCTGGAACAGACCATGGGCATCTTCATCAGCGGCATTATCTATAATATCTTGGTCAAGGCCAAGCTTCGACAGTCTTTAGGGGAAACCGAGGCTGAGTTTGAGACCCGCCGGGCCGGGCTTATCGCTAAGTCGAAAACTGGTAAATCAAGCGCCAAACGCAAGATACCGGAGAGTGATGAGTCTTTTCAGGCCAGGTTACTACAAAAATACGAAGAGCCAGGCATGTTCCACCGCGAGGAGCTTTTTATCTCTCGGGATCAGTTTGCAGAACTGCAAGAGGAGTTGTGGGAATTATCTCAGGCCATGCTGAATGCTCGCCGTCGCAATTTTTTTTACCGCAATACATCAAACTGCTTTCAGTACAACCGCCCCTGTGCCTATTTCCCACTCTGCCGCAGTGGCGACAACCCCAATGTCATTGAAAATTATTACCAGAAGATCACTCCCAATGAGGAATTACGGACACCGCCTGCAACCACAAAGCCACCTACATTTTAAATTCAAAGGAGAATAACAATGTTACCAACCACGAAAACCAAACCTAAATCATCATTATCTGACCTTACCGCCCTAGTCTATGGGCCGAGCAAAATAGGCAAATCGACCTGGTGTTCCCATGCCGATAAGGCCATCTTTTTGGCGACCGAACCTGGCCTGAATGCTCTTGAGGTTTTTCAATCCCCCATCACCTGTTGGGAGGATCTCCTCAAGGCCTGTGCTGAACTTGCAGAAGGCAAGCACGGCTTCAAGACAGTGGTCGTTGATACCGTCGATATCCTGTACCGCATGTGCTCAGAGCATATCTGCCAAAAATTCAAGATCGAGCATGAATCTGACTTGGGCTACGGCAAAGGCTATGCCCTGATCAATAATGAGTTTCAGCGGGTACTCACCAAGCTGGCCTTTCTGCCCATGGGCTTGATTATGATCTCACACAGTCAGGAGCGGGAGATCGAAACCCGCACCGGCAAAATGACTCGTATTGTCCCAACCCTGCCTGATAAAGCTCGCAAACTCGTCACCGGTTTGGTGGATCTTGTCCTGTTCTGCGATCTGGATTCCAAGAAAGACGGAGAAGGCAAAACCACTCATCAGCGGGTGATGCGTACCAAGCCCAGCCCTAATTATGACGCTGGTGATCGTACTGGTCGTTTGCCCGAGATGATCCCTCTCGATTTTCCCACCTTTCTCAAAGCATTTAACAGCAAAGCCAATACCAAGCCTGCCTCTGCAGCTAAAAAATAAGGAGATACGATAATGGAAAACTACGAAGACCGCCCTGATGGCGATATTGATCTTGCCACCTTTGATGATGATTTTGGTTCAGCGGAAGTTGAGGATCGTGATTTTGACGACCTGCCAGATGGAAAATATCAGGCCATTGTTGAACGGGTGGAATTAACCCGTGCCAAGACCTCTGGCAACCCCATGCTTAAGTGGACCTTGAAGATCATCGGCTCCAAATATAAGGGCCGGAAGCTCTGGCGTAATAATGTCATGGCCTCCAAGGAAAACATCAAGTGGCTCAAACAGGATCTCTACACCTGTGGTCTGGAGTTACAAAAGCTGTCTGACCTGCCAGATAATCTCGACAAATTGCTGGATATTACGGTTGAGATCACCAAGAAGAGCCGGGGTGAAAATGAGAATATATACATTAACCGCCGAATTGTTATTGCCGCTGATGCTGGCAATGCAACTGAGGCTGATGATGTAGCCATTGTGCCATTTTAGCCCATGGAAGATTTCACCATAATAATTGATACGCGGGAGCAAGAGGGATATTCATTTTCGGCTCCTGCGCTTCGACAAAAACTGGATGCAGGGGATTACTCTATTGTTGGCTTTGAGAGTCAGGTGGCGGTGGAGCGTAAATCTCTGCCTGACTTTATCCATACCATTATCAGACAACGGCAACGCTTCTACCGGGAACTTGAAAAGCTCATGACCTTCAGCTCTGCCTGCATTGTGGTGGAGGCCAATTTTCGTGACCTGATTGAGGGAAATTTCCGCAGTGATGTCCATGCCAATGCCTTGATTGGTGCGGTGGCCTCGATATCTGCTGGCTTTGTCCCGGTCTATTTTTGTTCCGACCGGCAGGCCTCCTGCCGTTTTGTCGAAGAATATCTTACCCATTTTCACAGGAAGATTACAGAATGCAACAAGCAACTAACCCCGATAAAATCAGGGGACGAATAGAAAAAGTATATTTCGCCGGGCCAAAATTCTCTGCCGGTCACCTCCTAAACGATAAACAGGAGAAGATACAATTTGCGGGGAATCTTTTTGCTCGGGAAAACCAGCCCGTAGCCTTACTGGGCAGGTGGATAAACCACCCTAAATATGGTCGCCAATTTAAGGTTGAGACCATGCAGCATGACCTTGAATTAAACAGGGAAGGTTTGATTCATTATCTCGCCAACCACCCTGATATAAAGGGTATTGGTCCAGTCAAGGCGCGTCTTATTGTCGAGAGATTTGGCGACAATTTTGAAGAAACCTTGCTACAGGAACCAGCTAAAATTGCCAAGGTTGCTAAATTAAAAGAGGAGGCTATTGCCAATCTGCGTGAGGAATGGCTGCAGAATCGTAATATTAATGCCGTAATGTCCTGGCTCTCATCATTTGAGTTGACCCACCACCAAGTTACAACCCTGGTGGATAAATTGGGGGCAGATTGCTTAACCATCCTCAAGGCTGACCCTTATATCTTGATTCGCCAGTTGCGTGGTTTTGGCTTTAAAAAGGTGGATATTATTGCCCGCAAACTTGGCACACCCAAAGACAAACCCGCCCGCATTAAGGCAGGAATAGAATTTTGTGTCCACGAGGCCTTGAACAATGGTCATTGCTGGATGGAGTATGAAGAACTCCTTGATAAGGCAAACCTGCTATTGGTTATGGATTGCCTGAATAGCAGGAGCCTAATTGAAACGAACCTTGACGAGATTATTGACAAGAATGCTCTAAGTTGTGAATCCCACGGCGGTCGTTTCATTGTAGCCCTGCCTGAGATCCTGGAGAAAGAACAGGAGTTATACAAATTTTTTCAGAGGGCAAGTCAGCCCAACCTCCATTTTGGACAGGACAATAGTCTCAAAGCATCGATCCGTAAAAAATATCCAACCTTGAATCAAAAGCAGTTTGAGGCAATCTTGATAACCCTACAAAACTCCATCAGCCTAATTTCTGGTGGGGCTGGATCAGGCAAAACATATACCATTTCTACCATCAACGATTTCTGTCATTCACAGGGATTAAAGGTCACCCTTGCCGCCCCAACAGGCAAGGCCGCTCGCCGTCTGGAAGAATGCAGTCAAGCCAAGGGAACTACAATCCATCGCCTCCTTGGTTATGATGGCAAAACCTTTGACCATAATCAAAACAACCCCATCAAAGTTGACATGCTGGTGGTGGATGAATGCTCAATGATTGATGTCTCTCTGGCCTGGCATCTCTTTACGGCCATTGATTTTCGCCGAACCACCTTGGTGCTGGTGGGAGATCATAACCAGTTGCCACCGGTTGGTCCTGGTAATATCCTCCGCGATTTAATCCAGTCCAAGGCCATCCCCATGGTCATTCTTGATAAGGTCGTGCGCCAAGCTGGAGTCTTAAAGGAGAATTGTACTGCCATCCTTAAAGGAGAAGTTCGCAAAACAAGTGAACCCAATGCAAGTAATCGTGAAAACGGCACCTGTCGTGACTGGTATCTAGCCGACAAATTCACCAACCCAGTGGCAGCAGGGCATTTTCTCCTAGAGCTCTTTCAAGACAACCTGGAAAACCTAAATTTTGACATCCTGCGTGATGTGCAAGTTCTCACTCCCACCCATAAAGGGCCATTAGGCACCAAGGCCTTAAATATTGAGTTACAAAAACTGATTCAGCAGAAACTCTGGGGAGTCAAGGTTGAAACAACACCAAGTCGTCGCCCGCCGTTTCTCAAACATGACAAGGTCATTCAGACCAGAAACAATTATGACCTGGGCATTATGAACGGCACCATTGGTCATATCATGGAGGTATTACCAAACGGCACTTTGCTCATTAATTTTGAAGGAATGTCCGTGGAGATTGCCAAGGGCTCTGCCAACCTGCGCGACTTACAACTGGCCTATGTCTTGACCACCCATAAATCCCAGGGGTCAGAATTTCCCTGCGTGGTTGCCATAATCCATAAGGTCCACTCCTTCATGCATCACCGCAACCTGCTTTACACCGCCGTAACCCGGGCCAAACAAACCGCCATTATCATCGGTGACCATTGGGGCATTAAAAACTGCGCCCAAAAAAGTCAGGTTGATGCCCGCAGAACTTTTCTTTCCATCTTCTTAAACGACGGTTGCAACACAGATTCAGGGATATCTCGTCATGACCACTAATATCAAAGAGTATTATCAGCAAATAACCGGATTAAATATTGGCGATATCGCCCAGGAATTACTGGGTGACCGTGTTACTCAGGAATCCCCGAACAGGTTGATGTGTGATTGCCCCAACCACCAGAGTGAATCAAGGCTCTCCCTGCATATCATGGTGGATAAGCAGGGGTGGTATTGTTTTGGCTGTGGGAAAGGCGGCGATATTCTGCAGTTGGTGGAGTTTATTCAATCAGGTCAGGTTACCAGTGGCAAATCAGGATTGATGCCGGATAGTCATCGCAAGGCTCGTGATTTTCTGGCAACCAAGGCTGGATTACCACCCCTTTCAAATTACGGCATGACCAAGGAAGGTCTGGCAAGGGCTGAGTCGGCCCACGCCTTTGAGATGCGGGTCAAAGAGGCCATGACCGGTCTCGCGAAATTATACAACTCCCGCCTCAAAGAGCATCCAGAGGTAATGGAATGGCTAAAGTCAAAATATGCCATAAATGATGAGACCATTGATAACCTGCTTATTGGTTATGCGGACAATGAACCGGCCACCGTGCGCCCCCTTATGGAGAGTGATAATACTTTTAGTAAACGGGAACTGGCTGCCACTGGAGCCTTTCAGCCAACAAGCCAGGATGATCTTTTTCCTTTTTTTGAACGCCGCTTGGTCTTTCCATACTGGAGTCAGGGGCAGGTTGTTTTTCTGATTGGCCGTAAAACGCCATGGACTCCTGATGAACGATGGGAAAAAGGTAAATACCGTAAGAGCCAGGTACACAACAAGCATATCAAAAAACATATAGCTCCCTTTGTGAACAATTCGGTTCTCTATAATGAAGATATCCTCTTTACTAGGCCAGAGCGGATAATCATCACCGAAGGAGTCACGGACTGTATTGCCTTGATGCAACAAGACTTACCAGTCATCTCCCCTGTGACCGTGCGGATTCGTGCCAATGACTGGCAGCGTCTTATCCCCAAACTGCGAGGAGTGGAGACGGTTTATATCTGCCAGGACAATGAAATATCCGGCGCAGGTCTAAGTGGTGCTTTGCAAAGTGCCGAGATGCTCGCGGGGCATGATATTGATACCCGGTTGATCATCCTACCCCTTGGTAAGGTGCAGGAAACTGCCAGAGCAGAACTGGAGAAAAAATTCAAGATTACAGCCAGTATTGATGCCAAAGAATTAAGCAAGCTTCGTGAAGCATTATCAGAAGAGGATCAGCAGAGAGTTTCTGAATTACTCAGCCAGGCAAAGATTGATGTGAATGATTATTTTGCAACTGGTCATAACGGTGATGATTTTAAAGAGCTCATGAGCCAAGCCATGACTCCTGTCGAATTTTCTATCAATAATCTTGATCAGGACTGTGCGGATAATGAGCTTGATAAGTTGCTTAGCCCATTACTACTTACTATTTCAAAATGTTCTCCCCTGGAGCAGGAGCGACTATTAAAACTTCTGCAATTCCGTCTGGGCAAAAACCGCGTCACCATGACGACCTTGAAAAAACAGCTTAAACAGGTTGGTCAGCAACTCAAGGAGGATCTAAATGCAAACCAGTGGGAAGATGGGGTTCGGGATAAATGGCAAACTGACTCACCCCTTGGCTCCTGCCGGGCCTGTGTTAATGGAGTGTTGATGCAGACCGAGATTGAAAATGGTTCTCCAGATTATATCAAAGCAGCCGAGGCAGCCTATGACTGGTTTACCACCAACGGTGCCATATTCTTCCGAACCTGTGATGGTAAGCCGATTATCTGTTTTAACAATGCTATTTATTGGATGGACAGCGGAGATCGTGGCACCAAAAGGGCCTACTCTGCCATGATCTTTACCCAGACTGGCATGGTACCCATTGCCCATGGAGACAGAACTTTTTTTGAGGTACTCGCCAGTCTAGCCACCGAACGAGGACAAGAAAAGGATCATTTCTCATGGATACATACTGACATCACCAAGCATACCATCTGGTTTAATCTGAATAATGAAGATCATCAGATTGTTAAAATAACACCGGATGGCGTTGAGGTCATAGTCAACGGCAATAATACTGATCAGGTTATCCTAGGCTCTTCCTCAAAAATTAAACCCATCAAATACCATAGTGATGTTGATCCTGGCAAAGCTGATGAGTTGGCAAACAAATTGATTGTCAACAACCTCAGTTGTCCACAAGGTGACCGGCTCATGATTATGGCTTGGGTCTCTTGCTTTCTGCTCATTGACTTTGCTGGCACCAGACCCATGACCCGTTTTGAAGGAACCTCTGGTTCAGGTAAGACCACGGCCTCTAAGCTTATTACCACTCTGATCTATGGGAGCCCACAACACAAGATTGCCACCTTGGCTGCCAATTATACAGACGGAGCCAAGAACCCTCTTTTGGCTCTGGATAATATTGAGGTCAAACAGATGACAGATGAGTTAACCGAGTTTATGCTCACCAGTATTACCGGTGTGGCTCGGGAAAAGAGGCGGGGTGGCACTGACAGTGATAATGTTTCAGAGCATGTCAAATGCCTGTTGAACACCACAGGAATTGAACCATTACGGGGTGACCTCAGCGAGATCCTTTCCCGCACCTTTACCATTAATTTTGAGACAGATCTGCAGGCAAATAATTGTTTCCTCGAGGTGGAGACCACGGCTGAAATTGGTCAACAGCGTGATATATTTCTCTCGGCTATTATGAAACGAACAAGTCAGGTGCTGGCCATGATTCGTGATAGGAAAAGAGATCGGGTACTGGCCGCTATCCAGCGAGACCTCGGCCCCCACGACAAACGGCGTTGCAATGATTACCTGAGTCTCATGTATCTAATGATGATTTCCGGGGCACCTGAAGAAGAGAAAGAAGAGTTCTTCGACAAGCTCCACCCTGATTTTATCAGCCAGGTGAAAAACCTTAATCAACTTAGCCGGGAAACGGCCAAGGGTGCCAACCCCATCGCCGCTGCCTTGCATTCATTATTCAATGCCCATAGTAATGCCGTGGAGCTAGACATAAGGGCTGAAATCAATACCGATGACCGTGCCACCCATGTCTCTAATTTTATTGAACGATTTCACTTCAGCAAATTCACAGATGACAATATGATCATTGATGCCTCAGCTAATGAACTCTGTACCACCTTTGGCATAGTCGCCAGGCAAGTTGGCATTGACTGCCATTACCGCAACGCCTCCCAACTCGGCAAGCGCCTCAATAATGATAAGGAAATCTTAAAGGAGGCAGGTTTTGATATCACTGTGCGTGAAAAACGGGGCCGAGCGCGAGTGTATGATGTTACAAGAACTGAATGATTGTTAGTAACAAAATATGATACCGATCTACTCTAAACCTTCGCTACGGTTCCTGTAGGTCTTAAACTCTGTTTTAAATGAGAGATCTTCTTTTTCGCCTTCTAAAAATTCAATTAATTCATTCAATCCTCCAGCTACAGAGGTATCATCATAGTTATTAAAACATCTCTTTATCTCTCTAGCTTTTTTCAAAGCCAGGGAGATTTTTTGTTTGGAACTTCTATTTTCCCCTTGAGCAGTATGACCAATTCGTGCGACATCAACAGCATCTTCATCTTTCAATGTTTTTTCAAGAGCATCCCAAGGCCAGGAGCCTTTGGCACAAAAAATCATGTCTCTCATACTGTAAAATTCAAAGTTATTACCTTCTTCAAAACTAATGAGCAATTGGCAATGTGGCGAACTATTTTCCCTTGCACGGAGAATAACGCTAGAAATTGTTTTCCCGATCATTTCTTCAATGTAGTGTGTTTTCATGGATCCCTCTTTTTCTGAATTAAAGTAAATATATCTTACTCAGAAATCGGTACAGTCTCCCACCAGATTTCTTCATGAGGCTTATAAATTTTTTCGCCCCCAGGGGTGATGAATTTATCAAAATGCCCAGCAAGAGTCGTATGCTTTACCTTTGCAATGCCTTTGATGACTTTACGGATACTTCGATTCACAGCATCTCTGGGCTTTTTCAAAGGATCCCTTGTCTTTGTAGGTTTGCCAGGTACCCCTGTTGCATCCATAACCAGTTTCAAAAGCTCATCTTTTTCTCTGTGAAGGCTTTCGAGTTCTGTTAAATTATGAAGATCTTGCGCAGCTTCAATCTCTGGATTCAACTCGTCTAAACGGTCTTTGCACTCTTTGAGGTATTGCATATCCATCGCTTCAAAATCAGTGGAATCGAAAGAAGCTTTGACTTCTTCTGGCGCTACACCACCGTGGTAAAGATCCAATACAGAAAATCCCTTATTGGGCGTGGCCAGTAACGTCGCAATATATTCAGTTCCCTTCTGGCTATTGATGTAAAATATCTCGCCACCCTGAAACCGCATCTCCCAACGACTACCCCTTTGCCGAAAAATATTGGCTGGCAGGTTATCATCTTCTCCAGCCCAGTAATTTGCTGGGAAAAATTGTCTGAACATAAGACTGGGGTCGCGTTTTCTCAGTAATTCACCATTTGGGTCAAATTGGAATTCTTCTGTCAGCGAAAGAAAAACACTGCCATGAGCCATCAACAATTGTTCTGCCTCTCGAGATAAATGCTGTCTGGTTGGAGCCAGCAGAGCAAAGGGGGTGTCGGTAGTCAAACAGAGTTGCTTGGTAATATCGGCAAATTCATGGTTGTCATTCTGGCAAGTTACAAATACTGGGAAGCGCTTACCAGTGGGCACTGCAAAGGAACCAAGTTGCCATGTTTGATAAAAATCTGGAACGGGATCGTGTCTAATCTCAAGATTTAATTCTTTACTGATACCCGCATGCAATGTGGCTGAATTCAGCCGATAAATCAGCAGATCTTTGGGGGGCACGAGGTATGGTCTTTCTTCCCCATGTGGACAGACGGCAACAATATTATTCTGGCCATGCTCGACAATATTCCGAGAACAACCAATGGGGTAGCAACCATCATGACATTCAATTGCCGTAGCCTTGCCACGGGTCAACTGTAGGTGTTGCTTTTGGAAAGATATCCAACCTGGCCACTTACACAGATGATCTTGCCATTCAATAAGAGGTGCAGATAGAGAAGGTGTACTTTCCAAATGTTGCCAAAAGATACCATCACTTGTCATTACTTGCCTCTTCACTGACAATAAAGCCACGGCGAACCATCCAATCTTCGAGGATCTCCGCATCGTCATCCCGCTTGAACTGGGCCTTATTGCCAGTGCTCAAGGACACAGATCTGGCAGATTTTGCATCGCTGAATTTGACCTGCATGGTGGCGCGGAAGATTCTACTTTGGGGAAATTTCTTTTTCTCACTCTCGTTATAGACGGCAAAGAGATCTTCAGCCTTACGAATTTCAATCTCCTTATGGGGGCCACCTCTGAATACCTGGATTTCTTTAAGTTTTACCCAGTCCATCCCTTCGATATCATCACAAAGAAGGGAATCTTCCAGATTTTCAGATAAGACATCAAGGGAGAATTTACTCCTGCCATCAAAAAACTCTTTATCTCCGAAGAAATGCAAGCCAAAGCTGGTGCGATATAGCTCTTTCTCACCTTTGGTTTTGGCGTTCATTCTTATCTCACCACTATCAGGCTTATAGATAAGGACATCATATTTTTCAGGTCGATAATAGACACTTGAGGACTCACCATCCTTGATAGTACTCTCCCGGGTAAAGGGCTCGCCATGGCGTACCAGAAACCAGGTATAGTCAGATTTCACAAAGACAAAAACCTTGGAAGAGCGTCCCCGCCGTTTCTTGGCAAACCAATCATCAAGCTCACTTTCCAAGACTGAAATTTGTTTTTTACTCGGCTCGGCAAATTCAGGCACAGGGCGTTGTTTGGTACAAAAATATTCAAACGACCGAGGCCTGAAAAGAAACTGCTCAGCATGGAGACGCTCAACGAGAGCTTGATCTGCCATCCAGACCTGAATCACTAAGTCTGCATGAGCAGCATTTTCACTGATCTGCACATCAAGTTCAGTATCAGCAATGGCCTCCTGAATGGCATCAAAACCTTCAGAGGTAGAAAGCTCATTTACATAAAATAAGGCCTCAGCCAAACCGTCTGGCGTTGAGCTATCTGGGGTTTGCAAAATGCTACTCAGCTTATCATAATTGATATCATCCTGCTCATCAGCGGACAAATCCAACCCTCGGTCAGCGAAATACTTCGCGCCATGGGATAGCAAAAATGCAGTTAAATGTTGTAGTTCTATTTTCCGGAGTAGATCCGGCTTTGAAAAACGGCGCAGATTGTAAGTTGCCATTATCTTTTCTCCTTATAAAAAATTTAATGGCGCATCTCACTTGATTTACAGCCCACCACCATGCCCAAGATTAACAATTCATCTTCAGGCTCCACAGGTATGGGAGAAAAAATTGGATTCTCTGGCACCAATTCAATAACTTCTTGTCTAATTCTTAATCTCTTCACCGTTGCCTCACCATTAAGTAAGGCGACGACAATATCCCCATCCTCAGCAATAGGTTGCCGACGAACAATAATAAGATCCCCATTGTTGATGCCCGCTTTAACCATGCTCTCGCCCCTGGCATAGAGAGCAAAGCATTTCCCCGAACGAACAGTGGAGGCCTCAACTAAAACTTCACCAATTATATTTTCTTCGGCCATGACTGGGTACCCTGCGGCTACTTCGCCCACTATTGATACCGCCACAAGAGTAACAGCCATTTCCACAGGTTTATTGGTCACGGTAAGCCCGCGTGCCTTCCGACCCTCCCGTTTTAAATAGCCCTTGCGGATCAGTTGATTCAACCTGTCATGGACACTGGCATGACTAATACCAATTATGTCTGCCAGCTCTTTAACTGTTGGTGGATAACCCTTGATATCAACGAAACGGCACACCTCTGCCAATGTATCTTTTTGCAACGGGGATATATTATCTTCCTTTTTTCTAGTCATAATCTTTGCCATTTAATGGGAGTCATACATAACTGAAAAGACAAACAATCTCGCCACTATAAGACCTGACTCTTATCAGGTCAAGAAGCCTTATTGTTTTTTATTTCCGACACATTTAATTTTGTTCCGGTAGGTATCTGCTGAAGACAATAGATCCCTGCACCGGATCTGTTTTTTTATAACCAGACAACTTGACCGGAGGCAAAGCCTAGGTGGTTGTGGGTGTCAGTCAACCCCGCTCCATCAACTTCGGTCTCGTTGTCTGACATCCATACCACAAACACCGGTCGCAATTCCGGAGTTCAAATTATGGATGCCAGTAACGACAAAAAACTTTCCCCTGAAAATCGCCTCGCTGCCATTACCGATATTCTCGCCACAGCAGTTTTACGATCAATGGCGGGAAACACACTAAGCCAAACCAGCATTCAACATACTGATATTTCAACAAAAACAAACAGAGAAGGACTTGCTTTGTTGGGCAAACAGAGCGTTCATGGGTAACAGGCAACCAAGTCTCACAACCCCAGAAAGGAGGAAATATTAACATGACAGACTTATTAGAAAACAGGGAGCGCAACCTCGTCCGTACCAATAATTCGGTGCTCAGACAATTAGCCGCCCTACAACCCATGACCCTGCCCCAGTTGCAAGAAAAATGGCGAGACCTTTACGGCTCCGAACCACCGCAATACAAGAAGCAGTTCTTGATTATCAAACTGGCGTACCGCATTCAGGAGATTTTGCATGGTGGCCTTAGGGAATCCACCAAGGCACATATCAAACAAACAGCTAAGGCAGACAAGACAAAAGTCTTAGAACGCGCCAACACCAATGACCAGCATAAGGGCAAGGAGGTCATCCTGCCAGGGACCAGATTTATTCGCCATTGGCAGGATCAGCGCTATGAGGTGATCGCCTTGGAAAAAGGATTTGAATATGAGGGTAAACCATTTCGCTCCCTCACAGCTGTAGCCAAAGAAATCACAGGAACCCATTGGAATGGCCGAGTATTTTTTGGTCTGAATAAGAAAGGAGGAAAAAATGCTCGATAATCTTAATACCAACTCAGAAGAAGGCAAGGTTCTGCGCTGTGCCATCTATACCCGCAAAAGCCATGAAGAAGGGCTGGATCAGGAGTTTAATTCATTGGATGCCCAAAGGGAGTCTGGGGAGGCATACATAGAAAGTCAAAGAATGCAGGGCTGGCAGGTTATTCCAACTCTCTATGACGACGGAGGTTTTTCCGGTGGCACCATGGAGCGACCCGGTCTGCAAAAGTTGCTGGCTGATATTGATGCCAGGAAGGTTGATGTGATTGTGGTCTATAAGATTGACCGCCTATCTCGCTCGCTTCTTGATTTTATGCATATGATTGAGACCTTCAATGCCCAGGGCGTCAGCTTTGTCTCGGTAACCCAACATTTCAGCACCACCGATTCCACAGGCCGGATGTTTCTCGGCATCCTGATCACCTTTGCCCAGTATGAAAGGGAGGTGGCAGCTGACCGAATCAGAGACAAGGTGGCAGCAGCCAAGCGGCGAGGCAAGTATTGCGGCGGGGTACCAATTTTGGGTTATGATGTTGATCGGCAAGCGAAGAAACTTGTCATCAATAAGGAAGAGGCCAAACTAGTAAAATATATTTTCCAGCGCTTCACTCAACTCGGGTCCGCCAAGACAATGGCCACAGAGTTAAACAAACAGGGCTACACCACCAAGACCTGGCTCACGAAAAAAGGCACGATTCATCAAGGCAAGCCCTGGAATACCAGTCATATCTATCGATTATTAAAAAATAGAACCTACATCGGCCAAGTCACACACAAGGACAAATACTATCCCGGTGAACACCAGGAGATTATTGCAAAAAAAGAGTGGGACAAGGTGCAAGGCGTTCTTGCCGATAACACCCGCGATAAGGTCGGAGATGTCAGAATCAAAATGATCTCACCACTCAAGGGTGTTATTCGCTGTGGCCACTGTGATTGCGCCATGGGGCCAACCTACACCAGAAAAGGAGAACGACGATATACCTATTATATCTGTGAAAAAGATACCAAACGAGCAATCAGCACCTGCCCCATCAAACGACTTCCCGCCGGTGATATTGAAAAGGCGGTTATAGAACAATTGGGCGCGGTCTTTCGCTCTCCAACCTTGGTGGCCAAGACATATTTTACGGCCCGAGAGATGGAGAAGACTGAAAATGATCGATTACAAAAACAAAAATCTCAAATAGAAAAAGAACTGGCAAGCATTCGGAAAGATGCTCTGGCACTCACATCTTCCAGCAAAGAGGAACCGGACAAGAAAGAAAAACTCGCTAACCTTAGCCAACAGGTCATTAACAAAAGCCGACAATTGGCAAATGTAAGCAATCAGTGCCAACTCTATGATGGCAAAAATATAACTGAACAGAATGTTGCCAGTACCTTCCAGTCTGTTGAGTCTTTCTGGGAACAATTATTTCCAATGGAGCGTCACCGCCTGATTCACCTGCTGGTGGAGAAAATTGAACTTAGGGAAACCGGTATTGATATGAGTTTAAAAACAAATGGATTAACAAACCTAATCGCAGAACTGAGTGGCCTTGCCAACCTGGCCCATAAGAGAAAGGAGTTATCATGACAACGAAACCAACCATTACCGTGGCAGAGAATGGCAACTTACATATTCACATTCCCATGGTTCTCCGGCGAATGCAGGGCAGGAAACGAATAATTATGCCAGAAACTATAGATGGTAAATATGACGAGCCATTACCGGTACAGAATTCAGTTGCTCAGGCCCTGATCAAATCCTTTGCCTGGTCTGAAATACTTGAAACCAATCAAGTCAAATCAATAACTGAACTGGCAGGGAGAATAGGCGTTGATGGTTCCTATGTAACCAGGATTCTCAAATTATCGACCTTGGCCCCTGACATTATTGAGGCCATCTTTAATGGCGAGGAACCTGATGGCTTATCCTTGACCAAGCTAACAAAATCCTTCCCGATGAATTGGCAAGAGCAGAGAGATTTTTTTGGTTTTATCTCTGCTTGATAAAAAATATTACACGCAAGCACATATAGAGAGGAAATCGAATTTTATTTTATTGCCTGCAAAATAACAGGGCATAAGTTCGCAAATACAGGTGGTCGGTGACACCATACACTATGGCTATCCAACCACTAATTTCAGCAAAAACACATAACACATTGAAAACAGGAATCTTTCCACAACCGGACTGCAACCAGACCCGATCCGGAAGATATAGAGAACAAAGAGCAAAACAGAGAAAAAGAAAGGATAATTTCAGAGATATTTCCCGACAGAGACCGACTTTGAAAAGATGTGAAACCCCGCGAAGACCCGCGCCACAAGGGCTGAAACAAAAAACCGCCTCCCCAGAGCAAGTGCCCTAGAGACGCGGTTTTGTTTAAAAAAGTGGTGGAGGCGGCGGGAGTCGAACCCGCGTCCGCAAATGCTCCCCTCCCGTATCTACATGCTTAGTTCCGAGCTTTGAATCTTACATCGGGGTTGCCGCCGGAACGTGGATGACCCGATGCCAGCCTGATAAAGTCTCGTCTTGAGGTAGACAGGCAATACCGCAAGACCAGCCCGTTGAGTCGACGCTCCTGCCCGGTCTTACGGGCGAAGACCGGAGGAACGGCAGAGCAGTCTTAAGCTGCTACTGCGTGGTTATAATCGTCGGCGATTATAAGAGTGTTCTATCAGTTTTACGAGCGGATAGAAGCTCGGCATGCAACGATGAGCTTACACATTCCCGTCGAAGCCGTTTCGCCCCCCTTGTTCTGTAAAAGTTATCCAGCACACCATCTTTGAACGATCGTCCAGGCTTACGTAGCAGCTAGTACACTACACCTGGACGCTTGTCCAAAGCTGGCGCACTGGCTAACTTTTTATCTAGTTTTGCTTTGTTTGTTTTCTTTTTCTTTAATGAAGAATTATTACTTAATAATTCTTCATAGCCCGTTCCAGTTCGCGGTCGCTTTGTTTTTTCTTGAGAGCGGCGCGTTTGTCGTAGAGCCTTTTGCCACGGGCAAGGCCTAGTTCGACTTTGGCTTTACCCTTACTATTAAAGTAAATCTTCAATGGGATCAGGGCAAGTCCTTTTTCCTGGAGTTTGCCGATCAGTTTTTTTATCTCCCGTTTGTGCATCAGCAGCTTTCTGGGCCGGATTGGTTCGTTCGGGTTATGGGTCGCGAACTTATAAAAGGAGATATGGACCCCGTGAAGATACAATTCACCTCTGGAATCAACCTGGGCGTAACCATCAACCAGTGAGGCCCGGCCGGCCCGCAGTGACTTGACTTCCGGGCCGGTCAGGACAAGGCCCGCCTCCATCTTCTGGTCGATATGGTAGTTGTGGTACGCTTTTTTATTCTGACAGACGATCTTCAAGTGAATCTGTTGTACTGGTCTTTTGTTGGTATTGCGCAGAGCGGTCCTGCAGTTGTCAGTCTACTCGGCAGTTACACGAAGCGCCTCTTCATAGGTGGTGATGCCTTCCACCACCTTTTTCCAGGCGTCCTCACGTAAGGTAGTCATTCCTTCACGGATTGCAACCTGCTTCATTTCGCTGACATCCGCCCGTTCGGTGATCATCTGCTGCAGACGTGTGGAGAGCGGGAAGATTTCAAAGATTCCGCATCTTCCCCGATAGCCGGTCTTGCGGCATTCGCGACAGCCCTTGCCCCGATAGAGTGTAAGTGTTCCTTCCTGGGAGACCGGAAAACCAAGTTTGATCAGTTTCTCGCTCTCAATGGTAAACGATTCCTTGCAGTTGGGACAGATGGTCTTGACCAGCCGCTGGGCCAGGCAGCCGAGCAGGGTTGCCGATATGAGAAAGGGCTGCAAACCGAGATCGATCAGCCGGGTAATTGAGGAGACCGCGTCATTGGTGTGCAGAGTTGAAAATACAAGGTGGCCGGTCATGGCAGCCTGAACCGCATGTCTGGCGGTGTCCAGATCCCTGATCTCCCCGATCATCAGGATGTCCGGGTCCTGGCGAAGAATATTGCGCAGAATGGTGGAAAAAGTGACGTCGATCAACGGCTGGACAGCAATCTGATTGAATTCTTCGTGGATCATCTCCACCGGGTCTTCAACAGTTGTGATGTTGATTTCGGGAGTGGCGATATCCTTGAGGGTTGAATAGAGGGTTGTCGATTTACCGCTGCCGGTGGGGCCGGTAACCAGCAGAATTCCATGGGGTGAATGGGAGAGCTGGTTGTAAACCATTTTGTCCCGCTGAGAAAAGCCGATTGCATCGATATTACGAAAGATAATGTCGGGATCAAGAATCCTGAGCACAGCTTTTTCACCAAAAGAGACGGGAATGGTGGAAACCCGGACTTCCGCTTCCTTTTCTCCGGTCAGCGACAGTTTTATCCGGCCATCCTGTGGACGTCTTTTCTCGGCAATATCGAGTCGGGATAGAAATTTAATACGAGAGACAATAGCCGAATGTACCGTTTTCGGCAGTTTGTAAATGGTGTGAAGAATGCCGTCGATCCGAAAACGGATCAGGCATTGTTCACGTTTTGGTTCGATATGAATATCACTGGAATCCTGCTCAAGAGCATAGTTGAACAGATGATTAACGGCGGACTTGATATGCTCATCAGATGAGGTGATCTCCTTGGAGGAGGCAATTTTGACAAAGCGTTCGAGGTTGCCGATATCAACCGATGTACCGACCCCGGGGCCGCCAAAATGGTTTTCAGCCGCGGTAATCGATTTCTGGAAACCGAAAAATTCCGCTAAGATTTTTTTGATGTCGGACTTGTTGGAGATATAGGGCCTGATTTTGACCTGATTAGCGTGCTCGATATCCGTTATCGCTGTCTGGCAATCGGGATGGTAGGTGGCAATTTCAAGAACACCGTCCTGCACGTTAAACGGAACAAGAAGATGGTTGATGGCAAAGTTCTTGGGGATAGTTTTGGTGACAATGTCGATATCCAGCTCAAGGGGGTCGAGCTTCTTGAATTGCAAGTCGTATTGCTTGGCCACCGCCCGCATGATGATCTCTTCGGTGAGCGGTTTGCTCTTGGATGCCGGCAGGCTGAAATGAAAAGAGAGAATGATATCGATCAGGTCAGGAAATGTCTTGTCCAACCCATCTCCGCCACCAAATTTTTTCAGAAGTTTCTGACGCTGTTTACCCTTTTCCAAGGTGATGAACTGCTGCTGCTTCCTGGTAATCAACCGGTGTTTGACCAGCAGATCAAGCAGGGCGTCACTGTTAATAAATCTCATAGCCGTTTTCTCGGGAATGTGAAGGTCGGTTCCATCATCCTGCTTATCTATTCTTCACATTTTGGCGGATTTAGCAAGCTTTATCGATATCTTGTCCAGCCGGAAGACTCCGGAGCCTGGATTCTACTCCTTGGTAATGAGCCCCCGCAGGACTTCTAAATTCCGGCGGTCTTCTGCAAGGTCGTCGCCTTTAGGGGTTTCCAGGGTCATGGAGAATTTGTTGAACCTGGGGTCGTTGAGCAGATTGGTAAAACCGGCCAATCCGATATGTCCCTGGCCGATATGGGTGTGTCTGTCGACCCGTGACCCAAGCTCTTTTTTTGAATCATTGAGGTGAAAAAACTTGATCCGTTTCAGCCCAATATGACGATCAAATTCATCAAAGGTCCGGTTATATCCGTCTGTTGTTCTGATATCATAGCCGGCGGCGAAAATATGGCAGGTGTCGATGCAGACGCCGAGCCGGTCACTGAACTTCGATTCGGCGATGATGGTGCCGATCTCTTCAAAACGGCTGCCAAGACCGGTTCCTTGCCCGGCGGTTGTCTCGATTAGCACACCGGTATTGGAATCGCTCTCTTGAAAAACCGTATCGATTCCCCTGATGAGTCGCTCAAGGCCCGCGTCCACTCCGTCGCCGCCATGGGATCCGGGGTGGAGAACTACGAAGGGGATCTGCAGATGCTCGCAGCGATCAAGTTCGCCGGCAAATGCTCGGATCGATTTGGCCAGCAGGTCCGGTTTATTTGTTGCCAGATTGACAAGGTAGGAGGCGTGGGAGACGACTTCCATGGGGCCTGCCTGCTGCCATCGGTCCGTAAACGCTGTGATCTCCTGGTTGCTTAACGGGGCAGCATTCCATTGCCGCTGATTTCTTGTGAAGATCTGCAGTGATTCACCGCCAACCGACTCTATTCTGTCAAAGGCTTTTTCAAGCCCGCCCGAAACTGATTCATGGGCTCCCAACAGGGGCATATGCTACCTTGAAATGAATGGTTGAGTTGAGCGATTTTCTAACTCGATCTGCCTTCATCTCTTGTACATTAAGGCTTTTCCAAAATCTTCAACAGACCTTTTGCTATGCCTGCGGTTTTCGTAAAACCTTAGCGTGCAAGAGATCAGCGCATATCTTCGTCACAAAATCGCTCAATTCAGGTGATGTTATTCTCCCGGTTTATCTGCCAAACTCTCTTTGTACGTTTTGTTTGTAAACAGCTTGATCTGCTGCCTGTAATAACTTCTCTTTTTCGGATCGGCCCTGATCGCTTCTGTTTCAGTCATCAGCGCTTCTTCCAGATAGCCGTTTGCCCAATAGGCGGTTGCCAGGGTGTCAAGCACATGGCCTCTGGGTTCAATGATTGCCGCTGTTCTGGCAAGGGTCAACGCTTTCGCTGGGTCCCGAAGCATAAGATCCTCACTGGTCAACAACAGCCAGGCAAGATTGTTGAGAACCATCGGGTTTGCCGGTTCAAGCTCGAGAACTTTTTCATAGGCGGCCTTGGCATGCTTTTCCATCTTTTTTCCCAGCATGATGTCGCCCGATAACCGCAGCCACAGGGGGTTGTTCGGTTCCTGCTTGATTTTTCTGGCTACGATGGCTTCGGTATATTTTTGTTCGTATTGGTCAATAAAGCCTTTTTTAGGGATTTGAAATGTAGCGGTCACCCCTAATGCCAGCACAAGGACAAAGACCAGCAGGCTGACCGAAACTTTTCTGTTATGGCGACTGACCCAGCTATGACTTTGTTCGCAACGTTTGAGGTAGTCGATTCTCTCACCTAGGGAGAAATGGTGCCAGTTAGGCTGATCCTTGGAGTTGCCGCTGATCACTGCCAGCTTTTCAAACGCCGAGATAAGGGCGCCGGAGCCGCCCATGGCGGTAAAAGAATAAATGTCCGCCTGTCGTTCGAAATTACGAATGAAGTAGCCGAACAGGAATCGGAAATAGAGGAGCATAGTGACAAGAAGAGGCAGGCTGCAAAGCAAGGTGAGCAGTGTTTCCAGAGTCATGTCCGTCTTTTCGAGCAGCAGATAGAAGAAATCACGGGAGAGAACGAAATAGATGACCGGTTCGGAGAGAGCTCCGATTAAAAGTGAAAATCCACCTATGAGCAGAATGTACAGAAGCATGTGGAACCTCTTGATATGGCCTATTTCATGGGCCATTACACCTTTGAGTTCGGTAATGCTCATTGTCTCCAGTAAAGCTGGAGTGATAACGATGTAGCGCAGGCCGGGGATCATCCCCATTACTCCGGCAGTCGGCACTCGGCCTTCGAAAAGGGGCCAGGTATACAGGTCGGCTTTGAAGTTGAGTGTCCGGCAGAAGCTGACAAGCTCACGCTTAACCAGGCTGTCCGGAAGTTGGGTGCATCCCCATAGTCTCCTGACCATCGGTGGGAAAAACAGCAAGACAAAGAAGAGGAAAATGGTAAAAGCGAACAGATCACCCCACTGGGAGTCGATAAGCGACTGAAGCCACGGCCAGGGCAGAAGAGTGAAGATATCGGTGAGCAGAGACAGGCCGATCCAGGGCAGGACCACCGGCAGATTGATCCGAATGTTGTGCAGGATAAAATGGATGGTGCTTTGCTCTCCACCAAAAATCAACCGGTAGGTCCGATGGGAAACCATCCATATGACGGTGAGAAAAAGCAGTAGAAGCACAAGACCGCCTATGTTGGTGATAGCGGGCAGGATGTCATTGAAGGGAAGAAAGGAGAGATAATACTTGGCGTCGCACAGGTGAAGTGCTGCTGTGAAAAAGATCAGGGCAACAAAGCTCAGTTTATTCTCCGCTTTAAAATAACCCGACGGTTGCGCTACCGTTACTTTGCTGAATGTAACGCGGGTCAGCTTGTGAAACCAGATGAGCAGGAAGAAAAAGAGCAGGCTATTGTATATTCCGGAAAACGCAGGCTCTTCAGGAACCGTATCGATGGAAAACAGAAAGATTGCCGTGATGAAAATAAAGAGTTTGTTGTAAATCAAAAGAGATTGTATGAGCTGAAAAAGAAAGCGAACCGGAAGGTCCGGAATAGCTGCTGACCGTTACAAATAATAATTGAGAACACCTGCAGAAACCAATCTGATCACCCCTAAACAGCAGCTTATGGGAGGAAGTCGGTTGCTTGCCAGGCTTGCCTCCGGTCAGGAATCACTGGTGGTCAGATATCTTCAAACCAAGGTTGTTGATTAATGAACCATATTTCATGCTTTTTTTTCAATGAATATGTGATTCTTGAAATCCTCCTGTCAAGCAACCGACTTCCTCTTGACAGTCTGTTGAGTTTTGGTGGTAATTAGGAAACGAATATATAGCGTTAATCAGCCCGACTGACAATAGGCGACTGTAATTTTTTTTTATTGACAACAGCACCTGTATTTTTTTATATAGTAAGTTTTACTGCCGGAAGGGCGCATAGCTCAGTTGGCTAGAGCCACCGGCTCATAACCGGTCGGTCGTAGGTTCAAGTCCTACTGCGCCCACCATGAAGCCTGGAAAATGAACAAATAAAACCTGTTTCTTGAAAACACAAAAAAAGTTACCAGATATAATCGGGGAGCGATACCTTCCCGGTGAAGTGAGAATCATACCGTTCCGAAAAGCCGGACCGGGTAAGATGGAATAAGGCACATCCCGCAGGGAATGTGCCTTTTTTTTGTTAAAATCACAATGTTTTCGGGAGTGTATGACGGTTAAGACCGCTGATATTCTGACGGCAATTGATGAGCTGGCTCCATTTGACTTGGCTGAAGAGTGGGACAATGTCGGTCTGTTGGTTGGCAGTGCAGAAAGGGATGTTTTATCGATATTGATCGGCCTTGATTTGACCGGTGACCTGCTCGATGAAGCAGTGGAATCAGGGGCTGATACCATTGTCAGCCACCATCCCATGATTTTTCGACCACTGTCGGCCATTCGTTTAGACCAGCATATCGGTAGACTGCTTGAGAAGGCTGTTACCAACCGAATAACCGTTATCGGCTGTCATACCAATCTTGACTCGGTCTCAGGTGGTGTAAGCGATGCTCTGGGTCAACTCCTCGGTTTGACGAATTTGCGCCCCCTCCAGCCTGTGGAATGCAGTACCAAACCCGGTTCCGGTATGGGGAGAATAGGTGAGTATGAGATGCCCCTGTCCGGTAGGGAGTTCATCACCAAGCTGTTAGAAGCGCTTGGCCTTGACGGGGTTCAGGTCGCCGGCCGACTACCGAAGCAAATAAGGACAATTGGGCTGTGCGGCGGCTCAGGGTCCGAACTTGCCAGGATAGCATATGAAAAGGGGTCCGACTGCTATCTTACCGCGGAAATCAAACACTCAACCGCTCGCTGGGCGGAAGAAAAGGGCTTTTGCGTAATTGACGGTACTCATTACGGTACCGAGCAGCCGGTTGTCGCAGGATTTGCTGAAAAACTGGTTGATTATAAAAAGAAAAAGGGTTGGTCGATTGATGTAAACGTCAGTAGAAGACAATGTCCGCCCTTTCAACTGATCAGGGGCGATCAGATATTTTAAAAGATAAGGAATCGTTGAGAATAGAATCACTTTTACAGGAGAATGGCGTGAATGAGCATATAACCAAGCTGGTATCATTGCAGGCAATTGACCTCGAGATTGACGCGATCGATAATAAAATCAAAGAAGAACAGAGTGCATTGGATGAACGCAGTGTCGCTCTTGCCGCTCGTGAAACAGAAATCGGAGAGCTTAGGCAGAAGATTGAAGAGATCGAGAAGGAGAGGAGAATACTCGAGGCCGAAATGAGTGATGACCTGTTGCGTGTAAAAGACCGTCAATCGAAAATGATGCAGGTTCAGACCGCCAGGGAACAGAGTGCTCTTTTAAAAGAGATTGAGGATGGCAAAAGAAACATTAAGGAGTCGGAAGAGAAAATTGTCTCAATGATGGTGGAATCTGAAGAGCTTACCGGCCGGGTTGAAGAACAATCAAATGTTTTAAAAGGCGAAAAGGAGTTATTATCCGAAGAGACCGACAGCGTCCGAAAAACCATTGCTAAAATCAATAAAGGGAAGAAGACAAAGACAAATAATCGGACCAAAGAGTCGAAAAAAATCGACGAGCCGCTGCTGAAAAAATACGATACCTTGCGGAGACGGCGAAACGGGCTGGCGGTTGTCCGCGTTAATGACAGCGTCTGTCAAGGCTGCTATATGGCCCTGCCGCCTCAGCGATACAACATGATTCTTAAGGGTGACGGCATTTATGAGTGCCCGACATGTCAGCGGATTGTCTATTATCAACCGGACTAGGAGGCTGTCCGAGAATGGACTTTTCTCCTACTCTTCGTTATTTGAGAAAAAAGTTCTATTCTCGGACAACCTCCTAGCTTTTTTCTTTACACTTCTTACTTTTCCTTGTTGAATATCTGAATGGAGTGGGCGTATGATCACTCAGACACTGAATGTGCCTGGGAGGAAAGTCCGAACTTCGCAGGGCAGGATGGTTCGTAACACGAACACCGGGTGACCGGTGGAAAGTGCCACAGAAAACAAACCGCCCGGTACTGCCGGGTAAGGGTGAAACGGCGAGGTAAGAGCTCACCGCTTCCATGGCGACATGGAAGGCACGGCAAACCCCATCTGAAGCAAGACCAAATAGGAAGGCGTCCCACAGACGGCCCGTCTGATGCCTTCGGGTAGGTTGCAAGAGGTGCCGGGCAACCGGTATCCGAAGTGAAATGATCATAGCCCACCACTCAGTTTGACAGATAGACATTTTTTAAAGTTGAGCGAGCAGGATACAAGAAAAAAAGGTAACGGCATGTCTGTCAAACTGAGTGGTGGATACAGAATTCGGCTTATAACCCACTCCATTCTTTTTTGTTCTCATCCTCAAAGCGAGTAACAGACCAGCCTCCAAACGATCAATGGCCGCAACCGACAATTTTCCTGAATCCGTGATCATTTAAGTTTAATACAGTAGGATCAGTGATATTGTATTATATCAATGTATTATGAGCTTAAACAATAATCTTCGTCACGGATTCAACAATATCCCAGCAGCCGCAATAATACCAGCCGCCGGAAGCGGCAGCCGGATGGGTCTTCAGGAACCGAAGCAATACTGCCTGCTGGCTGGAGAACCTCTTCTGGTTCATACCGTTCGCCCGTTTTTTCAGAGCCGTTCCATCAAGACGGTTGTCGTTGTCGTTCCTGCCGCCTGGATGGAACAGACCAACAAGATGTTTCACAACTATCTGGAAACTACGGACAATCTCCTGGTGGTGGAGGGTGGTAAGAGAAGGCAGGACTCCGTCCAGTTGGGCATCAGGAGACTGCCGAAAGACACAGAGATCGTTCTTGTACATGATGGGGCAAGACCACTTATCACAACAGAACTCATCGATCGCTGTTATCAACACTGTTTAGAATATGGCGCAGTGATTGCAGCTGTGCCGGTGAAAGATACCGTCAAGCAGTGCGGGCAGGATAATCGTATTACACAGACCATCCCCCGGGATGATCTCTGGCAGGCCCAGACCCCGCAGGCCGCCCGTCTCTCTTTGTTAAAAAAGTGTTATGCCGACTATGGTGATCTTGATGTGACCGATGAAGCGTCGCTTCTTGAATTGGGATCAGTACCGGTCTATGTTGTTGAAGGGTCGGAGAAGAATATAAAGGTCACCCGTCAGGAGGATTTGGTTATCGCCGAAAAGCTCATGGAGTCTGAAAAAAAGGAAAAACGGATCGGACATGGATATGATGCCCATCGTTTTACGGATGGCAGAAAACTCATTTTAGGTGGTGTGGAGATACCGTATGAGTACGGGCTGGCAGGGCACTCGGACGCGGATGTTTTGTGTCATGCGGTGTGCGATGCTGTTCTGGGAGCGATCGGCCAGGGAGATATCGGCAGCCATTTCCCCGATTCCGATGACCGATACAAAGACATTTCATCCCTTGTACTCCTTGAGTCGGTTATCCGTCTTGCCGATTCCAGGGGGTATAGTGTCGTCAATATTGATGTGTCGGTTATCTGTCAGAAGCCAAAGCTTGCGCCCTATCTTGCAACCATGCGGCAAAATCTGGCAGGCTGCTGTCGGGTGGAAAATGATCGGATCAATATTAAAGCTACAACCACGGAAAAAATGGGTTTTATCGGCCGGCTGGAAGGTATCGGCTGTCATGTTGTAGTCCTGATGTGTGGCAACTGAATACGGAAATCGACAGACAATCTGAATCGGAAAAAAATGAAAATACGACCTCTGCAAGTCAACCGAGAACGGCTGGCCAAAACATTCATGCGTCTCTGTGAGATTGATTCTCCTTCACGGCAGGAGGGTGAAATCGCCTCCTTTCTCTTGGATCGTCTCAAAGAGCTGGGAGCGGAGCATATTGTCGAAGATCTATCAGCACAGACAACCGGATCGCAAAGCGGAAACCTGATTGCCAGCTTCAGCGGAAATGTGTCGGAGGGAAAACCTGTGTTTTTCATCTGTCATATGGATACGGTCGAGCCAGGATGCGGCGTCGAGGTCGAACGGACCGGTGACCTGTTCACCAGTCGGGGAGACACGATTCTCGGCGGCGATGATAAGTCGGGTATTGCCGCCTTGCTGGAGGTCCTGCAGATCATCAGGGAGAGTACATTCAACTACCGTTCGTTCCAGCTGGTTTTGACAACCTGTGAAGAGATAGGACTGCTTGGTGCCAAGGCACTTGAACATAAACATATCCATGGGGAGTTCGGTTATGCTCTTGATTCAACCGGGATAGACCGGATTGTTATCGGGGCACCGGCAGCAAATCGACTGCAAATAGCAATCAACGGAGTAGCGGCCCATGCCGGGCTTCATCCGGAGCAGGGAGTGAGCGCCATAGCTCTTGCGGCCAAGTCGATCTCGAAACTCTCACTCGGCAGACTCGATGAGCATTCAACCGCCAACATCGGTTGTATTAGCGGAGGTGTTGCTTCAAATATCATTCCTGACAAGGTTGTGATAGACGGTGAGGTCCGGTCCCATTCCGCTGAACTGCTGCTGTCCCACACGGAAGAAATAGAAACCACATTTGAGCAGGTGGTTGGCGATTTCCCCAAAAAGAAGATAAACGGTGGTGTGCGACCGTCGGTCAACATTGAGACCTGGCTTGAATATCCACAAATGATTTTTTCCATGGACCATCCGGTGGTCGAGCATGTCCGGCTGGCTGGTCAGAGGCTTGGCCGAGATTTGAGATTTGAAATTGCCGGGGGCGGATCGGATGCCAATATCCTCAACAGCTTTGGTTTGCCAACAGTGATCATCGCCACAGGAATGACAAAGGTGCATACAACTGATGAATCGCTCAATCTTAATGATCTTGTCGGTTTAACTGAGTTGCTTCTCGAACTGGTACGTTGCCCGTAATCTACAGCGGCTCGATGGACCTCTGTTCACCAATGGCCGAATCGATCTGTTTTCGGCTTGTTATAGTTGCTTCAAAACCATTGCACATATCTTGATTAACGAATATCATAGCACCTTCTTTTTTT
>CAZUUJ010000046.1:0-30012 GCA_964623625.1 uncultured Desulfocapsaceae bacterium
CCTGTTATATCGGAACAACGGTGAAGATGGTTCCGTCCGCTGAGATCGATCATGTTAAAACAAAAATCGGGGGGGTCTATATCACTACCGGCGAGGGAAGCTTCTTTACCGATTTAACTTTGAAGCTCCTGGAAGAACGGACTTCACTTGTCCGATGCCATAAGCAATATCTCATTCATCCCGATCAAATCGATAGAATCAGACCCCTTGAAAATGGCGGTGCCGAGATTACAACCAGGGGGCACCATGCGGTACCGGTCAGCCGTCGTTATTATAGAGCATTGAAAAATCAGCTTGGGTTGTGACAGGATGACCTCTTAGGTTGTCAGAGCAACCGCTTACCTTTTTTTTCATAGTTGTCAGTAAAGGAACAAAGTACTTTTTCAATTTGGCTGAATGAAGTTTGAATTGGTATTCTCATCTTTTAGCCGATGACAAAGGTATTTAACGTAAACTTCATAGAACAAGGAGGACAAGACCATGAAATTGTTTCGTTCCAGCAGATTCATTTTAACCGTAGCACTCATCTGCGGACTCACCATTACCGCCGGACTGGCGGCTAAGGCAACTGCCGCTCCCAAGTATCGCTGGAAGCTGGCCATGACCTGGCCTACCAATTTTCCTATCTTTGGTGACGCTGTTATCAAAATGGCTGATCTGGTCAAGAAGATGTCCAACGGCGAGATGGAAATCCGTATCGACTCCAAGAACAAACATAAGGCTGCCTTTGGTGTTTTTGACTTTGTCAAAGCCGGTCAGTATGAGATGGCTCACTCCGCTTCCTATTACTGGAAGGGCAAAGATATCAATACTATGTTTTTTACCACTATGCCCTTTGGTATGACTGCTCCCGAACAATATGCCTGGTTCTATTACGGCGGCGGTATTGAACTGATGAAGAAAGTGTATGACCGTCACGGTGTGTACTCATATCCCGGCGGCAATACCTCCAACCAGATGGGAGGTTGGTTCAGCAAGGAAATCAAGAGTGAAGCGGACTTAAAAGGTCTGAAAATGCGTATTCCCGGTTTTGCCGGCGAAGTTCTCTCCAAACTTGGCGTTGTTGTCACCAACATCCCGGCAGGTGAGCTCTACACCGCACTTGATCGTGGTACCATTGACGCTCTTGAGTGGGTTGGTCCGTCGCTCGATCTGAACATGGGCTTCCATAAAATTGCACCGTTCTATTACACTGGTTGGCATGAACCGGCCACCGAGCTGCAGTTTCTGGTCAATAAGAAAAAGTTTGACGCGCTGCCACCGAATCTGCAGGCGATCCTGAGTACAGCTATGGAACTGGCAGCATACGACATGTATGCCAGATCATACCATGAGAGTGCCGTGAACTGGGCCAAAATTTCCAAAGAGTATCCTAATATTAAAATCCGGACATTCCCCAAGGAAATCATAGCCAAAATGAAAGCTGCCAATGTCCAAGCTCTGGATGAGACAGCCGCCAAGAATGCCATGTTCAAGGAAATACTTGAATCCCAGCGTGATTATATGAAAAAAGTACGTGAATGGACCCGTATTTCTGACTATGCTTACCTGAAAGATAACATTCAGGAATAAGTCATCCCGTACATAAAGTACACCGGTTTTTCAGCGTGATGTGAAATCGGGAGGTACTTCTTTTCTCAAACCGGGTTTCGACATGTTGTCGAAACCCGGTTACAGGTTGATTATGCTGCTTGCCACAGAACGTTTTATCGACAAACTGTGTGATATCATCGGCTACATAACCGGTTTTTTACTGATTGTGATGATGGTCAACGTCTTTTATGACGCCATCATGCGGTATTTTTTCAGATCCGGTTCAATTGCACTGCAGGAGATCGAATGGCACCTGTTCTCCCTCGTGTTTCTCTTCGGTATCGCCTATGCCCTAAAAGATGACGGCCATGTCCGAGTCGATCTTATTTATGATCGATTGTCGGCCAAGGCAAGAGGGTGGATCAATATCGGCGGAACCCTTCTGTTTCTACTGCCACTCTGTTATGTCATCGTCACCGGTTCTATCGGTTTTGTCAAAGAGGCCTATGATATGGGAGAAATCAGCGGCGACCCCGGCGGATTGACCCATCGTTACCTGATCAAGGCGGTTATTCCAGCCTCGTTTCTGTTCGTGACCATCGCTGCTATCGGTTTTCTGGTGCGCAACATCAATGTTGTTAGAGGTGTTGAGCCTGTTCAGGAGCACAGTGTCGGATTATCATCGGAAACCCATTCGTAAAGAATCGGGGTTGAATACGTAACTATCAATCTGTTCATGCACCAGATCATCTCATAATAAAAGGGAATTCAAGAATGATCGGACTTGTGATGTTTGCGGTGGCACTTGTCATGCTGCTTGTCGGTTTTCCCGTTGCCTTCACCTTTGGTGGTGTGGCTTTCTTTTTTGGGATTTATGCCGAAGGGCTGGCCATCTTTTCCTTGATGCCGCATCGGATCTGGTCCATTATGAATAACACTATTCTGATGGCCATCCCCCTATTCATTTTTATGGGAATTGTGCTGCAGAAATCGAAGCTGGCGGAGCGGTTGCTGGAATCGATGGGATTCCTGTTCGGCGAGATTCGGGGAGGAATAGCCATTTCAACCATCCTGGTTGGTGCGCTGCTTGCTGCTTCCACCGGTGTTGTCGGGGCAAGTGTTGTCGCCATGGGCGTTATTTCGCTGCCGGTCATGCTTAAGTACAAGTATGATAAAAAACTTTCAACAGGAGCCATCTGCGCAGCGGGAACCCTGGGGCAAATTATTCCCCCCTCAATTATTCTCATAATCCTGGGTGATGTGTTCCAGGAACCGGTTGGAGATCTCTTTAAAGCCGCCTTCTGGCCAGGACTGTCCCTTGTCTTTTTTTATGTGGTCTATATCTTAATTATTACCCATTTCAAGAAAGACCTTGCCCCTCCAATTAAGGTTGACGAGCTTGTGGGTAACAAAAAGGAGCAGATCAAAAAGGCATTGATTGCCATTATTCCACCGCTCACTCTTATCATTCTCGTTTTGGGTTCCATTCTTACAGGAGTTGCAACACCGACTGAATCGTCTTCTGTCGGCGGTGTCGGAGCAATCATTTTAGCAGCCATGTATAAGCAGCTGTCCTTTAATATGCTCAAAGAGAGCGCTCTTGAAACGGTAAAGATCAGTGCCATGGTTTTTGCCATCCTTATAGGAGCAACCGCCTTCTCCATGGTCTTTACCTACACTGGCGGCGACTATCTGGTCGAGGATTTCATGATGTCTCTGCCCGGTCAGAAATGGGGTTTTCTCATTCTCTCCATGACGGTCATTCTCATCCTTGGCTTTTTTATCGATTTTGTTGAGATTTCATATATCATTGTTCCGATTCTTGCTCCCATTGCCGCCAACCTGGGGATCAATCCTATCTGGTACGCCATTTTGGTTGCCATGAATTTGCAGACATCCTTTCTTACACCGCCCTTTGGTTTCAGTCTGTTTTACCTCAAAGGTGTGGCGCCACCGGGAGTGAAGACAACGGATATTTACTATGGCGTCATACCGTTTATTGTTCTGCAGGTCATTGTTCTGGGGCTTCTTGTCGTTTTTCCCGGTTTTTATGGTTTTCCCAACTAAGCAATCGTTTGTAAACACCGTTTGAAAAACATCTCTAACACCTATTCGGAAACAGGATGATTTTTCTTTTTTAAGGAGGGGTGGTTATGAAGGCTATGCGTATATCTATTCTGATAATTGTTTGTATCGTTGGTTTATCCTTTTTAGTCGGAGGAGAGGTTTTAGCCCAGGATAAAACCCATAAAAAGTACAAGTGGCGGCTTGCCATGACCTGGCCCACAAACTTTCCCATACTTGGTGATGCGGTAATCAAAATGGCCAAAGATGTGAAACGGATGTCCGGTGGCCAATTGGAAATCCGCATCGATTCAAAAAACAAGCATAAAGCCCCCTTAGGTATCCTCGATATGGTTAAGGCCGGCCAATATGAGATGGGTAGTTCGGCTTCCTATTATTGGAAAGGTAAGGATGTGAACACCATGTTCTTTACCAGTATGCCATTTGGTATGATCGCTCCAGAACAATATGCCTGGTTCTATTATGGCGGCGGCCTGGAACTGATGAAGAAAGTGTATGATTATCACGGAGTGTATGCCTACCCGGGTGGTAATACAGGCAACCAGATGGGTGGCTGGTTTAAAAAGGAGATAAAAACAATTGATGACTTGCAAGGCCTGAAGATGCGGATTCCCGGTTTTGCCGGAGAGGTGATCGCCAAGCTTGGGACTGTTGTAACAAATATCCCGGCCGGTGAACTTTACACAGCGCTGGATCGTGGCACAATTGACGCCCTTGAATGGGTTGGACCATCTCTTGATCTGAAGATGGGTTTTCACAAGGTAGCACCCTATTATTACACCGGCTGGCACGAGCCCGCTTCTGAGATGCAGTTTCTGGTCAATAAAAAGAAGTTTGACCAACTGCCCGATCATCTCAAGGCCATCCTGGAAAATGCAATGGAGCTGGCTGCTTTTGATATGTACGCCCATATTACTCATAGAAGCGCCGAAAACTGGGCATCGATTCAAAAAGATTACCCCAATGTAAAGATTCGGACCTTCCCCAAGGAGGTCATGGATCGACTCAAGCAGGAGAATAAAAAACTACTTCAAGCTATGGCGGCCAAAAACGAACTATTCAAAGAAATTCTGAATTCGCAGAAGAATTATATGAAAACCATGCGAGAATGGACCAGAATCTCGGATTATGCTTATCTGAAAGATAATATCGAGTAATATCTAAATCCCGCAGTTGTTTGGTCTTCGGCTGCCCAAACCACCACATCTGCTGCATTGACTTCACTGATGTAATGCTCATCACAGCACTGCTATGTCTGCGCTTAAATGAGCTTACCGCCTTGCATCTGCACCTGTTGACAACTTCGGTGCTCCGTGCTCCAACAACTGCATGATTTAGGTAATATCATTCCATCTTATCACGCACCGGCCATGGCCAGTAGGTGATCTTTGGCTCGATTCTTGCGATTAAGGGAGTGTGAAACGTTCACTTAAACCCGAATTTCTCATCAGTTTATGAGAGATGCAGGTTCGGGAAGATCAAGACAAACAATAGATAATTGGAGGAACCATGAAACTGAAAAAGAAGTTTCTTGTAGTGGCCGGTCTTGCTGTCATGTTTTTGGCGACCGAATCCTTAGCTGCAACCGAATGGAATGTCTCGCTTTGGGGTAAACGGCGGGCGTTTACCGAGAACGTTGAGAAACTGGCTCAACTGGTAGAGAAAAAGACAAGCGGTAATTTCAAGCTGAAGATTTCTTATGGCGGCCTGTCGAAGTCCAAAGAGAACCTTGATGGTATTTCAATTGGCGCCTTTGAGATGGCCCAGTTCTGTTCTTTTTATCATAAGGATAAAAACCCGACAATCACAGTAACCGAGTTGCCGTTTACCAAAGATGTATCGCTTAAGAGGGTTTCCGAGATTTATACAGAGGTATTTAAACATCCTGTAGTAGTAAAAGATCTGGGCAGGTGGAATGCTACTCTGTTGATGCCAACACCTTTGCCCCAATACAACATCGTCAGCAAGACTACTCCGCTGCAATCCCTTGCCGATTTCAAAGGTATGCGGGTACGCGGACCAGGTGGTATAATGGGTGTTCTTGGTAAACTTGGTGCCGTAAAAACCGGTGTGCCCTTTTCAGAAGTACGTCAGTCAATGGATTCCGGTGTCATCGATGCGGCCACCTTTGCTCCTCATGCCCATCTTGCCACCAAGACCTATAAGATTGGTAAATGGGCTTCAACGAACCTCAATCTTGGCTCTGCAAACTGTCCGGTTGTTGTGAATACCGATGCCTTGAACGCATTGAGCAAAGAAAATAAAGAAGCCTTACTCGGTTCCGTTGATGAGGCATTGGCCTATTATGTTGATAATTATGACAACAACACAACAGCAAATTATAAAAAGGCCGTTGCCGACCAGGGACTGAATATGGTGACCTTTACCCCGGAACAGACCGCCGAACTTGATAAACTGGCGGCATCCGTCCGGAAAGACTGGATCAAGAAATACTCCAAGAAATTTGATGCGAAATCGTTGTTTAATTTTACACAGGCGCTATTCGCTAAATAATTCCGAGGGTACAATAAAACTCATGCAGCCCCGCCCAGTAAACAACCACGCGTTTCACGCGTGGTTGTTTACTGGGCGGGGCAATTTCTTTATAGGAAAAGGCTATTATGGCTGACACGCACACCGTTCTGCAAGACGATTCTCTATTGAGCCGCATCGACCGGCTCGTTTTAAGGCTTGAAACCTGGCTGACACTGGCCGGCGGTATTGTCATCTTTCTTCTTGTCTTTCTGGCAACGGCCAATATCCTTGGCCGCTGGGTATTATCGATGCCGGTAAACGGCTACATCGATTGGGTTGAACAGGCTATGGCTTTCTTCGCCTTTCTGGGTATTGCCTATACCATGAGGGAAGGCGGGCATATCCGCATGGATATCGTGGTCGGCCATCTGCGAGGACGGCTGTTGTGGTGCACCGAACTCGTTTCCACAATTCTCATGCTGGCCATAACATTGGTTCTTATTTACGGCTCCTATCTTCATTTTCACCGGGCCTTTAAAATTGGAGATTCTTCACTGGATATCGATCTGCCGACCTGGCCGGCTAAACTCGTTGTGCCCATTGCTCTGACGATCCTTGCCTTGCGGCTCATCCTACAATTATGGGGATACGTAAGAGCGTTGAGAGAAGGAGGACACAGACCCGTTGCTGTACCGCTTATTGAAGATGCGGTAGCAACCGCTGCAGCAGAAGCCGAATCGGTGATGGGTTCTGAAGATTCCGATGACGATGGAAAGCCATAATGAGTCTGTTTACAACAATGTCCCAGATGGACAGTACGACAATTGGTCTCTGGGTTACCGGTTTTATGCTCTTTCTTGTTGTTATTGGAGTTCGTGTTGCCTTTGCAGCGGCCCTTTCGGGATTTGTCGGTCTTCTCTGGATCTTTTCAGCCCGCCTCGGCTTTGAAAAAGGATTCTTAGTGGCCATGAAAATGGCCGGCACTGTTCCGCATTCGAAAGTGTCAACAGTAGCCCTTTCACTGATTCCCACCTTTATCCTGATTGGTTTTCTCGCCTATCACGCCGGTTTGACAAAAGCGCTCTTCAAAGCGGCCAAGCGTTGGGTGGGCTGGCTGCCCGGTGGCATGGGAGTGGCGGCAGTCATTTCTGCTGCCGGTTTCGCAGCCGTATCAGGGGCTTCAGTTGCAACATCGGCGGTCTTTGCCCGTATTGCAGTGCCGGAGATGCTGAAACTCGGTTATGACAAACGGTTTTCCTCAGGTGTTGTCGCCGCCTCCGGTACCCTTGCGTCCCTTATTCCCCCTTCTGCAATCCTTGTCATCTATGCCATTATTGTCGAGCAGGATGTAGGGGCTTTGCTGATGGCCGGATTTTTACCCGGCGGTGTATCGGCACTGATCTATGTCGGCCTGGTTGTTTTTTTAGCAAAATTCAAAAAAGATTTCGGACCGCCTGTCAAGGGGTATAGCTGGAAACAGCGCTTTGCTGCCTTGCCCGGATCGCTGCCGATTTTCTTTGTAGTAGGCATCATCATAGTCTGTATCTATGGAGGCGTGGGCACACCTACTGAAGCCGGCTCCCTTGGTGCGTTTATTATCCTCTGTATAGCGATTTACAAGGGGATGCGGTTGAAAGAACTGAAAGGCGCTTTACTGGAAACAGCAAAACTTACCGTTATGATCTTTACAATTATTTGGGGTGTTTTGCTCTATGTACGTTTCTTAGGCTTTGCAGATCTTCCAACAGCTTTCTCAAACTGGATAACCGGCCTGGATCAGAGTCCGATGGTAACACTTGTACTTATCCTTTGCGGTTATGCGGTTTTGGGCATGTTCATGGATGCCATCGGTATGCTGCTGCTCACCCTGCCGGTAGTGTATCCCGCGGTCATTGCCTTAAATGGTGGGGATGGAGTGAGTGCCGCCGATTCTGTTTTTGGTGTGTCCGATGTGGGTTGCTCTATCTGGTTCGGTATCATCGTTGTTAAGATGGCCGAACTCTGTCTGATCACACCGCCAATCGGTTTGAACTGTTTTGTGGTAGCCGGTGTGCGGCCCGAATGTTCCGTTCAGGATGTCTTTCGTGGTGTGGTTCCATTTTTTGTGGCTGATGTTCTTACTATCGGGACCCTCATTGCTCTTCCGGGAATTGTAACGTGGTTGCCGGGATTGATGGGTTTTTCATAATCCTGAGTTTTCAAAGGCTTGTGTAAACAGTTGTTTGAACTGCTTGAACCATTCGGTAGAGTTTATTAACATCGGATTGCCCAAGAGTTTTTAACTTTGGTAGTATCAGACGCACATGAATTCAGGAGTGTGAGCAAAGACTCTATTAAATATGACTGTCCATGATAAAAATATTCTCAAGGTGACCTGTTACGGTCATTTCATGAGTCATTTCAATATGTTGGTCTTTCCGGCTATTCTCCTGCCGCTGTCGGACAGGCTGCAGATGGAGATGACCGATGTGCTGGCTCTCTCCTTCATGATGTATCTGCTTTTTGGTGTCACTTCACTGCCATGGGGGATGCTGGCCGACCGACTGGGTGGACGAAAGCTTCTCTGTCTTTTTCATATCGGCGCCGGAATTTGTGGACTTTTTGCCGGTTTGTTGATTGATAAACCAACATATTTGACCTGGGCGCTGGCTGGTATCGGCCTTTTTTCCGGCATCTATCATCCGGCAGGGCTTGGCTGGATCGCCAAGGCCGTGACCCGGACAAGTGTGGGAATGGCCTATAACGGCATGTTCGGCAACCTGGGGCTTGCAGCAGGACCACTGTTGGCAGGTCTTGTCAACTATCTCTATGGGCCGGCTGTGGTCTACTATGTTGTCGGTTTAATGAATCTTGCCGGTGTTTACTTTTTGTTGCGTTCTCCCGTAAACGATGGAGTAACTTCGGGGAAGAAGAAAAAACATGATGCGGCCTCATGGCCTCGCTTCGGTGTTCTGCTGGTGGCTATGATGCTGGGTGGTGTTGTGTATCGAGGTACCACGGTTACTCTTCCAGCGCTTTTCGAATTGCAGGGTGGCGGTTTTTACCAGTGGATATCAAATGTAGTGGAGGGCACAAGTGCAAACGTTGTAGCCACTGTCCTTGTCTCGGGGCTCTATCTCGTGGGAATGATCGGGCAATATGTTGGCGGCAGAACAGGTGAGAAATATGATCTTCGCTGGGGTTATTTTGTCTTTCATGTCCTCACCATTCCGGCGGCCTTTGCCATCAGTTTTCTGACCGATATCCCTCTTATTCTTATTGCTACCTTTCACTCCTTCTTTCTGCTCGGTATGCAGCCCATCGAAAACACCCTGGTTGCCCGTCTGACTCCGCCGTCATTGCATCACTCTGCCTACGGCATGAAATTCGTCGTTACCTTCGGTATCGGGGCGCTGGCCGTTAAGATGGTTGAGATGGTGAAAAGCAGCGGGGGAGTTGCCGATGTCTATCCGGTTCTTGGTTTTGTTTCCATACTTCTGATCCTCACCATTCTTCTGTTGATCAAGATGGTGCCGACAATGAAAGCATAAAACCAACCATCTTTACCTTCTTCAATCAGCCAATCAGTTCCTTTTCTTTAACTTAGCCGGATCGTGGTGCCGGATGGTAAAACCGGCTGCTGTGAGGGCTTCAATCCTGGTGTGAATCTCTTCAACAGCAACACCAAACGCTTTCGCCAGTTGTTCTGATGTGTAATATCCAGTTCCATTCTCGTCGTAAAACGATGGAATAAGTGTTGGAAAGGTATTGAGTAAGGTCTGGTTGAGCTGATCTCTACTTTTCTGGTCAATGTGTTCGAAAAGATACTGCATGGCGGCGTGAGTCAGATATGAAACCTTACCTTTAGATTGTCCGGAATTGATATCAGCAGCCTGTACGGCACTTTGCAGATCGGTAAATTTTCGATACAGCGCCTGGATGATTATTGTTGCATCCAGAGGAGACAGACAGTTGCAACCGCAACCGATGATCAATTCATGGCAGCAGGGGCACTCTTCAAGGCTGCAGCCAGGCTCATGGAGTTTTCCTTTTGGTGTGGAACAGGCAGAGCACTCACCTGGATCTTCTCCAATGAATGTTGTTTCTTCTCCAAATAGGATTCTTGTTTTGTTTTTCATGAATTGGTTCCTCTATGTGAATCACTTTAAAAGCATTTCAGGATATTCTTTGAGGTCCGTACAAGATAAAATAAAATCAGAAAACAACATGTCAATATTGGCATGGGCAGTATGACTGACTACCACATTGTGTGTATTTCCAGGTTTTTAGCGCCTTTTTTGCTAAAAATTTAGAATTTGCTTAAATACTTTTTGAAAAGACTTGACACAAAACTCTGCGGGTGTAATGTGCCAATGTTCAAAATGTTGTTTTGGAAACGATGGCTGGAGAGCGCATTGTTTCTGAAGGGGACATCAAGACAGTTCCGGGGGAGTTAATAGTTAAAGAGTTAGTCGGCAAGAGTATTGAGTAACTCGGAACAACCGGTAAATCGATTTTTATTCCATCAAGTTATCCTGCTGAATCATGGAGGTCTGAGATGAAAGTTAAAGACTTGGAAAAACTGGGCGATGAAGGTCTTGGCAACCTCGCTTCCCTTGAGCGTCGTAAATTTCTCAAACTTGGACTGACGGTCACAGGTGTTTTTTTGAGCGGGTCGGTTCTTTCTCTGACGACGATTAAAAGCGCCCGCGGACTAACCGCCGGAGTGGTCCCTGGGGATGGACAATACCCCTTTGAGGTTCATTATTGCATGGTTATGCGTCAGGATCGTTGTATCGATTGTGAGAAATGTATCGTCGCATGTAATGAAACAAACCATGTGCCGAAGTCTCATGATGCCTATCGAACAGCGATCAATGAAAAGCTGACCATTTCCCAGGAAGGCTTCACCGAACGTGTGTTCAGACCGGTTCTTTGCAATCAGTGCAACCGTCCTCCCTGTGTGCGTGTCTGTCCGACCAAGGCAACGTATAAGGATACCAAAACAGGCATTGTCATGATGGATGACAAAAAATGTATAGGATGTAAAACCTGCATGGCAGCCTGTCCATATAATGCCCGATACTTTTCCGAAGAGAAGCGTTCCATTGATAAGTGTAACTTCTGCTGGGACACCAGGCTTTCAAAGGGTCTGAAGACGACGGCCTGCGCCGAGGCCTGTCCTGCCCAGGTCAGGGTTTTCGGTGATCTGCTTGATAAGAAGAGTGAGGTGTACAGTTATCTTCATACACCCGATAAAAAAATATGGGTACTGCGGCCCGAAACCGGAGCTCTGCCCAATGTCTTTTATATCAATTTCTAGTCCAATATCACTGATGTCAATGACAGAGAGGAAGCCATGAAAAGTATCTCAAAGCAAAAAACATATATCTGGTCACTCGTACTTCTTCTGTTTCTGGTGGTTGCGGCGCCCATTCTTCTCATTGCCGCCAACGATACTCCGAAAAGTGAAGCAATGAGTGAGGAAGAGTGGGATGAGGAAAAATACGGACCCAAAGAACGTATCCATCTGGCGGGTAAAAATGAGGCCACCTATTTTGATCATTCCACCCATATGATTGATCTGGACCTGGAGTGTGAATCCTGTCACGATGAACTGTTCGAGATGGAAACCGGAGCAGCTGAAGCCAATGGCGACTTTACCATGCAGTCACTGAAAGAAGGCAAGTACTGCGGGAAATGTCACGACGGTGAAACGGCCTTTCACGCCTATACCAACTGCGGTGGTTGCCATGAGGCGCCAACAGAAACGATTGTTTTCACCAAACCGGTGATGGCGGTTATTTTTGATCACCAGACCCATACCGACCAGGGAATTGACTGTATAGATTGTCATAAAGAGTTCTTTAAAATGAAACTGACTGATACGGAGGCCAATGCTGACTTCACAATGGACTCAATCTACTGTGATGCCAGAGAGGTGAAGTACTGCGGGGTCTGTCATGATGGCGAAACCGCCTTTCCGTCAACTTCGAGGTGTAATGTCTGTCATATCGGTGTCAAAGGGTATAACAGATTGTTTAAAAATGGTGACAAAGTACGACATGGATCAGACCATAAGTAGTTATCTCGCCAGCCTCAATTACGTATCAAGGAACACATCAGGAGAACAGAAATGACTGCCAAATCACTTACATCCGTTTTCGACCAAACAGCGGATTCACGATTAGCGACATCCGGTATGAACAGGGTAATGATTATCTTCCTGTTGATTGCTGTAATCGGCACCGGTTGCGGGGTTCTTTCATTTATATTCGGTCATCATGCTATTTACAATAATACCAGGGAAATGCCATGGGGTATACTCATCTCGACCTATGCGTTCTGGGCCATAACCTCTACGGGACTCTGCATTTACGCTGCTATCAGCCACCTGTTCGGCGGCAACAGGATGGCCATTGTTTCCAATCGCATGGTCTTTCTTTCGATCATTACGATTCTAGCCGGTTTTGCCACCATTGGTGTTGAAATTGCCAGTCCGCACCGCATGATTCTCTATAATATTCTGTCGCCCAACCCAACATCCAATATCTGGTGGATGGGAACTTTGTACGGTCTTGCTGTCGGTTGCATGGTGCTGGAATTCTTTTCCATCGTGACAGGTGTTGCGCGAATGGCCCTGGCGCTCGGCGTATTCGGAGCAGTTGCTGAAGTGGCTGCCAACAGTTGTCTTGGCGGTGTTTTTGCGACCCTGCCATCCAGACCGTACTGGTATGGAGCCCAACTGCCGATTTATTTTCTCACATCGGCTTTCCTGTGCGGAGCTGCCGCAATGGTGCTGTTTAATCATCTGGCCTACAAAATCCGCGGTCATGAAATGAGTGAGGGGGTGAAAAGTGCTGTTATAAGCGGTGGAAAAGCGATGACACTGGTCCTGATTCTATACACGGTTGCCACATTCTGGAGATTGATTTCGTTCTTTGTCGGTGGTGCTGAACTTGGACGCCTTGCTGCCGGTTCCCTGATCAACGGTCCTCTGGCCGTTAACTTCTGGCTGCTTGAGATTGTTGTCGGACTACTGATTCCGCTGTTTCTTATTCTTATCAGCCGGTTGAAAAATATTCCCATTATGGCCTTAGCCGGGCTACTGATCCTGGTCGGCCAGTTTGTCGCCAGATATGACCTGGTGGTTGTCGGCCAGATTGTCCCTCAGAATTATGGTTGGGATCAAATGCCGACATATCTGAGCTATATCCCGTCCATGTTTGAGTTTGGCGTTATAATCGGTGGTATAGGAATTGTTGTGCTTGGCTTCCTTGTTGGAGAGAGAATGTTCGGCAGACTGTTTGATCAGAAGGAGCACCATTAAATTGTGCTGTGACAGCTATCGAGACTGTTCAGTAAAAAAGTTCGCTACCTTCGGTTGTTTATTGAACAGTATTGTAGAAGAGAATAATAGGATCTGATTGAAATATCCGGCCGGAAAAAACTCCCGCCCGGATATTTTTTTCTTTTACTGTATTTTCCGTTATATTCCCAAAAGAAAGGGGCGTGGGTGAGTACTTCTATTCGTATGTTAGATGGATTTCTTTAAGAAAAATTAAACAATACCCAAAATGGCTCGACAACAACTGTCAGAAAACAAAATCGAAACGTTCGTCCAGGGTGGCGGAGATGAACTCTTTCAGGCCATTCAGGATCCGGTCCTTGTTACCACACCACAAGGGATAATCCTGGATGCCAACCTCGCAGCGATCAACGCCGCAAAAAAGAACAAAGACGACGTTATTGGTAAGGGAATATGCGAGATTATTCATGGTGGCAAATGGCCCCATATCGAATGCCCGTTGGAAGAATTCCTGCTCACATGCCAACCTCAGGTTCAGGAAACGAAGTTGCCGGGTTTAGGGGGTGATTACCTGCTTACCATTTCACCCGTCAGAGAGCAGGATGGTCGGGTTCATAAGATACTGCTGGTTGCTCGTGAATTGACGCTTGAGGAAAAGCGAAAAGTCGATACCATGAGAACGGCACAGCTCGCCTCTCTAGGAGAATTGGCCGCCGGAGTCGCCCACGAAGTGAACAATCCTATAAACGGTATTATTAACTTTGCCCAGCTTCTTCTTGACGACGGCAAATTAAACGAATCTGAAAAAGAGTTGCTCATACGAATCGTCGGGGAAGGCGAAAGGGTGGCCACCATCATCCGAAAATTACTCTCTTTTGCCAGGGAGAGTAAAAATGAAACCGAATTTGTCGATTTGAGAAGTGTTGTCAATGAGTCACTTGACCTTGTCCAGCATCAGTTGAGAAAAGAGGCAATCATCATTGAGAAAGAATGTCACACCGGTGACTGCCGGGTAAAGGGGAACTTTCGCCAGCTGCAGCAGGTCTTTCTTAATTTCCTCTCAAATGCCAGGTATGCCTTAAAAGAACGTTTTCCGGAACCTCACAGGGATAAGAAGATTCATTTTTCCAGCAATGAGCTTGACAAAGAAGGAAAGCGTTGGGTTACAATGATTGTCAAAGACTTTGGCACCGGCATACCACAAGGCATCCTTGAGAGACTGTTTGATCCGTTCTTTTCAACGAAACCAACCGGAAAGGGAGCAGGGCTTGGTCTCAGTATCAGCTATGGCATTATTCAGGATCACGGGGGAACTATCAGGGTTAATTCCATTCTCAATCAATTCACCGAAATGATTGTTGAGATTCCTGCTGCTGAAGATGAGTGACAAAGATAATCCTGAAGCTGTGAACGCCCCGCTGGAAGTGATGGCGGATGCCCCGAAGGGCTAGCAGTAATTGTTGTTTAAAACCTTCAGTCATGATAACTTGTGTTATATCATGATGTTATCAAGTTTAATAAAAATCTTCCTCACGGATTCAGGAGAATGACAACAGAAGGCAATACAGAAATTCTTATCGTTGACGATGAGGAGTCGATTCGTCTCACCTTTGAGATGTTTCTGACCAGGGCAGGTTATGGTCCGGTGGTAACCGCATCTACTGTCACAGAAGCCATTGATGCCATTAGTCGCCACGATTTCCAGTTGATCATCAGCGATATTGTTTTAGAAGGAGCAAAAGGGACGGATTTGCTGAAACAGTTGAGAGAAGCAGGAGTTGAATGCCCGGTCGTCATGATTACCGGTTATCCAAATCTTGAAACAGCTGCTGAAGCCGTACGTCATGGCGCTTTTGACTATGTGCCGAAACCGGTTAACAAAGAAACTCTGCTTCGTTTTGTTTCCCAGGCAATTCAGCATTGGAATCTGCAAAAGGAAAAAAAGCAGCTGCAAAAGGAAAATGAAAGATATCAGCGTTACCTGGAAGTTATTTTTTCTTCTGTAGGTGCAGCCATTATCACTATAGATTGCAATAAGAACATTGTTCAATTTAATGACACTGCCAAAAAGTGGTTTGACTGGCAGGAAGGCAATGAACCGCTCAATATTAAAAATATTCCCGGAGAACTCGGTCTGGCATGTTTTGGAGACGTTGACACGGTTCTCGGTACTGAAAAAATAGTACGAGAGCACCAGGTCGAATATAAAAAGGATGATGGTGATACGCGAATAATCAGCCTCAACGCCTCTCCATTGAACGATGAAAAGAGTGAATTTTCCGGTGTTGTTATTGTGGCTAGAGATATTTCGCCACCCAAATTACCTCTTCATGGTAAGCGAACCCGGTTTCATGGACTGATTGGTGCAAGTCCCGTTATGCAGGGGATTTATCGATTAATCGAGAATGTCGGCAAAGTCGATACCGCCGTCTTAATTACCGGTGAATCCGGTACAGGTAAAGAATTGACTGCGGAAGCGCTACACGCAGAAAGCACAAGGTCTGAAATGCCTCTGGTAAAAGTGGATTGTGCTGCAATGCCCGAGGAACTGCTTGAAAGCGAGTTATTTGGGCACCGCAAGGGCGCATTTACCGGAGCCGACCGTGACAGGCCCGGAAGGATTCTTCAGGCCCACCAGGGAACATTGTTCCTTGATGAGATTGGAGATATCTCTGCCCGGATGCAACTACGGCTGCTTCGCTTTTTACAGGAAAAAACCTTTACTCCTGTAGGCCAGGATACTCCTGTATCTGTTGATATCCGTGTTATTGCGGCCACCAATGTCGATTTAAGAGAAACTGTACGACAGGGACGCTTCAGAGAGGATTTGTATTATCGATTAAAAGTTGTTGAAATCCCCCTTCCACCACTTCGAGACAGGAAAGGAGCTATTCAACTGCTGTCGCATCATTTTTTAGCTCTGCTTCGTGAAAAATTATCTAAAAAGATAATTACCATTTCTGATCAGGCTATGGATGCACTGAACAGGTATTCGTGGCCCGGAAACATCAGGGAACTCAAACATGTCATGGAAAGAGCCATTGTTTTATGCGATGGCCCTACTCTTTTTCTGAAACATTTTCCTACTGAGATACAGGATTTCACAATAGAAAAACGTTCTGAAAAACAACTCGGCAATGAGAAAGAGGTCCAGGAAAACACAAAAGGACCTTTTTTTGACACCTATCTCGATGAGGATGAGGAGATCCTCCAGGCTTTGAAACAGGCACGAGGGAACAAAGCCAAAGCAGCCCGGTTATTATCCATAGACCGCTCCACCCTTTATCGGAAAATCAAAAGGCTGGGCATGGAGGAAGATGTTGAAAAGCTGTTGCAAGGTAAACGGTAACTGCTGCGTTATTGTAGCGTTATCGTCGCGTGCCCGTGGCTTTTGTGTTGCGTTCTTGTTGCGTGCAACGGTTTTCTGTTGCCAGACGGAGCTATTTTTGGGTTACTGTTCTGAATTGTGATCGGTAACCTATTGATATACGTCATATTATTTTATTTCTTCCGATATCTTCTCAATTTCTCCGCTGGTATCCAATCGATTACTATCCTGCTTGTGTTCGTTCTAACAGTATGATTTTATAGAACAATAAATAAAATCATTCCCCCGATTCATCTGAGTCCTCAATAACCATTCCGTTTTTTTTTGTACCTTTTTGATCAAAAGAAAACAAAAACAGAACAAATAATTTATTTGTCGTAAATACAAAGGAGTACGGCAGATTGATCATTAAATTAAGGAGGGTGAAAAAGTTTTGGCATACCATTTGCTGTTAGGAGGGAAAAGAAAATAAGATCGCTGAAAAGCCGAAATATTGAACGGGGAGATGAGAGATGAAAGAAACAACAAATCAAAAAGCTGTCAGTAAAGGTTTTGAACCAAGTACTGAGTTAAGCGGTGAAGTATCGAAGCTTTCAGTCATTGGTATTGGTACCGTTGCCGCTTTCATCGGCGGCTGGGCGGTCGTCTGTCTGGTGAGTGGAGTTGTTGCCAGCGGAGGACCGGTTTCCATGATTGCCAACTGGTTTAAGGCGATAATTGGGTAAATATAGAGATAAGTATCAAATTCAATTATAATTTAGGAGATAGAAGATGGAAGAAACTACAATTGCAAAGCAAGCAACTGAGACAAATGAAGCGGCAGAATCGACCCATGCTTCAAGTGAACTTTATAAAGTAGGTGTGGTAACAACGGCGACCCTGGCCGGAGCAATTGGTCTCTGGTCTGTTGTCTGTCTTGCGAGTGCCCTGTTTACAGAGGGTGGTCCGGTAGCCCTGGTCCAGAATCTGGTAAAAGCAATCACTGGATAAATAAAAACCGATAGCGGGGAAAAGCTGTATGCCGTTTCCCCGCTGTCAATGTTGTTCAATCCTGAGAGTTTCTTTCTCAGGATTTTTTTTGAAGTTTTGGTAAATGGCTCAAATAATTTGATGTCTAACTAGAAAGGGGATTAGTTTGGATGACATGAATACAGTAACCTGCTGTCAGTTGATTTAAAAATAATTGTCGGTGAGGTAGACACAATGACCCTTCTTGTTAGAAATTTGTTTATATATTTTCTATTCCTCCTTACGTGTGGGATGATCTATTTTTTTTACTCTCTTGAAAATAAACTGCCGAGTCGCACATTCACAGAATTACACTTCGATTTAAAAAAAGGGAACGTCAGCTCGTTGGAATTCATCGGCAACAGAGTAACAGTTACCGACACCGCAGACTTTTGCTACACGACATTTGTTCCCAACTCGCAGGAACTGATTTCTCGTTTGGATGAAAAAAATATTAAAATTACCTTGAAGAAGGACTATTCCCCACTGGTCTTCGCAGGGATAGCAACAGCAGTTTTTATCGCAGGTTTCCTCCTGGCAATGTTCTCGCTCAATGCCGACAAAAAGAAGAAAAAGGAAAAGTTTGGTTCAGATAAACTCATCGATCCGATGGCGGCAGGAAAACCGGTAACATTTGACGATGTTGCAGGTATCCCTGAGGCGAAAGAGGAGTTGCGGGAGATCGTCGGGTTTTTAAGAAATGCCCGGCATTTCAGTCAGGTTGGTGCCACTATGCCGAAAGGAATTCTCCTTCAGGGACCGCCGGGTACCGGTAAAACCTTGGCAGCAAGGGCCATAGCCGGTGAGGCAGGAGTCCCGTTTTACAGTTTTTCCGGTTCCGACTTTGTCGAGATGTTTGTTGGTGTGGGAGCTTCGAGGGTGCGGGATATCTTTAACCGGGCCAAAGAGAATGCACCATGCATTATTTTCATCGATGAGATCGATGCCATGGGTGCAAAGCGGACCGGTTCGTCTATTGCAGGCGGGCAGGACGAACGAGGACAGACGCTTAATGCCCTACTTGTCGAACTGGATGGTTTTACTTCTTCGGACTCGATTATCGTTCTTGGCGCCACCAACCGACCGGATATTCTCGATGCGGCCCTAAAGCGTCCTGGTCGTTTTGACCGTCAGATCAACATTCTGCCTCCGGATGTGAAGGGAAGAAAGAAAATCCTTGAGATCCATGGCAAGAAAATCAGAATAGCTGAAGATGTCAATTTAGGTCTCATTGCCCAGATGACTTCTGGTTTTACAGGCGCTGATCTTGCCAATCTCACAAATGAAGCGGCATTGATGGCAGCAAGAAAATCGAAAGAGATTGTGGAGACCGCCGATTTCGAAAAGGCGCGGGATCGGATCCTTATGGGGGTTGAGCGTAAAGGCATGATCATGACTGAGGAGGATCGAAAGATTCTCGCCTATCATGAGGCCGGACACGCGGTTGTCGGCAAGTCTCTTAAAGAGACCGATCCACTCCATAAGATCACCATCATCCCCAGAGGTAGGGCGCTTGGGCAAACCCAACAGCTGCCCCTCCATGACCGCCATGCCTATTCCTTTGAATATCTGAAAAATCGTATTACTACACTTCTTGGAGGACGGGCAGCCGAAGAGTTGATCTTTGGTCACCGGACCACAGGAAGTCAGGATGACATCTATCAGGCAACAGATATTGCCACCAGTATGATCTGTAAATGGGGTATGAGTGAAGACCTTGGTCCCCAGGCATTTATTGTAAATGGTAGCACCTTTCTCCATGACCAGGCCCATCGCCTTGCCATGGGAGATGATACAGCCAAACAGATCGACAGTGAAGTTAAGGAATTACTTGAGACCTGTTACGAAGAGGCAAAGCATATCCTTGAGAGGGAACATCATTTTCTTAAAACGGTTGCTGATATCCTGCTGCAGATTGAAACGTTGGATCACGAGGAGTTTGAAATCATATACGAATGCTCGTTAACAAAACAGACGCTAGCCGATGATGGGTATGCCAGCATTGATTGTGCTACCTGTCCGGCTTTTGAAAATTGTGATTACGCAAAACAAACTGGCTGATTCCATGTACTCACTTCGCAAAATCTGTTACTTCGCATTCTTCGGAATCGCAGTGATGCTGATGGTGGTCCTTGTATTCAGCTTCGGCCAATACAGGCTGAACTCACAGTATCGTCAGATCATTAAACAGAGTGAACAGGCCATTTTTGAATTAAATGCCACCCGGGAACAGATGATAAGTTCTTTGATTGAAAAGGACTATGAGAAAGTGAGTGTAATTGCAGATGATTTACGTACACTCAACTCAACTTTAGTCGATTTACAGGAAAACAATCTGATTCCGACACAATATAAACTGGATATGGTTAATCGGATTGATCTTACGGAAATCGCTATTCTGGCAAAAGATCTGGTCAATCAAGCGGACAAAGCCAAAGCCAGCTTGAATCTGCAAACACAGATGCGTGGAATTGGAGAATATCTTCTGCGTTTTGATCGGGTCATTGTCGGCCAGATGAAGGCCAAGGTTGTTCATTTCCAGACAATTGTTATTGGTATTCTCGGAGTTGTCTTGTCGATGGTTACCTTTACACTTCTTCTCCTCTATAAGAAAACAATCCGTCCCCTTTCATCCTTAACAGAGCAGATAAAAAAGCCTTCTGTCGTGAAACAGGGAATTACACCTGTGGAAAATGATTCTGTTGAAATAGCAGAACTGAGGACGGCTATGAATAATATTATTGAAACAAGTCAGACAACCGGCTCAGTTGAGCAGCAGGACAGCGATCCGGAAGCCAATGATCGTTTTGCCGGTGTGATCAACGCAATTACAAATCTGCTCAACGGCATCATCAATTACGCTCAGCTGCTCGATGATTCCTTTGATCAGCAGCAGGAAAAGAAAGAAGAGAAAAAGATGATCCAGTCCATTATCAGCTATGCAGAGAGGATTTCAGCTATTCTTTCGAAAACGTGAGGGCTACAGATCATACCAACACGCTTGAAACAGAATTTTGCGGGAATTCCAATGGATCTTAGTTTTAAAGTCTACTTAGGAAAAACTGATAAAAGAGAATGGTACATGGTGCAACTTTAGTGGTTTTTAAATACTTACACTAGGAGGATTAAGATGAAAAGAAGTGTATTGCTCGCCTTTGTGGTGTTCAGTTGTCTTCTTTTGGCCTCGGTATTGGCAACATCCAAAAGTGGTGTAGCTGATATGGCCAAAGAAGATGAAAAGGTTGAACAGACCACCTCAGAGCAGGTAGCAGAAGAGGAAGAGGAGGAAGAAGAGGCGGATCACGGCGGGGTCATTATCTATGAAGAGCCCGCCAAAGCAATATTTGATCATGACATGCATCTTGATGGCGGCATGGAATGCGATAGCTGCCATGATGAATTGTTTGAAGAGGAAACAGGTGCCGCCGAAGCCTCCGGAGAATTTACCATGGCTGCCTTTAAGGAAGGCAAGTACTGCGGTTCTTGTCATGATGGAGATACAGCTTTTGATATTTACACTCAATGCGAAGCCTGCCATTTTGCGCCCGAAGACCCGATCTATTTCACTAAGCCGGTCTTAGCGGTTATTTTTGACCATAAAGTTCATGTGAACAGAGAGAAGATTCAATGTGAAGAATGCCATAAAGAAGTTTTCAGTATGAAAAGCGGTACTGCAGAGCTGACCGAAGATTTTATCATGGCCAAAATTTATTGTGAAGGGGCCGATGTTAAGTATTGCGGTGTCTGTCACAACAGTAAAAGGGCATTTGCCGATAATACGCGTTGTACAGTCTGTCATATCGGCGTTAAGGACTATAATAAAATCATGGCTCAAAAGAAGGGCAAACCGGTAAAAGAGAAAACAAAAGGACATTAAAGAGAACCAATAGTACCGGTTTGGAGAATAGATAGAAATTGAGCAGCCTGGTGTTGATCAGTTTGATTGCATTGACCCGGTTGTCAGCATTAGAGGATAAAAAAATGGCAGTGACAAAATCAGATATTGCAAAAAAATGGGGCTTCCATGGCATAGAAGCCTTGAAAACGGCAAGCCCACAATACAAAATGATTATGGGTGTTTTCGGCCTGTTGACTATAGCCGGTTTAGGGTTCGGCTTACATGCCATGATTTCCGGCTATCATCATGTGTATGGTGTGAGTCGGGAAGTGTCTTGGGGGATACTCATTGCAGCCTATGTGTTCTGCGTTGTTACCTCAACCGGACTCTGTATTATTTCGTCTATCGGACATGTTTTTGGTGTTGAAGCTTTGATGCCCATTGCCAAAAGGGCAGTTTTTTTATCGATCATTTTTATTTTAGGCGGTTTCTGCATCATCTTTTTTGATATTGAAAATCCCTTTCGAATGGCAATTTACAATGTTATTTCACCGAATTTCCGCTCAAATATGTGGTGGATGGGAACGCTGTATGGAGCCTATCTGGTCTTCATGATGGCAGAGTATGGGTTTCTGCTGAACCAGAACCACTCCATGTCGAGATTACTCGGCTTTTTGGGGGTTGTTGCAGGTGTGGCGGCTCACAGTAACCTGGGAGCGGTTTTCGGTATGCTGCATGGACGGGCTTACTGGTACGGCCCATATATGCCGATCTATTTTATCTTTTCAGCAGCTATGTCCGGATGTGCAGCAATAATCTTTTGTACCACCGTTGCCTGGAAGATTAATCCGGAGATCATGAATTACCGTATGGAAAGGGCCTTAAAGGCTGTAACCCAGATATGCATTGCCCTCATTTCAACCATCATCTTTTTCACCATCTGGAAAATTGTTACTGGAACAATCTCCCATGCAAAATCGGATGCGCTTATGCCGTTTTTAACTGGCAGCTACTCCGTTAACTTCTGGTTATTTGAGGTATTCCTTGGGCTCATCCTTCCACTGTATCTGCTGATCAAATCAAGGGGCAATAATTGGAGTATGATGTTGTGGGCCACCGGGCTGATGATTGTCGGCATCTTTTTTATGCGATACGATATCGTCCTGGCAGGTCAGTTGATTCCTGTATATCAGTCCCTCGGAGTTGAAGATGCTGTCGGGGTCTTGCCCTATATGCCGACATTCCATGAGATCATGGCTACCTGTTTCGGTCTGGCGTTCATCGTTTTTGCCTATTTTGTTGGTGAAAAGATGTTGAATGGCCATCAGCTCGAAAAGCATGAGATTGTTCCTCCTGGCGGTTATATCTGTCCCGGTTGTGGCGCGATCCACTTCAAGAAGGAAGGCGAGACTGAAGAAGAGGCAACCAGACGACATCACAGGATATGGTAATTGTTTGCTTCTAAGAAAAGTGATTCAAGATGGATTGAATGGCTGAGTTCAAAACATCTTTATCGAGTCTAGACGGCTTATGATAGAAAGGAGTAGTTCCATGAAACAATTGGGAAAAATTGATTTTGATAAACTGGAGAATGAAGGAACCAGTTCCGTTACGTCAAAAGAGAGACGCAAGTTCCTCAAAATGGGTCTTGCCATTACCGGAGTCTACCTGGGAGGAAAACTGCTGTCGGTTCGTTCGATTCCGACAGAGGCCAAAGCCGCCACCTACGGCTGTGTTGAGGAATATGATATTGATAAGCATTATTCTATGATGATCCGCCAGGCCTTATGTATCGACTGTGAGAAGTGTATGGAGGCCTGCGTAAAGACCAATAATGTTCCGGGTTACGGCTATCGTACCCGAATTCTGACAAAGCGATATAAAAAGGCAATCGACAAGCCGGCCGAGTTTATCCCTGTTCTTTGTAATCAGTGCAATGACGCCCCCTGCACCAGAGCCTGTCCGACAAGGGCCACGTATAAGGATATGAAAACAGGAATCATTTTAATGGAGGACAAGAAATGTATCGGCTGCAAGAGCTGTATGCTGGCCTGTCCGTACGATGCCCGCTATTTCAATTCGGAAAAAAGGGCTGTCGATAAATGCGACTTCTGCTGGGAATCCAGGTTAAGTAAAGGGAAAAAATCAACCGCATGTTCAAGTTTCTGCCCCTCCGGAGCACGGACATTTGGTAATCTTTCCGATCCCAATGATCTGGTGTATAAACTTGTTCACCAGATTGAGGAAGCCGTCTGGGTGATCAGGCCTGAGGACGATACCAAGCCTAATGTTTTTTATATGAAAGGCACTCTGACTGCGGTAGATAATTATCTGCGCAGTAAGAAACTCAACCAATCGTAATATACAAATTATTACATACAGGACGAGTTCGCCTGGATAAAATAAGGCTGAAGCCCTATATAGCGCTTCAGCCTTTCTTTTGTGATAGATACCGGGCGATTATTTCTTACTCTTCTCCCCGCAACGTTTTGATAATCTCAGGTTCTTCCTCTTCTTCGGCCATAATGATATGACAGGTTTCACAATCTTGTGAAATGGTATCACCTTCGGCCGATTCAAAGGAATCGTTGTGGCAGCGGAAACAGCCGCCGTCATCGAGATGACCGATATTGCGAATATAGTTATCCCAGCCGATCTTCATTGAAGGGAAAACGTTGTCGGTATACGCCTCCTGGATGGAGGCAACAGCCTTTTCAAATGTTTCTTTGTTTTCCTTCAGATAATCCGGCTGGTTTTTCTGATACCAGTCGTTTAATTTGGCAGCGATTTTTCCTCTGGCCTCTTCATGGGAACCATATTCCTCCTGGATAGCCGCCATGGCCTGCTGCTTAATAAACGGAATCTCTTTTGAGATCTGTTCGTTGGTTATACGTTTGTTTAGGGCGACTGAGGCAGATTCATACATATGGGTCGGGCGGGTATGGCAGTCGACGCAATCCATTACTTTGGAACCTCTGTCTGGACTGGCCTTGGCCGCTTCCTCTTCCAGGTCACTGTTCTTGTAAATAACTTCTGTGCCGTTCTCCTGAATCATTTTAACTTCAGAGATTTGTTGACGGTCATGGTCCAGATAGGTATACGAAATTATATTTCCTTTTGAAACATGCCAGTGAATACCGGAAGCTTTTGTTCCCCGATGGCCACCCGAACCGACCTTTAAGAGTAGAACCGTCTGGAGTAAAGAGTTGGTCTCATCTTCCTGATACATGTCCTTGACCATCAGCTTCTCACCAACAAAGAGTTGAGGCCGGTGACACTGCTCACAGGTTTCCTGGGCCGGTCGCAGACCGTGTATGGGCACCTTGATCGGCTTGTCATAGTTGCCGGTTATCATGCCGACCAGCTGTCTGGCACCGTTGACCTTGGAGAGAACAAACCATTTCAGCCCAGGACCCACATGACAGTCAACGCAGGCCACTCGGGAATGGGGAGAATTCTGATATGAAACATACTCGGGCGTCATGGTCTGATGGCAGAGTGTCCCGCAGAATTCTGGTGTTTCACTGTAGTGATGACCGGTAAAGGCAACCATTAACACAATGAAAAAATTACCGACTGCAAGCAGGGTTGAAAATAAAATGACCTTCCGAAATGAGGTTTTCTCAGAAATATTTTTAAAATGGTCAGTGAAATAGCCAAAGCTGAAAACGGATTTCTTGTCGGGATCGCTTTTTAAAAAGAAAAACCCGATAAAGAAGAGAGCATGACCAGTCAGAAAAAGTGGGGTTAAAACCATATAAAGAATAGCACCGATCATCTGATTGTGAAAGACACCCATGGCATCGAGCAGGGTACCGACCAGCAGCAGAGGAAAAGTGATCGTTGTAATGGTCGCACCTAAGGAGGACAGCCAGTTTCTGCAAATGCCTTTTATGAATATGGCGATAGATTCTCGAAGCGTTATCATTTTTCCTCTCCCAAAACAGATTATAAAAAAACGGATATTCCAATATATATCCCATTATTCGGTTTGATCAAGTACGACGGAGTGGGTATTGTGAGAACTCTATATAAGAAAAAATAATCGTTTTGAAAAGAAATATTTATATATTAACCGTTAGCGCTGCATAACAAAGTAAACCGATTTAGGTCCTGTGACTGTCAGGTTTGAGGGTTTGTAGTACAGGATGTAAGGTCGTTTCCTTTAAAAAGCAGTCTATTTCATGCTACAATGGTCAGAAAGCACAGCAAAATGCGTGAGAAGAAAATGGATCAGAAGGTCTCACATGAGGTCGTTTCCACCATATTAGACAGCCTCGACGGTATCATTTACGTCTCCGATTTTGAAACGTATGAACTGCTCTATGTGAATCAAGGGTTGAAAGATCTGCTCGGTTTCGACCCGACAGGCCAGAAATGCTGGCAGTATATTCATGCCCAGCATAAGGGCGTTTGTACGTTCTGTTCTAATAATCAATTGTTGGACAGTCAGGGACAGCCTGAAAAAACCTACTGCTGGGAGTTTATCAACCCGTATAATAAAAGGTGGTATGCGGCCAGGGATAAGGCCATACTCTGGACTGACGGAAGATATGTACGGCTGGAAATTGCTGTTGATATTACCGATCAAAAAACGATGCAACAATTTCTCCACGAGGCTGAAACCCAGGCGGAAGCAGCCAAAGAGGTGAAGAACAGATATGTGGCCATGGTCGCCCATGACCTGAAATCCCCCTTTGTTGCCATTCTCGGTATGCTGCAGAGAATTCTTGATAAGGAATCATTCAGCAGACCGGTCCATAAGCAATTCATGGAGGATATCATCAATAACAGCCGACGGATGATGTCGCTGATTGATAACCTCCTTGATATGAACAGGCTCGAAGCCGGAAAGATGGTACCTGAACCACGGTTTTTCGATAGTTCCAGAATGGTTGGGGAGGTCCTTAAAAAATTTAGCCATACTGCAGAAGAGAAAAACATCACCCTTGAGAATCAGGTACCACCTGGGAAGGCTATTTTTGCCGATAAGTATCTTTTTTTCACCATCCTCAATAATCTGATTTCCAACGCTATCAAGTTCTGCTACCAGGAGGGACGAGTGTCTGTTTTTATTCCGGGTGGATATGGAGAAAACACTCTGGCAGTTGAGGATACGGGAATCGGTATAGACGAGGATATCATTCCTGATCTGTTCGAAGAGAGCATCCGGACAACCTCCCGTGGCACTTCCGGGGAAAAGGGGACCGGTCTAGGGTTGATTTTCTGCCACGAGATTGTCAAAGCCCATGGCGGTATCATACGGGTCGAGTCATCCAAAGGAAAGGGGTCGACCTTCTATGTCATTTTACCGGAAGTGTGTAACTTGGAAAACGGTTGAAATTAGCGCCGCGTACTGATCGAAGGTGTCAAGTTTCCTGTCTGTCATGCTGGTTGTTTTCCTGCTGATGAGTTTTTTTGATGTTTCTCTTATCCCTGTTGTGAGTTGAATCAATGATCCTGTTGGATTCAATACTCCCTGGAGTGTCCAGAGTCGATGTGCCGAGAATGGCTTTGATAATATCCGTGTGGCTTGTTTTATCGGCAGGTGCGGCAGGCAGAACGTGTTGATCCTCTCCGCTGAGTCTGATGAGCTCGGCTTTGGCCAGCAATGAGACTGCCTCACCTGTTAATGCAGGATCGTACTGTTTCAATTTATCATTCAGCCCAACTACACTCACCGGTTGTCGGTTGTCGAAACAGGAGAAGATAGCTGTCATGGCATCAAAGGCACAGCCGAGCAGCTGCGCCGGTGTAGATGGTTTGGAGATAAGCCGATAGTTTTCTCTGTGTTGAACGGCATAGGCGATTAGCGCCCCGGCAAGGATAAAAAGCCAACCGACATAGAGCCAGATAAGCAACAGAGGCAGAGTGGCGAACGAGCCATAGATCGCGTTGTAATTGGCCACCCCGATTTGCAGGTGAAAGTAAATATTCTGAGAGTTGATCCAGAGAAAACCGGCGATCAGCGCACCGATGAAAGCTGGTGCTTTTTTCACTTTGGTATTCGGAAAGAACAGGTAGGTTACAAAAAGCGTTAGCGTGATAAAAAAAACAGGAACGAGTTTCAAAAAGAAAGCCTGGATCCAGATGATGGGCAGCAGCTGATTGATTTTTGCAGACAGGGTTGGATTCTTCAGAATGGCGCTTGCCGCAAAGCCGATATTGATCGAAAGGGGAAAGAGAACAACCAGGGTCAGATAGTCGGTTATTTTACGTAGAACTGAACGCCCGCTTGACACATGCCAGATAGAATTCATGGCCATTTCTATGGTGCTGAGCATAAGGATCACACTGATAAATATACCTACAACGCCAATTGTACCAAGGGTAGCGAAATTGGTTCGTTCAACATAGGCAAAGATCTTATCGGCGGCCGAGTAGATATGTTCCGTCAAGTTTGATGGCGAATTTGTTTTCCGGAAGTCGGCTGATGGGGTCTGGCTGTCGGTTTGACTCTTCTGCGTGGATTCCTGGCTGTGGTCAAGTGTTTCGATATAGGAGTAAACGACCTCACGCAACTGGTTGCTGCCGCCTAATCCTTTGATAACGGCAGTGCTCATCGCCAGCATCGGCACCAGAGAGAGAAGAATGGTATAGGTCAGCGCACCTGATCGAAGCGATAGACTATTCCGTTTGAATTCCTGAAGAAAAATGAGAAAGACACGTACGGTTGTATGGAGGGCAGACTGAAAAAGATTGAGGCCCGGTGGTGGGTTCTCCGCCCATTGGGTTAGTTTTCCTGGGCGCTGTTGTCTTTTACCGCTCTTTTCAGAGATCATGAATCAGTCACATGCATGAGTGAGTAAGAACAATAAAGAGGCTCATTTTCGGACAGACACTAATTATGCGGGGATGGCGATTTTTTCTTGGTTGTTCGCAATACCGGTTGTTGTTGCCTGTTGTCTCCTGTTGATATTTTAGTCCGACCGACTTTGGGCTGCTTTTTTTTAGTTGTTGTTGCCAGGAGTATGGGTGTGGATTGGCTGGATGTCATGCCAGGTGGTAACACAGGTAGTCGCAGTTTCTTTCCCGGACGGATAATAGAGCTCTTTTTGAGATTATTGGCGGCAAGCAGCCTTTTGAGCAAAACCCTGTGTCGAAGAGCTATACCGCTTAATGTGTCCCCCTTTTTCACCAGATAGAATCGACTTCGCTTCTGGGAACCTTTGAACAGATGAGAGGGAATGGAGCTGATTCGCTTTTTCGAGACCTTGGTCGCCGGCAGCACAAGTTTGAAATGTTTCGGGATATATTTCTGCCCTGTCACCACGGAGTGGAGCAGCGAGGGGTTGTATTGCTTCAGTGTGGCCAAAGAGATATTCAGATGACGACATAGCTCACCGGCGTTGACAAAACCACGCAGCACAATGGTTCTGGTTTTGATTCTTTTTTTCTGTTGAAAAGCCTTATGTTTCTCCAGTCGTTTTGCCACCCGCACAGCAGCCAGAAACTCCGAGTAAAAATTACGGGAAGCAAATTTGAACAGACCTTGTTTGTACTTGGCAAATATTTTTTGGTAACTGCCATATTTGGCAACGGCTCTTCGCATACCGGATGGGCCGTAATTGTATGCAGTGATGGCTAGGGGCCATTGCTTTAAATCGTTATAGTTCTGTTTCAGAAAAAGCGCTGCCGCCCGGCTGGATTTCAACGGGTCCAGCCTTTCATCGATCACCATGTCGATTCGAAGGTAATTCTTTCCGGTTGAACGGGTGAATTGCCAGATGCCTGCAGCGCCATGTTTGGAGTAGGCATTGAGATTAAATGAGGACTCGACATGTGGAAGGTAGGCCAGATCCGCAGGCAGTCCCTGTGCTGTAAATATTTTTTTTATGGTATGCATGATCCCTCTTGAACGAATGACACCATCCTTGAAGCGTTCTTTCTGGCCAACCTGGACCCGGATGTTGCCGGTAGCCCTGCGCAGCTGTCTGCTGGAATAATTCTTGACCATGAAGGCAACTCTTCGTTCTGCTTTTGTACGGGGTTTAGCGCCTTTGGCAAGCCTGTTGAGAATTGTTCGATATTTCCTTTTAACTTTTCTCAAGGTCTTACCGTTTTTTCCGGTCATGCCGTAAAGCCGGAAGTCGTTAATTTTTACAACTTCATATATCTTTGTCAGGTCATACTGATCGTGGACTACTGCCTCGGAAGTCGAGTAGACGGAATAGATTTTCTCCCAGAATTTGACATTCTTTTGAATGACTGGGTAGAGTGGAAAGGGTTTGGTGGCCGGTTTGGCTTGGGCCGTAGACCAGAAAAACAGGCTGAGACCAAGTGAAATATAGAAAAGAGAAACCAGGCGTTTTTTTTTCAAAGAGTATGGACAAAAAAAAGACAAAGCCGTTTCCTTCCGTCAAATTTACTGTATTATAAAAAATGGTATCAGCGTACAATCCGTTAGAAGAAGCATTATTCACATAATAATCGACAGTGTATTAATTACAAGGAGAG
>CAZUUJ010000047.1:0-29968 GCA_964623625.1 uncultured Desulfocapsaceae bacterium
CGCTTCCGGTTAATACTGTCCGGTTTCCTCTTGCCGGAGGAGGAAAAACATCCACCACCTGAGTCGGTGAGCCGGCAAGACCGATACAGGCGGAATCAGCCTCAATCTCCTCTGCCGTCAACAGCTTGATTTCGGCTTTTTTGGCCTTCATCTTTCCCTTCAGCGACGGTACCCTCGGCTCATTGACATCTTTGACCACAGTCAGCAGAGCAGGATAGGGAACATCCAGGACATCATAACCGTCATCCATCATCCTTTCGATAATCAGCGATGTTTCTGACGATTCTCGTATTTTCTGAACACAGGTGACAAAAGGAATATCAAGGCGCATGGCTAATCCAGGACCTACCTGGGCTGTATCACCGTCAATCGCTTGCTTACCGCAGATGATCAGGTCAAACTCTCCCAGTTTGTCTATTGCCCGTTTGAGTGTATAGGATGTTGCCCAGGTATCGGCACCTGCAAAGGCCCTGTCGGAAACAAGCACCGCCTCATTTGCACCACATGAGATCGCCTCACGCAATGTCTCCTCAGCCTGAGGAGGTCCCATGGTCAGCACGGTCACCGTACCGCCCTGTTCCTCAGCCAGCTGCACTCCAGCTTCCAGAGCATACTGGTCATACGGATTCATAATCGACTCAACCCCTTCCCGGGAAAGAGTATTGGTTTCCGGATCCAATCGCACATCCTTGGCATCGGGAACCTGTTTTACACAAACTATTATTTTCATCACTTTCCTGCTGTTCGTTTTTCCCAAGAAAAGACAAATTTGCCAGGCAACTATCCCCAGGCATCAATCGGGAAAATGTTTCTATTATTTTCTTGTGTATTCCTTATTGAGTTCCTGACCGATCACATTACGCTGGATCTGGTTTGTTCCCTCGTAAATCTGAAGGATCTTGGCATCCCTCATCATCTTCTCTACGGGATACTCACGCATATAGCCATATCCTCCCATGACCTGGACAGCGTCCGTGGTTACGTTCATTGCCATATCGGTCGCATGAACCTTGCACATCGCCGATACCTTCGACATGTCTTTCGGATGCGCATCGATGTGTTTGGCAGCCTGATAAGTCAGCGCCCTGGCTGACTCGACACCGGTTGCCATGTCGGCAAGCATATGCTGGATAGCCTGAAAAGAAATGATCGGCTTGCCGAACTGGACGCGCTGTTTGGCGTATACGGCTGCTTCATCGAGTGCCGCCTGGGCAAGACCTACGCCTAGGGCGGCTATTCCTGGACGCGAGGAATCAAGGGTCCTCATCACTGTAATAAAGCCGGTCCCTTTTCTACCGATTATCCTGTCTTTGGGGATTCGACAATTATTAAATATCAGCTCGGTTGTTGAAGAGGATCTGATTCCCATCTTCTTTTCCTTGGGGCCACAGGTAAATCCGGGATCACCTTCCTCTACAACAAACATGGTTGCCCCTCGCGGTCCCTTTTCACGGTCGGTAATAGCAATCACCGTATAGATCTGCGCTTCACCACCGTTAGTGATCCATTGTTTGGTCCCATTAAGAACCCATTCATCGCCATCGAGAATCGCTGTAGTCTGTATTCCGGAGGCATCAGAGCCGGCATTGGCCTCGGTCAGGCCAAAAGCAGCAAACTTCTTTCCAGCCGCCACATCGGGCAGGTATTTTTCTTTTAATTCGTTGGAACCTGAAAGCATGATGGGATAGATACCCAGGGCACTCGCGGCAAAAGCCGTTCCGACACCAATACACCCCCTGCCCAGCTCTTCCAAAGCAAGAACAATATCAAAACAGCCGCCGCCAAATCCACCGTAATCTTCCGGAATCGGAATACCGAAAAGATCCGCCTGAGCCATCTCATCCAGGATAGCCTTGGGGAATTCATCTTTTTCATCGAGTTCAGCCCGTTTGGGAATAATTCTTTCATCGGTGATCTGACGGGCAATGTCCACGATCATCTGCTGTTCTTCCGAAATAAAATAATCCATATGTATTTCCCCTCCCTGTTATTCCATTTCAAGTCACACTATGAACCGTATAACGGCTACCACCTGATCAAAGACGCTCCCCAGGTAAAGCCCCCTCCAAATGAACAGAACAGGACAAGGTCTTCTTTTTGAAGCAAACCTTCCCTGTTTGCTTCATCGATGGCTATCGGAATTGAAGCTGCCGATGTATTGCCGTATTTTGGTACGTTAATGAACACTTTTTCTTTTTCGATTCCAAGTCGTTGTAACAATTTATTGAGAATACGGATATTAGCCTGATGAGGTATCACAAGGGAGATCGCTTCCTGATCGATCTTTTCCCGCTCAAGCAGACCTTTAACAGCATTCTCCATTGCTATAACGGCATGTTTAAATACTTCACGACCCTCCATCATGAGATGACAACCGGGGTTGTTCTCCACCACAAGTTCGGGATTGTTGCTCTTGGGGCCATGCAAATAGAGAAGCTTCCAGAGAGTTCCATCGGAAAACAGATTTGATCCAACCACTCCCCGTCTGTTATCATCAACATGGCCGATTACTACTGCACCGGCACCATCACCAAAGAGAATACAGGTGTTGCGGTCTTTCCAGTTGACCCGTGTCGACAAGGTTTCGGACCCAATAACAAGCACTTTCTTTTTATGGTCCGCCAACACATAGTGGTCCGCCATATCCAGAGAGTAAACAAAACCGGAGCAGGCGGCATTTACGTCATAGGCATACGCATTGATCAGCCCCAGCTGTTCCTGGACAAAACAGCCACATGAAGGCATGATCATATGGGGAGTCATGGTCCCTACAATCAATACATCGATCTCTTCAGGAGCAAGGCCACTGTCATCAAGGGCTTTTTTCGCCGCCTTGGCCGCCAGGATATGCGTATACTCGCCTTTCCCGCCGATGCGTCGACATTTGATACCCGTTCGACTGGTGATCCACTCATCATTGGTATCAACCAGCTTCTCGAGATCATCATTGGTGAGAGTTTTTTCCGGCAGACATGAACCGGTTCCAAGAATAACCGCTCCCATTCCTCTCTATTTCTCCTTAGAATCTTGGGTCTTATCTGCGGTCAACTTCTCTACAATCCCCTCGTTGACGTTGTTTTTGACCATATTCACAGCTTCCAATATTGCATTCTTGATAGCATGTGAACTTGATTTTCCATGACAGATAATGCCGATACCGTTTATGCCAAGAAGCGGTGCTCCTCCATATTCCGCATAGTCAACCCGCCTCTTGAAAGTGTTGAATGCCGGTTTTGCCAGTAAATAACCAACTTTGGCACTGAACGACTGGAGAATCTCATCTCTGAGCATCAGCATGGCCGCTTCAGCCAGCCCTTCACTGACTTTCAAACAGATATTGCCGACAAAACCGTCGCATACGATAACGTCAATATCACCCCGAAAAACATCACGACCTTCAACATTCCCTTTAAAGTTCAGGGAACTGTTTTTCAGCAGTTCATAGGTCTTCTTGACAAGGCTGTTGCCTTTGCCAACTTCTTCCCCGTTGGACAAGATCCCAACCCTCGGGTTTTTAATATCGTAGATTCGAGCGAACTCCGATGCCATCACGGCAAACTGATACAGATGGATTGACCGGCAATCGACGTTAGCACCCACATCCATGATGGCAACTGGATCTTTCAGCGTGGGAAAGATCGAGGCGATACCCGGTCTGGCCACATTCTTTAATCGTCCAAGCTTCCTGATGGCGGCAGCCATGGTTGCCCCTGAATTTCCGGCACTGACAACGGCATCGACTTCACCACTCTTTGCCAGCCCGAAGGCGACCATGATCGATGAGTCCTTTTTCTTTCGGATCGCCTCAACAGGTGACTCATCCATTCCGACAACCTGCGATGCGTGAACAACCTCGATCTTTGACAAGGCTTCCTGTGAACAATTGCTCGACTGCAGAAACGAACGCACCTGTGTTTCATTGCCGACCAGACTGATACGCAGATCAGCCAGGTCTTCAATTGCCAGCAAGGCGCCATTGATCAGTTCTCCCGTGCCAAGGTCTCCGGCCATGGCATCCAGGGCAATTTTCACAATAAGCTCCTATTCAAGTTCGGTGTCCATATGAAAAACGGTTCGTCCTCTATACTTCCCACAACTCCCGCACAGCCGGTGGGGTTCTTTTGGTTCACCACACTCTGAGCAGAGTGTTATCCCTGTGGGCTTGAGTGCATCATGTGAACGTCTCTTTCTGGTACGTGAACGGGAATGTCTTCTTTTCGGCAGGGCCATATCTTCCTCCAATAATAAACAGGATATATCCTGAACGGTTCTTTTTTCCCTTTTTACAAAAAAACGATAACAAGGGGACAACTTATTTTTTTTAAGATGTGTTCACCAACTGGTGATCATCACACCTGATCCATTTTTACTGTCTGCTCGACCCTTATCTTGAGTCGGCTGACAGACAAAACTAGGATTAATAATCAATTTTGGCAATAATGGCTAGAAAAAAACAGCCAGGAAAATAGAAACATGGAAAACTAAAAGCTCAAGAACGGTCGATAGTCGTCAACTGATCGAGTACGACTTGTGTTATTCTACGGATTACCCTCCCAGTCTCACAACAATTGAGAGATGCAGTGTCTTATGACATTATAACCGATTCAATAAGGTGGCAACCCACTACCCTATTGTCCTTTCACCCAATTTTTTAATCATTTGAGCATCGAGTGTGTTGAAACAGGTGCAAATGCGAGGCGACAAGCGGATTTCAGCTCAGGCATAGCAGTGCTACGTTGGGCATGAGATCCATGCAGTCAACGTGGCAGATGTGCCTGTATCAACCGCCGAATGCCAAACAATTGCAACATTCAGGTCTTATATAAAAAAAACTAGTGCGTACTTATTTCCAAATATCATTCTTTACCGTCTGATTTATCTGTTGCTGATTGCCAATGATTCTCAGCCTAGACTGTAGAAGAGGTGTTGTCGTTTTGACAGACGTATTTCAAGGATCACGTATTTCAACCAAGTTTTGCTGTAAATCGTGAGATACCAAAATAATACAGAGTGTTATTATCCCAAAAGAAGTGCTCCTTGACCGGAGGCTAGTCTGGCAAATCGACAACACCTCTTGTTAGGATGAGCTTTATTGGTAATCAGGTATCTGTTTATACTCCGGCAACTGTTATTTCTTTACTTCGCCGGCCAGCTCTTGGTTCATCCTTTCCAATTCTTTGACCAGACCAGGGAACTTGTCTCGTTTGAGAACCGACTTGAATTGCTGCCGGTAGTTCTTTATCAGGCTCACCCCGTCAATATTGATATCGTAAACCATCCAGTTCGATTTGGTGTTTATAAGAATATAATGAAGCGGGATCTTTTCACCATTATTTTCAATGGTTGTCGAGACAAGGGCCTTATTCTTTTTTATTTTTTCTCCTGTATAGTCGATCTGTTGACCGGAATAGGACTCCAGTTTGCCAATATACACATTTTCAAGCAGCTTTGTCATCAGAGAGGTAAAATGCTCCCGGTCACCGTCACTGATCTCCTGCCATGTGGTCTTCCCCAACACCCTCCTTGACATTTCCCGGAAATCAAATCGTGTTTTAATTATTGACATGATCTTGGCTCTGCGCTCGGTTTTATGGTGATCACCCTTCAAGCCGGTATCAGACAACACTTCCAGGATATTGTCCAGTGCCGGTTTGACCTGATCCGTCGGTCCGGCCAGTACGTATGAGGGATAAATAAATATCCCTAAGACAACCATTGAGATCAGAAATGCGCAGAAACTCCTTCTCATTTTTCCCTCCTCACATAATATCGATCTAAAAATCAATTGGTGCGGAATCCTTAGATGACTGTTGTTGTATCTTTGTCCGCCTGTAATCATAATACCCCTGTCTTATGGCAATATACGGATCGAGTGAATATTTTTTAACGTCATCATAGGCCTCAGGGTTAAGTGAAACATCATTGAGCCGGTCGGTGCTGTAATAGAGAAGCTCTTCGGCAAATTGATCGCTCATGTAGGGAACCGGGTGGGTGTAGGTGTCGACCAGATAGCCAATGGTATCCCTGGCATTCGACGGTCCGATTATCGGCCAGTAAAGATAAAATCCTTCTCCGACACCAAATCGTCCGAGAGTCTGTCCGAAATCAGCCGGCCGCTCCACAAGATTGAACTCACTGGTAGCCGGATCCCCAAATCCGTATATGCCCAGTGTCGAATTGATGAAGAATCTGGACAGAACAATGCCGGCATCCTCAAAATCCCCCTGCAGCAGGTTATTCAACAACTTGACGGGCATGGTCAGGTTGTCAAAAAAGTTACCCAGACAGTCTCTTATTTCAACTGGCAGTAGAAAAGAATAAACCCTGTTGGCCGGCTTAATGACCCAATAGTACAGGGTGTCGTTGACCTCGAAAAAGAACCTGTTCATCGGTTCCAGCGGATCGTAAATCTCTTCCTCGATTTCAGCTTCATCTTCCATTAACTCATCATCCAACATTTCGTCAATGGTTGGCTCCGGAGCACCATACACAAAATCATCCCCTAAAATGGGGGTGAGAAAAACAAGCAGCAGTAAGAGAGTAAGAATTCTTTTTGTATTCACCATGGAATATATGACAGCCTGCTAAGGAAGAGGGAGGAAAAGAAAATTCGTTTATCTTTTTCAGACAACAGTAATACCACATGTTTAACAAATGGTTGTTTACTGTTATCTATCACAAAAACTTAAGGAAAACAAAGAGAATTCACAACAGTACCAAACATCACACTCGAGTTTATAGCTTCAGTTCTTCCTTGGATCAAAGGTCTCCCGCAGCGCCTCTCCGACAAAGATGAGCAGGATCAACATGCCGACAAGGACTAGGAATGTCGATAGCGACAACCACCAGGCATCGATATTGGCTTTGCCCTGGGAAAGCAGTTCCCCGAGGCTTGGTGTCGATGGAGGGACGCCGAGACCGAGAAAATCGAGGCTGGTGAGCGCCAGAATGGCGGCCGACATCCGAAAAGGCAGGAATGTAATCACCGGTGTCATGCCGTTTGGCAGCAGATGACGATACATGATGGTGATATTATTTACTCCCAGTGCCCGTGCCGCCTTCACATATTCCATATTTCTTCCTTTTAAAAATTCAGCTCGGACATAATCGGACAACCCCATCCAGCTGAATAAAGAAAGCAGGATGAGCAGAAGCAGGACACTGGGCTTGAAAATTGAGGCAAAAATGATGAGCAGATACAATTCAGGCATTGAACTCCAGATTTCAATAAACCGTTGAAAATAGAGATCCACCCTGCCGCCAAAAAAACCCTGAAGCGATCCGGCGATAATACCGGTCACCGTCCCGATCAACGTCAGAAAGAAACCAAAAAAAACACTTAATCGAAAACCGTACAGCAGCCGGGCGAACACATCCCGTCCACGATCATCGGTGCCCAGAATATTGTCGGATGTGGGCGGTGACGGCACTGGGCCATCTATCTCCATATTGATCGAATTAAAGCTATGTTTGTTGAACGGGAAATAGGCCTTATTTCCATCTGTGGTGATTTTTTCCAGAATATACGGATCACGATAATCCGCCTCTGTTTCAAAATCTCCGCCAAACCGTGTTTCAGGATACTGGTTCCAGAGCGGAAAATAATAGCTGCCCTGATATTGAATAAGAAACGGCTTATCGTTACTGATAACCTCAGAAAACAGACTAACCCCAATGAGCAAACTAAACAGAATAAGAGAATAAAATCCCCTCCTGTTCCTCATAAACCGCCGCCAGCGACGATAGCCAAGACTGCTTTTATATGTACTTTTCCTTTTCAACATCCTTTTTTTTAAAAAGAAGTGATCATATTTTTTCTTTCTTATCTCCAGGGAACTATCCGGGAATCATCAGAGTGCTTTAGCTTTATTTATCCAGTGCTTGCCGTTATAGTTTGGCCTATGTGGAAAGCACTGGATGAATAAAGATGAAGTGCTCTGGTGATTCCCCACTTTCATTCGACAGATTCGAAGCTAATCCTTGGATCCACAAAAACATAACTCAGATCCGACAACAGCCGGGAAATAAGTCCGATAATGGTAAAAAAGTACAGGGTTCCCAGAACAACCGGATAATCTCTGTTCAAAACCGACTGGTAGGCCAGAAGTCCCATTCCATCCAGGGAGAAAATAGTCTCGATCAACAGACTGCCGGTGAAGAACGAGGCAATAAAATAGCCTGGAAATCCGGTAATAATGGGAATGATGGCATTACGAAAGACATGCTTATAGAGAACCTGTTGTTCAGACAAGCCTTTTGCCCTTGCAGTAATGACATACTGTTTGCGGATTTCCTCTAAAAACGAGTTCTTTGTCAACATAGTCATGACCGCAAGGCTGCCGACTGCACTGGCAATGATCGGCAGTGTCATATGCCAGAGATAGTCGGTGATCTTCATGTACCAACTCAACTCCGACCAATTATCGGAGACCAGCCCGCGAAGAGGAAAGATATTCCAGAAACTGCCGCCGCCAAACAGTACAATCAGGGCAATTCCCAGAACAAACCCCGGGATGGCATAGCCAACGAGAATTGCACTTGAAGAAATCATATCAAAACGTGAACCGTCGTTTACCGCCTTCTTGATTCCTAGGGGGATGCAGACACCGTAGACAATCAGAAATGACCAGAGGCCCAGCGACATGGAAACCGGCATACGAGACACGACCAGGTCAACCACACTCTTATGGTAGTAATATGAGGTACCGAAATCGAACATGGCATAATTTTTCATCATGGTGAAGAATCGTGTATGGGCGGGCTTATCGAAGCCGTAGAGCTGTTTTAATTTCTCAACCTTTTCCTGATCGAGGCCGGAATCACCTCGATACATTGATGAACTGACAGGTCCGATCTCACCGCCACCCTTCCCGTGCCCTTCGAGTTGCGCAATCATTCTTTCAACAGGACCGCCGGGTACAAACTGAGTGACCACAAAGGTGATCAGCATCACACCGATCAGGGTCGGTACCATAAGAAGTATCCGTTTAATAATATAAAACAGCATCTGCTCGCGTTATTCCTGTGAATTTCAGTTGTAAATTTTTAGTCGCCGATCATCACGTTCAGATAAAGATGGTAGTTTTTGTGTAAAAATGAATTGGAAAATACCAGAAAAAAATCAAATTCTTCTTGTTTTTTCTTGTACTTTATGTCTTTTTGGATACACATTTTTCTGCAATATAAGAATCGATCCAACGGTAACAGCCACCTGCTATTTACCAGGATGAGTATACGACCATGTGGAGGTATTCTCAATACTGTTTTGATTGAATGGTGAGGGAGCGAACAGGGCCGCCCTGTTCAATCCGTGCCATAATTTTTAACAGGTAAGGACAGTTTGGTACAAGCAATGAATGTTATTCTGACTGAAAAAGAAGAGTTGCGGGAATTGGTCCGGCGGGCAATGGATGTTGACGCTGTCGGTATCGACACTGAGTTTGTGTGGGAAAAAACTTATTATCCTCAACTTGGTCTCATTCAGATTTCCCTCTCCGATGAGGACTGTTATCTTATCGACCCGCTGGCCATTGATGACCTGACACCATTTGGACAGCTAATAAGCGATACAGGTGTTGTAAAAATTTTCCATGACGCTCCTCAGGATCTGGCAATACTATCATCAGTCACCGGCTCCATTCCAAAGAACATTTTCGATACCAGGATCGGCGCCGGCTTTGGCGGACTGCCTTCCACACTGTCACTGGCCAATCTTGCCATGGAACTGCTTGATATCAAACTGACAAAAGATCAGACACGGACCGACTGGCTTCGCAGGCCATTGAAGGAAAAACAGGTTGAATACGGCCTTGATGATGTTCGCTATCTTCGGGCACTGCGGGTCTGCATTCTGGCAAGCTGCGTGAACGATACGACAAAAAGCTGGATGCTTGAAGAGATGAAGATTCTGGTCAATCTGAAAGGATTCAACGGTATCCGGGACAACAGACGATATGAACGGGTTAAAGGCATCAATGGATTAAATAGAAAATCACTCTCGGTACTCAGAGAGTTGACAATCTGGCGAGAGAAAGAGGCTAGACGCCAGGATCGCCCAAGAGGTTATATTATTCAGGACAAAGTTCTGGTAGCCCTTGCAAGACATCTTCCAAAGACTATTGCGGAAGCAACGGCAGACAGCAGTCTCTCCAAGAAAAAAGCGGTCCGTTACGGTTCTGCTCTGATTGATTGCATCCAAAAAGGATGCAACATTTCCAAAGAGAATTATCCACCGCGCTGTAAATCGATTCAGCTGACTAAGAAGGAAAAGAGCCAGCTGCAAAATCTACAGAATATCATTACGCTTGAATGTGATGTTAATGGTATTGATCCCACTCTTGTCGGCAACATGAAAGAACTCAAAACACTGATCAAAAATGACCGAAATCTTGAAAACTGTACGCAGTTGAGGCTGGCAAGCGGCTGGCGCAGGGAACTGATTAAAACAGCTCTTTCTATTTAACCTGAATCCATGAAGAGGATTGCTGTTTGTTTCAATAGTTTACTGATATAATACAACATCAATAGAATATACTATTGTTTTACTACAAATAATCAAACGCCCTCCGGGGCATCCGCTAGATAAGCTACCCCACTATAGAATGCACTCCAAGAGCGCTTCCTTAAAGGCGCACACGGATTCAGGTCTAAGGGAATCATTATATTCAACTTTTCTAACCCCATGAGTGAACAAGGCCAAATACCTCATCAGCCACCCAGAAAGGTTGTGATCACTGGGATGGGGATTATTTCATCCATCGGTTTAAACTGTGATGATGTGACTCAATCGCTAAAGGATGGAAAAAGCGGTATCGTTTTTCTTGAAGAACGGAAAAAAATGGGATTTCGCAGTGGCCTGAGTGGTGTGATCAGTGGATTCATCAGTCATTACGGGATTGAGAGAAGGTACCGAAAAACATTACCTGAATACGGGTTATGGGCCTGGGAAGCTGTCTGCCAGTCCCTTGAGCAGGCCGGCATCGAAGCCGGAGGACTTGCTCAAGATCAACGGACAGGACTTATTTTCGGCAACGACTCATCCGTAGTCTCTGGTGTCGAACAATGCGATATTCTTCGGGAGGAAGGTGAGTCAAAGACAATCGGCTCAGGTCATATTTTCAGACTTCTCACCTCAACAGTTTCTCTCAATCTCAGCACAAAGCTTCAACTGCACGGCTCATCCTGGACCGTCAGCGGCGCCTGTGCCAGCGGTGCGATGGCAATCGGTCAGGCGGCCGAACTCATCTCCAGCGGCAAACAGGACAGAGTGATCTGCGGCGCTTCCCAGGAGATTTCATGGGAATCGATGTGCAGCTTTGATGCTATCGGTGCTTTCTCAGTCAGAGAGGATGAGCCTCACCTGGCATCCAGACCATTCGACAGCGGCCGGGACGGACTTATTCCGAGCGGTGGCGCAGCCGCTCTATTTCTCGAGTCCGAAGAATCGGCCGGGTCAAGGGGTGCGGAGGTCTTCGGTGAGGTGTGCGGGTATGGTTGCTCATCGGATGGCCACCATATCTCGAGCCCCACTGGGTATGGTCTTGAGCGTGCCATGGAAATCGCCTTGGATAACGCCGAAGTATCCATCAACTCCATTGACCTGGTTATGGCCCATGCCACCTCCACCCCGGCAGGTGATGAAAAAGAGGCCGAGGCGCTTCAGCGTCTCTGTGCCAGAGGAGAAAAAACATGTTACCCTTATATAGCCGCTACCAAATCGCTTACCGGTCATGAATTCTGGATGGCCGGAGCTTCCCAGGTCGTTTATGGGCTTCTTATGAGCCGGAATCGATTTGGGGCGGGTCATCCAAACCTGGAGAACCCGGACCCATGTATCAGCGGATTCACACTGTCAAAAAAATCAATTCCTCTTACTTCGACCTATATTCTCTGCAATGCCGCAGGTTTTGGTGGTGTGAATGGAGCGCTTGTTATCAAATCACGGCAAAGAGGTGAACAGTGACATCCAACCGAGTCGTGATTACCGGGCGAGGGGCCGTGTCGCCTTTTGGCCTGGGAGTCGATACACTTATCGATAACATTTGGGGAGGTCGTTCCGGTGTAACTATAATCGATGATTGGCGCCGAATTGAAGGATTGGAAAGCTACCTTGCCGCCCCGGTTCCGAATTTTGATGTCAAGAAGAAAATCCCCAGAAACCGACGCCGGACCATGGGGCCCATGGCCATTTACTCAACTGTTGCCGCTCAGGAGGCTATTCAGGACAGCGGACTTGATGACAAACTCTTGCGTTCGGATGGGACCGGAGTTGTTATGGGGTCCACAACCGGCAGCCCCTCTGCCTATGAAAAATTCTATCGCCGTTTTTCGCCAAATATGGTTATTGACCAGATCAAATCGGGTGAGTTCTTCATGATGATGAGCCACACCTGCAGCGCCAATGTGTGTCAAAGTCTGGGAATAACCGGTGAACAATGGTCAACCAGCGGCGCTTGTGCTTCGTCATTACAGGCTATTGGCTTAGGAACTCTTCTTATCCGGTCAGGCCGACAGCGGATAATGCTTTGCGGCGGATCTGAAGAGGTACACCATACAGTGACATCCGTTTTTGACCTTCTCCGTGCTGCTTCCCATGGAAATGAAAATCCCCGGTCGTATCCCCGGCCATTTGATCGGGAAAGAGATGGGGTGGTCTGTGGGGGCGGTAGCGGAGTTGTGGTTCTTGAGGATCTTGATTCGGCGCTAGCCCGCGGGGCCCATATCTATGCGGAAGTTATCGGTTACGGTAATTTTAATGACCCCGAGCATATTGCCAATCCCCATGAACATGTTATGATTCGGGCTATGGAATATGCTCTTCGGGATGCCGGGGTCGCACCCGCTGAAATCGATTATGTGTCGGCCCACGCCACAGCAACACGGGTCGGCGATCAGGTCGAAGCCGCAGCATTACACCGGGTGATTGGAACCGAGGTTCCCATCAGTTCATTAAAAGGACACATCGGCCATACTCTGGGAGCGGCGGGTTCTCTGGAAACCATTATCCTGCTCGAAATGTTGAAACAACAGGAGATCATACCAACCAGAAACCTGGATACAATTGATCCCGAATGCGCAAAGATTAACCTGATAAAAAAAACAACAAGACGAAAGCTCAATGTGGTCTTGAAAAATAATTTCGGGCTGGGAGGTGTCAATTCCAGCCTTGTGTTAAGGAGAATGAGTTCATGATATCCGAAGAGGAACTACGGCTGAAAACAATTGAAGTGCTGGCCGAAGAATTCGAGTTGGATGCTGAGGATATGACACCAGAGGCAACTCTGTATGACGACCTTGACCTGGATAGTCTCGATACTGTGGATATGGTCGTCGTCCTTGAAAAAACCTTTCAAATCAAAATGGGAGACGAAGAAGCCCTTCGCTCAATCCGTACAATGGACGACCTGCACCGGTATCTCCTATTGCTGCACACAGAAAAACAAACATAGCCGGATTTCCCATGAACGATTTTCTCAAAACAGGTAACATATATATATCGTTGGTAAAACATCTACTTCTTTTTATTCCGGGTCTGACAAAAAACTCATGGGGAATTCTGGCTGGAAAATGAAAAAGTTACTGTTTAATCTTTACTTCTGGCCTGCATTTCTGCTTGAACATATAGTTTTTTTCGTTCTTTTTCCCTTTCTCCTCTTTTACCACCTGGTTCTTTGTTCGCGAAACATTACCTCGAGTCTGCGGCGAATGATCAGATTCCACGGTTGGCTGCTTGTCTGCGTTGTGCCTTTTCTCAGGCCGGTATTAGTCACCAACCGGTCGGACCGCCTGGTTACTCCGGCCATTTTTACACCGAACCACAACTCGGCGATTGATCCGTATCTTTTTGGAGCCATAAATATCGAGAACTGTTTTGTCACTTCGTGGCCATTCAAGATTCCTCTCTATAAACATTTCATGCAATTTGCAGGATACATCAACAGTGATTCCGGTTGGCAGACTTTAAAGGAAAAAGGAGAAGAAGCCCTTGATTCCGGTTCATCAATCACCATCTGGCCGGAGGGGCATCGAAGTCGAGACGGCAAGCTCCAGAGATTTCGGGGCGGAGCCTTCCGACTGGCTGTTGAAACAGGCTATCCCATACTACCGGTCTGCATCCTCGGTTCAGGAGATATTCTTCCGCCGGGCCACAGATTTCTTAATCCAGGTCATGTGGAGATGATTCTGCTGAAACCTATCTATCCCAAAAACATCCAGGATAGTCATGAGGCGGCGACTATTTTAAGAAAAGAGACTCGCTCGGCCATCAATTTAGAGCTGACTAAGAATCGAAAAACAATTAACCACTCTCGACATTCCTCAAAAAGGACCTTGACCACAGCCTGAAAGAGCCTTCCTGAATCCGTGAGCGCCCGAAGGGCGAGTATTTTTTTTGAGTTAAAATTGTATAATCCAATAAGCTGATGATATATCAAAGTGATATCAAACAAATCAACATTCTCCGTCACGGATTCAGGAGCCATGATACCGTCTTTACATCTGGCCGATAAAACAGGCTATAGCCTGGAAGAGGCCATTAAATTACGTACAGCATCACCTCAGACCATTGAGTCTCTTCAGACAGATCGTTTGAAAGACCATCTGCACCATTGTTTACAGGTCCCCTTTTACAAGCAGCTGTACGCCCAGATTGAATTCAACCCGGAAACACTGTCCAACCTGCAGGAACTCAATCGTCTTCCTGTTACCAGGAGAAACCACATCGATGAGAATCCGGAATTATTTGGCTGCTCCAGCCTGCCCGCCTTATCCGATATTGCCCTCACCTCCGGCACAACCGGCAACCCGGTTGTCGTTCCTTATACAATGGACGATTTGGATCGACTAGCCTTTAATGAAATGATGGCTTTTTATTCTGCCGGTATCCGTCAAGGCGACACAGTCCTGCTCACTGTCACACTCGATCGCTGTTTCATTGCCGGACTTGCCTATTATCTCGGTGTTGTCAGGTTGGGTGCTGCCGCCATCCGGTCAGGACCCGGGCAGATCGAGAAACAATGGCAGCTTATCGAGCAGCTTCAACCAAACAGTATTGTCGGAGTTCCCACGTTTTTATTGAAACTGGCCCAATTTGGCAAGCAGGCTGGTTTTCACAACAGAACTGTCAGGAAGCTCATTACAATCGGTGAACCGGTTCGAGACCAAGATGGACGACTGACCATGCTTGGCGAGCAATTGGAAGAATTCTGGAAAGCAAAGATATATTCTTCTTATGGAGCAACAGAAGTAGAGACCGCATTCGGCGAATGTGAGCTCTCAAATGGCGGTCATGTACATCCTGAGCTGATGATCGTAGAGATAATCGATGACAACGGAACTCCCGTTGGGCCTGGAGAAGCAGGGGAGGTTGTTGTAACACCCCTTGGAGTTAAGGGCTTTCCTGTTGTCCGTTTCTGTACCGGTGACATGGCACGGCTTCACCTAGATCCCTGTGGTTGCGGCTGGAACACCCCACGACTGGGAGCCATAGAAGGACGATTGGCCCAACGTCTCAAAGTGAGAGGTACAACACTCTATCCAGAGGCAATCTTTCAAGCATTACATGAACTCCCCGATGTTGCCGAATCATACATCGAAGTACGCTCCACCTTTGACCTCTCCGATGAGATCACCGTTCATGTGGCCGTTGGAGATGGCGGGTTTGATGAACAGACCATATCCGACAAGCTTCAATCCCATTTACGCATCAGGCCCCGTATCATCATTGAGCCGCTTGATTTGATTCTGGCAGCGATCACCAGTGATGGCGGACGAAAACCAAAAAAGTTTTTCGATTTAAGGGTACCTTGAAAAATTAGATATTTTGTTCAAAGACAAGGAACAGGCAAAAGCAAAAGCGCAGCATATTAGACATATGTGAGCATTTTGTTTTTGCCTGTGACGCAGTATTTGTGCAAAATAGCAGTTTTTCAAGGTGCCCTTAAGATAAATTCCAAACTCTACATACTCAAAGTAAACATGAACGATACACCGACAATCTCCTTAACAGGGGACGATCTCACCTTCCGTGACATTGTCGCCATCGGTATTGGCGATAAAAAAGTCGCACTGGATAAAAAAAGCGTTGAAAGGTGCCTGGCCTCAAGAGCATTTCTTGAACAGGCCATCAAAAACAAGAAAATCATCTATGGGGTGAATACGTCTTTTGGGCCCATGTGCAATAAGATTATCAACGACAGGGAGATAGAGACCCTGCAGGATAATTTGATCACCAGCCATGCCGCCGGTCTCGGTTCACCGATCTTGCCCTATATTTCTCTGGCCGTTCTTGCCGTCCGCCTTAACACTCTGGTCAAAGGGTATTCCGGAGTTCGACTTGAACTGCTTGAATTAATGAGAGACATGATCAATGCCGATCTGGCACCATACATCCCTGAGAGCGGATCTGTTGGTGCTTCCGGTGATCTTATTCACCTTGCCCACATGTCTCTGGCCATTATCGGTAAAGGCAAGGTGTATCTGAAAAAAGAACTGATGGATGCCGGGGAGGCGTTTGAAAAAACAGGGCTCAAACCGCTTACTTTGAGCTACAAGGAAGGACTTGCCCTGATGAACGGAACAGCAGCCATGACGGCAATCGCTGCGTTCACCCTGTTTGGAGCAGATAAGCTCTTAAACATTGGTTGTGTTAATGCTGCCTTTGCCATAGAGATATTCGGCGGAATCGATGATGCTTTTGATATGGACCTGCACAGGGTCAAGCCTCATCCCGGTCAGGTTCAGATTGCCAAAATCATCCGCAAGCTGTACAGCGGGACAGGCAACATAACCATCCGTGACGCCATGCATGACAGAATTCGAAGCCAGAATGACGGTGATATTCCGGTCTTCGAGACAAATATCAACGTACAGGATGTCTACTCCATCCGCTGCACTCCTCAGGTGTTGGCCCCTGTCAGAGAAGCGATCGATGCTGCCATTGCTACCGTTGAAGTTGAAGCCAACTCCTCAAACGACAATCCGATTATTATCCCTGAGAAACAGAAGATCATCCATGGTGGCAATTTCCACGGCCAATCCATCTCGTTTGCCATGGATATGTTGTCCATAGCCATTTCCACCCTGTGCAACCTCTCGGAACGCCGAACCAATAAGCTGTTGGATAAAAGTCTCAATGAAGGGCTTCCGGAACATCTGATACCGGGTGAGATCGGACTCACCATGGGTTTTATGGGCGCCCAGTACCTGGCGACCTCTTCTACCGCCGAAAACAGGAACCTTGCGGCTCCAATGAGCGTCAACTCTATTTCCTGCAACGCATCGAACCAGGACGTAGTTTCAATGGGAACCGTTGCGGCCCGCAAGGCTTTCAGGCTGGTATCCAACGCCAAGCATATCCTCACCCTGGAAATCCTTGCCGATTTACAGGCCCTCTCATTTCGCAACAGTGGCAGACTGGGGCATGGTACGTCAAAAATCTATGGTATCCTCAATGAGGAGTTTTCTGTTTATGATAACTCCACCATCTTCCACGACGACCTGGTTAAATTCCGCAAACTGTTGTTCTCGAGTCAGCTGTTTGACGATCTGAGTATTTATTATTCGTAGGGTTGCGATAGCAACTCTCAATCGATATCGGTATCGGTATCGGTATCGTAATCGATTTTCGATCCCGATACCGATACCGATTGCGATACCGATTGATGAGACAATAAAAAAAGGGCTAACTCTTGCAATGAGTCAGCCCCTTTTTTAGTCAATATGGTTTGCTGTTCTATTCCTTTTTCCTGGCCTTCAGCCGCCGCAACTTGGCAAGCAGTTTGGGATCATCCTTATACCCCAGCGCCTCCCATTTCATCCTGCCTTTCTTGCTGTGACAGTGAACACATTTGAGCGCTTCTTTAGCAGGTGAAACCATATGGTTTGTTGGCCAGTAGGTAACCGTTTCTGTAAATCCGACCTCTCCTGAGAATTCAAGGCCGTTTGCTTTCATTCCGGCAGCGGCCGCCTTTTTCCAATCGAAATTTACCCAGAAAGCATCCGGATCACCCTTTTTGCCAAAAAGCTTGGGAGTGACCATAATATTGTTCTTTTTATCGTAGGGTTGAATGCCTTTGAGCACCTTAAATGGAGCAATCTTTGAATTCTCATCATCTTTGGTACCGTTAGGATAATTCAACCGGGTAACCTTCTCGGGATCAATCTTATCTCCCATGGAGTAAAACCCTGAAGTCCCGTCATACCATGCATAAGTGGGTTTTACTTTTTTCTCATAAACAAAGGCTCCTTTTTTAAACACATAGACTACATGACCACCTTTTTTAATGATTTTACCATTTTCAGGCAGCTCTTTCGGGCTCTTGGCTTGTGACCAGTCCCATTCTGTTTTTGTCCCATATTTTTTTGCAAAATAGGGAATGTGACAGGTCTGACAAGCTACTTTTTGGGCATGTTTATTATAGACACCGTTTATTTTGGTGTTCTTATGGGGTTCATCCTCATGGCACTCCTCACAGGTTATCGGGTTATTGCCATATGGAGAGACCAGGGAAGCATTGCCGGCAATCTCGTGTTCCTTGGTAACATGACACTCCTGGCAATTGAAGTTGTTGCCGTCTGCCGCCATGTGAATGTCAATAGCCGCATTGGGACGATAGAGAGATCTGTCAATATCACCATGTTTGGCGTTATTGCCGCCTCCTCCGTTGGCGTGACAGTTCAGGCAGTTTGCCCTGGACGGTTTACCGGACTTTTGTGCCATAGCAACCAGGTCATAAGGGTTAGCGTCGAACTTTTTGTTGCCGGTGTGTCCAGGCACCATACCGGCTCCAGCCGGAGCGTCTTTGGCCTTGAAGTAGGTACCGGTGGTATCATGGCAGGCCAGACAGTCAACTCTGTTAGGATCGCTGAAATCAAAGGTCCCGTCTTTCCAGCCATAGCCGACATGACAACTGGTACAGCGGGGCCAATTGCCACCAACGGAGATACATAAATTGTTAATGATGTTCTTTTTCCCCCTGACGATCTTCCCTTTCCCCGGAACTTCCTGCTCGGAACTCCAAGTCCAATGGGATGTTGCCATTACCTCGGTTGAAGCGTCCTCATGGCACTCCAGACATACTGCGGTTACATCCATCGGGGTTTCAAATGGTCCTTCAATGGATTCGTGGTCCTCGGGAATGTCACTGCCGACTGCGGCTCCACCAATGAACAGAACCACCGCAATACCTGCCAACAGCGATGCTAACTTTTTCATACTCCCTCCGATATATTTAAGGTTTTTAATTACATTAAATAATTAAATACAACATACCTGTTTTTGTGCAAATGAACAATGATTCATATTCTTTTTCAACCCTTAATCGTCCGTTCATCTCTTTTATCTTATTTTTTCCCGAGCTACCCATCAAACGATGACGATGACACAATGCTTTCCATTATTTTTTCTGATTACCAATGATTCTCAGCCTTGACAGTAAAAGAAGTGTCGGTTTGGCTGACTTATTTAGGGACCACCGATTTGGTTCAGGTTTTTTCTTCAAGCCATGGAAAACTTCAACAGGGCAGTAGATAACTCTTTCAAAAGAAGTGATCCTTGATAGGAGGAGAGACTGACAAATCGACAACACCTCGTGTCAGACTGAGCATTATGGGTCATCAAAATCCAACAAAACAATATAGCTTTTTTCTAGACCTTAGCCAAAAAAATAGGGTATGACAGAGTAAAGACTAAATTACGGAGAACTTTTCATGGTCTCAACCAACAACCTGCATAAACGCATTCCTTCAGCTGTCTTTTCTGTTATTCTATTGGTGAGTATTTTTCAATCTACTGTTTGGGCCGAAACGCAACAAAAGGCGCAACAAAAAACCACTTCCTGGTCTTTTCTTTCCGGTTACAGTGTCAGCTATCCGGGTCTTGGACGTTCCGAAACCCGGGTTGAGACAGTCGATCTTCTTCTACGATATAAACGTCTGCTTATCAAAGGAGAGCGTTCCTCCTGGTACAATGGTAACCATTATATCCTTATTGAACCCGTCATCCAGTTTATGACCGTACCAAGCGGAACGCCGATGATTGGAGTCAATATCCTCGGCTGTTACATCTTCCCTGGAACCGATGCGTTAACGACTTATGTGCTTGGTGGCGGAGGTATTGTTTATATCGATGAAGATATCGAAGGGGCCGGGTCAAAGTTCAATGCCAACTATCAATTCGGAATCGGATTCCAGATCCCGGCGACCACCGATCATTCTCTGTTCTTCGAACTGCGGTATCACCATATCTCAAACGGCGACACAGCAAGCGACAACATTCCCATCAATTCGTTCAAATTTCTTGCTGGTTTCACTTTCTGATAATGATATAGCACAAACGCCTAATCTCCTTGTCTATCATCCTAAAACAGAGTAAAACCCCTTCCATGATCAATTCGAGCCAACCCGAATACAACCGTTTCGACTACGCCTATCAGGAAGAGCCGAATCCTGAAACGATCGAGATTCTTAAGGCTGTACCCTCTCGCTGGGGACGAATGCCTGCTCTTGCCAGACTGCTTGTAGTTGAAACGGGTCGCATCCTGCATTCCCACGACTATCTCGACTCGGGAAATCACTTGGGAGAAAGTGATCTGGTCGTTGGTCTTATCGGCGGAACCAGCCGTGGTTCATTGACCACCGATCTGGCTTTTGGCGACAGCCTAAAAGCTGGAGTGGATCTAGCCAGTCCGGCACTGTTTGGCTATACTCTGGCCAACATTCCACTGGCAGAAGCGGCAAATCATTATAATCTCACTGGACCGGTATATGCCTTAATCGAGCAGGAAAGACCGCTTCAAAGCGCTCAGTTAGAATGCAGACGAATCCTTGCCCACTTGCACGATATCGATTTCATGCTGGCCTGCGGTTTTGATGAAATCGGCACAAAAAACAATGACTATCATCTCAAAATAACCATCACCCTTATCCAAAGACCATGACGACTATTACCCTTGTCTATCCGAGGTGGGAAAAAATCGCCGAACAGACCGAATTTCACCTGCCGCCTCATGGTCCTGTCTGTGTTGCCGCCTCTATTCCGGAAGAATATGACCTTATATTTGTTGACGAGAATGTCGATGAGCTCGATTTTACCAAACCGACCGACCTTGTTCTGATGTCGATGATGCTGACCTGCCAGCTTCCGCGTGGAAGACAAATCAGTGGTCGTTTTCAGGAGATGGGCATACCGGTTGTTGCCGGTGGTATTTCCACTATGCTTCATGCCGAGGAGGTGGAAACATTTGTCGATTCCATATTCCTCGGAGAAACTGAAGACGGGCGTCTGGAACAGGTACTGGACGATTTCCAGCAGGGAAGACTCCAGTCCAAATATGACTTCTTCCGCGACTTCCCTCCTATCGAGACCATTGGTCCTGCCAGAAGAAGCGTCTTGAACGAAGAACGATACACCTATAGGGGGGTACGTATGGTTGATCTGGTTCACGCCTCCAGAGGATGTCGTTTTAACTGTTTCCCCTGTGCCACAGCTTATCTCGGTGGACGCGCCTTTCGACCGAGACCGATTGATACCGTTATCCGTGAACTCGAAGGTATCGACAACAATCGGCTCTTCCTGGTCGACAACTCTCTTGCCCAGGATAAACAGTGGGTTATGGAGCTGTTTGAAGCCATGATTCCATTAAAAAAGAAATGGATCAGTCACCCGATCCTTGATGAAGAGAAGGTGATCGCCAAAGCGGCTGAAGCCGGCTGCTGGTATGTGTATCAAGCGGTTTTTGATACTTCGGATGTTATCCGTAACCGGGTGAAACGTTTAAAAGACTACGGTATCGGTGTAGAAGCGGCCGTGTTGCTGGGAACAGATAATCAGGACAGCGACTATATCAAAAGGCTTGTCGACTTTCTTCTTGAAATAGATGTCGACATGTCCGAGTTCTCCATCCTGACGCCCTTCCCTCACACACCTGTCCACCAACGGTACACCGAGCAGAATCGAATCCTGCATACCGACTGGAATCGATACACAACTGCTGAAGTGGTTTTTCAACCAAAGCATATGAGCCCTGAAACTCTCCAGGAGATGTATCACTATGCCTGGGATAATTTCTACCGCGAAACCAATCAGTCCCTGAGAATGTCGAAACTCTTTGCCGATGTTGTTAAAAAGGAAATGGAAGACGGCTCTTATAAGCCACGACGTCTATCCAGGCAGAAATGGCAGAATTGATCCCTCTTTTAAAACCTTATAGAGGCAACCGATCTTTCAGGTGGACCGAAACTATAAATAGGTTATTTGCATAGTCAACAGTTTCTGTCACGGATTCATGTATATCATACGATTCGTGGTTCAACGAATGGACCGTAGAGAGCGGTTCGCTCTTTATTCATCAACCTAAACAACTATCGAATGGGTGCCAGCTGCCTTCTTATATCGGCCAACAAAATGGTCTCACCCTACCCTGTCTATCCGATTGGGATAGCATACCTTTCAGGAGCGCTCGTCCAAAATGGACATCATGTCAATCATGTGGATGTCCTGGCTGATGGTTCGACTGAAAAACTGTCAACGCTCCTTGAGGAACGAAACTTTGATGTAATCGGCATCTCGATCCGAAATATCGATACTGTAAACAGCAATTTCTCGGAAGGATTGCTCAGCCACATCGAAGAGGTCATCGACATCATCCGTAAACATAGCACGGCACCAGTTGTTCTGGGAGGACCCGGTTTTTCTATCATGCCGGATGAAATTCTTGATTTTCTGGGATGTGATTTCGGGGTTGTCGGTGAAGGAGAATCGGTTTTTCCGGAACTGATCGACAAGATAATGAGCGGCGAACCGATAGCAGAGAGACTCTTTTACGGCTCAATTACTCCAAATCCCTGGATCCGTCCTGTTTTTTACGATTCCATAGCCTCCTATTACCTCAATTACGGCGGCATGCTGGGCGTCCAGACTAAAAGAGGATGCTCTCACAGGTGCAGCTACTGCTCCTACCCAACCATTGAGGGCAGGAAAATGCGCTATCGCGATCCAAAGGAAGTTGCTGAGGAGGTCCAGCGACTGGGTCGTGAACATCATGCCAGATATATTTTTTTCACCGACGGTGTTTTTAACGACAACAGAGGCCACTATCTCCAGGTTGCAGAAGAGTTGATTCGGTTGAATAATACGGTTCCCTGGTGTGGTTTTTTCAGACCGCAATATTTAAGCCGTGAAAAACTCAAGCTTCTCAAAAGAAGCGGCATGGCGTCCATGGAGCTGGGAACGGATGCAAGTTCCGATAGTACTCTCGTTGGACTCAATAAAGGATTCACCTTTGATGAAGTACGCCAAATCAACGAAGATGCGGTGGCCGAATCGATTCCCTGTGCCCATTTCATCATGTTCGGCGGACCCGGGGAAACAGAGGATTCAGTATTGGATGGACTTGATAATATCGACCGACTACCTCCCAGTGTTGTCTTCGCCTATAGTGGTATCAGGATATTTCCTGGAACAGAGCTCTATGAACGGGCGCTTGAGGAAAAGATCCTAAAACAGGATCAGTCTCTTCTTCATCCGCTGTTTTATTTTTCACCCCATGTCAGTAAAAAATTCATCGACCGGGAATTGCACAACAGTTTCAAAGGGCGATCCGACAGGATTTATTCGGATGATGATATGGAAATTAAGATTCAAATGCTCCATATGATGGGTCATGACGGACCACTATGGGATGGGTTGATTCTCGGGAAAATAAAAAGATTATCTGACGACCAATGATTCTCAGCCTAGACCGAAAAAGAGATGTTGTCGGTTTGACAGACATATTTCAAGGATCATGTATCTCAACCAAGTTTCTCCTGTAAACCAAAAAATACTGATTTAATGGAAAATGCTATTGTCCTCAAAGGAGTGATCCTTGACCGGAGGCTAGACTGGCGAATCGACAACACCTCGTGTTAGGTTGAGCTTTATGAGTAATCAGGAAAAAGAAGATGGTGCTTGAAAAAAAAGACGTACTGCTGGTCATCCCTCTTTTTAATCACGGCTCGACCATTTCCCGTGTTGTCCGTCGGGCACAGACAACCGGTTTTAAGATCCTGGTTGTTGACGACGGTTCAACCGACGCCGGTCTGAATAGTATTCGAAACCTCGAATGTGAAAGCATCGGTCTTGAAATAAACCAGGGAAAAGGAGCAGCTATCCTGGCTGGAGCAAAGGAGGCCAAACGGCGCGGCTTTCAGGCAATCATCACCGTCGACGCCGATGACCAGCACAATCCGAAAGAGGCTTCCCGTCTTTTCAAAAAGGCCAAGACCAACTGGCCGTCCTGCGTCATAGGCAACCGCAGCATGAACCAGGATACGGTACCAGGTTCGAGTCTTTTCGGACGGGCGTTTTCAAACTTCTGGGTCCGGCTGGAAACGGGGCTTGAGTTGGATGACACCCAGTCGGGCTTCAGGCTGTACCCGGTCAATGAAATGTTGCTGCTGGACCTCACCCGGAGTCGTTATGATTTTGAAATCGAGGTGCTTGTCAAGATGGCGTGGGCCGGGATATCCATCGACTCGGTACCCGTCTCCGTCCATTATCCGAAGGCGGATGAACGAATCAGTCATTTTGATAAATTCAGGGACAACGTACGCTTAAGCCTGCTGCATACTCGATTTGTAATCCGCAGACTGATTCCACTGCCCCAGCCCCGTCTCATAGCTGAGGACAATGACCAGAAAAAAGAGCGTTACGGAGGAAATCCCTGGAAAATCCTGAAGAAATTGTGCCGCGAATATTCCTCTCCCTTTTTCCTGGCAGTAGCTGTCTGGCTGGGACTTTTTATGGGCGCCCTGCCGCTAATTGCCTGCCATACCGTGGCCATCATTTATGTGGCCCACCGTTTCCATTTAAATAAGATCGCTGCTGTGGCTGCTTCACAATTCTGCATGCCGCCGGTGGTTCCAGTTCTCTGTATCCAGACCGGCTATTTTTTGCAGAATGGTTCCCTTCTTCTTGATCTGACATGGGAGAAATGGGGACTTGAAGTTCATTACCGTTTCTGGGACTGGCTACTCGGCTCTCTGCTGGTCGGTCCCCTTTTAGGGCTGATCGGCGGGGCTTTTATTTATTTCGCCTCCAAGTCATTGCGTCAACGAAAAAACAATGTCAGCATCGGTTAAACAATCGCTTGAAAAACTGGGGACAGCTATCTTTTATCTCATCATGAGAATCTTGGGTCAGCAGGGCGGTTATCTGCTCCTCTATCCCGTTGTGTTCTGCTATGTCCTGTTTGACCGTCGCTTGAAATCAACAACCTGCCCGTACCTGATAAAACGATTCCCCGATGCCGGCTCCTGGCAACTGTTCAAACACCGTTTTAGGTTGATCCTCTCATTCGGCCGGGTTCTGGTTGATCGAGGCTGGCTGGAACACGATCTGCATGCTGATATCCACTGTGATACCATTGGCCGGCAAAAGCTAATTGAGTTAGTCAATGAAGGTAAAGGTCTAGTTCTTGTTACCGCCCATGTGGGTAATTGGTATTCGGCGCTCACCCGGTTAAATTTTCTACCGGCCAAGGTCCATGCCCTGATGCAGTACGATGAGGCTACCGATGGCCAGCATCCTTTTGAAGAAATCGGTGGAGGTAAAACAATTGGCATTATCAATACCGATCTTGATTTCGGCGGCATGATAGAAGCGACCGCAGCTCTTCAGCGGGGAGAGGTGGTCATCATCATGGCGGATCGGTATATCAAAGGTACTTCTTCCATTGTCGATTTTATGGGAGAAGATGTGCGGCTGCCCAACAGCGCCTATACCCTGGCCGCTTGTGTCGGTGCTCCGGTCGGTGTCTTTCTGGCAGCCAAGCTTTCCGCCAAGCACTTCCAGGTGAAGGTGTGGGATACTTTTTATCCCCAATCTCAACACCGTGAAACCCGTCAGCAAATGCTCGATGAAAGTAGTCTGAAATTTGCTGGCTGTCTTGAAAAATATCTAAGCAAATATCCCTATCAATGGTATAATTTCTTCGATTTTTGGGACCTTACAAAAAAGAATACCTAAAGTTAACGAGATATACTTAAATGAACGAAATTAAGCAGAAGCTGAAAACAATCCTTATCAACGACCTCAAAATCCAGGAAGCGGCTTTGGAAGAGTTGGATGATAACGACCCGCTTTTTGGAGAAGGATTGGGTCTGGATTCTTTAGATGCAGTGGAGTTGGCGGTTTTGATTCATAAACATTTTGATATTCAGATAGTCGATGCCGAAAAGGGGAAAAAAGCCTTTTCATCCATTAACAGTCTGGTCAACTTTATCAATAATCTTAAAGACGAAGGCTAATGGAGAGCAGCCCCGGCTGCTTTATCCGTTGATCTTTTACTCATACATCACCTATCAATATGAATTGTCTAAGGAGATTAATAATGAAAAAACTACTGCTTAGTATTCCACTGTTTTTTGTCTTTCTTGCCTCATCCGCCTTTGGGGCAGATAAGTTACTCCAGTTCCCCATCGATCATGCCATGCAGAATGCTGAAGTCGCCAATGCAATTCATAATAATATTTCTCTCTATTGGGGGCAGCAGAAGGGTCCGGCAATTGTCCAGAAATTTGGATCCTATAAAACGTCAAAGCGCACCAATGGTTTTGCCAAAGAAAGCCAGGACGCCTGTGAATGGGCTCTTGCTTCCGCCATTAAAGCCCTCCAGGAGCGGGCTCTGCAGTCGGGAGGGGATGCTGTTATCAATATACGCTCAAATATCAAGAACAATCCGTATTCTTCCTCTACCCATTTCCAATGCCTTGTCGGCACGATTATGGTCAACACCGCCCTGATGGGAGATGTTGTCAAACTGGCAAAATAACTGATAACGGTGATAGCTGTCCGATATTTAAAAAAGCTATCATCCGCTTTTTATGCAAAAAGTTATATGTGAAAATATCGGCATCAGCAGCTACAGCTGCTGTTGCGGCGCAGGAGTGGACCACCGTTCTGCCTGGGACGCTCTCAATCAGGGCAGGGTCAACTGTGTGATGGACCCTGATCGCTACTTTGTTCCCGGCCGGGAGGCCCCACTTTTTCTTGTTAACCAAAAAGAGATTATCGACAGAATCATCTCTGGTGTTGTCCCCTCGTCTAAATCCGGTGATTGTCCCATTGCATTGAATAAATTAAACCGGACAATCCTGTTGACATTGGCAGCCGTGATCGACCTTCTTGATACCGCAGAAGTCACTCTGGACTTTCTTCAGGAAAAGAAAGTTGGCATTGCCGTCGGAACGACTGTTGGCTGTACATTTAATAATGAGGAGTATTATTTCGACTGGAAAAACGACAACAATCCCGATCCGGCCATTATGGATCAGTACCTGTTTTCCAATCTTGCCGAAGTTGTTCAGAAGTTTTTTAGCCTCAAAGGACCAAGGGCGGTGGTAACCAATGCCTGCGCCTCAGGGACCGATGCCATTGGCCTCGCCAAGTCGTGGCTGGATAATGATTTATGTGATTGTGTAATTGCCGGAGGAGCAGACGGTATTGCCCGAATCGGCTGCCGGGGATTCAACTCACTGATGCTGGTCTCAAGCACTGCCTGCCGGCCATTTGATAAGGACCGTAACGGTCTTACACTGGGAGAGGGAGCCGGGCTTCTCCTAATGGAAAAGGAGCAGGAGATAAAAAAACGGCATGGTCGGCTATTTGGACGGTTGCTGGGTTACGGCTCCTCGTGTGATGCCTACCATCCTACCGCCCCACATCCCGAAGGAAGAGGATTACAGCAGGCCATCAGGAACTGTCTTGGCGACTGCGGACTGACACCTGAAAATATCGGCCTGATTAACAGTCACGGAACCGGAACACTTGCCAATGATAGCGCAGAAACCACCGCCCTTTCCCAGTGTGGTTTTCATGGGGACAAAACAACAGTTATTTCGACAAAAGGGGCCACAGGCCACACACTCGGAGCCGCTGGTGGTGTTGAAGCCGTATTGACATTAATCTCGTTAAACAAGGGGTATAGCCCCGGCACCATCGGCTGCAGGAATCAAGACCCGAATCTGCCAATCTCCATTGTCCCTGAAGGTGAGCGACGTGAGTTGCCCAATCGTTTCGGCATGAGTCAATCCCTTGCCTTTGGCGGGTCAAACGGTGTTGTCCTATTGGAGGGTTACACCGGATGAGTGTTGTTATCTCGGCTATCAACACAGTTGTAGGAGAAGTGGAAATTGCGCCCCAATTCCAAAGGGAATTACGACGGGCTGACGATTTTATCCGGTTGGCCGTTATGTCCGTTCATGGCTTAGCTGTTACCGAGTTACCATTGGACGATGACCAGTCGGATAACTGGGGACTGGTTGTTGGTAGTTCCTTCGGCCCCATGGAAACCAACTTCGTCGTTCTCGATCAAATTGTTAAAGACGAACAGACCTCACCAACCTATTTTTCCCATTCGGTCTTCAATGGCGGTGCCGGTTATCTTACACGCATCTTCAACGTCCGTGGATATACCGCCACTTTAACCGACTTCTTTTACCCGTTCTTTCAGGCTCTGTCGGCAGGCTGTCAGGCTGTCCGTACAGGGTTGACAAAGAAGTGTCTTGTTGTACAGGTTGAGAGTTATTCGGATGTATTGCATGATGCCGGAAATGCAGACCGACAAAAAAAATCGGTCTGGCCCATGGGAGCTGTGGCCTGGCTTCTTGAACATGGCGAAACAACAAATCAGCATCAGGTTGTCAACCGTATCAAAACCGAATTTACTCCAAGCTGGCAGCCAGGCTACCTTAACCCCGCTGACAACCTGATCCACAACGGTGAAAAGACAATCATCAGTCATCCGCTGCAGCCACCACTCATGATCAGCAGCGCTCTTCTCAAACCTGAAAGAAAAGAAAACAGTTTCCAGATCCAGAGTCCAAACGGTTCCGTTGAACTGCAAACCGAACAGTCCACTACCTGAATCCATGACGCCCGCAGGAAGTACTTTAGAGGTGCGTTCGACAGTGAAATCACCCAGCATGTATGAACTCAATTCCGATTCAATTCTTCTTGTCCATCCTTTAGGATATCAAGCCGAATCTGCAGGCAGGGATATCTCAAGAGTTGCAAATATAATGCCGCCAATCGGTCTGGCCTCCATTGCCGCCTATCTTGAAAAAAACGGGATTTCAGTTTCCATCATAGACTGTTATGCCCATCCCGATTCCCTTCAACAGATCAAATCTTACCTGCTGACAAACAAACCGGCCTGGATTGGCATGAGCTGCACAACCTCGACCTTTCTTGACGGGGTAAGAATCTGCTCACTGGCAAGATCGCTGCTCCCAAAAATTAGAACGGTTTTCGGTGGTGTCCATGTTTCCGCGCTAAAAGAACAGATCCTGCGTGATTTCAAAGAAGTAGATTACTGTATTATAGGCGAAGGTGAAGAGGCTCTTCTTCAACTGATACAGTATGGACAGGACAGTCCCGAGACTATTGAAGGCCTTGTTTTTCGCGCTAATAGCTTGGAGGTGCGCTTCACCGGTTACCGTTGCAAACTGATCGAACTCGATGATCTACCGTTTCCCGCCTATGAAAAACTGAGTGGTTACCCTCAAACCTACACATTGCCTATCTTCAATTATCCAACTGCTCCGAACTCAAGCTGTATATCCAGCCGTGGCTGCCCTTATGCCTGCAGCTATTGCGACCGCTCTGTTTTTCGTCGTTCTTTCCGCTATAATTCGGCCGTTTACCTGTATGAACACTTACGATATCTTCAGGAGAGGTTTCAGATCACCCATATCAATTTCTACGATGATCAGTTCACCTTCAACAGGCAACGTGTGGAGGATTTCTGTTCCCTGGTCCTGGACAATGGTTTAAACACGACCTTTAACTGTGCGGTTCGGGCGGAACACATCGATGCCGATCTATTGAAGATGATGAAAGAAGCCGGATGCTGGATGATCAGCTTGGGTATTGAGACCGGTGATGAAGACTTACTGGCCCATCACCGGCAGAATGTCAATCTCAAGATGA
>CAZUUJ010000048.1:0-29962 GCA_964623625.1 uncultured Desulfocapsaceae bacterium
GAATCAGAGCAACCCTGAAAGATATTCTGCGCATCTTTTCTATTACAATCCTTACATCTTCTCTATTGGCAGTACTTCTTGCCTGGTCCACTTTTACCGCGCTGGCCAATGAAAGGAAACGGGAAGTCGGAATTATGAGGGCCATCGGCGCCAGGCAATTCCACATTTTTAAAATGTTTCTCACAGAAGCCATGATCATCAGCCTTCTCGGCGGTTTATTGGGAGTCGGAATCGGCCATTACATGATTCATTATCTGGCCAAAGACTTTAATCTGCTAAGTCGCCTGGACGCACTCACCTCCATCACTTCGACCAACATTGTCTTCGGGTTGGTGGCGTTGACCATTGGTGTTGTCGTTTGTTTGCTCGGAGCCCTGATGCCTATTGTAAGATTGGCACGCATGGAGCCGCTGCTGGCTATTAAAGAAGAGTAGCGAGAATCCTTTCCGATTATTTGGCTCCGGCCATTCAACCTCTTTGGAAAAGGCACTTCTGTTTACTCGGCAATTAGTCTGATAGCGGTGTTATCTGTATCCTTTCATAAAAACCATTGGCCTGCTCAGGTTATTTCTTTTTAGGCGGTCCTTCAGCAATCACCCTCCGTAGCTCGTCGGCCTTGTTATTCTTTACCTTGCCCCGAATGATCACATCGGCGGGACTGACCTCCTGACCGTAATAGGCACTGTTCATCTTATCCCTTGTCTTGATGATGGCTCCCTCGATGCTCATTCCGCCATAGGCTCCTTTGGTTCTGGAAAAAGACAGCACATCGGCTGTTGCCTTTTTTATTCCCGCACCAATCGGTCCTGCGGCAATAGAGACATCGGCCCCAAGCTTGAAATTGGTGGTCAGCATGGCATCCATACCGCGCTCCGTCATAACCATCAAAATGACTTCAGCGGCTTCAGCCCCGAGCTGAAATCCGAAAGACACGGATCCCATGGTGTAAAAAATCGGATAGCTCCACTCTTTCTTTTCCTTATCCCAGGCTACAAGTACACCGGTACCGCCCGATCCACCCAGGAAAAATCCTGCTTTCAGCAGCTGGGGAACGATTAACAGTGCTTTAGCGTTCACAACATTTTGCCTGAGCCAGTCAAGATTTGAATCGGGATCCCTCATAAAACTCTCATAAAGCACCGTTCCCTTTTCAACAAGCTCCTGGGCTTCGTTGGCCGACCAGTCGGCACGGCTATTGGGTACTCCAACGATAAAAGTTATACAGAAAAAAATTGAAAAGACAGCAACCGAAATCTTTTTCATGATGTGCTCCTTATAAAGAGTATTATCCTTTCATCCAGTATGTTCCTGTTTTCAAACCACATATCACTGTACCATTTATCTTATTTCATTTGAAATTTCTTTTTCTTAGTAGAAACCGGTTTAACCGGTTTCTTTGCCAACGGTTTGTTTGTTGCCGCCTTTTGGGGTTTTATCTGTTTCGCTGACTTCTTTTGGGAAAGCTGTTTCTTTTCCAATTTTCCAATCTGTCTGAGACTTTTCTTTAATTCCGGTTCACCCACTGTAAATTTGACCCAGTTGCTCCAACCGGTATCTGGATTAATTTCACGTACTCGAATCCGATAATCCCCTTCTCGGGTCACTTTGAATTTACCTGAAACATAACCGTTTCCAGCCGTCAAATAGGTGCTGCCCATATTGAGTTTTTTAAAACTCGACGACTCAAATTCCTTTATCTCCAACTGATATACAAGGTTTTTCTCATTGTCTGCTCCTTGTAGTCGAAACGGTATCGAACCGATACGAGCAAATTTTTGAGCTTGACGGGGTTGAATAAACAGAAGGGTTGACAAATGTTTTCTTCTCACCTTGTCAGCCATTGTCTTTTCTACTTTCAGTTTCTCAGTCATCGATGGTTTGATAGAATTTTCCTCACCTGCGGTTTCCGGTTCTCCTCCTAGTGGAAATTGCTTCAGATGAAGCGTCGGTTTATTTACAAGAGAACTGATATCAATGGGAAGTCCGATAGGTTTTGTAACGTCGATCTCCCGCCAGTCGGTCCATAGAGTTGAGAAGCCAGGTGCATCCATAATCGGCGGGAAAACAAAACGCATACGAAATCGATATAGCCCTTTATCTTCACAGTTGTAGATGACAAAGACGGTTTTATTGGAACGGGTGCTGACATACTCGCCTGAGTAGGTTTTAAAGGGCGAGACAACATTGTCACCTACTATTGCCCGATGCATCTCCACCTCAACATACTTCTCATAATCAAGATCAATCTCGTCATAAAAAAACGGAATGGCAAAGGCCACTTTGGCTGGTACTCCATATTTCCGACCTTCGACCGGATTTGTAATGACAAGTTTATCCACCAGAAATCGAGTTTCCCTCTGAGCGACTTCAGATCTGCTTTCCAGCGATAATCCCGGCTTGGAGCCCAGTTTTCCACTGACCCATGCCTTTATCTGAATATCTGCCTCATCAGCCTCGGCAACAAGGGCAATAACACTGATAGAATTCCATGACAAAAAGCCTGGTTGCGCCAGATTCCCATCCGTATAAACCTCCTCTTTCAGAATCTTATAACTGCCATCTCCAACACCTTTATAGCTGATCTGGACATGTAGTGTTGTGCCTTTTTGAAATGAAATCTGTAAAGGAACCTTATCTCTGGAATGATACGTGCGATTTGCCCGTGGGGAATAAATGATCGGTTTTTTCAACTCCTGTAATGGCTGCTGAGCCTGGAGAGTGTCAAGTTTATTGTCTTTTGACACAGACAACGTCGACGCCTTTGAAGCAACCTTAAAAAAGGTGTAAGGAGTCCAATATGGATCGCTGGCTACGAAGTGTGCGGATACTCGCCACTGGCTGTTCCATAAGTTTTTCCCTTTAAGGTTAAAATATGTAACCAGCTGCTCACCGCTATTCACAAAATTCTTCCCCTCATGATATTTTTTTGGTTGTTTTCCTGGTTCAGGCCAGGCTACTTCTTCCACCTTGATCTGAACAGCATAGTTAGGCGGATTGATAACCGGATTCTCCATGACGACTGTAATTGGAATATTGGTATTTTTAAAATACTGATTCTGCACTGGATCTATGATCTTCAGGGAACGGGCCATTACTTTAACAACAGTATCTGCTCGGTATCCCTGATTCAAAGCTGACGGACTGACAGGAAACATTCTTTCTCCATTCATCATTCGATACGCAACATGAAAGTCAAGTGACGCGGCCCAACCTGTTGCAACTGGAGACCATGTGATTGACAACTTAGTGCATTGACCATTCGGTTCAAGCCAGGGATCATAGTCACATTGGAATTCACCAAGGTAATCACCATAGGGTGTTATAACTTTCTCAGTCGCCCGTTTTGTTGATTTGGTCCATTTACCCGTGACAGTATAGCCAAAATTCCTAACATCTTCTTTTGAAGATTGTGTCGCACAGGATCCGGAAAAAGTATAGTGATGGGAATTCGCCTGGATCATATCGCCTTGAAAACTCATCCAGCTGAGCTTGCAATCGGTTGCCCAAACCGATGACCAGGATGAAACAAACAGAAAAAGAAGCAGAACAAGAAAAGCAACTAATACGTTGCCTACATACAGAGATCGATAATGTAACCCTACTTCTTTACATGTCATGGTTGTTCTCCCAGGTTTTAACTGTATTGTCCGATAATATCATGAGCCGTTTTCTACCCTTCTCCATTGAGTCTTTTTTCAGCACAAAATTGTTCAAAACAAAAACTAATCCATATGAGTTAAAGAGAAATATACTGCAAACACTACATATTGTCGGACAACCCTGCTGGTTTACTATGGCTTGCTGTCGTCCAACTCTTTGGGTGTATTCACGTTGCGCCATGAACCGGCAAGTGATTCGGGAATGTGTGGAGTGTCAATTTTTGACCGGCTGCTGATTTCACCAATTTGCAATGAACCTGAGTCGCTGATCTGTTCAAAAAGGGATGCGCTGCGACAATCATAATAGGCAAGCAGAGGCTGGCGGCGGTTCTTTTGGTCAACAGGAACAATACCCCAGGTTCCCACCGTCCGCTGATCAAGCAGCCACTTGACAGCGTCACCTGTTACATCAGGCATATCACAGGCCAGCACAATCCAGGAGACATGGGGCTGCCAACGACATGCCGACAAAATCCCGCTCAGCGGACCACCGATACCGGGAATATCTGTCAACCGTTCCATATCACTCAACTGCTCGGGAATATGACCCGGACCCGAAAGAACAACCTGTTGAGTATATGGGGTCAACACCCCGACTGCATGTTCAAGCCATGTGTTGCCGTCCGAACGTTGAAGCAGATGTTTGGGTGTCCCCATTCTTCTGGATTGACCGCCGATGAGCACACACCCCCAGACCTTCGTTTTTTTCCACGCCTGTTTAAGCCATGCCAAAACAGCATCAAGAACCTGTTTTTTTCTATTGTTTCTTGAAAAGATCCCGCAAATATCCTTGACATCGATGGGCGGGGCAAGCTCACCTTCGCTAAGCAGCCATAATTTAGGAACAGGACTTTTCCCGTGTCCTTCGACGAGGACCAGGTCATACCTCAATGACAGCCGCTTCAAGCGGCCGATAAATGAAGATCCCTGATCACCATGGATACGATTGGTCTCCTCCTTCCCTAGAAGAAACACATCTGCTCCGGCTTCATAAAAACGATAACTGTCTTTGCCGGGAGTATCCATCCGTATGTTGCGGCTGTCGTGTTTGACAACAGCCACCCGAAGACCTTCAGCCAACAGCTCCGGCAGTATGGCCTCGATGAGCGTTGTTTTACCAGCACCGGAAAAGCCGCAAATCCCAATAATGGGTAGATGATGGGGCAAAATATCTATTTTTTTAGCAACGCTTGTCTTATTCATTTCGGTCAACACCAGAGATCGGTATCACTTACAGGCAAAGTTCCTGTATCTCTGCCCATCTTTATAAAATGGGCGACAGCCTCCCTGCCATCGTCACCCAGATCAATTGAATAGTCATTAACATATAAATCGATATGACTCCTGACCACCTCCGCATCCAGTTCCTGGGCATGGCATCGAATATAGTCTCCTGATTTACCGGGGTGATCGAACCCCCATTGCACCGATTCTCGAATAGCGCTGCTAATCAGTTCAATCCGCCTGGCACCGAGATTTCTTTTTGCAGCAATACATCCAAGGGGAATAGGATGGCCAGTACTGTTCTCCCACCACTGGCCAAGGTCCTGTAGACAGACAAGACCAAAATCACCATATGTGAATCGACTCTCATGAATAATGACCCCGGCATCGACCCGTCCCTGCCGGACGGCCTCCATAATGGTATCAAACCGCATTTCCACCGGTTCAATCGTATATTCCGGCTGAAAGAGACGAAACAGCAGAGCCGCAGTGGTGTAGCGGCCAGGAATGGCTACCCGCAACTTGCCAAGATCATCCGGATCAATCATCTCCCGCGCCACCAGAAGCGGCCCGCACCCCCTGCCAAGGGCCGCACCGGCAGGGAGTACACAATAGTCATCTATCACATGGCCAAGGGCGTGAAACGACAATTTAGTAATATCAAGCCGTTTCTCTAGAGCCCAAAGGTTCAAGGTTTCAACGTCTTCTAACAGTGGCTGATTAAATAATACCGGGCTGCTGTCGATTTGACCGTGAACGAGCGCGTAAAAAATAAAGGTATCGTTCGGACAGGGGGAATAGCCGATAGAGAGTGGTTGGGGTTGATTTTTCATTATTTCTGTTCAATGTTGAAACTTCCGCCTCATTTGCAGACAGATTTGAGCTAATGGCTGTTTTTTACAGCGAATATCGAATATCGATCAAGAAATGTCGAATGACGAAGTGGTCAAGAGATTTGTCGGCTCTAATAACCTGCAGGGGGACCACATCATTTCTGTCCTTGGCATTCAATATTTCTGGTGACCTCTGAGGTTCACTTTTAAAATCGGAGCACAAACCTATAGGTTTTACTGGACTTTCAGTACACAAACTCAGACACACTAACTTGACAGCCCGTGGTTGTTTATTTTAACAGTTCAACTCCCTAATAATAAAAAAAGCTGCTTGTGCTGCTTTGGCACAAGCCTCCTGGAGTTTCCAGCGACTCACATCCCGGTCTTCAACCATATTGGAAATACAGCGAATCTCAAGAAGCGGGAGAGAGAATCGCTCACAAACTCTGGCAACGGCAGCGCCTTCCATATTTTCACACAGCCCCTGATAGCTCTTCTGCAGGATCGCCGCCCGCTTTGTGGTACCGCTTGTACAGCTTACCGTAATAAAATTACCGGTATGAAATGCACAGTTTTTTTCGTTTAGGATTTTCTTCCCTCTTTTCAGCAGCTCTTCATCAAGCCGGAAACGATTATTTACTCCCATCTCTGTCGGCAGATTTTGAAGATGATCATCAAAGCAGATGCCGAGATCACCGAGTATTTCATACTCGGCCAGGCAATAGTCAAGCAGTTCTACCTTCTGACTATTTTCACCTCTCAGATAAGCTCCAGCCACTCCAAAGTTGACAACAGTGTTTATTCTTTTTTCAGGATTATGGTTTTCCAGAAAAGATGTCAGCCGTACAGCTGTTTCTACAGGTCCTACGCCGCCCACACAGCTCAAGCAGCTCTGTGTAGATTCAACTTGCGCGAGAAAAGGTGACATTTCAATTTCGGTTGCGGCTACAGCGAGTATCATGGTATGTAAGCTTCTTCGATGAATTCAGGTCTCTGTTTCAATAGAACTTCAATATTTACCGCTTAGTTATTGACCATGCAACAGGATTTATTACTAAAATCATATGACTACCACCTGCCCCGGCGGTGTATCGCTCAGCATCCGGCGGCCAGGCGTGATGGGTCTCGTCTGCTGGTCCTTGATCGAAACTCCGGTCGTATAGACCATAAACGATTCCATGATATTTCCAGCCTGATCAATCCTGGAGACCTCCTGGTTGTAAACGATACCAAGGTCTTCCCCGCACGGCTGCAAGGCAGAAAAGCAAGCGGCGGCAAGGTTGAAGTCTTCCTTCTAGAACTACCCTATAGGTCCAGCGAAACAGGAGGAGATGGAAATACAGGAACAATGAAGGCAACAGCCCTTCTAAAGAGCTCCAAACGCCCCCGTCCGGGGACGGATATCCATATCAGCCCTGAGTTGTCCTGTACGGTAATCAGTTTGTTGCAGGGAGGAAAAGCGGAGATCGCTCTTCGTTTCCCCCCTGAATATGAGCTTGATGATCTCTTTCATACAACCGGCCAGGTCCCTTTACCTCCATATATTGAACGATTAGAAGGTACAACAACCCAAGACAGGGAGCGTTACCAGACAGTCTATGCTGATCGTCCCGGCGCTGTTGCCGCTCCCACGGCCGGTCTTCATTTCACGCCGTCATTATTGAATAAGCTGGAACAAAATAGGATCAGCAGAGCAGCAATTACTCTGCATGTCGGCTATGGAACCTTTTCCCCGGTACGAAGCGAGCATATTCTTGAGCACTCAATCCATGGAGAGTATGTCCATATCAGTGATGAAACCGTCTCATTAATCAACCAAACGAAAAAGCAGGGTGGAAAAATCTGGGCCGTTGGGACAACCACTGTCCGGACTCTGGAATTCTGCGCTGAACAGAATGGTTTGCAAAATGGAATTGATGGCTGGTGCGATCTCTATATCACACCGGGATATCGGTTCAAGGTTATCGATAGGCTGATTACCAACTTCCACCTGCCCCGCTCATCACTTCTGTTTCTGGTATCGGCCTTCTGTGGTCGCGATCGATTGCTGGCCGCCTACCAGGAGGCGATCGAAAACGACTATCGATTTTACTCTTATGGGGATGCCATGGTGATTTTGTAACCTGGATTTTGCTATCGTTTGAGCACCGAGGATGTTGAGACAGGTGCAGATGCGAGTCGACAAGCGGATTTCAGCGCAGGTATAGCAGCGCTACGTTGAGCATGAAATCCGTGAAGTCAACATGGCAGATGTACCTGTATCAACGGCCGAAAGCCAAACGATTGTAAATTTAGTTGTAAAGAAAAAACCCTGTTTGATCTCTGCTAGATCAACAGGGCAGGAGCTATAAAACGTTTTAAAGGGGCTGACTCAGTATATGAGCCAGCCCCTTTTTTACTCTTAGAATCCTCAAAAAATCAGCTTGAAGAAGCAGCCGGACAACTTTTGCAGGCTGATGAGCCGGACTGGCAGGGGGAACTGGGTTTCTCTGAACTTTTTGCCGAAGCGGAAGTATAACCGTCGGCGTACCAGCCGCCGCCTTTTAATTGAAAAGAACTCATCGAAACCAGTTTTTTCAAAGATCCGTCACAATCCGGACAATTCTTCAGCGGATCATCACTCATGCGTTGTTGCACTTCAAAAGTTTTCATGCACTCATTGCATTCATACTCATACACAGGCATAGCTTTCTCCATTTATTCTTCAACACCTCAGTATTGATACAAACATGTGTAAAATTAATATATTACAATCGCCTACTGGTATAAAACAGCACGTTCGGCGCTAGTTTTTCCATTGGCAAGATAATTCTTCATGCCCCGGCTGTCAATATGACAATTTAAAAAGATAGTTCCGCTTACTTTGAACGAATGACCAACGGTTAGTCTTGATTGCAAAACGCTTTAAAGAAAAATTTACCCGACTGCCATCATCAAATTATCTGTTTTATTTTCAATTTATGTCTATCTCAGGAAAAACAACCAGTCATCCCTTATATTCCAACTCAGGTGACGACGGTTGAAGTGTAACGACTTTACTTTTTATATGGTTTTCAGGTGTGAATCTATTTTTTTACCAAAAATTTAAAGGAAAATGAGAAACCAATATTGCATTTTCTGTTATGCTGTTTATCATTTGCCGATAAATGATTTATTAAGAACTGTATAAAAGGAGACCATTATGGCTAAATCACTAGTTGAACTGAGTGTTGAAATTGTGCAGGCTCAATCAAGTACAAAAAACATGTCAATTGATGAACTGCAGGCTGCACTAAAAGACACATTTATAACTCTTCAACATTTACATAAAATTGAAACCGGGGATGAAACAGAGCAGGTACAGCAAGCACCGGCAACCGTATCTCCTGAAAAATCAATCCTTCGCAATAAAATCATCTGTATTGAATGCGGTCAGGAATTCAAGATGTTGTCGGCCAAGCATTTAAAAACCCATGGATTGACCGGGAGAGAGTACAGAAAAAAATATGGTTTCTCACTGCGTCAACCATTGTGCGCCAAGTCGCTCACTGAGAAAAGGAAAAAAGCCGGCAAAAAACGTGGTATTCCTGCCGCTCTGAAAAAATCAATCGCTGAGCGGAAAAAGAAACGGGCTGCTGCAAAGAAGAAGTAACAACAATCCTGAGAACCCTGTTTCACTGGATTTACTCTCAAAATACAATCAGGCTCCTGAATCTGACATCGACCAGGGTAAACCTGAGAAGTAACATTTCCATTAAATCAGATGATAGGTATTTTTGATTCAGGAGTTGGCGGCATGACGGTCGCCCGTGCAGTGGAGACCCTGTTGCCGGACTACAGTATTACCTATTTTGGTGATATTGCCAGAACACCATACGGCAACAAATCCAGTGAGACCATTGTCGAGTATAGTCTGCAAAACACCGAATTTCTTCTTGAAAAAGGAGCCGAACTCATCATCGTAGCCTGCAATTCAGCAGCCAGCGTAGCAACCGCAAGGTTGAAATCCGAGTTTAAACTCCCTATTCTTGAAGTGATCACTCCAGCCGTAGAGCAGGCCGTTCAACTGACCCGTTCAGGACGAATCGGCGTGATCGGCACCCGGGCAACGATCCGGTCAAATATTTATCAGCAGAAAATTAACCGGATTGATGGGAATATGAACGTTTTTTCCCGCGCCTGCCCTCTGCTTGTCCCCCTTGTCGAAGAAGACTGGTTAAACAGACGGGAAACAAAAATGATCATTCGGCGTTATCTGCATCCATTAAAAAATGATCAAATCGACACGCTTGTCCTGGGCTGTACCCATTATCCATTGCTCAAAGGACTCATCCAGCCACGAATAGGCAAACGGGTCCGGCTTATCGATTCCTCTACGGCCACCGCTGCTGCAGTCAAACAATACATTGAAGCCAATCCTGAAATTGTGAAAGAAAACAGTTTATTACCTGTCCAACACAACTATTACGTATCGGACCTGACCGACACGGTTGAAAAAATCAGCCGAAGAATTTTCGGCCGGAAAATGGAGCTGATTCCAACATGACCATTGCCAGACACTCAACTCTTGTAGCACTCTGCTTCATCATGACGGTCCTTGTTACCCTGCTGTCGGGCAACAATATCACTCTTGCCAAACCGGACTCCGCTGACAGTGAAAGCCCGATGGAAATTATGGCGAGGCTGCAACAAACCTACAACAGCATCTCCAGCCTGAAATTCTCCTTTGTTCAGACATCGGAAGGACAGTTGAGTGGTCGCCCACGTAAAGGACAGGGGGAAGCTTTTTTCCTCAAAGATGGATTAAGTGGAAAAATGCGTTGGGACTATAAGGGAAAGGAGGCGCAGGTTATCATTAACAACGGCAAAAAATTTCTCATGTATTTTGCCAAGCTTCAGCAGATGATCATCATGCCCACAGCCTCCATGCAGGAAAACATTATGTATTCCTTTTTCTCAGGCCAGGGCAGGCTGAAAGACAGCTTCTATGCCGCTCCTGGAGATTCAACTACCCTGTTTACCAGCCTACCGGACAACCAGCCATTTCGCGTCCTGAAGCTTGTTCCCATGGAAACCCAGTCCCAGTTGAGCTTCGTTCACCTGTATATCACCGGCGATTCACTGATCAGGCGTATCGAGATCACCGATCATTTTGATACCTTAACAACAATAGAATTGGATAATCTTCAGATTGATTCGCTCACATCCCTGGACCGACCTTCCATCAACAAGCTGTTCTCATTTGCTCCCCCCCAGGGGACCGAAATCATTCACCAGTAATATGGCAATAGATGAGCCAGATACGTTCCGGGTTGCCCTTCTCTCCATGCCGTGGGCTCTGTTTAACCGGCCATCGATTCAACTTGGCACCCTGAAGGCTCACCTGGAAACAGATAAGTCGATCAAGGTAAGCACTCTTCATCCTTGCCTTGATACAGCACATCGTTTCGGCACCAAAACGTACCGGCTAATCTCAAAAGACAGTTGGGCAGGCGAAGCGCTCTATGCACCATTACTCTTTCCCGAGCAGTACGGGCAGGCAAAACATCTCTTTTTGCAGCGAATGAAGAAAAGGGGATTCTCCCGCCATGTTCCCGATTACGATAAACTGCAAGAGGAGTTACAAAAGAGCCTTGAGATTGTTGTTGATAAAATTCATACCGGATATGACCTGGTCGGTTTGAGTGTCTGCTTTAATCAGCTGTTTGCATCGTTGCTGGTTGCTAAATTGCTGAAAGAGCGTAACAGTGACCCTGCCATCGTTTTTGGAGGCTCCTCATGTGTCGGTAAAATGGGACACTCATTGCTGGACAATTTTCCCTGGATCGATTTCGTCATTGACGGCGAGGGAGAAAAGCCTCTGCATCGGTTGTGCCGATTTCTGGCAGGCAGGACGTCAAGACTTTCCAGGCAGATAGTAAGTCGTACCGGTAACGTTCCTTCTGTCAGCGACGTCGAGATCAAAGACCTGAATAGGCTGTCCCCGCCCGACTATGAAGATTATTTCACCGAAATGAATAGTTTCTTCCAATCTGAACCATTCATACCAACTCTTCCCATTGAATTTTCCAGAGGCTGTTGGTGGAACAAATGCACATTCTGCAATCTCAACCTTCAATGGCGTCACTATCGAAGTAAAAGCAGTGATCGGTGCATAGCTGAAGTTAAGATGTTGGCAAAAAAACACCACTGTCTCAGCTTTACATTTACCGACAATGCATTGCCCTTAAAAGAATCGGACAGCTTTTTTAACAGGATGGCAGAAGAAGAGGTTGATTATCGTTTTTTTGCTGAAATTCGGGCTATTACTGATAGGAATCGAATCAAACAGTATCGGCTGGGCGGTCTATCCTCCATCCAGGTCGGCATCGAAGGTCTTTCTTCCAGCCTGCTCAAGAGACTCGGCAAAGGAACAACCGCCATTGATAATATTGCGGTTATGCGAAACAGTGCAGAGAGCGGCATCACTCTTGACGGCAATCTCATCATCGAATTTCCCGGATCAACCGAAGAGGAAGTCGATGAAACGCTTCATGCGCTCGATTTTGTTCTCCCATACCATCCCTTAATTTCTGCATCGTTTTTTCTGGGACACGGCTCACCGGTCTATAATCATCCGAAAATTCATGGAATACAGGCTGTTACCCATCATCCGAACAACAGAAAACTCTTTCCACAACACATCCTTAAAAAGATGGAACTGCTGATTCGAGGATACAGGGGAGACCGCCAGGCTCAACGATCACTCTGGAAACCGGTTGTTAAAAAGCTGCTAACCTGGCACTCTTTTCATATCACCAGGCAAAAGAGTGACATTGCTCCACTGAGCTACCGTGATGGTGGTTCATTTTGTATTGTCAGACAGGAACTTACTGACGGTAACGTGCTGCAACACCGCCTTAAAGCAACATCAAGGAGCATTTATCTCTACTGCACAACCATCAGAACATTGGATGAAATAGCCGACACCTTCAACCGCATACCTGTAGCGAAAATTCAGACGTTTTTAGATGATTTAACAAAAAAACATCTCGTTTTTTGTGAGAAGAACAGGTATCTGTCTCTGGCAATACACCAGAAATGAACTGTTTTTCAATGTCCCTTTTCGTCATCCGAGAAGACAGTTCAATGTTAATATAGCAGAATACATATACATATGTCCGAAATAGCTATTCTTTCCGATACCCATGATCAGATCGGCAACTGCCTGTTCGGCCGTCCGATAACGGTACGGACTGAAGAGGAATGGGATGGAGAAGAACTGGTCAGCCGTCCGATTGTTATTACCTGATACTGGAAGAACATCTGTATTTGTAATCATTCAATAAAAGAAACATAGAAGGATAGAGAAGATGAGCAATAATGGCGATAGTTTTGCCGATCTGTTTGATGCTGAAGAAACCAAACCTTTAAAAAAACTCAAAACCGGCGAAAAAATTTCCGCTTGCATTGTCGGCTTTGGCGGAGAATCGGTTTTTCTCGATATTGGAGGGAAAAGCGAAGGGGTTCTGGACGCTGCAGAGCTAACCAACAGTGATGGGGAGCTTGAAGCGGCTGTCGGTGATATGATTGATGTCTACTTTCTCAGCTCAAAACGGTCTGAACTCCTGTTTACGACCACAATCAGTTCAGGAGCAAGTGTCGAACACCTTGAAGAAGCCTGGCGCAGTGGGATACCGATCCAGGGTTTTGTCAAGGCGGAGATAAAAGGCGGTTTTGAGATCACCCTTGGAGGAAATGTTCGGGCCTTCTGTCCATTTTCCCAGATGGGACTGCGTCGCGTAGAGAACAATGAAACCTACCTGGATCAACACATGCAATTTAGAATTACTCGCTTTGAAAGCGGAGGCCGCAATATTGTAGTCTCAGCTAGGGCTATCCAGGAGGAAGAACGGGCTCAGATGAAAGAAACGTTGAAAGTACATCTCACAGAAGGGGATACTATTGAAGGTGAAATCACATCACTGCAAAAATTTGGCGCTTTTGTCGACATCGGCGGGATAGACGGTCTTATTCCCATTTCGGAAATCAGCTGGAGCCGGGTTGAACAAATCGAAGATTATCTGCATATCGGTCAGAAAGTATCTGTGGTAGTCAAGCAGATCGACTGGGATAAAGATCGTATCTCACTCAGTTTGAAAGAGACCCTGGCCGATCCCTGGGACGATGTAGTCAACCAGTTTGATGAAGGGTCGAATCACACCGGCAAGGTCGCAAAGCTCGCTCCCTTTGGTGTCTTCGTCACCTTGGCTCCGGGAGTCGATGGGCTGATCCATATCTCCAAGCTCGGCGGCGGTCGAAAAATTAACCATCCACGGGAGGTTATGGAGGCCGGCCAGGATATCGAAGTTACCGTCGAAACGATCGATAGTGATGAAAAACGGATATCCCTGGCACCTGCCGATTATACACCACCGGAAGACAAGGAAGAGGCGGAGAAAGATGAGTTCCGCGAGTTTAAAAAATCGAAAAAGAAAGAGAGCAAAGAGGAGAACCTCGGTAGTCTCGGAGAACTGTTGAAAGCAAAACTTGCTGAGAAGAACAAATAAGCAAGTGTTCGTAGGGTATACCTGCTGTGAACGATCGGCAAGTCTTATGTGCAGTAACTCAGACTTGATCTGACAGATCTACAGGTTGGTTCTGGTCAAATCTTACATAATCAGGAATAAGGTTAACCCGTTATCATCTGTCTTCTGTTGAGGTTCATAGATCGAATCCTTTCCAATTTGATTCCTGAGAAATCAAATCTCTATTTGCATTCACAATTATTGGAGTGATTCGGTCAACCAATGCGCTTTATTACCTTCAAAGTTTTCACCTTTTTGACATTGATCTATGCATGATTTGTACGTCATCCAAATATAAAGTTCGGGAAAACTTCCTCCCTCCTTTCTTGCGGCGACCAATCCAGCTCGTAAACATATGACACCTATCTCACTATTGTATGGCTTAGGACATCCATCAAGCGGTTTCGATAGCTTTGCACCCCAACATGTTTCTTGACACTCAATACTCTTGCTGCAATCAGCCTTCTCCTGCTCGCACTCAAGCATAAGTTTTGTCAATAAAACTGTACATTGTTGTCCTCTCCAAGATTCCCCCCCGTATGAAAGAGTTGTTAAGCCTTCAGATAAGCAAATGCACAAAGCAATAAGAAAAGCTATCATAGTTTTTTTGTTTTGCCGCAATTTAGAGTACATTTTATTATCCTTTTTTGAGTGCTATCATTGGAATAAACTTAATAATATAGACCGCATAGTACAGATCAAGAAAAAGGTTGTCAAGGGTGCATCCCCAAAATTGCGGCTTTTAGGAACGGGCTTATAGGGACGTACGCAAAAAAGTAAATATCTGCGTTCAATCAGATAGACGGTGTTTTTAAAGGACGCATTTTTGAACGCGTTTTTGAGGGACAGACTCAACTAATAAACGTGCTAATCTGATAAGTTTTAAAGTTGAGTACGTCCCTTAAAGCCACTGATATGAACCGGCTGATTGACCATGCTATTTTTTGATTTTAATCATCACATTTACCTTTCCATTCAACAGATTCTTAAATTTTTCAGCATCGGCCTGTTTGCCTTCCCACAATCCCCAATGAATGGGTATGGCAATTATAGCGTTCACATCAAGGGCCGATTTAACGGCCTCTTCAACGCTCTCCATGGTGTATGCCTGACCCAACGGCAATAATATAATATCGCAATATTTTTGATATGAGGAAAACCGATGCACGTTCGTGAGTAATGGCCTAGCGGTATCTTACAGGGCAATAACTCTGAATTACCATTTGCCTCTATTTATCCCAAGAAAATTTAAAAGTTGCACTATACATTCGTTTAGTTGTGAAAATGGGAAAATTCTGTATAACACTCAAATCGGTATGATAAACGGGTCTACATAACTACTTGTTAACCCTACCACCTCGAATGTAGCAACAATCCAGCAATCACTAAATTGAAGAGATCTACTGTGAGTACCAGATTTGATCGAACCTTATCACTAAAATTGTCAGATCAAGTTTGAGCTATTACACCTTATGTAGGACCAGCACGCTACGCCTTGCCGCTTTTCCACATCAGGCCCCCCCTGCGAACACTTGCAATTATTTCTTAAATACTGGCCTGCTGCTTACCCTATGGCTGATTGCACGAATAGCTATCCGTTGCTTTGCCGCAACATCTCGAACATGATGACCGCTGCGGCAACGGAAGAGTTCAGCGAGTCAAGTTCTGCCCGCATGGGGATTGACACCAGGATATCACACTCTTTCTGTACCAAAGGACGAATGCCTGTACCTTCGTTACCGACAACAAGGCAGATGGGACCGGAAAATTCCGTTTTATAAATTGATTGAGAGGTGGATGATTTTACAGCGCCAAAAATCCATGCCCCCGCCTCTTTCAGCTTTTTCAGAGCTATAACCAGGTTGGTCACCTGGCAGATATCGATATGGGCCATGGAACCGGCTGCCGATTTGGCTGCCGTACCTCCAGGCTGCGCCGAACGATCTCTGGTGATGATCACACCATCCATTCCCGAACCGTACGCACTCCGGATGATCGATCCAAGATTATGCGGATCCTGTATTGAATCGCACACCATAAGACGCGGCTTACGACCCTGACGCACTTTATCGGTAAAACGTCCCAACAGCGTTTCAAACGGAAGAAGAACGGCACGACTGATTCTTGCCGCTATTCCCTGGTGCCTGATTTGAGCAGACTCAGGTCCAGTTATTTTCAGTGCTTGAACAAATCTAACCTTGATACCGGCTTTCCTGGCCAATTGAAGGATTTCTGCAATCTTTGAGCCCCGTCGATCCTTCTGTAAATAGATCTCAGATAATCGGCCAGGTTCACCCTTCAACATCTCAACAACCGGATGAACACCCCAAATCAGATCATCGGAAACTCGAATCCTGTACTCGTTCTTCTGGGGCCTTTCCGTTCTCTTCTTCTTCATCAACCCATTTGACACAACACCAGAATTGTTAGAGTGTAATTGATTCACCCGTTGATAGACGATGTCCCTTTGCCCGTTCTGCCAGAATGATAGCCGTTAAAAGCTTGATCGATTCATTAAGATTATCATTGACAATCAGATACTGATATCGATCCGCTTCTGCCATCTCACTCTTGGCATTGGCAAGACGTAAATCGATGGTCTCATCACTATCGGTTCCCCTGCTGCGCAGCCGTCTTTCCAGTTCTTCAAGCGATGGGGGAGCAATGAAGATAAAACTCGCCTCAACCCGCTTTTTATCCCTTAAAACGGCCGCTCCCTGTATATCGATGTCAAGCACAATATCGAACCCAAGATCCAGTTGCTGCTCAAGCGACGAGATGCTGGTGCCATACAGGTTGCCATGCACTTCGGCCCATTCCAGAAAAGCGCCCTTTGCTCTCATGTCCTCAAATTGGCGCCGGCTGACAAAATGGTAGTCCTTTCCGTCATTCTCTCCAGACCGCGGGGACCTGGTGGTGTGGGATACCGAAAAGGCCAGTCCCTGGGTCCCAGCCATTACACTTTTTAGAATCGTTGTCTTACCGGCTCCGGAAGGAGCTGATACAACAAACAGTCTTCCTCTACTCATTTTTTCGTTTCACCAGATTCCCGATACTCACTTAAGTGATAACCGGGTTGTAAGGAAGCCAGACGCTGACTGATGGTGTCGGGCTGTACCGATGACAGGATAATATGATTGGAATCCATGACCAGAATGGAACGTGTCCGTCTTCCCTCTGTCACATCGACCAGTTTTCCCGCCTTTTTTGCCTGTTCTTTGAGTTTTCTTGCCGGGGACGAACCTGTATTGATGACAGCGACAATTCGTTCCACCATCACCGTATTCCCGAAACCAATATTGATCAGCTGCATGATAAACCGTATTTAATAGAGAAATATCGTAACCAATCATAGGGTAAGCACTAGACTGTAATTACGACTAAAACTATAAGCGGTCTCAGGCGCCCCATATTTGGACAAGCGGTAAGGAGCCGTGTACTGATGCTACATAAGCCTTGCCGATCGTTCAAAGATGGGGTGCCTGTGATCGCTTACTATATATCTACTCAATGTTCTGTACCTGCTCGCGCATCTTTTCAAGTTCCGACTTGAGTGAAACCGTTAAATAGGCCACTTTAGCATCATTGATCTTTGCCCCGATGGTATTGACTTCCCGTAGGAACTCCTGGATGAGGAAATCCAGTTTTCTGCCGATACCGCCGCTTTCAAGAAGAAAGGAGTGGAACTGGTTGATATGACTCTTCAACCGCACCAGTTCCTCTGTCACATCACTTTTATCGGCTAATACGGCAACCTCCTGGGCCAGTCGCAGAGGGTCGAGTTGCTTGGGGTCATCCAACAATCTCTCCAACCTCTCCTTGATGGCCGTCTGACGTCTGGCGACCAGTTCCGGTATCATGGATTCTATTTCGTCAACGGTTTCAGAGAAAAACGTCAACCTTTCCGTTAAGTCGCGGGTCAGAGCCTGTCCCTCTTTTTCCCTCATCACCCGGCAGCTTGAAAGAGCATCATCTAAAGCCTGTTCGATGACAGGCCAGGCTACATCTGGATCCTCATTCTCCCTTTCACGAACAATCACATCGGGAAGTGCCGCTAAAAGCGTGAGGTCAATTTCAGAGCCAATGTCCAGTTCTTCAGCCAGTTGTGTCAGTCGATCTCTATATTCCCGGGCAAGGGATTCATTGAGATCAACCCGAATCAGGTCGGAAAAATCCCCGTTGACCGAGAAAAAGAGATCAATTCGACCCCGTTCATGATATTGCTGGACCTTCTTTTTAATCTTCTCCTCTAAAACGGAATAACCGTTGGGAAGCTTGATTTTGCTATCCAGATAGCGATGATTGACAGACCGAACCTCAGCTACCCAGGTCCGTCCGTCCGATTCGGCCTCACCCCGGCCAAAACCTGTCATGCTTGGTCTTTCCATAGATCCTTCCTTAATAAATAGTATACGGGCATTGCAGACATATCGGCTCCGCTTTCGATTCAGCGGATCGTGCTATGGCAAGCTACTTCTGCAACCGATTACTCTCCTCAACAAGATGCTCTGCTGTTCTCTCCGCTGTGAATACCAACGATTCCAGATCGAGTATATCTAGAACATTGCGGTCGAAAAGTACCTTGACTTTGGCGGGAAAACTGTCCTCAGGCTCCTCATCCCAGAAAAGCATAAAAATAGGCAGCCTGGGCAGTACCTGAAAGATCAATGCGACATTACAGTTCTGCTCTGTGTCTTTTACTTCCCGGCCACCGATCTTGATACCACAGTCAAGGAGATGTTCCGGCCTACCGGTAAAATGATCGGCAATGCGATCCTCACAGTATCGATTGAGGGTATGTACTTTCGAGATGGAGTTCGGCAGCGACTCCATACCAATCCAATCGGGGGCCGGCTCATCTCCGCCACCAAAATAGATATAATTATAAAGAAGGATTTGATCCCTCGGGTCTTCAGGTTCCTCACCATTTATAAGAATCCCGTCGGTGGAGAGTTGTACCTGCTGAACCAGGTAAAGAAAACGCATCATGTTTGGTTCTTCACTGCTCCACTCACACCCGGTGGAAACGGCAACTTTCTCCATATCGATGCTTTCAATTTTGCTCTTCAGATGGGCAACCAGAGCGAGATCCTTTTCGTCCAAAGCCCTTTCAACACCACTCAATCCATCTTTTCCCCTATCTTCAGAGCTGAACTCATCTCCCAGTTGGGACTCGTCGATATACGGACACTTGGATGGATCTTCTCCGCCTTTTGTAACGGAAGCAGCAAATGCCAGACAGGCAGGATATCCGCATTCACCGCAGTTATTCATTTTTGTTAATTTCAGGAATTCATGTGGCTGCATAGCTGCTTATTTCCATAGGATGTGTTACGTCGGCCTATGTCGGCAAATAGAATTTTGATTTCAAGTAGTTTCTGACAATAAACCCCTGCAGAATCCTGCGATAAAAACTGTATCCGCGACAGAAATTATGGTTTTCATTCTTAATGTTTTGATATCACAAAAAATCCTTGACTGAACTGTTTCATCTTAAAGAACGACTCGCCCTACGGGCATCCACCAGCACAACAAGAGCACTTGTTAAGAGGCGCCCACGGATTCAGGTAAAAAAAGAAAAGCGATGTAAAAGCGTCACTTCCTTTTACATCGCTTCTAAGGACAATCTCAAGATTGTTTTTCAACAATCACCTGAAAAAAATATTATTTGGTCGTGTTGTTTAATGCAGCAATAATATCGTCACTGACATCAACCGCCTTGTGAAAATAAATAACACCGCTCTTAATATCGAAGATCATTGCATAACCGTTTTTAATACCATACTCTTCAACGATCTTTTCAAGCTGTTTGAGGATGGGACCAAGTTCCTTATCCTGGAGTTGTTTAACTTCGAAACGGGCGTCTTCGCTTTTGGCCTGCAGCTCCCGCCTCTTTTTCTTGAACTCCCGAACCTTCTCATCTTTCTTCTCTTTCGACCAGGCAGAGCTTTTCTTTTCTATCTCTTTTTGCAGATTGTTTAACTCTTCTTCTTCTGTTTTGAATTTTGCCTGCAGCCCTTTTATCTTCTCTTCAACTTTAACCTTCGCTTTTTTACCAACAGTTGACAAAGACAAGATCTTCTGAACATTCATCACTCCGATCTTTACAGGGTCCGCCGCCTGTACCGGATTCGCTTGTGCTATCACACAAACAGCAAAAATCGCCACAATTCCGGTCCAAATTGATTTCTTCAAGGTCATATCATTCTCCTGGCCGTTTTGTCCAAATATCTCTTTTGTCCTTATCTTTGCGGAAAGACTGCAACAATAATAAATGAGGTATCAACCGGTTTCTGGCTGATACCTCACTTTTAATGACAACAAGTAACTAATACAGCAAATGAACGAACTGTTCTCTATTTTACTATAACAAAATCATCACGTCTGTTCTGGGCCCATGCCAACTCATCCTGACCGTGCAAGAGAATGCGTTCTTCCCCGAAGCTGATTGTGGAAAGCTGCTGCATATCCACGCCCAGATTGATCAGGTATTTTTTGGCGCTCAATGCACGCCGCTCACCCAACGCCATGTTATACTCATTGGTGCCACGAGGATCGCAATTCCCTTCGATTCTGATCTTCAATTGGGGGTTCTTTTTCATGAAGTCAGCATCCAATTCAATCCTGGAAACCTGATCTTGACGGATTTCAGACGAATCGAAATCGAAATAAATAGGCACCATGGGGCCTGATGTTCTTCCTTCCATGATTCCAAGTGGTTTCGATTCCAGCGGCTCAGCCTTGCTCATCTTCATTTCCTTATCTGTATCACTGTCACCACAACCGGTGAGAGTAAAAGCGAACACCACAAGAAAAACAGCCATAACACTTTTGATCCTGCACAGCATGATTAATCTCCTGTTTCTGACGTTGATGTATTTAGGAAGAACATAAATTCATAACGGAGCTTCCTCCCACCTGAAAACCTGTATATAAAACTGCACTATAATGTTTCATCTTGACTAATTTCAACCTATTTTTCTAATATGTGTCGTATCTCATAAAAAGAAATGCAAGACCTGCTCAAATAGGATAAAAATTGGGCCTCATTCCGACATCCGTCCATTAAGATCGGATCAGGACTATTACGTTAATATTTGATTCACCAGTATTTCACTTGACTGCTTTTAATACGATGCAAAAACAAACCGACCAACAAAACCTGGAAAAACTCATTGCCAAGAATGAATTCGGTACCTACATGGGGATTTCCCAGAAGCAATTCGATATCGTCTGGAATAGACTGACTAATCCTAACGGCAACTCCGTTTTATATATCAGTATGGAAATCGGTGCTGATCCGGATGTATACAATCCGCTGAGAAGCCATCTTTCCCTCTACTCAGGCGCAGCGATTACTGATCCGGATATTCATTCACAACTGGAGAAACAACTGACAGGTCCTGGAAAAATACCCACATATTCAGGGGGACTCGGTGTCCTTGCCGGTGATACACTAAAGAGCTTTGCTGAGTTTAAAATCCCGGTTGCCGCAATCAGCCTGTTGTATCGACATGGTTTTTTCACTCAGATCGTCGATTCCAGACTTGGTCAGATCGATAAAATCGAAGATTGGAAACCGGAAGACACCCCCGGCCTCTACTTACTAAAAGACCCTAAAGACAACTCCAGACCCCTGACCATTGAGGTGCCGTTTTACAATGAATATGACCAGGAGACACTGGCTCTTGCTCATGTCTGGATGAAACTTGAATTCAATCACAGTCTCGATTATTTCATTCCGGAATTTCTTCTCGACTTCTCTTTGCCTGAAACAGCCCCTGTCATCCGCAACAGTGTCATGCAGCTGTATAATTCAGAGTCCAACATCGTCAAAGCCATTCAACGACGTATGCTTGGGATCGGCATTATTCCAGTTATGCAGCAGCTGGGCATAACATCAAGAACTTTTCATTTAAATGAACAGCATGGTGTTGTCCTGGCCATGCAGTTGATCTCCGAAGAAATACAAAACAACAACCACTCCACGGGTCTGAAACACGGTACTAACAACCAGATTGAAGAAGCCGCAAAGAAGATTGCCGATCACATTGTCTATACCATTCATACTCCGGTAAAAGCAGGCCATGATCGCTTTGACAAATCGTTGTACGCCGGCATCAGTCAAAAAACCTGCCAGCATGTCTTGAACCTGCTGGCCAGCGATGAAGATGAGCCGCACACCTACAATTTCACCAATCTTGCCATGCGGGTCAATCGGTCCACAAACAGTGTCAGCCGACTGCACCGTGATGTAACCCGGAAACAGTTCCCCCAATTCTCTGACAAGATCTCTGCCATTACCAACGGTGTCCACCATCTGACCTGGATCAGCGACGCAAGGGGCCTCTTTTTCGATACAATTCCTGAACTTGAGGGCTGGCGGGACGATCCCGGTGTTTTCTCGAAACTGGACACTTTGATCAGCGATAAACAATTTCGCCAATCATTCTGGGATGTATGGCATCAAGACACGGTAACACTCTATGATTATCTCAATGACATGCTGGTTGCACACCGTAACCGTATGACCAGCACCTGGATTGATCCTCCGAACTACTTCTCGTCATTAATCGACCATGACACCAAACTGGAACCCGACACCTTTACCATTGGTTTTGCCAGGCGCTTTTCCACCTATAAACGGGCTGATCTCATTTTTTACGATATCGATAAACTCTGTGAAATACTGACTGCTACGAACCAGAAAATCAACTTCATCTTTGCCGGCAAGGCGCACCCAGCCGATGAACCCGGCAAAACGGTTATCAAGTCCATCCTCGACCATCAGGAGAGGCTGTATGACAAAAGCGATGGTCGGATCAATCTTATTTTCATACCCAATTACAACATGAAAATCGCAAAAATGCTGGTATCTGGGGTTCACGCCTGGTTGAATACTCCGAAAAGGCCTTTGGAAGCATCCGGAACCAGCGGTATGAAAGCGGCCATGAATGGGGTTCCCAATATATCATCCCTGGACGGCTGGTGGGTCGAAGGGTACCACAACGGTGAGACCGGATGGAAGTTCGGTCATGAGGGAACGGTAGAAACCGCATGTCTGGATGAATCCCGTGAAACACTCCTCTACGAAGAAGACTCATTGTCATTTTATCAGCTGCTTCCCGATATTCTTGAGTCCTTTTATCACAAAAATGATCAGTGGGAATTTCTTGACAAATCAATCCAAAACCTGATTATCAATGTTCCAATTTTCAACACCCACCGCATGACTGCCGAATATCTCGACAGATACAGGCTCAAGCTGAATGTGACCCAAAAAAAGAAAATGACTCACTTTTCTCAACTTTACAGTAGTGATATTTAATTTTTCCGATTAGTATAAATAGGTTCAGCAAGAGAACGAGTCTGTTCAAGGATGGTATCAACCAGGTCTGGAGAAAGAGGAGATTGATATGGCAAAAGTACACATCAGCCCGAATCGCGCTACAGATAAAACCATCCGAGCTATCGACCGCAAGCGTGAAAACGAGCGGCGAAAGATGTTTCATTACGCTCAGGAACACGCCGATCTTTTTGCCAAAAAGCTTGTACAGCGTCTCATCGACAGAGAAATCATCGAAACTGACTCAGTTGAGTCTTTGCAGGAAGCCTTCTCAAAACAGATGAAACGGATGGGCGGCCTGGATGAATTCGACCTGCAGATGAAACTTGCTCCTGTACGAACCCTCGTACAGGATCCGAATATTGTCACTCTTTATCTCACCCAGTACGTCATTGAAGATCTGATCGAGCACCCTTCCATCATGGATATTTTCGGCGAAGACCTTGATATCTACCGGGCAATCGACTCAATCATGAAGGTATTGCGTCCTCAGCAGTGACCCGTCCGGCCAAAACGCCCCATCTGGTCTATGCTGACCTTGGCGGTAATATCAATGACTTTCCCGACCTGGCAATGGCGGGAAGAAGCAACTCCCGCTATCAAATCCCGGATCGGTATGATCTGATAGAACTCCCCGAGGGCAGCGAACTGTTTATTCTTCCGGGCAGGCTGCCTGTTGGCTGTGACCCGCAAACAGGTGAGCCGCTGCTGCTCGAAGAGGACCCGGCCAGGCCCGGGGAAACAATTCAGGCTGTTGCTGCCTTTATGGCCCCCGCCCATACGGCAATCCTGAACAGCGCCTACCAGACCAGAGCTGACAACGCTCCTCTGCTCCCGCTTTTTGCCTACACCAGCGTCGGTTGGCTTGACGGCCGTTTCTGGGTTACCGCTTTTAGAAGCGATACGGATGCACGTCAGGATTTTGACCAGTTTTCCCCCCGTCTTATTGAAAAGAGAACCCGGAAACGTCTGGAACAATTCAAAGACAACAGGCTGGTACAGCACCTTGGTAAATGCTGTCTTGTCTATTGTTGTCCTGCAGCTCGCAACTACTTTCTGGGTCGATGGGAAGCGCCCCTGCCGACCTCACCGACCTGTAATGCCAGATGTGTCGGCTGTATTTCCCTGCAACCTTCCGGTTGCTGTCCATCCACCCAGGAAAGGATCACCTTTGTTCCGACACCAAAAGAAATCGCCCAGATCGCTATTGCTCACCTGGAAAACGCATCCCAGGCCATTGTCAGTTTCGGCCAGGGATGCGAAGGGGAACCGCTTCTCCAGGCGGGACTGATCGACAAAGCAATCAGAACGATACGGCATAGAACCGGAAAAGGGACGATCAACCTAAACTCGAATGCAAGCCTGCCAGACCAGGTAGAACGCCTGGCAAAGGCGGGGCTCGACAGTCTCCGGGTCAGTCTGAACTCCTGCCAGGAAAAATTATATAGCAACTATTACAGACCGAAGAATTATCGTTTCAACGATGTTAAAGATTCCATTCGAATGATGAAAAGACATCATCGCTTTGTATCGCTCAACTACTTTATTCTGCCTGGAGTGACCGATTCCCACGATGAATTTGACGCTTTATGCAATCTCCTGTCCGATTATCAACCCGATCTCATTCAACTACGCAATCTCAATATGGATCCGGAATGGTATCTTGAATCGATCCGATTTCCCGAAACAACCCGGGCTATGGGAGTCAGAAGCTGGTTGAAAAAACTAAAAAAATATTTCCCTTCACTTCAATTCGGCTACTATAATCCTCCATTACGTTGATAAGGCGTCTGCTTCAGGAACTTCAAAGTTTTACTATTTCAGTGGCCCGAAGCACACACCCTATATGTGTAACATTTTGGAATTACGTGGAAAGCTGAATTTTTTGTTGTATTTTCTTTCATTGGCATATATTGTTAATAGGAATTTTTATCATTAACTGATTGAATAACTGAATTCCAGCCTAGCCAACTTAATAATAAACGAGAAATAGAATGAGCCGGATAACCAATATGCGACTGACGACCCAGAGGCAGATTATCCTGGAAGAACTGCAAAGTGTCACATCTCACCCCACTGCCGGAGAGGTGTACGATATGGTGAGAAAACGTCTGCCTCGCATCGGGCTCGGCACTGTATATCGAAACCTGGAGTTGATGGCCAATAGCGGAATTATTTTGAAGATTGAAGTCGGTGGCACCCAGAAACGCTTCGACGCCACCACTACTCCCCACCATCATATCCGATGTATTCAATGCGAACGGGTTGATGACATCAATATTGAGGTTGCTGATGATATCAATCGGCTGGCAGCTGATTCAAGCCAATATAAGGTATTGGGTCATCATATCGAGTTCACCGGCATCTGCCATGACTGTTCTTCCATGGAAAGAAAGGAAACGATCAATTAACAGACCGGTTGTTACAAAATAACAAAAGGGAGTACAGCATTTAGCTGCACTCCCTTTTGGGTTTTATGGGATTTATTGTCCTGTGCCTTGTCTGTGACAAGGACGGATCCTGGCCTGATTAAGAAAAACGGACCTTGCAGAAACGCCTCTTACCCACCTTTATAATATACTCACCTCCGGGGCCGATCTGGGTATCACCATCTGTCACTTTTTCACCATCAATGGAGACGGCATTCTGTTTGATCATTCGACGGCCATCGGAAATTGAATTAACCAGCTCAAGATGAACAAGCAGCTTAGGGAGCCAGATTGCTTCACTGGTAGAAACGATTTTTTCGGGAATATCCTCCGGCAGTCCCCCTTTTTTAAAGATCTTCTCAAATTCCTCTTCCGCCTTGTCAGCCGCCTCCCGGGAATGGAACCTGGCAGTCAGTTCCCTGGCCAGCTGTTTTTTCACCTCTTTCGGATGGATCTCACCGGACTCCATCTTCTGCTTCAACTCTGAAATTTGATCCGAAGACAGATCACTGAGTAGTTCGTAATAACGAAACATCAAATCATCGGAGACGGAAAGCACCTTGCCGTAAATATCCGTAGGCGGTTCAGTTATTCCGATATAATTTCCCAGTGATTTACTCATTTTATTGACACCATCCAGACCTTCGAGAAGCGGCATTGTGATCACGACCTGCGGCTGCTGGTTGTTTGACCGTTGCAAATCACGGCCCATGAGAAGGTTGAACTTCTGATCGGTCCCTCCCAGTTCCACATCCGATTCGAGTGCCACCGAATCATAGCCCTGTATCAATGGGTAGAGGAACTCATGGATGGAAATGGGCTTTCCGGTATCGAAACGGACCTTGAAATCCTCACGTTCCAGCATGCGGGCTACGGTCAGCTCCGAAGCCAGCTTGATCATAGCAAAGGAGTCGAGCTTGCTGAGCCATTCACTGTTGAAGACCACCTTGGTCTTGTCGGAATCGAGAATCTTGAAAACCTGCTGTTTATAGGTCTGGGCATTTTGTTCGACGTCTTCTCTGGTCAACGCCTTTCTCGTTTCCGACTTACCGGTAGGATCGCCGATCATCCCGGTAAAATCACCGATAAGAAAATAGATTTCATGCCCAAGATCCTGAAAATGCTTCAATTTCTGCAATAACACCGTATGGCCGATATGAAGATCAGGAGCCGTAGGATCAAAACCCGCTTTTATCTTCAGCGGCACACCGGTTTCCTCCGATTTTTTCAACTTCTCAATCAGCTCTTCCCGGGAAATACACTCCTCAACTCCCCGCTCTATCAATTCAATTTGTTCTTCTATGGAAGCCATAATCAGCGATTCCTTTTAGGTTATTTTCTAACGATGCCCGAAGTAGTGAACTACTTCTATCAACATAGAATGGATGCCTATTAAATAAAATTTTTATTGGAACATCTATTGTTTAACAACAAATGAGGTAGAAGTGCGGCAGGTTCGTTCAATCAGGCCTGTCCGTTATAGCATAACCTATACGGTCAAGCCTGATTGAACGAAGATGCTGTGCTTCCACTTTATGAAAAATGAGGTAGAAGTGCAGTAGGTTCGTTCAATTTAGCCTGTTCGCTATAGCTACAAACCTATGCGGATGGGCCAAATTGGACGAAAATGCTGTGCTTCTACCTCATTTTGCGTATTCTACTGCTCTTGTTTCCCTTATTACGGTAACCCGTATCTGCCCGGGATAGGTCAGTTGTTCTTCGATCTTCTTGGCGATATCGTTGCTCAACAGTGAGGTTTCATCGTCTTTAACCTTGTTGGCATCCACAATGATTCTCAGATCCCTGCCTGCCTGAATAGCATAAGATTTTTCCACACCGTCAAAGGATGTTGCGATATTCTCCAGATCTTCCAGACGCTTGACGTAACTCTGCAGCATTTCCTTTCTGGCACCAGGCCGTGCACCGGACAAGGCATCTGCCGACTGAACGAGAACATCCAATACGCTTTGCGGCGGCTGGTCTTCATGGTGGGAGCCAATTGCATATACCACCTCTTCTATCTCACCATATTTTTTCGACAGATCCCGACCGATTATGGCATGAGAACCTTCCACCTCATGGTCGACAGCCTTACCGATGTCATGGAGCAGTCCGGCACGTTTTGCCATTCTCACATCTATTCCCAACTCAGCTGCCATTACACCACAGAGGAATGCAACTTCAAGAGAGTGTTGCAGGACATTCTGGCCGTAACTGGTCCTGTATTTGAGACACCCCAGTAAGCGGATAAGTTCCACATGGACGCCATGGGCACCGACATCAAAGGTTGCCTGTTCACCGGCTTCTCGAATTGTCACTTCAAGATCTTTGGTCACTTTCTCAACGACTTCCTCAATTCTCGCCGGATGAATCCGCCCGTCATTGATCAACTGTACGAGCGCCAGTCTGGCAACTTCCCTGCGAACAGGGTTAAAACCGGAAAGAATTACCGCCTCGGGAGTATCATCAATGATAATATCGATACCGGTGGCGGCCTCAATGGCTCTGATATTCCGCCCTTCCCTGCCGATGATCCGTCCTTTCATTTCATCACTGGGTAACGGCACCATGGAAACGGTCTTTTCGGCGACATAGTCCCCGGCATACCGGCTAATCGCCAGAGACAGAATATTTTTACCTTTCCTGTCCGCCTCCATTTTCATTTCGTTTTCGATCCGGGTAAGCTTCTTTGCTGCATCCATTCTGGCTTTGCTCTCCAGGGACTCCATCAGGAGTTTTTTGGCCTCTTCCTGGGTTATCCCTGAGATTCGAGCTAATTCATATCGCTGTTTGCCGATCAGGTTTTCCAGCTCTTTACCTTTTTCGCCAAGCGACTGTTCAATGGAAGAAATCTTCTTTTCACGTTTATTGATTTCTTCCCGTTTCCGATCAACATCGCGCCATTCACGGTTAAGGTTGTCTTTCTTCTGCTTCAGCTGATTTTTCTCTTCTCTCAACTCGGTACGATCTGCGGACATTTCCTGCTCGGCTTCCTGCTTAATACGATATGCCTCTTCTTTGTTATGCAGAAGAGCCTCTTTTTTAAGCTGTTCCGCCTCGACAATGGCATTTTCGACAATCTGTCTGGCTTGGGCCTTGATATTCTTCCGGTGCGACTCTGCATACATCTTTCGCAGAATAAATCCGGAAATCACACCGATAATCAGAGTCAAGGGTGCAATAACATAAATGGATGATATCAGATTCATAGAAACTCTATTCCTGCTGGTTATTGAACCGGCAGTCAGGGAGCCCAAAGAAAACTACGTTTGAAGTAAGAAATAACAAGGGAGGGGACCGGTTGATTGAGTCTCGATCAATCGTTGGTCACAGGGATATCCAATCTGTACTACAAATTCCCGAAAAACAATGCTCTGACCGTAAGGTTGCGCCGAATTATCCCGCTGGACATCGACTTTAATGGGCCTTTGTCTGCATTAACGAATCCATTTCACTGATCAGAAAGGAAAAAGCAGGATAGAATTGTTATCGGACAGCACGATTTAATACGTCGTTTTCCTGTTGTCTGAGAAAACAATATTTATCTTTAACCGTCCAAAGGCCTCTACCCATTTCCTTATCGAACTTTTCATCTAATTGGATAACTCTATAAAAACCTGCGGCTGCTTCCGATCACTCATCAAGAAAGAAAACAACTTCTCGGAGATCTTCAGCTTTCCGGCAACCATCTATTAGGACAAAAAGCAGCTACTGCTTCCCTGTTACTCCTTACTCCGGCGCTCCTGCTACGGCCGGATAGTTATGTGTAAATTTAACAGATATCGATTCAATTCCGAAGCCGCACCAGTGACAGCCCCTCTTCAACATCCGTTATTTATATAAAATGACAATATTTTGTCATTGCAAAGCAAAAAAACTTCCCCACCCTGCCGTGTCAGCATATTCATTTAAACCTAACGAGTTA
>CAZUUJ010000049.1:0-19519 GCA_964623625.1 uncultured Desulfocapsaceae bacterium
GTATTACTCGGAAAAACTGGTGCAAATAAAACTGGAAAATTTCAAGGTAATTGATACGGAAAAGAATCGCCAATTGGCTGAAAACGGACGAGAAGATGACCAAACACTTGCTTTCCGGACAAGCGGTGAGTATTGGGGGTCTGAACGGACAGTTGTTGTCACCTATAATCCCCTTACCGCCACCAAACAGCGGTATAACTTTGAAAAGAAATTGCTGACCCTTCAGGAGATTCTTTTTGAAATGCAAAATAAGGTCAACAGACAACAGCCCCACTGGAAGAATAAAAACGTAGTTATGTCAAGATATGAAGAAACATGCAGCCAACTGCATATTCCCAGAAACATCTACAACGTTGAAATATACAGCCATAAAGGTCGATTACGGATGAATTTTCGCAAGAATCATTATCGGCTCAGAAGATACATTAACCGGTTCGGCAAGAATATCTTGATCACCGATAATCATACCTGGTCGACCGATGAGATCGTCAAGGCGAGTTTGGACAGATATATTGTCGAGGAAGCATTCAGGCAGAGCAAAAACGAAGATCTTGTGGGCTTTATGCCGCTACGTCATTGGACGGACAGCAAGATCAGGTGTCATATTCTGACCTGTATTGTTGCTTTGGCTTATTTGCGCTTAATAGAAATCCGCCTGGCAGAAACAGGTCTAAAGATTACGGCCAAAGAGACTATGGATAAGATGCGTACTCTACATTCCTGCCTTATGTACCACTCTCGCAGACGAAAACCGGATCGAATGATTGAGCAACCAGGACGGATTCAAACCCGGATATTGAAAGCTTTCGGGTTGAAAATCAAGAGTGGGGTCTTACAGGCTATTTGTTAGTTATTTTATTGATTTTATAGGGTTTTATTGCTAGCTGAATGGGCTAACGGGGAAACTCCTGTTAGAAGCAGCAATTCTGAAAATATATTCGTTAGTGTCAAAAATTTGGCCTTAGGATGACTCAGGTAAGGTGCTTTGGACGATATTCAACAAACCGGGAAGCTCATCAAAATGTCTCCCCACATCTTGCGGTCTGTGAGCATCGGAACCGGCAACAAAAGGGATATCTTTCTCCATTGCTTCTCTAACAATAGTTCTTGCGGGAAAGGGCTCCTGTCGGATGGAGAACCCGGATGTATTGATCTCTAAAGCCATATTTCTAGCTTTTATTTGCGACAACAAGACGTCGATCTGCTGCCGGTTTTTGGTGGACAGGGTAATGTCCGACTGGAAACGAAGGGCAGCATCCAGGTGGCAGAGGAAATCGGCTTCAAGAAAGTCAACAGCATCAATGAGTCCGCTGAAATAGAGATCGAGAAGACGCTTACAGCCGACTTTTGAAAAGAGGATTATGTTTTCCTTTTTCCGTGAGACTAGATTCAGGTGGTGGTCCAGTTCAGGTATATAAGCGAAATGATAGGACAGTCCGACAATGTCCCATTGATAATTACCAAGTCGATCTTTAAGTTTTTGTCTAAAATGAGGATTGTAACCCACCTCCACTCCCAGGCCGATTATCAGTTGACCCTTGTATTTTTTTTGCAGTGCTTCCCCTTCTTCAAAGTAGCGGTCAAAATCTTCCTCTTCAAGCCATACACGTTCAAAATAACGAACACCCACCTCCATATGTTCAAGAAAAACGATTTTTTTTAAACCTTTAGCAATGGCAACCTGTACATACTCCTCCATGGTACCGGAAGCATGTCGGCAATATGATGTGTGGATATGATGGTCGCAGGATGGGTCTATAGGGACTGGTCTATCCGTTAACACAGAGAAGTCCTTGTGGATAAACAGGAGAAGAATGCAACATGGATTTCAAAGGAACGATGAACTCTAGAGTTTTTCACCATGTGCAGTGCTGGCAGATGCACCTGGTATTAAGCATGTCCTCTGGGGAAAAAGTGAATGACACCGTCAATATCGGAGGTGTCGCAGATATGGCCGGTATCCAGGTCAAGATCAAGTACATCTTCAATACCGTCGATTTTCACCGAGAGGGACTGGCCATCGGGAAGATGGTAGATGATCTTGTCAACGGTACTGAGATCAATGGGCCGGGCAAATAATTTCATGTACTCTTCCTTGTGTAACACAACCTTTCAACCACAAAGAAACATGGCTGTTTGAGTCAGACTTATAAGTTCTTTTTAGACAAACTTCAAGTCCATTAATGGTCTTTTACCAGTTTCCGGCTCTTCTCTTTCACAATTCTCGTTATATCATTTTCAGTTGTTAAAAGCCATAATTGAAGAGGGAATTGTTTGATTCACAGGAGCAGGGAGAGTCGATTTCGGTTGGGATGAAAGAGCATGGAAATAAATGAATGGTTATTCATTTATTGTTGAATTCAGTTTGACACCTTAGACCAGCGTGTTTAGTATATATGCTGTTTTGTCACTTTTATGGATTCAACCAGTTAAACAGGTGAAAGAATGAGTAATCAAGAGCTGTCCGCTAAAGAGAAAACGCTCTTTAGCAAAAATACTAATCCATCGAATATCATGCCTCAGAAGCTGACGATGGACTCAAAAATAAAGTTTCGTTGTCATCCCGGAGTCAAGTGTTTCACTGCATGCTGCGGCGGAATAAAGATCGTTTTAACCCCGTATGATATTCTGGTGCTGAAGAAGCGTCTCAATCTGCCGGCCCATGAATTTCTCCAGCAATATACAACACCTGTTTATTTGGAAAAAACCGATATGCCCGGTGTCGCCATCAAACTTCGCGAAGATGATAATAAATGTCCATTTGTTACACCGGAAGGGTGTACGGTTTATACAGACCGACCATCAGCTTGCCGCTATTATCCCGTAGGTATGGCCGATTTTCATGAGGGTGGTGACCCCAATCAACGTGATGCCGAGCAGAAAGAAGAAGAGCGGTTCTTCTTTATTGTCAAAGAGGATCACTGCAAAGGTTTTGAGGAGGATAAGGAATGGACGATTCGCGAATGGCGTGAAGATCAGGGAGTGGATGTCCGTGATGAGATGAACAAGGAATGGCTTCGACTGGTGATGCGCCGTAAATCATATGGTTTTCAGGCCTCACTCTCCGAGCAGGCTAAGCGTATGTTTTTTATGGCTTCAACAGACCTGGATCATTTTCGTAGATTTGTCTTCGAATCCACATTTCTCGAGACCTATGAAGTCGACCAAGAAACCATCAATACAATCCGCAACGATGATGTAGAGTTGATGCATTTCTCCTTTTTGTATCTGGCAGCGACCCTTTTCGGCGCTCAGACGATGACAATCAATAAAGACAAGATTAGCGCCAAAGTCGAGGAAATCAAGCAGCGTCAGGATAATGTGGTTGAGCAGTCGGTGAAGGAGTATGAGGAGTACAAGGCTGAGCGGGAAGCGCAGAAAAAGACGGAGGGATAGTTACAGTTTCTGGTTTCGAGTTTCAAATTATAGTTAGTTGCTGTGTAATTAAAAAAGGGTTTCATATCCAGCTGGATATGAAACCCTTTTTCTTTTTTATTGCAGACAAATCGAGGTTTACTGCTACGTAACAGTTTTACTCGACATCGGCATCCAAGGCTGTCTTTCTTCCAACCAACAGCTTCCAGCTCTTATCCACGTCTTTCTGGGACAGCGCCATCAGCTCGTCGGCCATTTCAGGAACCATCAGCTTAAGCATTCTATAACGGTTCTCGCCAAGCGCATACTCTTCAAATGGAATAGACGGCTCTTTAGAATCGATTGACAGAGGATTCTTGCCTGTTCCTTCAAGGTCAGGATTGTATCTATACAGCGGCCAGTGGCCGCAGGCGACCGCTTTCTTCTGCTGCTCAAGACCCTTGGTCATATTGATACCATGGTTGATGCAGTGTGAATAGGCGATAATCAGAGACGGACCATCGTAGGCCTCCGCCTCAGCAATAGCCTTAACTGCCTGACCCGGGTTTGCGCCCATGGCAATTTTGGCCACATAGACGTTGCCGTAGGTGGAGAAGATCATGCCTATATCCTTCTTTGGCATTCTCTTACCACCAGCGGCAAACTGGGCAGTTGCAGCACGTGGGGTAGACTTGGACATCTGGCCACCGGTGTTGGAATACACCTCGGTGTCAAGGATCAAGACATTAACATTCTGACCGGAAGCCAGGACATGATCAAGACCGCCATAGCCGATATCATAGGCCCAGCCGTCACCACCAACGCACCAGACTGATTTCTTGACGAGATAGTCGGCAACTGCAGCTAGCCGCTTGGCGACAGCTTCGTTACTGCCTTCAAGCTTTGTTTGCAATTCGGCTATCCTTGCACGCTGCTCTTCGATCTCGGTCTGGCTGGTTTGAGGGGCATTACGAATGTCATCTACCAGTGCCTGGTTGATCAGGCCACCTGCAACAGCCTCATCAAGCAACTCATCAGCCTGGGCACCAAGTTTGTTAACGGTGTTTCTCATGCCGAGACCAAATTCTGCATTATCCTCAAACAAAGAATTACCCCAGGTGGGACCACGGCCATCATCACGCTGACAGTATGGTGTTGTCGGCAGGTTACCACCATAGATAGAGGAACAGCCGGTTGCGTTGGCGATATACATCCTATCACCAAACATCTGGGTAGCCGCTTTAATATAGGGTGTCTCACCGCAGCCGGCACAGGCGCCGGAGAACTCGAACAGCGGACGCAGCAGCTGACTGCCTTTGATTGTGGTATGGTTCACTTCGGCCGGATCTATTTCGGGCAGGCCGAGAAAGTATTTTACATTCTCAGCCTGGGTTGATCTGATCTCTTCGTTATTCATAACCATCTGCAGTGCTTTTTCTTTGGCAGGGCAGATGTTGACGCAGAGTGAACACCCGCAACAGTCTTCGGTGAACACCTGGATGGCGAATTTCTTACCTTTGAAGGCCTTACCGACTGCATCGACAGCTTTAAATGCTTCAGGGGCGCCGTCCACATTATCAACTATCTTCGGTCGTATGGTGCCGTGGGGACAGATCAGCGAACACCGACCACACTGGATGCAGTTATCGCTTAACCACTCCGGAACCTGGACGGCAACATTTCGTTTTTCCCACTGAGTTGTTGCGGTTGGCCAGGAGCCGTCACAAGGCATTTTCGAGACAGGAATCTCTTCACCAACCTGCTGGATCATCTTGGCTGTGACTTCTTTAACAAAGTCCGGAGCCTCTTCAGGAACGGTTGGAGGCATTTCATGTCCGCTGATTGCATCGGGAATGGAAACTTCAAAGATATTCTTTATCGCTCCGTCAACGGCATCGTAGTTCATCTGAACGATCTTTTCACCTTTCTTCCCATAAGTCTTCTTGATGGCGTCCTTGATTGCCTTGATGGCTTCTTCTTCTGTGAGAATGCCGGAGATGAGGAAAAAGGCGGTCTGCATGATCATATTAATGCGTGCACCTAGACCCAATGCCAGGCCGAGGGAGATGGCATCAATGATGTAGAACTTGGCTTTTTTATTGACCAGGTCTTTTTGTACTTGAGCCGGCAGGTTATCCCAAACCTGGTCCTTATCAAAGGTAGTAGTCAGCAGAAAGGTGCCGCCTTGGTCAAGGTTGCGCAGCATGTCATACTTGTCCAGGAAAGTGAAGTTATGACAGGCGATGAAGTTGGCTTTACTGATCAAATATGGGGCCAGCACCTGGTTCTCACCGAAACGAAGGTGTGAGATGGTGATACCGCCGGACTTCTTAGAGTCGTAAGCAAAGTATCCCTGTGCTGAGTTGTCGGTCTCGGTTCCGATGATCTTAATGGTGTTCTTGTTGGCACCAACAGTCCCGTCCGCACCAAGGCCGTAGAACATGGCTCGATATACATTTTCGCCTTCGATACTGTACGACTTGTCGTAGTCAAGGCTTGTGAAAGCAACGTCATCGTCGGGACCGACACAGAACCGTTTTTTAGGTTCATCAGCCAGCATATTATCAAAAACGGCTTTAACCATAGCCGGGGTGAAGTCAGCTGAGCCGAGACCGTAACGACCTGAGTAGATAGCAGGAGAAGACACGCTGTTTTCAGCAGCTTCGCCTACAGCAGCACGAACGTCGAGATAGAGTGGTTCACCTATGGAACCCGGCTCTTTTGTTCTATCAAGAACAGTAATGGTCTTCACTGTTTCGGGCAGTGTGGCAATCATGGCTTTGGCGTTAAACGGTCTGAACAGACGGACAATAACCATACCGACTTTCTCACCCTGGGAAATCATATAATCGATGGTAGAAGCGGTTACTCCACTACCAGAACCCATAATAACGATGACACGATCAGCATCGGGTGAACCGTAATAGTCAAAGAGGTTGTACTTGCGGCCGGTCAGTTCAGCAAACTTATCCATGGTCTCCTGAACGATTGCCGGGGTAGCATCATAAAACTTGTTCACAGATTCACGGCCGGTGAAGTAAACATCAGGGTTTTGAGCGGTACCACGCATGGTCGGCCGGTCCGGAGTCATCGCACGCTGACGGTGGGCAATAACCAAATCTTCATCGACCATAGCCCGCATATCATCATCGGTCAGCTGCTCAACTTTCTGGATTTCATGGGAGGTCCTGAAACCGTCAAAGAAGTGCATGAATGGGATCCGAGACTTGAGAGATGCCTGGGTGGCGATGAGCGCCATATCCATACATTCCTGTACATTCTGAGAGCAGAGCATACCCCAGCCAGTTTGACGGGCAGCATAAACGTCACCATGATCACCAAAAATCGACAGTCCCTGACAGGCAATCGAACGGGCAGTAATATGGAAAACTGCAGGAGTCAGCTCACCGGCAATCTTATACATATTGGGGATAAGCAGGAGCAGACCCTGCGATGCAGAAAAGGTTGTACAGAGAGCGCCGGTAGAAAGTGATCCGTGAAGTGAACCGGCAGCACCACCTTCGGATTGCATTTGGGTTACGAGCGGTACTGAACCCCATATATTTTTTTGTCCACTTACCGCCTTTGCATCTGCCTCTGCTGCCATGGGCGAAGAGGGGGTAATCGGATAAATGGTGATAACCTCGCTTGTCGAATAGGCTACATGCGTACAAGCCTGGTTACCATCAATGGTGACCATTTTTCGTGACATAATGATTTCTCCTTCGATTTTTTACTTATGTGATTAGCTCTATTAGCCTTTTTTATTACGGTGCTGTAACAGCCGGTTATGGTAAATCTGACAGATCATCCATTCCTTGATTAACACGCACGTCTCTTATATGGTGAGTGAGATTCAATTGACACAGAATCAACTAAATAAAACGATGTTATAGCTTAATCAGAAAAACAAACAAGCATAGTAGATTTTATTTTGAGATGCAAGTCGAATAGGTGTTATGGTGAGTTTGATGAATCCGAATGTACCCTGATGTTATGAGATATATACCAGTAAGTGACTTTTTAAAACTGCTGCAAGTCGTCAACAGTCAAAAACAGTGCGTATTTCTAGATACTTCTAAGCCGGATAAAAACAACAATCAATCCTTTCTATTTGTCGATCCCGTAGAGAGGCTGCAATGTTTTCGAAATGAGGACCATGGCCACTTTCTTGAACGGATGAGAATGTGGCTGGTTCAGGGCTATTATCTTGCCGGTTGGATTGGCTATGAATTCGGTTATCTGCTTGAGGAAAGCCTGCAGCCGCTTTTGAACCGGCCAGGAGATGATAGTCTGTTGATGGCTGATCTCGGGGTGTTCAGACAGCCTTTCTATTTCGACCATTTAAGTGGCGAACATAATCTTCCCCTGGGTGGGGTAGAGCCGTATGCAGATCTTGGTTATTCCATTGATGATCTGGTACCGACTCAAGAACGGCTGGACTATATCAGGTCAATAGAAAAGATCAAGGAGTACATTCGGGCGGGAGACACCTATCAAGTTAATTACACCATTAAGCTCCTCTTTTCCCACCGCGGCTCAACAGAAGGTTTGTATTCCGCTCTACGCCGAAATCAATCAGTGTCATACGGTGCCTTGATTAAATGGGAAAACGAGCAAGTGCTTTCATTTTCTCCCGAGCTCTTCTTTGCTAAAAGGAACAGGACCATTACGGTTAAACCAATGAAGGGCACATTGAAACGGGGCAGAACGGTGGAGGAGGATCGCGACCATCGTCACTTCCTCTCCCACGATCCGAAAAACCGCAGCGAAAATGTGATGATCGTCGATCTGCTGCGCAACGATCTCAGCCATCTTATGTTCGATATAACCGGTGGCAACGTGTGGGTTGAGTCCCTGTTTGACGTGGAGACCTATGAGACCTTGCTGCAGATGACCTCCACCATCCGTGGAGAAATTGGTGAAGGGCTGTTCCCTACACTGTCCCTGTCCGACCTGTTCAAGGCCCTTTTTCCCTGTGGCTCGGTCACCGGAGCCCCGAAGATCAGGACCATGGAGATCATTAATGAGCTGGAAAAAGACAGAAGAGGTGTGTATTGCGGGGCCATCGGATATCTGGCCCCCAACGGTGATGCCGCCTTCAATGTGCCTATCCGGACCATTGTTCTAAATGGCAGCAGGGGAGAGATGGGAATTGGCTCAGGTATTGTTTACGATTCGGATCCGGAAAACGAATGGCAGGAATGTTTGCTCAAAGGTAATTTTTTAACTAAGAAAACGGAGGAATTTCACCTAATCGAGAGTTTTCTCTGGGAGCCGGAGACTGGCTACTGGCTGCTAGACGATCACCTGGAGCGCCTTGGAACATCTGCTGATTATTTTCTCTTTCAGTGTGATCTGGATGATGTGGCTGCAGAGCTTGGGAAGGCTGCTGAGCAATTCGATAACAGGCCGACCCGGGTCAGGTTGCTTTTGTCCAAGGATGGCAAGATTGATATCAGTCACGGATCCTGCACTTTACCTGCGAGTAGACAGTTGCCGGAGAAACCTCAGCATCCGGAAAAAGATCTGCCCATCATTGGGCTGTCTCAGGAGCGGGTTGATCAACATTCGCCGTTTCTTTTTCACAAAACGACCAGACGGCAATTGTTTATCCGTGAATATCAACGGGCACAGGAAGAAGGGCTTTTTGATGTCTGTTTTTTCAACAAAGACGGAAAACTGACAGAAGGGTGTATCACTAATATCTTTTGCTATATCAAAGGTCAGTATATCACGCCGCCGGTAACAAGTGGACTGCTGGCCGGTGTGATGCGTAAACAGCTTCTTGGGGACAAAGGTGTGAACGTCATTGAGCAGGAACTGACCAGTGACGATCTAATACGAGCCGAAGCGGTGTTTGTCAGTAATTCGGTCCGTGGAGTTAAACGGGTGGAGCTGGCCTCAGATCAGTCGTAAAATAGCTAAGCGATTCCATATTATCCAGCTGGTTACTGGATAATGGCGTCTTCCTCAGGCTTAATTTGAACAGGGGGAATGATAAGATTATATCGTGCCCCTAATTCCCGAACCCGGGTCATAAAAACAGACGGCAGTGGAATATCCCGCTCATCAACCAGGATTCCCAGTTCGCTCGCTTTTTTAAGCAGACTGGGAATCTCTTTTCCCTGCTGGGCCTCGCACAGGGTTAACACCCGCAGACTGTCCGAGAGGATAGGGCGCAGTTCGGTCAGCTCTTCTGCAAGACCGAGCAGTTCCTGTTCGATGGTTCCGCGATTCTCCCGGCGAAAGTTTTTGAATTTTTCATCGGGGTTGATTGTGCCGAACAACTCGTTGGTGATCGATCCGGCCAGCATTGATATATGGCTGTCCTGCTTGTCCGGATACTTCTTGCTCAGATTTTCCCGCACCTTTTTAAACAGGATCATCTGGATGACCGTTACTCCCTCCCGCAGGACTCCGATAAGGCGGGATTTTTTTTCCTTCTTTTTTGTATTCTGCATATTGATAATTAGATGACTACCTTAATCGCCGGATGATTGACCAATTGGTTGTAGATTGACAACCGTTCTTCTTCACTGTCGACCGTCAGTTCAACGTTAAAGCTGTGGTATTTCCCACCGGAACTGGTGTGAGAGTCGGTAAAGATGAAGTCTTTGTCGGCCAGGACCTGAAAGACACCCTCTTTAACTGCTTTCGGGTTTCCGCCAATCACCTTATACAGCCAGTCGCACGGGTAGTCGATCTCCGGTTTCTGTTGACACGAGTAGGGGCGGTTGATTTTCATCTTGTATATTTTTTTGAGGTTGTCTTGAAAAATTAGATATTTCGGAGTCTACGCTTACCTGTTCAAAGATAAGGAACAGACCAAAACAGCAGTCACGCTAAAGCGTGATGAGCATTTTGTTGTTGGCTGTAACCCAGTATTTGGGTAGGTAAGCGAGTTCAAAAAACTCCGAAATAGCAATTTTTCAAGATGCCCTTGCATGTATCTGGCTGATCTGCTCGTTGAGTGTCCAGAAGTCGTAAATATAACCGACCAGAAAGAGACCGCCGGTCAGCATATAGATCACACCCGTTGTCCATTTGCCTATATAGATGCGGTGCAGGCCGAACAGGCCGCCGTAGGTAAGCAGCAACCAGCTCACATTGTAATCGATATAACCATCGACATAATTCAGGTCCGTCTTTTGGTTCATCGATGGAATTAGAAAGAGATCAACAATCCAGCCGACAAACAACAGCCCCAGAGTGAAGAAGTAGACTGTACCGGAGACCGGCTTGCCATAATAAAAACGATGGGCTCCGAGAAAACCCAGCAACCATACCAGGTAACCGATAACCACGTTATGGGTTTGGTTTGTTTTGGTCTCCATCTTCTTTGGGAACTGTTTTTTGTTTTAACTTTTGGACCCTTTCGTAAGCCTCGTCTATTCGTTGCTTTCGGATTGTCCCTCTATCACAGGCCTCTGTCACACGTTTGATGCATTTGGGAAGAATGTCTTTATCGTACTCGAGATTATTGCCGATAACAATCATATCCACCCCGGCAGCTAAGGCAAGACAGGCGGCCTGTTCGACTCCGTAACGATTGGTGATCGCTTTCATCTGCAGGTCATCCGTAATAACCATCCCTTGAAAGCCCAGTCGCTCTCGCAAAAGAGTGTTTATGATTGAAGATGATAGGGTCGCCGGATACTGTTGATCCAGACCCGAATGAAAAAGATGGCCGGTCATGATGATATCGCAGCACCCCTTATTAATCAGCTCCTGAAAAGGCTGCAGTTCACTCTCTTCCCAGGTAGCTGTAATATCAACAAAACCCAGGTGGGAATCGCGGCGGGAAGATCCGTGTCCTGGAAAATGTTTCAGACAGCTTACTACACTTGAGAGGTTGTGACCCTCTATCCATGCTGCAGCATGGGCGATCACTTTTTGTGGGTCTGAGGAGAAACTGCGTCCCAATTTGCCGATAATCGGATTTTGCTGATAAACATTGACATCAACAACAGGTGCAAAATTACAGTTAATACCGGAGTCGGTAAGCATCCGGGCTGTTATCTGTGACTGATCCAGGGTTTTGCCCAGATCATTGATCGTTCCCAGCTCTTTGGCGGAGCGAGTGGGGGAAAATCCTTTTACTTTTTTCAGGCGGCAAACCATGCCGCCTTCCTGATCGATACAGATCAACAGGGGCGTCTCGGCCAGAGACTGGAGTGAAGTGATGAGGGTCTTAAGCTGATCAGGCGAGACGATATTGTTGTCCGATTGTGATCTGGCAAGCAGCCTGTCAAAAAGGACAACACCTCCCAGGTTCAAGTCGCTAATATCCCTGGCGATCGGATGGGATTTATTGATATGGTCTCCGCGAAAGCCCAGAACGAACAGCTGTCCGATTTTCTGTTGAAGGTTCATAAGATGACTGGACTGTGGAGGTCTATTTGAATTGTCTTGAGATCACCTGAATCCGTGAGTGTCTGATAGGGTTGTAGCTTAGCTTGATTGAACTGATCGATAACAGTGAACTGTAACGGTCGGTTCAATCAGGTAGAGATGCAGTGTTATCGGACGCCCGGAGGGCGAATTACTCTTTTAGGTTAGAATAGTAGAATTCACTATTATTTTATTCTATCAAGACGGTATCAGCTCAAATACCAATCTTGGTCACGGATTCAGGATCAGGTCTCTTCAAGCTGGATAGTCAGTGGAATGACATGCATTTCCTTCCTGCGCTGTTCCGTATAACCAAGTGACCAGTCTTTGCATGTGGCCTGACCTGCCAGCAGACTGTTGATCTCCTCCACAAGGCCGCCTAGGTTGATGACGGGATGTCTTGAAAAAACCGTCGGCAGTCCCTGCGTCAAATTGCAGGCCAGACATTTTTCCGGTCTTTCGTGAAGTTCCAGATCAAGTACGAGGGTATTACCGCTCACCCCTCTGTATGCCAGGTGAATATCAAAGGCTCCTTCATTGGCATCTCCAAACAGCGCATCAAAAAAATCATTGGAACGTTCTTTAGGGAAGAGTTTCTTTAACACTTCCGGAGTGAACAGATTATCAATTCGGTGATTGTCCATCTTTTTTCCATCAAATGTGTTTCATCATTCCTGTTTATGCATTCTATAACCGCGTCTAATATACCCGCATGTGTATCTTTGTCAACTAAAGGAGGCCTGAGAGATCAATCTGCTAACAAGTATTTTATACAAGGATTGCCTGAAACAAAGAGATTGGAGTGTGACGTTTTGATACCCAAGATTCTAGGTTGGAGACCAGAAACCGTTTTCTGCTGTCGCGAGGAAGCGAAGTGACCGCAGCGATCTCATGGATATGCGGTATAACAGTATCATCTGCACCGAATGAGTCAGAGAAGCATTCTTTTAAGAAAACGGGAAACATCTAACAGGACGGATTGAGTTGTGGATTTCACCTAATCCTGGTATTTTCCTGTGTTCGTCCAAGTCGAAACATGTATAATCGGCTTCAAGTCAACAAGAACAGAGCACATTCCAATGCAGAATGAAATCGGAGAGCCGGCCAACCGCAGTTTTGATTCGGTTATTAACCGGGACAATCTGAATACGGCCCAGTATGAGGCAGTAACCCAGACCGAAGGGCCGGTATTGGTTATTGCCGGGGCCGGCAGCGGCAAGACCAGAACCCTGGTTTACCGGGTTGCTCATCTGATTGAGCAGGGTGTGGCAGCGGAGAATATACTTTTACTGACCTTTACCAGAAAGGCGGCCCAGGAAATGCTGTGGCGTGCCGGCCGGTTGTTGAACGAAACATGCAACAAGGTGACCGGCGGCACATTCCACGGGATCGGCAATATGCTGCTCAGGCGATACAGCTCTCACCTCGGTTTTGGCTCTTCCTTTTCGATCATTGACAGGGCCGACGCCGAAGGAATCATCAATCTGCTCAAATCGTCTCTTGGTCTTGGGGGTCGAAACAAGCGGTTTCCTTCCAAAAGGATTGTGGTCAATATGATCAGCGGCTCTATCAACAAATCCATCGATCTTGAAGACCTGCTTTACGATCAGTATCCCCACCTTGCCGAACACCTGGATGATATCTTACTGCTCAGAAGCCACTACCGCGAATTCAAGCTGGACAACGGCCTCATGGATTACGACGATCTGCTGATTAACTGGAAGCGGATCATGGAAGAAGTTCAAGAGGTGCAGAGTGAAATCTCTTTACGATTTCAATATGTAATGGTGGACGAATATCAGGACACCAATCTGATTCAGGCCGATATCGTCCGGTTGATTAGCGGCGGACACGGAAACGTGATGGTTGTCGGAGATGATTCGCAATCCATATATTCATTTCGTGGAGCTGATTTTAATAATATCATGCGGTTTCCCAAGGTGTTTGAGGGAACAAAAATCATCAAGCTGGAAGAGAACTACCGCTCCAGCCAACCGATCCTCTCACTGACAAACGATATTATCCGCAACGCCACGGATAAATATACCAAAACCCTGTTCACCCGGATTGAAGGGGATCGTAAACCCAAAATATTCGGCGGCTCCAATGAGATGGAAGAGGCCGGTTTTGTGGTGGGTAAGATCAGGGAATTGATCAGTGAGGGCGTGGATGTCAAAGAGATTGCCGTACTTTTCCGTTCCGGTTTTCACTCCTACAAGCTTGAGATGGAGCTCAATTCCGCGTCAATCGACTTTGAAAAGCGTGGCGGTTTGAGGATGACCGAGTCGGCCCATATGAAGGATATCCTCTCTTTTCTGAGGCTACTGGTCAATGAGCGCGACAACCTGTCATGGAACAGAATTCTGTTGCAGTTGGAAAAGGTCGGGCCGAAAACGGCACAAAAGATCACGGCCGCCATCTCGGAGGAACAGGACCCTTTTGCGGCGCTTGCAGCCTATCCAGCCGGAAAAACATGGAAAAAGGGGCTAGAGAAGCTGATTCAGCTTTTTACCGACCTGCGTAGTGGTGATAAAAGCCCGGGAATTCTGTACGAGATCTGCCTCAAATATTATCAGCCCTATTTTGAGATGATTTATAAAGATGACTATCCCAAACGACAAAAAGATCTCGATCAGCTTAAAGGGATTATCACCACTTACAACAACCTGCAGAGTTTTATCGATGATACCACCCTTGATCCACCGGAAGCAGCCGCTGAGCTGTTTGCTGATAACGCTGATAGGCTGGTGCTGTCGACCATTCACTCGGCAAAAGGACTGGAGTGGGAGGCTGTGTTTGTCATTGGACTGGCCGATGGCCGCTTTCCCCATGCTTCAGCCGGATTCGGCGAACAGTGGGAAGAGGAGCGGAGGCTCCTGTATGTTGCGGCTACAAGGGCAAAGAAACATCTCTATCTCTGCTATCCACGAACCCTTATCAGTCCGGACAGACAGTTTAAACGGGTGGGCATGTCGCCTTTCCTGGCGGAGATAAGAGGATGGCTATATGAACGGGAGGAGAGAAAGCGAACGTTTTCTTCAGAGCAGCTCATTACAGAGAAAAAGCCCGGATTTTCCTCAGCAAAGAAGAAACACAAGAAGATACCTATCTCGAATTTTACCAAGGGCTGCAAGGTGAAACATCCTTTTTTTGGTACTGGAATTGTTGAAGAGAAGACAGGTGAGAGATCGCTGAATGTAAGGTTTGATCGGCATGGGATCAAAACCCTGCACCTTGATTATGCCAAACTCCAGATTCTTTCAAATGATTGAGGGCACTACAGCTTTGCACGATCACACCGCACCGCACAGGATCTACTAAAGCGGTCCGGTGTGCTTGCACAAATCTGCAGCACCCGCAACCATTTGAAAGAACCTGATGAGTTACACTAAATAAAATTAAATCGTTGCGAGACCGCAAGCCGTGGCAATCTTATATAACAACTTGAGAAAATCGGCGGAACTCTCTTTATACAATATTTACTAACAACAGTTTCTGTCGATACGAAACACGAAACCCGAAACTCGAAACTATAACAAATGAACTATCAACAAGCATGGGATTATCTCGACAGCCTTCAGCTCCATAAGATAAAGCTGGGGCTGGATTCGATGCAGGAATTCCTGGCCCTGGTCGGAGGGCCGGAGAAAGGTCTGAACTATATCCATGTGGCGGGCACCAATGGCAAGGGTTCGGTGAGCGCCACATTGCTGACTCTGCTGTCAGAGTCGGGATACAGGGTCGGACTCTACACTTCTCCCCACCTCAGTTCTGTACGGGAGCGGTTCAGGATCAATGACAACTTTATCAGCGAGGAAGAGTTTGCCTCGATAGCTACTGAAATAAGGGATGTCCTGGGTGATAGAATGATCACCTATTTCGAGTTCACAACCGCCATTGCTTTTCTCTGGTTCAGCCGGTCCGATCTTGATCTGGTTATTCTTGAGACCGGTCTCGGCGGTCGTCTCGACGCTACCAATGTGGTAACTCCCTTGGTCTCGGTGATCACCAATGTATCCATGGACCATGAGCTCTACCTGGGCGACACCCTTGAGGCGATTGCCTATGAAAAGGCGGGAATTATCAAGGAGAATCTACCGGTAATATCCGGCGTAGCCAATGATATCAGCCGGGAGGTTATTCAGAAGGTCTGTAAAGAACGCTCGGCACCGCTGTATCTCTACGGTGAACAGTTTGATACTGTTGAGAAAGATACAGGTTTTACATTTCAGAGCCAAAATGACCAACTGGGCAAAGCCGAATATCCCAACTTGCGCTGCAGTATGAAAGGGGATTATCAGCAGATCAATGCGGCTCTGGCTATTGCGGTTCTACTGCTTCTTAAAAAGCATCGGATAACTTGTAGTGAAGAGGGTATTCGAACAGGTTTATTGAAAGTCCATTGGCCCGGCAGGCTTGAATATATCGTCCCTGAAGATAGACCGGAAATCTCATACCTGCTCGATGGCGCTCATAATCCGGCAGGTGTAGAAAGCCTGGTCCACACCCTGAAAAACGAGTATCATTATTCGAAACTGATCCTTATCTGGGGTGCCATGATCGATAAGGATCTGTCAAAAACCCTTTCCATGGTTGCCCCCCTTACCGATCATATCGTATTTACACGGCCGGAGGGTGAGCGAAGCGCTGAACCCGAGCTGTTTCTCGATGTAATTGATCCGGATCTCAAAGACAACTGTACCACGATTCGTGATCCAGAACAGGCCCTAATAGAAGCGACCGAGATGGCTGAAAAGGGTGATATGGTCGTTATAGCCGGCTCATTGTATCTTGTTGGAGCAATTCGAAAAATGCTGGTTGGAGAACTGGTTCAATGAGGGATGATTTCTTCGGCTTTGACGGAGTCGATGACAGCGATATCAGGCGGGAAAAGGCCAAGGCACGGGAATTGCGCAAAACCCGATGGTGGCAACAAAAGACATCCGTGGGTACTTGCTACTATTGTGAAAAAAAGGTTCACTTCAAAGAGTTGACCATGGACCACCTGGTACCCCTTGCCATGGGTGGCAGATCAACCAAGGACAACCTTGTCCCTTGCTGCAAAACATGCAATAATAAAAAGAAATCGATGATGCCCATCGAGTGGCAGGAGTACTTGGAAAAACAGAAAGATTAGGCGCTATCTTTCTGTTGCCAAATGACTAATGCAGGTGTAGGATAGCGCCTCCATTTCAGTTTCCCAATCAGGAAACAACTCAACATACCTCTTTGGGCGGGTAGCTCAGCTGGATAGAGTGTCGGCCTCCGAAGCCGAAGGTCGTGGGTTCGAATCCCACCTCGCCCACCAGTAAAATGCCTTGTTAAATCAGTATGTTGATGACTGATCCTGGTGTTTCGAAGTAGGATTCTGACCAAAATTGTGTCCAACTTGATCAAATTTTTGATTCATTGAAAGCAAATTCTTATCACCTTCCGGTCTCAAAATCTCAATTTTGGCTGTGTGGGGGAGGGGATGAAAAGCAAATTCCTATCACCTTTTGGCACTTAATCCATCAGGAAATGAAACACATTATATCCATATGCTCTCACGAGTCAGCCACTCTCTGGACGAAAAAGGACGTAAACAATTGCTGACCTGTAAAACGGCTAAAGATATGTATCACGCCCTTTCCGGAGAATAAAAAACAACCATCCCGCTTTCGCGAGATGGCTGCTTTTAATAATTCTAATAATCTAATTTACTTAATATCAGCATGATATTCCTGAATCGACTTCAACTCAGGTTCGCCAGCCTTGAAAGCTTCAATCCCTCTAGCACTAGCAACTGCTGCAGGCACAGTAGTGATATAAGGAATTTTATGCTTAATAGCCGTCTGACGAATATACGCATCGTCCGCCTTACTGGTCTTGCCGCGAGGAGTATTAATAACAAGCTGTATCTCTCCATCCGTAATAGCATCTCCAATATGTGGGCGGTGTTCACGCATCTTGTTGATACGCTCGGATTCAATACCTTCCTTCTCCAAAAACGCCTGCGTTCCCTCTGTAGCCTTAATCGTAAAGCCCATCTCAGCAAACTTGCGAGCCGCTTCAACAATACCCTGCTTGTCTTTGTCAGCAATTGTAATCAATACAGTTCCTTCAACAGGTAAACATCCTTTCGCAGCATCTTGCGCCTTGTAAAAAGCCTTACCATAATCACTATCCATTCCAAGAACCTCACCTGTTGAGCGCATTTCAGGGCCCAACACAGGATCAACTTCGGGATAGAAGTAGAACGGAAAGACAGATTCTTTAACTCCATAATGAGGAATAGTCTTCCTACTAAGATTCATATCAGCGAGCTTCTTGCCAAGCATCAGCTGTGTCGCAATACGCGCCATTGAAACATTACACACTTTAGAAACCAATGGAACCGTGCGACTTGCGCGCGGATTAGCTTCAAGGATGTAAACCGTATCTTTAAAGATGGCATACTGAATATTCATCAGACCAACCACTCCAAACTCAACAGCTATCTTACGAGTATAGTCATAGATAGTATCAATATGTTTCTGAGGAATACTTATTGGTGGTATAACACACGCTGAATCGCCCGAATGAACACCTGCCTCTTCAATATGTTCCATTACTGCAGGCACAAACGCGTCTGTACCATCAGATATGGCATCAGCTTCAGCTTCAATAGCATTCTCAAGAAACTTATCTATAAGAATTGGGCGTTCAGGAGAAACATCTACTGCAGCCTTCATATAGTGCTTAAGCATATTTTCATCATGTACAACCTGCATTGCACGACCACCCAGAACAAAGGAAGGACGTACCATCAGCGGATAACCTATGCGGCCTGCTGCCTCTAGAGCCTGGTCCACTGTACTTGCCATACCGCTTTCAGGCTGAGGAATACCCAGTTTCTCCATCTTCTGACGGAATCTATCCCTGTCTTCAGCCAGACCAATAGTATCAGGACTGGTACCAATAATCTTGCACCCAGCAGCTTCAAGCTCTTCCGCAATATTCAGAGGAGTCTGTCCGCCAAACTGACAAATAATGCCGTTCGGTTTCTCTTTCTCATAAATACTCAAGACATCTTCAACCGTAAGCGGCTCAAAATATAATTTGTTGGATGTATCGTAATCCGTAGACACGGTCTCAGGGTTACAGTTAACCATAACAGACTCCATACCTTCATCACGCAGCGCAAATGCAGCATGAACACAGCAGTAGTCAAACTCAATACCCTGTCCGATTCTGTTAGGCCCACCGCCAAGCACCATGATCTTGCTATTAGGAGAAGCATCACCCGTTGCATCTTCAGCATTGTAAGTAGAATAGTAATATGCAGCATCTTCTACACCGCTAACCGGCACAGGATGCCAACCTTCAACCAATCCAGCACCAATACGCTGTGCGCGAATATCAGACTCTTTAATATCAAGAATCTTCGCAAGATACTTATCAGCAAACCCGTCTTTCTTAGCCTCCACCAACAACTCTGAAGGAATCTCTTTCCCTTTGTATGCCAGGACCTTTTCTTCCAAGTCAACGAGTTCTTTCATCTGCTCAAGGAACCATATTTTTATAAATGTCTTGTCGAACAATTCGTTCAGAGTAACACCCTTACGAATCGCTTCATACATAATGAACTGTCTCTCACTAGATGGCTCTGTCAACATATCCATAAGGGCTTCTGGTGACTTCTCATTGAAATCTTTTGCAAAACCTAGGCCATGCCGTCCGTCTTCTCTGGAACGAATCGCTTTCTGCATGGCCTCTTTGTAGTAAAATCACTCAAAGGGGCGATAATCTC
>CAZUUJ010000049.1:19529-29758 GCA_964623625.1 uncultured Desulfocapsaceae bacterium
GCATGGCCTCTTTGTAGTTCTTGCCAATGCTCATTACTTCGCCCACGGCCTTCATCTGTGTACCAAGTTTATCAGGCATCTCGTCAAACTTCTCAAATGCCCAGCGTGAAAACTTGACTACAACGTAGTCGCCTGACGGAGTGTATTTTTCAAGTGTTCCGTCACGCCAGTATGGAATCTCATCCATAGTCAAACCGCCAGCCAGTAATGAAGAAATAAGTGCTATTGGGAAGCCCGTAGCTTTTGAAGCTAATGCCGAAGAACGTGATGTCCTTGGATTAATTTCAATTACCACTATACGACCGGTCTTTGGATCATGCGCCCACTGAACATTTGTTCCACCAATAACTTCGATGGCTTCTACAATAGCATAAGAATAGTCCTGCAACTTTTTCTGAAGTTCTGGCGAGATAGTAAGCATAGGAGCCGTGCAATAACTGTCACCAGTATGGACACCCATAGGATCAACGTTTTCGATAAAGCATACGGTGATCATCTGATTCTTAGCGTCACGCACAACTTCAAGCTCCAACTCTTCCCAACCAAGAACAGATTCTTCAATAAGAACTTGATGCACCATGCTGGCGTTCATTCCACGCTCTACAAGAGCATGAAACTCTTTCATGTTATAAGCAAATCCGCCACCAGTACCGCCCATTGTATAAGCAGGACGAATAACACAAGGAAATCCTATTTCCTTAATCGCTTCTTCAGCCTCTTCCTTGGTATCAACGATCACACCCTTAGCCATTTCAATACCGAGCTTGTCCATTGCATCCTTGAAAGACTGCCGGTCTTCACCACGCTTAATAGCATCAACCTGAACACCTATAACTTTAACATCGTATTTCTCAAGAACACCTGCTTCGGCAAGCTCAGAACTCAGGTTCAAACCTGACTGACCACCAAGGTTAGGAAGAAGAGCGTCCGGACGCTCTTTCTCAATAATCCTGGTCATGTTTTCCAGCGTCAATGCTTCAATGTAAGTAATATCAGCCGTGCCGGGATCTGTCATGATTGTTGCAGGGTTCGAGTTAACGAGCACAATCTCGTAACCGAGACTACGCAAAGCTTTACAGGCCTGCGTCCCTGAATAATCAAACTCACAAGCCTGCCCAATAACAATTGGACCGGAACCTATAATCATCACCTTTTTTATATTGTCACGTTTTGGCATATCTTCCCCTTATAGTTAGTAGTTTTATGAAATAAACAGACTTTTACTCGAAAAATTAGGTTCACTTGTGAGATTCAGGCCCATTCTCCTCAAACCAGCCTCATCACCTGGCGTAGGAATATGGGTCATGTGCATCTCGCATCCCTTTAAATCCTTAAGCTTCTCCATAGCCGCCTGAGCAACCGGATTATTGGTAGCGCTGATACTCAAAGCAATTAAAACCTCGTCCAAACTCAAACTCAGCTTGTCAGCACCCATGACCTCTTTTTTAAAATAGCCTACTGACTCAATAATATCCAAGGTCCTAGGAGGAGACGGCTTGAACATAGTATCGACAACTGTCATCTTGCCATCCCACATATCCCAAGCCTGTGTTTACGTACCAGGAGGTTTTGTTAGTTCTGCGGTCGCAAGACCATGACCAGTCCTGATTAATCTGCAGGGGTAGATTCGAACTGTTATTCTGTGGTGAAATTGGATCTTTTACCACTGTTAACAGTTCATTGACGGTGGGAAGTCGCCATGTGGACAAGCCTCCATACCCAATAGCATTGAGAGTCTCGATTATAGTATCCGCTTCACCCCTGTCAACGGGATAGTCAGAATTTGTCAGTTGCCAGATAAGGCCCGTTGAGTCGTCCAGTACTGTTTTTCTATCTCTTTCTGTAAAATTGGAGATAGCATATGATTGAGGCTGCCATATATAGTTTACCGAAAATAATTTTTTCGCATTGCTGCCCGAGGCTCTAACTGGAGAGGAACGAAGGGGGAAAACGGATACCTGCTTGATTTTTTCATTATTTTTCATCCGGTGAAGTTGTTCCTTGCGTTCTTCCCAATGGAGTTCCAGTTTTGTCAGTGCGGTAGCCATTTCACTGGCACTTTGATATCTTGTGTCAGGGTCTAAACTGAGTGCTTTTATAAAGTATTCATCCCATTCATAGTGATACAATGGGTTGATTCGACTGAGTGAAAAATCTTTCATACTGGGTAGTTCTCCAGTTAATAAACAGTAGAGAACCACACCTACAGAGTACAGGTCTGATCGTTCGTCTGCCTGGTCAGGGTCTTTTATTTGTTCCGGAGCGGAATAAAACGGTGAACCGATATGCATTCCATCGGCGTTGAATGATTGTATCCGTTTATGTTTGGACATACCGAAGTCACATATTTTAATAACGTCATGATCGGTGACCAGCAGGTTATATGGCTTTATGTCTCGATGTATAATACCTTTCCCATGAATATATTCCAGACCTTGTAAGACCTGAACCACATAGGAAACGGCTTTGTCGGGGTGGAAGATTCGAGTAGGTTCTGTTATTGCGATTTGTTCACCGATCATTATGCCAAGATTGTTGCAAAAATATTCCATGGTGAAATATGGTTGATCGCTTTCTGAATCAATGTCCCATGCCTGAACGATATTAGGGTGATTCAGACGAGCCATGGTCTGTGCTTCGGCTTCAAATATTTCCTTAATTTTATTCAATCCAAGCAGGTCAACTAACGGTTCTGCCGGATGTAACTGTTTGAGTGCGACAGCCTTTCCGGTTCCCTCGATAACGGCACGGTAGACAGTCCCCATGCCGCCTCTGCCCAAGGTTCGGGTGATGGTGTAAGGGCCTATTGTCCTCCTTTTTCTTGGTTGCCGCATAATGAAGGATTATCTAATGGTTATTAAAGAAGCCGATCTGCGTTAAATGATGGGAAATGAAGACGTCGAAGCTTATTAACGGTTTTCATCACATCATATTGTACAGCCTTAAATTCAACGGTTGATCGATCTCGATCCCAAATGAGATATTTGGCATGATTGTTTATCCCATCACGAGGTTGCCCTACACTTCCTGGATTGATAATGTAATTCCGGTTTGGCTGAAGTTGATAGGTTCCAAGGGCCGTTTCTAAACCCTGTTTGGAGGATTTTCCCTGTTCGAAAAAGTTACAAGTGTGGGTATGCCCATAAAAACAGATTGCTTCAGGGAATGAGGCAAAAATCTTGTTCAGTTTGTCCGTGCTTGGGTAATAAAGGTAAGCCGTTTGTGATCGTGGAGGGCAGCCGTGAACAAGCCGAACATTATGGTAAATAATGACTTTTTCAAGATTTTTACAGAAAGTCAATGATTGCTTGGAGAGCATTGATTTGTTTATTTCCAGAGATTTTTTTGGGTCAGGATTTATTTTACGATAATATTGCTCATTAATAAGAGCATATTCATGGTTACCCATCACTGATATGACGTTTTCTTTCCGCAATTCAGTCAAAACTTCTTCAGGGTCAGGTCCATAACCGATATTGTCGCCAAGAGAGACGATTTCTGACACGCATTCACCCTGGATATCTGCCAGTACAGCTTTCAAGGCGGCCATATTCGCATGAACATCTGCCAGAATGGCGATTCGCAAGGTCATTTCTCCTCATTATCGTGTTTTAAACGCTCTGGTCTCAATTGATTCGGATATCTTGATATATTACTCAAAAAAAAGAAAACAGTGAAGCAGGAGTCCTCTTTTTACTGCTTGAGTGGTTTGTTTGATTGGCGAGGAATGACCTGTTGATAAACGGACTCAGCTGGTGATTTTCCACATTCCTTATTCCGTCTTAGTAGCAGTTCATCATTCCGGGTATTAATAACAGACTCAGATCTATTTTCCGGCCATGCCAGCAGGCCGCGGCCTGTTTTGGCACCATAGTTGCCTTTAGACACTATCTGCTCCATGAGCTGCAACGGTGAAATATCAGACGCCAACTGGGGCATCAGCTGCCGAGAAATCGTCAGGAAGGTATCCAGACCACCCAGATCCGCCGTGGCAAACGGACCGGTTATTGCGTACCTGCGTCCCAGGGACAGGGTCATCGCACGATCCACTTCTTCATAATCCGCTATACCATTTTGAACAATCCAGAGCGCTTCACGTAAAAGAGCGTACTGGAGTCGATTACCAATAAATCCTGCTACCTCTTTACGCAATACAACGGGCTCATTGCCTATTGCTTTCACCAGTTTAACGGCAACATCAATTATTTCCTCAATTGTTGCAGGGTTGGGGACTATCTCCACCAGCGGAATAGCATGTGGTGGATTCCAGAAGTGGACAACCGCGAATCTTTCCGGATGTTTCATTCTCTTCGTTAAATCGGAAGGCACAATATTCGAAGTGTTGGTCGCGAGTAATGCTCGCTTGTCGATATGCTTCTCGATCTGCGAATATACCGCTGCTTTGACCACCGGGTCTTCAAAAACAGCTTCTATTACTGCAGCACAATCCGCAAGATCAGAGTATCCGTTTATTATGTTTACACGTTCCTTGATCTTTTTGTGAGTTCCCGGTTCAGCTAATCCATATTTCTCCAGTTCATCGACAACCGCTTTTACGCGGTCCTCGAGTATTGATAATTGATCTGCATTTTCATCAAAGACTTTAACGGAAAAACCGGCGGCACAAAAAAGTGCGGCAATGCCACCACCCATTAGTCCGGCCCCGATAATACCGATAGGGGCTTGTTTTTTATCTCCAAAGTCAGTCATTTTTACCTCACACGATATTTTAAATAACAACAATTGTGATAACTGCTACTTAATGGTCCACCCGCCATCTACAACCAGAATGTGACCCGTTATGATTTTTGCAAAATCACATGCCAGGAACATAATAGCATGGCCGACTTCATCCAACTCCGCCATCCGTCCTATCGGAATACTGTCAAGGACATATTTCTTAAAATCGGCATCCTTGAACATATTGGCTGTAAAGTCACTTTCAACAAATGTAGGGGCCACGGCATTGACACGCACACCGCTTGATGCCCACTCGCAGGCCAAAGTCCGTGTCAGTTGATCTACTCCGCCTTTGCTGGCGCAATAGGCGGCTCTTAAGGGTAAAGCAACCCGCCCGGCCTGAGAAGAAATATTGATAATACTTCCGGACTGCTGCTTGACCATTATCTGTCCCGCTGCCTGACAAACGAAAAACAGAGAAGTCAGGTTTGTTTCAACGATAGCATTCCAGTTTTCGTCGGTGACCTCCAGTGAAGGTTGCGGCCTGTTGATTCCGGCACTATTCACAACGATATCCAAACCACCCATTCGCTCGACTACTGAATCCACCAACCTCTGGGGACTCCCTTTCTGGTTGATATCGATTGCCTGGAAGTAGCTCACTGCGCCCTGGGATTCCAGCTCAGTACACAATGATTTCAGCTTATCCTCCTTTGTGCCCGATATGAACAACTTCGCGCCGGCTCTGGCAAATAATCGCGCGGCAGCTGATCCTATACCACCGCTTGCGCCAGTGATCAGCGCACATTTCCCTTCAAGGTCGAATTGTGGTTTCATAGCTAATATATTCCTCGATCGGTATTTCTGATAAGACGTTCCGAAAATTACCTGTTTCTTGCGACAGGCTGACCATACCCAACATCAATGCCACCATACCTGCGGGCACGTACATTTGCCTGCTCGGCATGACCGACAAATCCTTCAAGCAAGCATAAGCGGGAACAATATGCCGCAATATCTGCTGCAGTTTCGTCACTGGTGATTTTTTGATAGCTATGGGTTTTTAGAAACTTTCCAACCCAGAGGCCACCGGTATATCTGCCAGCTTTTTTAGTTGGCAGGGTATGATTTGTGCCGATCACCTTGTCTCCGTTTGCAACATTTGTCCGTGGCCCGAGAAACAAGGCACCGTATGATGTCATTTTGTCCAGGAACCAGTCGTCACGATCAGTCATGACCTGAACATGCTCCGATGAGATTTCGTTTCCAACTTCGAGCATTTCATCATAGGTGTCACATAAAATCACTTCTCCGTAATCTTCCCAGCTGACTCCGGCTGTATCTGCTGTAGGAATTATTTTAAGAATCCGGTCCACGTCGGATAATGTCTGCTCCGCCAGCTTTCTGGAATTTGTCACAAGCACTGCAGGTGAGTTATACCCGTGTTCGGCCTGTCCCAATAGATCTGTAGCGCACAATTCACCATCTACCGTATCATCTGCGATTACCAGCGTTTCTGTCGGGCCGGCGAATAAATCTATCCCGACGCGTCCGAACAATTGACGCTTTGCCTCAGCAACAAAAGCGTTTCCCGGGCCAACGAGCATATGAACCGGATCTATCGTTCCCGTACCGATAGCCATAGCCCCAATAGCCTGTATTCCGCCTAATACATATATCTCGTGGGCCCCACCAAGATGCATTGCGGTAATAACTGCCGGGTTTGGTTCCCCTTTAAAAGCAGGAGTACAGGCAATTATGCGCGGAACGCCAGCAACCGATGCTGTTGCAACCGACATGTGTGCTGAAGCGACCATTGGAAATTTTCCACCTGGGACATAACAGCCTACCGATTGAACAGGAATATTTTTGTGTCCCAAAATCACCCCTGGAATCGGCTCGACCTCTATGTCCAGCATTGAGTAGCGCTGTGCTTGAGCGAAATCTTTAACCTGTTTTTGCGCGAATTTAATATCCTCCATATCACCAGGGCTGACTTTTTTCATAAGCTCTTCTATGTCGGAAGAGCTCAGCCGAAATGAAGGTGGGGAATAATTATCGAACTTCTCACTCAGTTCCCGCACCGCCGCATCACCCCGAATTTCAATCTCACGAAGCGTGTCTTCAACAACACTTCTGATCTTCATATCCTCTTCTTGCTTTTCAAGTTCAGGTTTGCCTCTTTTTAAATATTCTATCGCCATGGTTTTTACCTCTTCAGGTTACGTTTAATCTTGATTTAAAATTGTCCAACCTATAAAAAAGGTTCCACTGTAAACGTTTCCAACAATTTAAAATTTTCCCAGATAACTATATTTGTGCCGATTCCCTGATGACCAGTTTCCAGGGCACGAAATAGTATTCCGGCTAGTAATTCTCTGATTCCAGTTTCTTGAATTCAGCGATAACGAGATCGAGCATTATCGATTTCGGCTGCCTGATAGTTGTAAGTTTTTGGGATGGCCAACTGCTCATTGAAATGTCATCAAAACCTATAACGGAAATATCATTGGGAATCGTCAGGCCTGTCTCGGTGCGTATGGCATCCATCGCACCAATTGCAACAATGTCATTTGCACAGAAAACAGCATCGATCATTTTTTATCACACTGTTTACCAGGGTTCGAATCCCACCTCGCCAACTAGTAAAATCAAGTAGTTACGGTATGTTTCCTTGGTTTACTTGTTCTTCGTAAGGTTCATTTGTAAGGCTTTTTTCGATTTAAAATTATAATCTGTAAATAACTAGACTCGATCTTGCAAAAACTAAAAAGAAGTTCAGAGTCTATACGACAAATAAAGATCAACAGTAGTAGTATTTAGTTTAGAAATATTTTAAAAACGGTACCTTGGATATGTCAATATTAGGTTACTGTTACCCTTGAGGTTCAGTCCCGATAAGGTTTTGGAAAAGGGCGAAAGCTAACGATATCATCTCCAAACTTAATATTTAATTTCAGGTTCATCCGACTAAAGCGTACTTCTAAATGAAACACCTCTTTAAATACTTTTGCTTCATAAGCCCCAAATCTAATATATCAGAAAAAGACTGGTCCTGTAGTCTACCGTTCAAAGATGTCACTGAAGAATACCAAGAACTTTGTCATTACGTCGGCGGCAGAGTTTATTGCCGCTATTACCCAGCATATTCCTGAAAAGAATTTTCAGCTGGTTGGCTATTATGGCTGGTATTCGAACCGGATGCGAGGAGATCGGAGGAAACGTGAACAACAGGTTCCTGAACAGAGCAAGGAAAACGATATTGAAGTCATAGATATCTCAAACCATAAATCGAAACGGATTCCATCACCGACTTGGCGGGAATGCACCCAAAGGGCATTGGCTTCGCGGGCGCATCAAAAAAATATGGGAGGTCGATCAGCTGGAGTGTCCCTAGTGACAGGCAGAGTTGAAGATCATCAGCTTTATTATCAAGAAGAAGGATGTCCGAAAGATACTAATTCATTTGCGGCTCTGGGATGACTCCGCTAGGCAACGGCCTCGTCCCGGTAAAACCGAAAGTAAAGATTATTCACTGGATCCGAAGGATCTGTTCCATGAGCCATTTGATGACGGCTGGCCTGGTTATGAAGGGTGAAATGTCAAGTCTGATTAACCATTCATAGCTGTAATGGAGTCGTTTAGCCACCGCTCACCAGTATTGCCGAAATCCTTAACTTCTTAATGTATAAGGTTTTTCGCGTCATCCCATAGAATGATATTGACAGCAAATTGTCAGGATTATATTTTTTCCCGACATTTAAAGAGACATTTCTCGTTCGATGATGGAAGAGGGAGTTCTCATGCTCGGATGAGTCAGTCTAAACAAGGATTATTGCCCCTGTTCTTAACTCTTTGGGTGGCAATTTCCGGTCTCAAAACCTCAATTCTGGCCGCGCGGGGGAGGGAATGAAAAGCAATTACTTATCACCCGCTGCAACCTAGTAAGTTGACAAGTCTATAAATTTCAGACCTTTTTCGGCGGGATCATAGTCAGGCAATACTTCTAAAGCATCTTCATAAGACAGTATGGCCAAATCCCTGATACCGCCTCTCTTGTACGTCAGAGCCTTGGCAGTCAAGATACGGGCCATAAGATGTGCTTCATCAGCTGTCATTTCATCTGTTTCTAATTGTGTTTCCAGATTTTCAAGCTGCTCAAGAGTATAATCAATAATGCCACGCTTTGGATGTCCTGGCTGAGTACTATTTATTCTTGTGTTTATAGTAGGAACTAGAGCTTCATAGGCTGAAAGGACTTGTTGATATTCTTCGCGCACTGGTATTTCTTCAATAGCTTCCACAGCTTCTGGCAAAGTCTCATCGACTTCAGGTTTTAATTTCTTATCTATAACTTCTCTTAGGGTGCTGATATAGTCTATTACAACCTGTCTTGTGTATCCCGGACTTGGCCTGCCCACCTTAACAGTGCTGCTCTTGGCCCGCGCTGCAAGCGTATCTACGCACTCATACAGATATTCACCAACAGCCTGTGTTGCAGGAGCTCTATTTATCTGAACTAACAGTACCCTAGCATTCTTGAATACATCTTCTAGCTTGTCTAACTTCTTTATCTGGGCCATATATTCTATCATTGCACCCTTGGGATCACTATTGTAATCAAAAGCTGAATTTTGGTGCCGTGTTCCATAAGTATGAGCCTGTTTTTCCTTAATGTGCCTTATCTTCTTTTGCGGCAGTGATCGTTCAACTGTATCATCAATAGTCTCTCCTGAAGAAATTTCCATACTCTCCACCTCTTTTTGTCTCCTTGTATTTTTTTTCAAGATTTTCAGCTTGTTCTCTAGGAAGATATGTCGGATTTGTTCCTGAATTATTCAAAGTGATAAAGAAACGATCAGCGTGTGCAGCCATAGATTCTATGAATTTTACTAATTGCTGCTCTGATGCTGTTCCTGTAATAGAGTTTCCTTTTTTATATAGATTGGTATCAGCCAAACAAAATGGTACTTTTAGGATATCAGCAAGTTGAGCGATTACTTTCAACTTGGTATCCAGATTTTCTCCGCTAAGGCCTGGGAAGTTCACATAACCAAAGCTGTTCACTAGGTCAATATTTTGTTAGATCGCATCTGGCCGCGCGGGGGAGGGAATGAAAAGCAATTACTTATCACCATCACCCATTAGCGCCCCCGTTTTTAATCATTTGCTTTCACACACCTTTCAAAACTCGTATGAAGCATATTTCTGAAACTTCCCGGAAGAGATTCGGTTTTTCAATCCGAATGGGATACTTCAAAAATGAGAGGATCCTTTTGGAAACCCTGAATTTCAACACGAGCATTTTCTCCAGGTACAATTTCTTCACTTAATTTTTGCAAAAACTCTCTAAAAACATTCCCGTTTTCAGAAAGGCTTGCTTCTGCCCTGATACGCTGATCATCGTCGATTAATTCCAGTCTGATGTTTTCCATTATGAACCCCCTTTCGTTGGAAGTCAGATACATGCTTTTTTATGATACACCTCTCCGTTTAATAAATATTATTTGCTAATTTGTTGGATTTGTCTATAGAGGAGGGGATGATTA
>CAZUUJ010000050.1:0-29153 GCA_964623625.1 uncultured Desulfocapsaceae bacterium
AGGAAGAAACTAGGCCACCGAAAAATCAAAAGTGCGAAAGATATTTGACACTACCAACAAGCCTGCTCTCACCTCTATCCGTTGTCTCATGATTCTCTTCAACAGGTGCGAAAGACAACGGACACCACCGAAACAGTATATACCCCCTTAAAGATATCATTATCAAACCTATCTCAATCTTATCCAGGCATGATTTTTGCGATAAGTGAAGGAAGCCAGGAGATATTTTCCACACTGGCACTACCCAAAGCACAAACAAAAAGGAGCTGAGATGCGTGTTGTTGCGATTTCCCGGCAAGTTGGCAGCCAGGGCGAGAGAATTGCAGAACTTGTAGCGAAAAAAATGGGGCTGGATCTTCTTACTCGGGATCGTATTCATGAACTCACCGCCCAATGAGATCCCGAATTTGCCAAGAGCTGCACTATCTATGAGAACGAAGTTCCCAAGTCGTTCTGGGCACGTCATTTTTTAACAGCACCGAGCATGTCGCCCTATTCGAATGGCTTACATTCAAATTGGCGAGCAAGGGTAACACTATCCTGCTGGGAAGAGACACACCGGTTGTTTTACGGTACTGCCCTCCGTCTTCAGGGTGCGTATCGTGGCGCCATTTGATATCCGTTGCAACTGTATCCAGAAGGAACAGGGCATATCGGCAAAAGAGGCTGAACACTTTATCAGCTCCTATGGCCGGCTTCGCCTCAAGCTCATTGAATCTATTTTTAAAGTGAAGATTTCCGACCCTGAGCTGTACGATCTGCAGCTCAACACTGCCGAACTCTCACCGGAAGATGCCGCTGATATCCTGGTAACAACCATTAGCGCCAAATCAAAATACAGCGAGTGCACGGTGTCGGATCTGGCCTGGAGTGCAACAGTGAAAAAGGTAGCTCTGACCATAAAACAGGAACTGATTCCCGGTTTCTGGCAGGTGATAGAGGCCAGTCCGGGAGAAGCCGGTCAGGTTGTCATATGATGCGTTTTCGACCTGAGGCCATTCAGGCAACCATGGACACCATTGTTTATCTGCTCAATAACAAAAGAATTGAAAATGTTATCGACAGCGTCTTTACATTGCACAAAGCTTCAGAAGCCCATCGATGCGTTGAAGAACGTCGGGCGGTGGGAAAAGTCCTGCTTCTTCCCAACGGATAAGACAGATCCGGGAAATTTTCGTTTATCCGTTTGGCTATCGACCTGTAATAGTATTACATCTTGGCAACCTGGAACTGCTCCATCATCCGTATGATTTGGTAATAATTCGAATAAAGCGCTGTGATTACGGCAACATGGTTGTACTCTGCCCGGGAAAGGGTCGATACAGCATCCAACAGTTCCGATTCGGTCTGTAGCCCCTCACTGTATTTCAGCCGGGTAATCCGTAAATTCTCCTTGGCCTGTTCAATATTTGACAGGGCTGCCGTTACGTTTTCCCGGCTCACCTCATAATCAAGATACAGGCTGGCCAACGTTGTTTCCAGATTGCTTTTCAGCTCTTCAAGATCAAGCAGAGCCGAACGACGATCAATCTCTAGCTTGGCAATCGTTTCCCGGGTTGTAAAACCGCTGAAAAGGTTCATGGACAACACCAGTTGCAGCCGGGTTTCATCCACCGACACATCACCGGCCCCGTTGATATAATCATCGTTATAATTCTGATAACTGGCTGTAAGGTTAAGCTGAGGGTAATAGGCTGCTTGAGCCGCCTTTGCCTGAGCCTCATACATGGTGATCATCTCCCGTAAAATCTTGATCTCACTTCTGTTTTCAAGCATCCGCTTTTCATAACTCTCCAGTGAGTCGATGGAAGGTGTCTGTTGAAATTCGGGGAAGGACAGCTCTTGGAGAGTGAGCTGTGTTCCCGACTCCCGCTGAAGCATCAACAGACTTTTTTTCAACTCAGCCTGGGCCGTTTTCACTTGGATGGCGGCATAATCGAGATCGACTTTAAATTTCAGCAGTGAATTATTGTCAATCAGCCCTACCTCGTTACGTTTCTTACCGTCCTCATAGACACGCTCCAGGGTGGAGTAGGTATCTTTTGTTGCCTTCAGATTGGCCTTGTGACCATATACACTGAGATAATAGAGCGCTATTTTACCCAGTATGTCCTGCTTTATTCCTTGAAGTCTGTACTCTTCCACCAGCCTTACAAGCGACGCCGATTTAACACCGTATTTATCTTTAAAGCCACTAAACAGATTGTACGAGATACTCCCTGAAAAGACCGAATTTTCTTCAGCCTCAAGGTTGGTCGCCTCATCCAGCGAATTGATAACGTAGGACAGATTTACCGAAGGATAGTAGCCACTTCTGGCGATGATCTCGTCTCTTTTGGACTTCTCGAGGTTGTTTGCGTACTTCTGGATCAGTTGCCTGTTCTTGACGGCCGTACTTTGCAGACCGGCCAGGTCCGTACCATTTGCCATGCTAAGCGGTGCTAGAAGAACAGCCACACAAATTACAATTACGGATTTCATCGGTTCAGCTCCTTTCAATATTGTTTCCATCCGATACCATTTTATCTGCTTTGCTCGTATAAATCTGTACCCCCATTCCTCCTGTATGTTATTGACAGCCTATTTGGATGTCCAGTACTTTATTACCCTGTTGTTCATAATTTTTCCTGATTACATCTAAAGTTAGGTCTATAGGAAGGAGTCGGCTACTTGCCGGGCTAACCTCCGACTCCTGCCGACCGTTTGCTGAGTTTCGATGGCAATCAGGTAATTTCTTATTCTCTAACCCTGTTACTAATGCAACAAAGCATGGCAATTGACACCTGATCATGTTTTATTATCCGCTTCTAATGATAATCGCATTTCACCAAACAGTCAGATGACAATCTAATGAGTACATACACAATCTTGAAAAATTGGTTGACCGAAAACCGGTATCAATGGCTGATCACCGGAGTTGCCGGTTTTATCGGCTCCAACCTGCTTGAGACCCTGCTTAAACTGGACCAGAAAGTAGTCGGACTGGATAATTTCTCCACCGGTCACCAATATAATCTGCAGGAAGTCAGGACGCTTGTAACCGATGAACAATGGCAACGATTCGAGTTAATTGAAGGGGACATCAGAAATCCCAAGGATTGCGAAACCGGGTGCCGGGGATGTGATTTTGTTCTCCATCAGGCTGCTCTCGGTTCGGTGCCGCGCTCCATTGATGACCCGCAACTGACAAACGAGAATAATATCACCGGTTTTCTCAATATGCTGGTCGCCACCAGGAACAACAAGGTTAAACGATTTGTCTACGCCGCCTCCAGTTCCACCTATGGCGATCATCCGGGCCTTCCTAAAGTCGAGGACCGGATCGGTAAACCGCTGTCACCCTATGCGGTGACCAAATATGTCAACGAACTCTACGGTGAGGTGTTTGCGGGAACATACGATATGGAGATCATCGGACTGCGCTATTTCAACATTTTCGGCAGACGCCAGGACCCCGAAGGCGCCTACGCTGCCGTTATGCCCAAATGGTTTGCCGGATTACTCGAAGAGTCTGATATCTTCATCAACGGCACCGGTGAAACCAGCCGTGATTTCTGTTATATCGACAACTGTATCCAGGCCAACCTGCTGGCCGCCTGCAGCTCTAATCCGGTTGCCGTCAATCAGGTCTACAACGTAGCCTGCGGGGAGCAGACCAACCTTCTACAACTCTTTGAGCTGATCAGGGAGCAGGTGGCCCGTGTTAAACCGGAGGCTACCGGTCGAAAGGCCATCCATCGGGATTTCCGGGTCGGCGATGTCATGCATTCCCTGGCAGATATCTCCAAGGCCAAAAAACTGATCGGTTATGAGCCTGAGTTTTCGATCCGGGATGGCATACAGGAAGCGGCCCAATGGTATATTCACCGCTTTACATCATAACCCGCCACAATCGATAACAAATAGAAAAGCATCGAGTACATATCGTTGCTTGTGGTGCTGGCGGTAGAATACTCCAGGTTAGTAAATGAGACGATAGTAGAGCGGCCCGACCGGCTGATCGTTTTTTGTGGTCATCATATAGCCGATGGGCTCCCGTCTGCCGGCTCGTATTGGAAAGCGTTCAATGTATGAGCGTTCCTGCGCTACCAGCAGCAGCTGCTTCCCCTCGTACTGTTTAGGCTGAAACCAGTACTCATACATCACAGCCCCCATGCCGCTCATGGTCCTTCCCATGGTTTCAACAACCGGGTGCGGCCGATTTGCCGGCTTTCCCTGCTCTTCATAAAGAACCGTTCGATAAAACGCCAGACCGCTGGCTGTCTTATACAGGTCCATACCGACGACCATCGGCCTCTCATGGTACTTTTCCGCCGCCTGGTCGACCAACTCATCAACCTGAGCGGCAAAAGCCTTCCAGCCGAACATCGGGCCTTCCGCAGGATACTGAATGCCCGGAACGCCGACGGCAAAATAATGAAGAGCACCGGAGTAACCGAGTAAAAAAACAACTATGGTTATCTTCCAGCCGGAAGTTAACCATTTTTTTACTCTGTTGTTCAAAGAGGTTGTATGTTCATACAGCGTTGCCGCCATATAGGGAGTAATCGCCAGCCACAGGGGGCTTGTCCAATTGAATTTGACCTCTTTGGTCAGACTGAAAAAGAAAAAGACCGCCAGAGGAACAATCGCCATTGTAAAACCATATCGATAGCTCCTTATCTGAAACTCCTCGCCTGATTTGATAAATTTTCCTGGAAAGAGGAGCACAAAGATGGCAGCGGCAAAGCCAAGAGGACCAAGCAGGATGAGAATTGACCCGAGCAGTTCGTGGGTGGAAAACTCAGATGACGACACCAGCCGTCCTTGAGTTTGGAACAGAAAGGAGGCCCATTCATTCTGATAATTCCACCAGATGACCGGAGAGAAGACGAGCAGGGCGAGCAGGGCGGCGCCATACGGCTGTGGCCGAAAAAACCAGCTTCTGGCCCGGGAATCGATCAGCATATACCCAAGAAAGGCCGGTCCAACCAGGGCTATAGTATATTTTGAGCAGAGGCCGAGGCCAAGAAAAATTCCCACTCCCAGCCAGCTTTTACTGTCCATGTCGACCAGAGCCCGCCGTCCGAAATAGATGGTGCCGGCCCAACAGCAAATAAGCGGCGCGTCGGGGGTCATGAGAAGACCGAAGGCGACAAAGGCAGGCACTACCGCCATAATGACCGCCGCTGCCAGAGCTGTATCCCGGTTGCTGATCTCCCGGGTATACCGTACCACAAAAAATATTGCCAGCAGCCAGCAGAGAATGGCGCCGATCCGTATGCCGAACTCACTATTGCCGAAAAAAAGCGTCCCGATCTTGATGAGAACAGCAACCATGGGAGGATGGTCGAGATAACCGATATCAAGGTGCTGGGCGTAATTCCAGTAATAGGCTTCTTCCTGGAGAAGTTCGAAAGACCCTCCAAACAGGAGCCTGAGCACAAATGAAAAAATAATCCCGATAAACAGTATCAGACGATAGCTCGCCAGACTGTTTGGTTGCCCGCGCTCCAGGGAAGGCCCAATGGCCAGGAAATAACAAGCCATGGTGCACGACGACAGCAGCGCGATAGGGATAAAGAACAGCGCGGATTGGAACCAGTGATGACTTTCGAAAAGAACCAGAAAACCTGCTCTGAAAACAAGCAGAACAAGCAACCAGATGAAAAAATGAACCGACGATGATACCCTTTGACCGTCTTTATTCACCTTTGTCAGCCGCTGCTTGTAGAACATGATCGCAGAAGAAACAACAAGACCAGCGACCTGTGAAAATAACAGGGTGGAACCCGACCAGATTGCTATGGTGAAAACAGCGATATCAACAAGGAGTCCCGCCGTTACCAGGGAAACAAATCGTGGTCCAAACCGCTCAGACACACTCAGTCCGATCAGGCTCAGCAACTGCAGCAGATAAGCTTTCAGTATTGAACCGGTCATCTTGGAAACACCCGACTGCCTGTCATGGAAAGAGATGGGAACCTCAATCACTTTGGGGTGATGAAACTGCCTGATCAGCATCTCCAGACAGATCTTATAACCGGGTATGTCGTGCTTGACTGCCAGCAGCCTCTCTTTTTTAATGGCAAAATAACCGGCAAGGGGATCATCGACACCGGTTAACAACTGGGCTGGGAAAGAGGCAATCCTGGAACCCAGTCTACGAATCAATGGCCACCCTGGAGTCTCACCTCCCGGCGTATACCTGCTGCCGATGGCCACATCGAACTGATTATCGAGCAACGGTTCGGCCAGCCGGGGAAGGGCTTCTGCCGGATGGCTTAGATCTCCATCCATCACGATAACCACATCATTTGAAACGGCCTGCGCCCCGTCGATGACTGCGCTGGCAAGACCGCTTTTACGGTCTCGGCAGATCAGAGTCACCGGACGGTCCACAGCGAGCTCACGAACCTTTTCCCGGGTACCGTCTATGGAGCCGTCATCGACAACCACAACTTCCGTATTAAGCGACGCCTCTGCCATCACCGTGAAAATACGGGGAATGAGTCTGGCGATATTTTCAGACTCGTTAAGCGTTGGAATTATTATTGAAACACCATTCATAAATAAATCAGGGATATATGATCTGTTTTTTTAATTTAACTAGCTACTGAACCCATGAGTATTCAGGTAACCGGCTTTATCCGGCGGTTGCCCACACTACCACGATGTTTTAATGAAAACCAGAAAATATCGAAACACCTAGTCAAACCTGCTCATTACAGCAAATTAATTGAGCGATTTGGGCCGGAACCCATTTCCGGCTGAACTGTAATCGGTCGGAAAAGATGGGTTGGAAACCAGCAGTCACCGTTAACCGATCAACCGAAATTTCCCAATAGATACTGAACAACAGCAACGGTTGCAATCGTTGCCGTTTCAGCTCGTAAGATACGTCTGCCAAGACTGAGAACCTGGAATCCGTTTAACTCGGCCGCTTCAATCTCCGGGCGACTGAATCCACCTTCCGGTCCCAGAAGAATCGACACCCTGTCTACTTCTGCCAATGGTGAAAGATCGCCAAGAAAGCTGCTCTGTTCCTCTTCCCAGAAAACCAACTTAAGCTCTTCAATGGTGTCATCACTTGGCTCTGCGAGTACGCTGTTCAGATCAGTAACCGGGTTGACACCCATCAGCCGATTACGGCCGCACTGTTTACAACTGCTCTTGACAATCCGCTCCCACCGTTTTTGTTTTTTCTGCCAATGTTCAGTAGAACCGCTTCTCTGGCTTCTCTCGGTCACAACCGGAAAAACACCACTGACACCCAGTTCGGTACATTTCTGGATAACCAGGTCCATTTTTTTGGATTGCAGCATTCCTTGAAAAACCTGAAGCTGTTGGAACCTGGTGTCTTTGTATTCTTCTTGGTACAATTCAGTTATTGTTACACCTACCCGGTGCCCCGTGGAAACAATGTGTGCCCGTGCCGCTTTTCCTTTACCGTCAAAAAGAATGATCTGCTCCCCCCGTTTAAGACGCAGAACCGTCTTAATATGATGTGATTCCTGTTCCGGCAGAAAAACCGTATCAATGGTATTCAGCGAACCTGAAAAGAAAAATCGTCGCATATCAAATCGTTATTGTGCAACCATTGTTGTCAGAACTTTAGCCCGCTTCTGCGGCCAAAGAGCAGCGTCGACCACTCCTTTTCCTGCTCCCTGGCGATACAGGCAAATCCCCTCATTCCAAAACAATCGATCATGCTGGTTGTCTGCTCCCCACAGAGAATTCCGGATACAATGAGGTAGCCGGAATCCCTGGTCAGTCTGGTAAGATCATCTGCCAGTTCCTGCAGAACATCATGGATAATATTGGCCACAACCAGGGAAAATGGGCTCTTTATATCCGATAATTGTTGGCCGCTTATGCTTATCCGTTCTGTAAGATTGTTAATTTTAACATTATTTGTTGCCGCCTGAACCGCTTCAGGATCATTATCGATTCCAACAACTTCATTTGCCCCAAATAGCGCGGCGGCCATAGCCAGGACACCGGTTCCGGTCCCCACATCACACGCGGACATCCCATTGTTTTCTTCAAGAACTCGACGTATCAGCCTCGCTGCCATCACTGTCGTCGGGTGGTGACCCGTACCGAACGCCATGCCGGGATCCATGACAATGAGTTGCTCGTCGTGATTGATAGTATACGGTTCCCAACTCGGTGCTATGATTAAACCAGGAATGATAGCAAACGGGTGAAAATGTTGTTTCCAATTTTCTGCCCAGTGACGTTCACCAATCAATTCTGTTGATATGACAGGCTCAGCCACTCCAAATACCTCTGTAAGCAGTTCTAAATGGACTTTGAGTTGGTCAAGCTGATGGGGTGAGTCACCACCTGAATCGGTGCAGTCGAAGTACCCGTTGACTATACGACTGTCAACGGTATCTTCCACACTCACTTCGATCCCCGCCTCAAGAATGCCAACCATAAAGTCTGTTACGGCTGCTACCAGAACCGGGTCGCATTCAACTGATATTTTCAGCCATCTCTTCTTTTTTTTCACCATCCATAATCCATGAGCGCCCGTAGGAGTTACTCCTGGGATGCCCGAAAGGGTAATTTACTCATTAAAGTTGAAACAGTAGAACCAATTAATTCTTCATTATATCAAAGCATTATCATGTTTAATGACAATCTTGGTCAGGGTTTCAAGACCGTGATACCACATGCCCGACAGTCCAACCTTCTTTCTCTGTTGCTGGAGAGTTATCTATGGTACTGTAAGCCCATAGCAAATAAAACCCCAATGAACAATCTTTCTCTAACATCTGAAGCCGCCGCCTACATTTCTAACAAAGGTGGCCATGTGCTCATTTATCCGACGTCTGTTTCAGGCTGATGCAGCGATACTGACCTCCCGGCAGTTGGCCTGGGACAGCCTCAAACAGATGAGAAAGCCGATTATGCCAGGATTCAAAAAGACCGGCTGACGATCTGGATTCACAACACCATTCAACCTGAACAGCAGCAAATGTCCATTCATCTTGGGACCTTCCTCTGGTTGAAAAAATTGCGGTTGCATGGGGCAGAAGTCAAAAGAATATGAGAGCTGAACCTTCTGCATGGGTCATACTGATACCCGGCTATACCCTCAAACAGAGTCCCATCCATATCTCAACACCAACTACCACCTGATAATAATTCTTGACAAGGATTTTTATCCTGTTATTTTTTTGCGGTTATCAATTTTCATTAACCAACTGATAAGAGCAATTTATGGAAAAGCATACAATACATTTTTTACCGGATGATATTGCAATTCAAGTTGAATCAGGCGAAAACCTGTTGACCGCTGCAGCTACTGCCGGCGTATATATTCATGCATTTTGCGGCGGTGACGGAGTCTGCGGCAAGTGCAAGGTTCAGGTGGAAAAGGGCAACGTCCAATCGGACTCAGCAGCAAGCCTCAAAGCTGATGAATACGAAAATGGAATCCGTCTGGCCTGTAAAGCTAATGTCAATTCAGACATCACCATCCGCATACCGGAAATGGTCAAATCCGATGGCAAGGCCTTGAAACGAAAGCCGAAAACCACTCACTCCATTTCAGCACGCGCCCTTGACGATCTGGTTGGCGATTGGCAGGTCGAGCCGCCGGTTGAAAAACTCTTTCTGAAACTGACTCCTCCTACCCTGGAGGATAATCTATCGGATATGCAGCGGATTATGCGAGCCATAGCCCTTGCCAAACCTGACAGCCCCGAACCCGACTACGATCATCCGGAACTGATTCAATTTCTGGCCCAGGACCTTCGGGAAGCCAACTGGGAAGTTACCATTATCCTGCTGCATGGCAAGCAGGATAACGAACTGGATCGAATCATCGCCGTAGAACCTGGCGACACCACCGACAGGCTCTATGGTCTAGCCGTCGATATCGGAACCACTACCCTGTCCGGTGTTCTTGTCGATCTGAACACAGGAAAGATCATTGCCGATGCTTCAGGCTATAACGCCCAGATCGGCTACGGTGAAGATGTGATCTCCAGAATGATCTATGCCGGACGTCCCGGAGGCTTGAAAACCCTTCAGGAAAAGGTTGTCTACACAATCAACAACATTATTCAGGATGTATGTAAAAAGGTGATTATCAGCCCCAGCGACATCAGCTATATCATGGCCGCCGGCAATAGTGTCATGGCCCACCTGCTGCTCGCCTTTAACCCTAAATACGTCCGGGAAGCTCCATACGTACCGACCGTCAGCCAGTTCCCGTTGACAAAGGCTGCCGGGCTCGGCATTATGGCCCATCCCTGCGTCCGACTGTTTCTCTATCCCTGTATAGCTTCTTATGTAGGCGGTGATATCGTTTCCGGGGTGCATGCCTGTCAAATGCATAAAAGTGAGAAGGTAACCCTGTTTATCGATATCGGCACCAACGGAGAGATCGTGGTCGGCAACCAGGACTGGATGATGTGTGCCGCCTGTTCGGCCGGGCCGGCATTTGAAGGTGGTGGTATCAAATATGGTATGCGTGCCAGTCAGGGAGCAATCGAGAATTTCCATATCCACCCGGAAACATTTGATCCGATGATTGTCACCATCGGCCATACGAAGCCAAGAGGGATCTGTGGTTCCGGCCTGATTTCCATTGTCTCAGAGTTGATGGAAGCCGGAGTGGTCGACCAGCAGGGTAAATTTAAGCGAAACTTGAACCATGCACGAATACGTGAAGGCCTAGACGGTTGGGAATATGTCCTTGCCTGGGACCGTGACTCACTGCTCGCTGAAGATATTGTGATCACTGAGGTTGATCTCGACAATATGATTCGGGCCAAAGGGGCTATGTACGCCGGCTATCAGACACTTCTTGAGTCGGTCGGCATGACTTTTTCTGATCTTGACAGAATCATACTTGCCGGTAATTTCGGTGCTTATATCGATCTTGAAAGGGCCATTTCCATCGGTCTATTGCCCGACATTGAGCGGGGCAGGTTTTTCTATCTTGGCAACGCTTCCATGCTCGGCTGTCAGATCAGCTTGACAGATCACGGCCGCTTTATGGAACGTACTACGGTTCACCAGTTGATGACTAATATGGAACTATCGGAAAACCCGGACTTTATGAATCACTATATGGCTGCCCTGTTCCTGCCCCACACCGACCTGAGCATGTTCCCGTCGGTGGAAATCCCTCCGTCATCTTAAACAGTGGGTGATTGACAGGAGCAAAAAAACAAGGTAAATTTGTTTGCTTCCGTTACAGAGACAGAAATTCAAGAAACCAAAAACCACCAAGGAGAAGAACATGTCACAGAAGGTACTGGCAATCGCCGAATCAATCAATATCATGGGAAACCGCAGCGGTGGCGCAATGAAACAAAGAGAGCCCGGTCCAGTTCAGGAAATGGCTAAAGAGGAAACCGCAGCCGGCGCCGCTTACCTTGATCTGAACATCGGTCCCGCCCGAAAAGACGGCACCGAACTGCTGCCATGGGCTGTCGAGACCTGCCAGGCAGTTGTTGACACGCCTCTCTGTCTGGACACCACCAACACCGACGCCATGGCTGCCGGCTTCAAGGTTGTGACCAACAAGGAAGAAGCGCTCATGAACTCCATCTCAGCCCAGCCGGAACGGATGGAGGCACTGATCCCGGTAGCTGCTGAATCCGGATGCAATGTGATTTGTCTTCTCTGGGGACCCGACGGAATGCCTCGTGATTCCGCAGAACGTGCCGCCATGTCTGTTGACCTGATGATGGCCATGAACGAAGCGGGAATTGAAAATGACAAATTACTTTTTGATCCCATCGCAACCCCGATTACCCTTGGAGCCGATCAGATCCTTGCCGGTCTGGAATTTATGATGATGCTGCCGGATATCGCTCCCGGCTCAGGTACCACGATCGGGCTGTCCAACGTTTCCAACGGCGTTGCCGAGGATTTAAGGAAATATCTTGACCGAACCTATCTGATCATGCTGATGAAGTACGGTATTTCAACAGCCATTGTCAACTCCTATGATGATGAAATAATGGCGATCTGCAAAGGTGAACGCCAGGATCATGTTGATATGGTTCATGGTATGATGGATGGTAACGATCCGGATCCTTCCACCCTGGAAGGCACCGCGATCCAACATTATAAAAGCTATAAAGCTCTGTCCGGCCAGACCGTCTTCTCCGAGTCCTGGCTCGACCTGTAAGATCGCTTACAAGCTGAGTTGACGAGCTTTTATACCACTTTGTTTAGTGGATTGACACTATGCCCTACCGATGATCGGTAGGGCATAGCTTTTCATGGCGTAAAGAGCATGTCCGAACCTAGATCACATCATCTTATTTACGGACACCTCAATGATTACCTGACTGGGGAACAACTGCTGGACACCGACGATGAACGGATCAGACAGAAGTTATCCAGGATGATGATTGAAGAAAAGGGATTCCGCAGGGAGGAACTAGAACCGCGACTGACCATCGAAACCCTGTTCAATCGTCACTTTGTGGTCTCCACCATTGATCTGACCGTCACCCTTGAATCAAAGCGTTTTTTGATTCTTCGTTATGGGCCTGGTTCACTGGTGAGCCGGGAACGATCTGCCATTGCCGCAGCCAGGGTGCTTGATCCACGATACCGTATCCCGCTGGCAATTGTTACCAACGGTCGTGATGCCGAGCTACTGGACACCATTACCGGAAAACTCCTGGATACTTCCATGGGTGCGATACCGGACAGAAAAAGGGCAAAAAAACTTATCGATAACCTTCGGTTTCTGGAGCCGCCTGGCAATGATAAAATACAGCGGGAGAAGCGCATATTAAACGCCTTTGATCTCGAACGCTGTTGTCTGTAACCTATGTGAGCATCCGCTAGCACTGCATCTTTCTTATAAACAATTAAACAACGCTTGACCCGGCGCGAAAAACCTCGCGCCCAGATAATTTAGTATGAACATGAGGCTTTCATTATGACATCCCAAACGAACTGGACAAAATCAACCTGGAAGAAACATACAGCCCTCCAGCAGCCCAACTGGCCCGACCAGGCCGAGGTGGACCGGGTTCTTGAAAATCTGTCTACTCTTCCACCTCTGGTATTTGCCGGAGAAATCAGATCACTAAAAAAACTCCTGGCAAAAGCGGTCACCGGTGAAGCCTTTCTGCTTCAGGGTGGTGACTGCTCAGAGAGCTTTAGCGATGTGACTGCTCCAAAGATCAGGGAAAGCCTTAGGGTCCTGCTGCAGATGGCCGTTGTTTTGACCTATGCCGGTGGTAAACCAGTCATCAAGGTTGGACGGATTGCCGGTCAGTTTGCCAAACCGCGTTCAGCAGATATGGAAAAGGTCGGTGATCTGGAAATTCCGTCCTATCGTGGCGATATGGTTAACCGTATCGACCCCGAACAGGCAGCTAGAATTCCCAATCCTTCGAATATGCTCAAAGGCTACAACATGGCCGCTTCCACCTTAAACCTGCTGCGCGCCTTTACCCGTGGCGGTTTTGCTGCGCTGCACCGAGTTCAAACCTGGAACCAGGAGTTTGTTGTTCAGTCCCCCATGGGCCGCTCCTATGAACGGCTTGCCAAGCAGATCGACCAGGCCATGCGTTTTATGGATACCATCGGTATTCCGACAGATACCCCGCAAATCAACCAGGCACAGTTCTTTACCTCACATGAAGCATTGTTGCTTGGGTATGAAGAAGCCATGACCCGCGAAGATTCCACCAGAGGTGGCTGGTATGACTGTTCAGCCCATATGTTATGGATCGGCGAACGAACCCGCCAGGTCGACGGCGCCCATGTTGAGTTCCTTCGGGGTGTCCTCAATCCGATCGGTGTTAAAGTCGGACCCGACTACGATCTTGAAAATGTCAAGCAGCTGGTTCAAATTCTCAATCCTGACAATGAGCCCGGCCGTCTGACCCTGATCACCAGGCTCGGCATGAAAAAAATCGAGAAGCTTCTGCCACCGCTTTTAAAAGAAATGAAACGGGAAGGGTTCAATATCGTCTGGACCTGTGATCCGATGCACGCCAATACCTACACGGCTGACACTGGACATAAAACCCGTAACTTCAATGACATCCTATCTGAATTGACCTGCTTCTTCGAGGCAAACTGGGCTGAAGGAACTATTCCGGGAGGTGTTCATTTTGAGATGACCGGCGAAGATGTCACAGAGTGTACCGGAGGCGCCCGCAATATCGTTGACGGCGAACTGCACAATCGCTATCTCACCACCTGTGACCCGCGGTTAAATGCAGAACAGTCCCTGGAAGTCGCCTTCCAGATCGCCGATATGATCAGAAGTTGATCACCCACCAAACGATTCAACCCAAAAGCCGCCCGCCTGTCTTGCAGGCCGGCGGCTTATTAATTTCACTGTTGCCATTACCAAAATACAGCTCTCGTCACCTTCAATGCATCTTTCGATATCTGCTTACAATCAAAACTCGACAAACGGTAGCGAAAAGTCGGCTGCTTGACGGCGTATTCCAAGAATCGTGTATTTCTTGATGGCTATTGTAGCAAAAGGTCATTTATCGGGCAGATTAAACACTCATCAATCTTTTTAAGTGATTCTTGACCGGAGGCTAGCCCGGCAAGTAGCCAACTCCTCCCAGTAAGCTGAACTTTCGTGTAATCAGGTTTCGATACCTACACTTCCTTTTATATTTTCAACCGGCAAAACGTTACATCTTTGTAATCATTGTGCAATATTTCGGTAATGTGGGTGTGCTATTGTATTTCCGTATGCAACAGATTATCGAGCCGCTTTCGGCTTAACTATCTGTTTTCCTTTATATGTTACTAACAAGGAGATTACCAATGACCGATACCATTTCACTCAGGCGGCAGTTTCGTCTGTTCGCTCTTTTTTCCGTCCTCCCCGCTCTGCTCTTGTTTATCACCGTTCCGGGAAAAGCATTTGCTGAAAACGATATCTCGTTACTGGCAAAATCAGGCAGGGCCTTTGCCTCAGTAGTTAAAAAGGCGAAACCGTCAGTTGTTCATATCACCGTTGAAAAAGCGGTTTCTTCAAAAAACCGTTTCCACCGTGAAGATTTTTTCAACGATGAATTCTTCGAACGTTTTTTCGGACCCCAGTTCCGCAGGCAGCATCCGCAAAGAAATCCCCATAAATTCAAACGAAAACAGCAGGGACAAGGATCCGGCTTTATCATCTCCAAAGAAGGCCATATTCTCACGAATAACCATGTTGTCGAGGATGCCGATACCATTACCGTGATTCTGGCTGATAAGAAGAAGTTCAAGGCAAAGGTAATCGGAACCGATCCCATGTCAGATGTGGCGCTCATTAAAATCGAAAACGGCAGCGACCTTCCCTCTCTACCGCTCGGCGACTCAGATAAACTCGAAGTCGGCGAGTGGGTCATTGCCATTGGCAATCCCTTTGGTCTCAATCAGACCGTTACTGTCGGTGTTGTCAGCGCCAAGGGAAGAAGCCGTGTCGGTATTAATGAATACGAAAACTTTATCCAGACCGACGCAGCCATTAATCCCGGCAACTCCGGTGGTCCCTTGTTGAACATCCATGGCCAGGTCATCGGTATCAATTCGGCTCTGTTTTCGAGAACCGGCGGCTATATGGGTATCGGCTTTGCAATTCCGATCAATATGGTGAAAGCCATTGAAAACCAGCTCCAGCAGCATGGCAAAGTCACTCGGGGCTGGCTTGGTGTTGCTATTCAAGATGTGAATGAAGAACTGGCTCATTCTTTTGGCCTAAAAGAGGCAAAGGGCATTCTGGTGAGTGAAGTTCAGCCCGGAAGCCCTGCCGATAAAGGTGGACTGAAGCGCGGTGATGTCATTATCAGTCTTGGAGAAGTTGAATTAAAAGACGTCAACGATCTTCGCAATCGGATTGCCCTGATCACTCCGGGAACCACAAGCAGAATCACCGTTATTCGTGATTCTTCCGAGAAGACCATTGATGTAGCCATTGGTGAGCGGCCCTCAGAGCTGACCCGGATCGGCACAAGAGGCGATGGAAAAAGTTCTCTTGAAAAATTCGGTTTACGTTTTCAGGAACTGACACCCGAACTTGCAGAACAGCTTGGCTTTTCCGGAAACAAAGGGGTTCTGATCGCAGATGTAGCTCCAGGAAGTCCTGCCGCCAAATCAGGATTACGTTCAGGTCTGCTTGTGGAAGAGGTCAACAAGCAGCCGGTTGATTCGATCCGCTCGCTTCAGAAGGCCCTGAAAAAATCAAAGCAGCCAAAACGTTTGCTGCTCAGGGTGCGAAGCGATAATTTCAGCCACTACGTTGTTGTTGTTGCCGAGTAACTCAATAAAAATTAACCTCTGGTCCCTTTTCTCCCTGTTAATTTGGGAGAAAAGGGGGACCCCAAACCACCATTGACAGCCTGATCCTCCCCTTGGCTGAAATGATGCTGTAAGGTCCTCCCTCGCTGTCCGCGGTCTCTGTCTCTCTCCTTGCCGCGGACAGCACCCTTTTCCCTGGCCGCAAACCTCACTCTCTTACTTAACTCAACAACAAATTATCCGGTTGCTCTTGAGAATTACTTCCATGTATCTCTCCAGGTTCACCTCTTTAAAAGTTTCCCTGTTTCCCTTCGAAACTCCTCAAAGAAGTTGAACTATTGAATAGTTATCCAGTTATTGCCTGAAATTCAGGAAATTGCTGACACACAGGTAAGCGTAGACTCCGATCGGCAAGCGAACAAAGGACGTTTAATAGAGAGCCCCTGAATCCTGATGAGAATTTGGCAAACCATCTATAATCATGCTGAGTTTTGGTGGTAATCAGTAAGTTTTTCTATAAACCCAACTCCTAACTGATTGTTCCGTGAAATGTCAGAAAAATGTCAGTGGTGGAGAGTACTATAGCTATTATCGAGAATTGGATTAAATTACATAACAGGCTTTAAGGGGGACCTATTATGGATCAACAGTATAAACTTACCGTCTATGGATCATCTGCCGGTAACGTCTCGTCACACTACCCGGAACCGACCTGGATTGAACTGCTCGATGTGAAAAGCCGTTCTTCCCATATTTTCAATTTTATTCCAGGTAAAATACACACCCACATGTTCGGCAACTGCGGTTTTTTCTGCAGGAAGAAGTGTATTCCGGATAATGTCCATACCAAAGCCGATATCGACATTTCCAAAGCCCTTTTTAAAAAAATGGTCAAGGAAGGATATTCACTCCATAACCGTTTCCTCTTTTACGATGACGGTTTCAATGGATCTGAAGGCAACACGTATCACTAGCAGTTCGATCAACTCAGAGCATTACGGTCATGATCTTTTTTTTCTGCTTTTGTCAAAGCCGCACTCTCCGGTGCGGCTTTGATATCGTTCCATCTCCGATATTGAGGTAACGCTCCTTATTCCCTTAAAACAAGGCCTTCCACTATTTACATCTGGTGGCAGCTGTTACAAACAATAAAGATGCCCCAACCTCATCCTCCTGCCTCGTCAGCGATCAATCTTCGATATATTTGGGTTGTTTCGGCTTCAAAAGCAGCGAACAGCACCAAGCTGATTGAGTCATTGGCTGACAGGACTTTTATCGTTTCCCTTACTGCTATACTTGCCGCCTGTTTTTTGGGAAATCCATAGACTCCTGTACTGATTGCCGGGAAGGCAATGGTTTGCAACTGGCAGTCCTGAAGCAGTTGAAAACAGCTTGCGTAACAGGCTGCCAGCAGTTCAGCTTCTTTTCGATCGCCCCCCGACCAGATCGGTCCAACTGTATGGATTACATAACGGGCAAGCAGATTGTGGCCTGATGTTATCCTTGCCTCACCCGTTGGACAGCCGCCAATAGTTCTGCATTCGTCGACCAGACCACGGCCGGCCGCCCGATGGATTGCGCCATCCACTCCTCCCCCACCCAACAGTGATGAATTGGCCGCGTTGACGATGGCGTCAACATCCAGAGTAGTGATGTCGACTAACTCACATTGAATTCGTTTCATCCCTGATTCCATCACCTATTCCTGTTCAAATAACTGCTCCAATAATTCATGGACCGAAGAAACCCCAATCAGCTCCATTTCCATCTGCTGCGTCAACCTGTCCATGTTTGACCTTGGTAGAAAAAAACGAGTGAAACCAAGACGATATGACTCGGCCAACCGGGTCTCAATCTGACTTACCGCTCGAACCTCACCAGCCAGACCGACTTCACCGCACACAACGGTTGATGAACTCACTACTCTCTCCATCAGGCTCGATGCCAAGGCGGAGATCATCCCCAAATCCAGAGCCGGCTCATCAATTCGTATCCCACCGGCAATATTTAAAAATATATCATGGCCATATAGATCCATCCCTGCCTTTTTCTCTAGAACTGCGCAGAGCAGGGCCAGCCGCTGCTGATCAGCCCCAATGGCGGTTCGTCGTGCAGTACCCAGGCTGGTTGGACTAACCAAAGCCTGTACTTCGACAAGAATCGGCCTGGTTCCTTCCAGGCTCGGCAAAACAACCGACCCTGGAACGTCAAGCGGTCGTTCTGCTAAAAAGATCTCCGAGGGATTCTCTACCTGGACCAACCCCCTGGCCTTCATTTCAAAAACTCCGATCTCATTGGTTGACCCAAAACGATTTTTCACTGTTCTTAAGATCCTGAAGGCATGGCTTCTGTCTCCTTCAAAGCTGAGAACCGTATCCACCATATGTTCAAGGACTTTGGGTCCAGCCAGATTACCCTCTTTGGTCACATGACCGACAAGTAAAACGGGAATGGCGGATTCCTTGGCAAAGGCTAGTAAACGTGAAGCCGACTCCCGTACCTGGGTAATGGATCCCTGTGCGGAAGGCAGATCAGCGCAGCTTAAAGTCTGAATGGAATCAACCGCAACAAAAGCGGGTTTCATTTCCCCGGCCATGGCTATAATCTGGTCAACATCGGAGCAGGTGGCTAAAAATTCTCCCTGACATAACGCCCCCAGCCTATCTGCCCTCATCTTAATCTGAGAGGCTGACTCCTCCCCTGAAACGTAGAGAACCTCCATATTCTGCCCTGCTATACCGGCTAGTATATGGAGAATCAATGTCGATTTTCCGATACCGGGGTCACCACCCACCAGAATTACCGATCCAGGCACGATTCCTCCCCCCAGGACTCTGTCCAACTCGATGAGTGTCGTTGATGTCCTGTCTGTGTTGGTGTCCGGGGCCAGATGCAAGGGAACCGGCTTTGCGGTTTGAGGAACCGACAGGGTGGTCGCCTGTTGAATCAGCTCTTCTTCAAGGCTCTCCCACTCTCCGCATTCCGGACACCTGCCCAGCCATTTAACACTTCGGTACCCACACATGTTGCAGACAAACTGTGTTTTTTGTTTCTTGTTCACCTCAAATCCCCTAAGAACCTATTTTCCCTGTTTTCTTCCCACTGTTGGCAGTCCACACAACCCTCTACTTTTCTATCAATAAATCTACAGCTAACCCCGGATCACACCAGTGTCGACATGACCGTATTGGCGAATCGCAGGCCGTCAGCCGTTAAATAGAGGTACTCGTCGTCCCAGTCAATGAGTGCTCTTTTCCGTAATGTTAGCAGACTGTCGCCGTAAAACTCCAGAATATCGATACCAAACCGATTGTTTACCGTTGCCATATGAATTCCACGGGTCAACCTAAGCCCCATTATCACTGTCTCTTTCAGGGAATTTTCCCTGGACAGGGTCTCACTCTCCCGAATTGGCACTCTCCCCTGCTCCATGCTCTCACAATACATCCCGGGATCCGGCTCATTGTTTACTCTTCTGCCATCCTGATAGGAAACTGCTGATGAGCCGACTCCCATATATTGACGGTTTTCCCAATAGCGTAAATTATGACGGCACTGGCAGTGCGGTAAAGCATAATTTGAGATCTCATAGCGGTGCAAACCCGCATTGGCCGTTACTTCTGCCGTAATACTATCCATTTCTTCAATCACATCATCAGCGGGAAGGCTGATTGTGCCGCTGTTCATGAACCGATGGAAAGCCGTTCCGTCCTCAATCGTCAATTGATAGATCGACAGGTGTTGAATCGGTAAACTCAACGACTGTTCAAGGTTGTAGAGATGATCGGATGGCCCCTGTTCAGGAAGCCCATACATCAGATCGATATTGATGTTTGAAAAGCCCGCCCTTTCTGCCCACAAGACCGATTCAACCGCCATTTGAGCGTTATGGACCCGACCAAGTCTTCTTAAATGTTCATTGTTAAATGTTTGAATACCAAACGAAATCCGATTGACACCGGTTTCCCGCAATCGCTGTAACTTTTCCTGGGTTACACTCTCAGGGTTAACCTCAATCGAGAATTCCACCCGGCTATCCAATTGAAAATAACCGGCAACAGCCGATGTAATCCGGTCCATCAGTTTGGCCGATAAACAAGAAGGCGTTCCTCCGCCTATAAATACTGAACGTAAAACCGGTCTTTTGGCACCCTGTTCCCCTTTTATTTCTAACTCTTTAACCAATGCAGCCGTATATCGATCATGCAGGAGCTGCTTACCTGAAAATGAACTGAACGAGCAGTATAAACACTTTGATTTGCAGAAAGGAATATGGATATAGAGTGAACTCATCCTTGTGCGCTCACTTCTCTATAGTTGGGCAACCAATGCATGACCCGAGTACCGATTACACGGTATCCGTGTCGATCTGCTGCAAAATCGATTGAGATTGGGAACCAATCTGCTCCATCAGACCATTATCGGCAAAACTGAAAAAGCCGTCACCAATAATCAGGTGATCCAGCAGCCTTATCTGCATGAGAAGGCACAGGATATGCATGTTGCGTGTCAGCTTGATATCGTGAGAGGAAGGCGACAGGGCGCCGGAGGGATGATTGTGCGCAACGACCAGGGCTGCTGCGTTTTTATCAAGAGCTCTTTTTACTACTTCGCGGGGATAAATAGTGTTGATATTGACCGTTCCTCTGGAGACGATTTCAGAATCGATAATCCCATGTGACGAATCCAGATAAATAACGGTGAACGCCTCGCGCTTCAGTCCGCGCATCGAGTGAAGAAGAAAATCCCTCACCTCGCCTGATGAGTGAAGATACCTTTTGCCCTGCAGTCTTTCCCGGAGATAACGACCGGCTACCGCCTGGATGAACCGAACGGCAAACCCGTTTTTCGGTCCAATGCCCTTGATATCCGTCAGTTGATCATATGACGCTTCAAGCACAGCAGAGAACGACCCAAATCTTACCAGCGCTTCCTTTGCCTGCTCTTTACAGTCACTGCGGGGAGTACCGAAAGTCAGCAGCAATTCAAGCACCTCGGCGTCTGAAAACCCATCGAGTCCCCGTTCAAGGAATCGGTCACGAAGCCGCTGCCGATGTCCTTTTCCCTTGTTCTGCCAGGCCTCCTTTTCCATCAGGACCTTCCCTTTATCCAGTCAACTCTTGTAAAAAAAGCTTATTGGCAAGTTGCGGATTGGCCTTCCCCTTTGTCCGCTGCATAAGCTGGCCGACAAAATAGCCCATTAATCTGGTTTTCCCAGCTCGAAACTGTTCAGCTTGAGCTGGGTTATCCTTGATAATCTTTTGCACTAGAACCAACAGTTCCCCCTCATCTGACACCTGTGCCAGGTTTTTCTCCCTAACAATCACCTCTGAATCTTTTCCGGTTTCAAGCATCTCCCCAAAGACCGTTTTGGCTATCTTTCCTGATATCCTGCCATCTTCGACCATCCTCATCAGACCACCAAGTTGGTTCGGCTTTACGTTACAGTCGCCGATATCCTCCGCCTTCAACTCCCTCAACAGTTCGGTCATGATCCAGTTCGCCACCTTTTTCGGCTGCTTCACCTCCCGGGCCGCTGCCTCAAAATAATCGGCAAGTTCCTTTGCCGAGGTTAAGATGATCGCATCATCGGCCGGCAGCTTATAGTCTGAAATAAATCTCATTCTTCTTTCGTCCGGCAATTCCGGCAAGGTTTTTCGCAGTTCTTCAATCCACTGCTTCTCGATTTCAATAGGGACCAGATCAGGGCATGGAAAATAGCGATAGTCATGGGCATCTTCTTTGCTGCGCATGGATTGTGTTCTGTTGGTATCAGGATCCCATAGTAACGTTTCCTGGACAACCTCATCCCCATCCAGCAGGATATCCCGCTGACGGCGAACCTCGTACTCCAGCGCCTTTTCTACATTTCTAAAGGAATTCATGTTTTTGAGTTCAGTCCTGGTTCCGAATTCCTGCTGTCCTGCCGGACGCAATGAGATATTGGCGTCGCAGCGGAAACTGCCTTCCTGCATATTGCCGTCACATATATCCAGATATCTCAGGATGGCATGAATTTTCCTCAGGTAAGCATAGGCCTCAGCCGGAGAACGTAGGTCCGGCTCTGAAACAATTTCGAGCAGCGGGGTGCCCGTCCGATTTAGATCCACATATGAGACCGGGTCCACATCATCATGAACCAGCTTGCCGGCATCTTCCTCCATGTGCATCCTAGTTATACCGATACGTTTTTTATTACCATCCACTTCAATCTCGATCACGCCATGTTCAACAATCGGCAGTTCGAACTGGGACGTTTGATATCCTTTCGGCAAATCCGGATAGAAATAGTTCTTTCTGGCAAAACGATTGTTCCGGTTGATTGTCGAATTGGTGGCCAGACCCATTTTAATGGCAAACTCCACAACCCGTTTATTCAAAACCGGTAATACGCCCGGCATTCCGAGGCAAACCGGACAGGTCTGAGAGTTGGGCGCCTGACCAAAGGTGGTTGAACAACCACAGAAGATCTTCGAATCCGTTTTCAGTTGTGCATGAATCTCAAGTCCTATGACTGTTTCAAATTCCATTTGTTTACAATTCCTGTAACCGACAATTTTCAATTCAACCTGCCGCTCCAAATCATTAAGAATCGGCTGCTATTCATTGTGGATCCATTGGTGAATTCTGACGAGCTCCGTTTTCCACTCGGATGACACACGTACACCAAGAAATACGCGGAAAAACTCATTGATAACTCCGACAAGCTGCTCAAAAAGATAAATCCGCTCAAGTATCATACCTTCCAGCTCTTCGGCGTTGTCCTGTATACCGTCAACTCTAGCGATTTTAGGCAGCTTCACATTCCGAAACTCCATCATTGATCCAACAAGTGTAAAATTCCACTCAAGTGCCCCCAAAGTGAGCAGAATCCTCGCCTGCTCCAGCTTCTTGGCCATTCGCAGTCCGGTCCGAGCCTCTTTCAATTCACTCTGCAAGCCCTGGCAAATCAACTTTTCACTCGTGTCACCCTCACCAAATTCAAGCAGCATGTGTTTTTCAAAAACAACCAGTGCATCTCCCCTTGATGGAACATGCACCGATCCACCCCGCTCTTCACTCTTCCACCAGAGCCAGGTGAGGAACTCCTGCCCCAAAAACCGCTTTTCAACGATGAGATCTACTAAATCCATGTTTTACAGCTCTCCTAGGCGAAAGGTTCCGGCTTAATAAGCGGCAACCTGTCAATAACGTCTTCATCCATCACATGTTCAGCGATTGTATAAGGGATCTGTTGTTTGATCAACAGACCGAAGCACTCTTTAAAAAAATCTTCCAGCAGCACGTGGGCCTTCTTATTGGTTGTGAAAAACAGGATCGCAGATTCACTTAAGTTCCAGCAGAAATCATACACAGCCGGTACGGGTATTGACTTGCGCACCAATTCACTATTGATACGCTCCTTAATCTCGACCCTCATTGATCTGCTTATCTTTGGAATCTGCTTTTCACGCTTGATCCGTTCTTCCTCTTTGGCTACGCACTTTTTCAGTATCGAAGGAGAAACCTTCCTCTCATCTATCCTGAGTGAGACGACCACATAATCCCCAACAAAATGAGAACTGTACCGGAAAGATGAGTCAAACATATTCATCACGGAAACCCAGCCAATTGAATACTCATCATAGCCATCGTCGATGTCGACAAACGAGAATGCTGTTATGCGATCAGTAATGAAATCCAACCCGTTTTCGGGTAAATCGCCCTCTACCGAAAAACGCACAAATGAGGCCGAACCACTGACAAGTCCCATAGTTTATCAATCCTCTTGCTCAACTTCACCACCTCTTTAACCTGTAATCGGTCTGCTGAAAGATATTTCTATTGAATACTATCGCACAGATGTCAGAGGCGTGATTTTATAATCCAGAATGAATGGTTAGCGCGTCACCGCTAAAAACCAAAAAGAAAAAGATACCTGATTAGTATCGAAACACAGCAAACGCCCGGGAGGAGTCGGCTGTTTGCCGACTCCTCCCATAAGCTGAACTTCAGTGGTAATCAGGAAAAGATATATCATCCCTTGTAGCTCACCACAAGCGAAAACCTGCCGTCTGCCATAACAGCTACCCTGAAACAATCATACCTATCGGGAGACCCCTCGCAATAAACAATCGGCAACCGAGAGTAAATTTATCTTGACAGCCAGCTTCCTACTTTGTATAAAAATTCCCTTCAACGGGTCGTTAACTCAGTCGGTAGAGTATCTGCCTTTTAAGCAGAGAGTCGTTGGTTCGAGCCCAACACGACCCACCAAAAAAGTATCGAGTCCCCATCGTCTAGTCAGGTCCAGGACACCGGCCTTTCACGCCGGCAACACCGGTTCAAATCCGGTTGGGGACGCCAGTTTGAAAGGGTGGCCAGCCTCACGGCCAGGTCACCCTTTTTCGTTAAACATTCAGATGAAAGCGAACCCTTGATCTTTCGAGCGATTCCTTTCTTCCCTGTTATCCCTCTTTTCTACACCAACCCCCTCTTGTGCTTTTTCCAAGCGCACGGTTGCACGGACCACAATTTTTTCTTGGTCTTTTTTCGTCTAAAAATGAGCCACCTGGTAAATTGTTCATCCTGTCCCGGGTAGTCGAGCATATAATGCAGCCCTCTGGATTCCTTTCTTTTGAGACAATTTCTTATAATCATCAATGATACCAGAACAATATTTCTCAGCTCAATCATGTTAGGAGTAACAAAGAACTCCCTGTAGTGCTGTTCAATCTCCTCGGCAATCCCCTCGATTGTTCTTTGGGCCAACTGTAACCGCCTTTCAGTCCGCACAATTCCAACATAGTTCCACATGGTCCGTCTCACCAGGTCCCAGTTGTGGTTAATAAGAATCTCCTCATTCAAGGCAATAGCCTTGCCGGCCTGCCAAGGGTCCGCCAAGCCAACTTTTCTTCGACGAATAGCTCGCCAGTTTTTCTTACAATAATGATAGGCACGATCTGAAAACACCACCGCTTCCAGTAACGAATTTGAGGCCAGGCGGTTACCACCATGCAATCCAGTACACGCTGACTCCCCCAAAACCAGCAGTCCATCAATTGAACTTCTGGCCATGGTATCAGTTACAACTCCGCCGCACATATAATGGGCAGCCGGCACCACAGGGATCGGCTCTTTGGTTATATCCAGACCAAAACTTGCACACTTTTGATAGATGGCCGGAAATCGCTTCTTGATAAAGTCTGGATTTTTATAACTAATATCTAAGAACACACTGTTGGCGCCACTCTCCTTCATCTCCTTATCGATAGCTCTTGCCACGGTATCCCGAGTTGCCAGCTCTTTCCTGGCATCATACTTTTCCATAAACCTGTTCCCTTCCTCGTCCATCAACAGACCTCCTTCTCCCCGAACCGCCTCAGAGATCAAGAAATTCTTGGATTTAGGGTGATACAGGCAGGTAGGATGGAACTGAACAAACTCAACATTCGCTATCTTGGCGCCGCCCCGGAAGGCCATTGCCATACCATCTCCCGTCGCAATATCCGGATTGGTAGTATACAAATAGGCTTTCCCGGCCCCGCCCGAACAGAGAACCGTCACCCTTGCCACATACGGTTCGACAACTCCCTGATCATCCAGCACATAAGCCCCTCCACAAAATTTACCCCCACTCACTTTGGAATCAATGGAACTGTCCCTCAACATCAACAGATCGACCGCTGTATGATTTTCAAACACCCGTATATTTTCAGTTACCTTTGTCTTTTCCAGCAAGGCTCGCTCAATCTCTTTTCCGGTTAAATCGTAAGCATGAGCGACCCGTCTTCTTGAGTGTCCCCCTTCTTTTCCTAAATCCAGGCCTGATGAACTCTGGGTATCCTGAACAAACCGGACCCCGATATCAATTAACTCCTCTATCCTTTCTGGCCCAGAATCGACCACAAGCTTGACAACACGTTCGTCACACAACCCGGCACCTGCAGCAGCAGTATCCTTGATATGAAGCTGAGCTGAATCCCCCTTATCCAGCACCGCAGCTATTCCTCCCTGGGCGAGATTGGTGGCCGTATCTATTCTGCTCTTTTTGGTCACCAAGACAACTGAACCCAGCTTTGCCGCCTTTAGCGCAAAAGACAGCCCCGCTATGCCAGAACCGATAACCAGAAAATCCGATCTCATCACATTTCCCCTTGGCCCAAGATTGGCAATCCCTTTCGTTTTAAAAACACCAGGTTGCCAACCAACACGGTGAGTTTGATTTTTCCACAAAACGTTTCACGTGAAACACGGGATGTTTTTTATCCTATTGTTGTTTTTCACTCGAAGCAAGATTTATCCCAAAAATCAAAAAATGAGGTGTTGAAAATACCAAATCAGGAAAAGAAAAGTTGAAATTGGTTGTGGTTCTTTTGTTGATCGTTTAAAACTATTTTTGCTCGACCATATAGGAGAGATTATTATGGCAAACCGACATAAAGGAAAAATCATCGCCTTTGCCAACCAGAAAGGTGGTGTGGGAAAAACAACAACCTCGGTCAACCTTGCGGCAGCTCTTGCTGAAAAAAAGAAGAAAGTTCTTTTAGTCGACTCAGACCCCCAAGGCAATGCTTCGAGCGGCATTGGTCATCGGCCCATGAACAACGCTTCCCACCTGTACCATGCTTTTTCCGGTTCCGTGCATGCAGCGGATATCATTTACGATACCACAACCCCCTATCTCAAAGTTATTCCCTCAGCCATTGACCTTGTTGCGACCGAAATGGAACTTATCGGAGTCAAGGGAAGGGAGAGCTATTTAAAGAATATATTAGAGCCGGTCCGTTACTCATTCGACTTTCTGTTTGTCGATTGTCCCCCTTCTCTTGGTTTGTTAACCGTCAACGCCCTGACTGCCTCAAACTCGGTCCTTATTCCAATGCAGTGTGAATATTTTGCCTTGGAGGGTTTGTCACAACTGATTAACTCCATTCGGTCTGTTAAGAAATCCCTTAATAAAGGGTTGTATATCGAAGGGCTATTACTGACCATGTATGACAAGCGGAACCGCCTCACCTATCAGGTGGCAGATGAAATCACAAAACATTTCAGCAATCAGGTATATAGTACTGTTATTCCGAGAAATGTCCGGTTGAGTGAAAGCCCAAGTCACGGACAAACCATTCTGGAATACGACAACAGCTCTACGGGGGCGAAGGCATATAAAAAATTAGCTGAAGAATTTTTACACACACAAGGTAACTAAGGTGGCAAAAGCAACAGGCCTGGGACAGGGCGTCAACCTCCTTTTCGGAGATCAGGACAAAGAGGATCAGTTCTTTGAATGTGATGTCGACAAAATAGTTGGTAATAAACATCAACCCAGGAGATATTTCGGCGAAAAGGAACTCCAGAAACTTTCAGCCTCAATTAAGAAGAACGGTGTTCTCCAGCCGTTGGTGGTCAACACCAGAAATAGCGACGGTTCTTACGAGCTTATTGCCGGCGAGAGACGGTTAAGGGCTTCCAAACTTGCAGGGCTATCTACCGTACCCGTTATTCTCTATGAAATTGACAACGAGGACGCCCTGCTTGAACTTGCCCTTGTGGAAAACCTGCAACGCCAGGACCTGAACGCTATAGAAGAAGCTGAAGCATACCAGAAACTTATTGATAAATTTGGTTATACCCAGGAACAGACCGCTAAGCGAGTGGGGAAAAACAGATCTACTGTTACTAATATCTTGCGTCTACTCAACCTCCCTCTGTTTGTTAAAGATGATCTTATCCAAGGTCTACTGACTGAAGGACATGCCAGAGTACTGCTGCGGTTGGTTGATGATTCGGAAATGATCAAAAGCGTACGCAATGAAATTATCCAGAGAAAACTTTCCGTTCGTCAGACTGAACAGCTAGTAAAAAACCTTGCAACCAACAAAAAAAGAAGTGAAACTAAAGAGGTCGGAAAGTCAGAAGATGGCATGCCGAAAACGTACGCGTCGGCATTGTCAAACCAGTTGATAAATAAGCTCCACTCTAAAGTCGCAATCCGACAAAATGGGAAACGTGGGAAAATAGAAATCGAGTATTATTCCATTGATGATCTTGAGAGGTTGATAGCCCTTATCGTTGGCGAGAAGCGTTAGCAAAAAGACGTTTGATATAAACGGGAATCACTTTTCGTCACTGAACGTGTGGCGTCGTACAAACTTTGAGATTCTCTGAATCGGTTACCCTGGTGTAACTCATGACCCGTTTAACTAAGAGGTTCTTGTTCAGTAGCTCTATAAACACTGTTGATTCACCAATTTTCAAAGGAAAACTTCCGCCTTTGCCTTGCCAAAAGGTTGATGGGCGGACCTTGATCAACACCACAGCTTAACAATGTCCTCTCCCTTTTACCTTAATCAAAGTATTGTGAAAATGTTTTTAAATCGCCCAACTCTCACCCTTCTTTTTGTTTTTATTATCCTTCTCTACTCTTCTGTTGATGCTGTTGCCAAGATGAGGAGTGTGGATGGGGAAAGTGTCAGGTTGCGCTCAGGTCCCGGTCAACAATATGGAATCAAGTGGGAGTACGGGAGAGGGTTTCCTCTAGTGGTTCTTTCCCACAAAAAGGGCTGGGTGAAGGTTAGAGACTTTGAGCGAGATGTCGGATGGATCAAGGGTGAACTACTGTCAACAAAACCCCACATGATTGTCAAGGTCAACAGGAATAAAAAAAGGAAAATCAATATTCGGTCAGGCCCTGGTACCCGATTTAAAATTGTTGGAAAAGCGTACTATGGGGTGGTGTTTGAAACGGTAATCCGGAAGAAGCGTTGGGTCAAGGTGCGCCACGAATCCGGGCTTGTTGGGTGGATAAAACGTACTCTGCTTTGGGGTTTTTAGAAAGGGTATATATAGAGGAGGTTTTGGCGGAGAGAGAGGGATTCGAACCCTCGGTGGAGTATAACCCCCACACTCGCTTAGCAGGCGAGCACCATCAGCCAACTCGGTCATCTCTC
>CAZUUJ010000051.1:0-28913 GCA_964623625.1 uncultured Desulfocapsaceae bacterium
GAAAGGTTATGAAAAGCGGTATACATCCGGAATATCATATAATTAAAGCGACATGTGCTTGCGGTAATAATGTTGAAATCGGTTCAGTGGAATCTGAGATGAAAGTTGAAATCTGTTCAGCCTGCCACCCATTTTTCACAGGTAAACAGAAGTTGGTTGATACAGCTGGTCGTATTGAAAAATATAAACAGCGGTATGCCAAACATTTTGCCGAAAAAAAGAAGCAGGCTAAGTCAAAATAGCAAAGAGATTCCATTTGCCGGTCATCACTGCTGTTTTTTCATCTGTCTCCAACCGATGTAATAGCCGTGACCTAGAGGTTGTTTCAGAGCTGTTGACCCAATTGTTACCGAAACTCGTTTTAGCGTATAATCCGTTAAAAACAGGTAACCAATAGCCGCTCCTTTTTCGTAGGGCTGTCTGCAGTCGCTAACAATTATTGCGGCTGCCAATCTGACGGATTTCAGCTCGAATCAAATCCGCAACAAACTGTTCTTAAGCGTTGCTTTCATTGTTAGCAATAGATGTTGTTCAAGAACAGTGTGGCTGTGGATTTTTTTATCTCTATTCGGCCTTTCCGTATCCAACGGCAGGAGAAGTGTTTCCCAGGTTTATTATCTTTTAGAAACGAATCATGTTTGAATCACTTGGAGACATTGAAGAAAAGTTAGCCAATCTCGAAGTCAGGTTATCCGATCCCGCTCTGATCAACAACCAGCCTGAATACAGAAAAGCTGCCCAGGAACACGCTCACCTGAGCAAGTTGAATCAACTGTATCAGGAGTACCGAAAGGTGTTATCTTCCATTGAAGAGAACAAGGAAATCATTGCCGATGACAGTGAGGATGATGAGTTAAAGGAGCTAGCCGATAGTGAGATCGAGGAGTTTCGTTTCAGAGAAGCCGAACTTGAAAAGGAAATCTCCCTTTTTTTACTCCCAAAAGATCCCAATGATGAAAAGAACACCTTCCTTGAGATCCGGGCAGGAACAGGAGGGGATGAAGCAGCCCTGTTTGTCGGTGATCTGTTCAGAATGTATAGCCGATACGCCGAATCAATGGGATGGAAAGTGGAAACAATCGATTCCAGTCCGATTGGAATTGGCGGCTTTAAAGAAATTATAGCATTGGTATCAGGAGATCGGGTCTATTCCAGGTTAAAATATGAATCTGGAGTTCACAGAGTGCAACGTGTTCCGGATACGGAAACCCAGGGTCGGATTCACACCTCTGCGGTGACCGTTGCCATATTACCTGAAGCCGATGATGTTGAAATCAATATCGACATGAACGAGCTCAAATTCGATGTATTTCGCTCTTCCGGGCCTGGTGGTCAGAGCGTCAATACCACTGATTCTGCAGTACGGATAACCCATCTGCCTACAGGTCTTGTGGTTACCTGTCAGGATGAAAAGTCCCAGCACAAGAATAAGGCAAAAGCGTTGACTGTTTTGCGTGCGAGGCTGCTGGATCAGATTCAGCAGGAACATCACGATAAGATTTCCGAAGAAAGGAAAAGTCAGGTCGGCACCGGTGATCGCAGTGAACGAATTCGTACCTATAACTACCCCCAAGGCAGGGTCACCGATCACCGGATTAATCTGACCCTTTATAAAATCGATGCGGTCATGGCCGGCAAACTGGAAGAGGTTATTGTTCCGTTGATTACCCATGATCAGACGGAACAGTTGAAGCTGGCGCAGTCATAACCATTTTGCCGTTCACCTCCCAGACCGGAGTTGCCTTTTCTTTTTCCGATTATCCCTAAAGCTCTGCTGGATTTTGTATAATACACCGGAAACCAACAGCTTATAGTGTGACGGGTTTGTTTAATATATTTTTCAGTGAGCTTTCCGGGTGTCGGGTAAAAATATGCGGGTTTACGAACTCTTACAGTACGGCATACGGAAACTGAAAGACGCCGGTGTCAGTGAACCGGAAACGGATTGTTGTCTGCTGCTTGGCTCTGTGCTTGATAAAACCCGTACCGAGTTGTACATGGCAGCAGATATCCAGGTCGATTCTGCAAGCGAAGAAACGTTTTTTGACTATCTTGCAAGAAGAACAGAGCGGCAGCCGACTGCCTACATCGTCGGGGAAAAAGAATTCTGGTCACTGATGTTTTCCGTTTCGCCTGATGTTCTTATTCCAAGACCTGAAACGGAATTTCTGCTGGAGACGGTTTTGAAAAAGGTTCATAGCAACGGCCTGCTACCCGGTGTGATCGGAGATATATGCTGTGGCAGCGGGGTTGTCGGTATTATCTTGGCGCTTGAGTTGAAGAAAAAGATTATCGGCATCGATATCTCCGGCAAAGCTCTTGATGTGGCAGTTCGAAACAGCCTTTTCCACAAGGTGGCTAAATGGATATCGTTTATCCGGGGCGATCTGTTGACCGGATTCCAATCGCAGCCTTTTTTTTCATTGGCTGTCGCCAACCCCCCGTATGTTTCACATCGTGAACTGGCCAATTCTCTGGAACCGGAGGTGGCCCATTATGAGCCACACCTGGCACTTGATGGTGGAGAAAGGGGAATGGAGCAGATCAAACGGCTGCGAACACAGGTAGCAGACAGGCTTCTGCCAGGCGGTTATTACTTCATGGAGATCGGATGTGATCAGGGTGAAGAGGTCAGGGAGTTATTCAGCTCGTCGCATAAAGGGAGCAAACCGTTTGACTCTGTTGAGGTGATCAGAGACTACTCCGGAAGAGACCGAGTGCTGTTTGGGAAGCTGTCGGGTTGATGGGAATAGGTTAGGATTAGAAATGAACATATAAAAGGCGGAGCCGGCCATGGAAAAACTCATTATTGAGGGCGGCAGAGAACTGCATGGTTCTCTTCGAGTCAGCGGAGCTAAAAATGCGGCCCTACCTCTGATTGCCGCGACCCTGTTAGCACCGGGTGTTCACCGGTTGGAAAATGTTCCTGACTTGCGGGACACCCGTACAATACTGCGGTTATTGGAGTCCCTGGGTGTCACATGGAAAAGGGACGGATCGACTCTTTGTATTGACGCCACTGAGTTGAAATTTTCAGAAGCGTCTTATGATCTGGTTAAAACCATGCGCGCTTCCGTGCTTGTCCTGGGGCCTTTACTTGCCCGGCTTGGCAGGGCCAAGGTTTCGCTCCCGGGAGGCTGCGCCATTGGAGCCAGGCCGATCAACTTTCATATCACCGGTTTTGAGCGGCTGGGTGTCAGCTGTGATCTGGAACACGGATATGTAGATGCCAGGATAGACGGACGTTTGCAGGGCAATGTCATCTATTTTGATATTCCTTCGGTCACCGGAACTGAAAATATCCTGATGGCAGCGGTTTTAGCAAAAGGCACAACCGTTATCAAGAATGCTGCCCGGGAACCGGAGATTGGCAATTTGGTCGACATGCTGGTCTGCATGGGTGCCGATATTGAGGGAAAGGACACCGGAAGATTGACCATCAACGGGGTGAAACGACTCACACCGACTACCAGTAGAATCATTGCCGATCGTATTGAAACCGGAACCTATCTGATTGCGGTGGCAGCTGCCGGCGGTGAAGCCACCATCTCCCATTGCATTCCTGCTCATTTACCTTCGTTGTTGGAAAAGTTGCGTGCTACCGGTGTTGAAATCGAAGAAGACCAGTCCTCTATTTCGGTACGTTCCTTAGGAACAAAAAAGAAAGGACGAGTCGTTAAAGGTGTTGATATCAAAACCATGCCCTATCCCGGCTATCCCACCGACCTGCAGGCCCAGTTCATGGCCCTGATGGCCCTTTCCTCATCGGTCTGTGTGATTAATGAGACGATTTTTGAGAACCGTTTCATGCATGTGGCTGAGCTGCAACGCATGGGTGCCGATATCCGGATCGATGGTCGTTCGGCGGTGGTGAACGGTAAAGGAGTACAGAGTCTCAACGGCGCCCAGGTTATGGCAACCGACCTGCGGGCCTCATCTTCGCTTGTTATTGCAGGTCTCGCCGCATCCGGAAAAACAGAGATATCCAGAATATACCACCTTGAACGGGGATATGAGAACCTGGTTGGCAAGTTGACGGGTCTGGGGGCAAAAGTCTGGAAAGAACAGGAGTAAGTGCTATCTGTGAATCGGTATTTTAATCGCCTCTCTTTCTCCGTACTGTCACACGTTCACCACCAATTCCCCAATTGTCGGTATCGATTTCATCAATGACCACAACGGTTGTTTCCGGGTTCTTACCCAGAATATCAGAAAGCAACCGGGTGGCGCCTTGTATAAGCTGTTCCTTCTGTTCGACACTGACGCCTTCTCTTGTGATTTTGATATTGACATACGGCATATCTGTTTTCCTTTTATTACATGGTTAAAGTTGTTCTTTTATTTGATAGAGACCAGGGGTAGTTGGTGATATCTAATGGGTGTCGCTATACCCAGAGCCTCACTTTTTTCTTTTATAAACGATATTCTTCCCCAATTCTCGTTTCAAGATAGTTCTCTTGCCGAGCAACAATACCATAGTTATAGATAGAAAAAAGCATGATCAATGAGAGAATGTGAAAGGCTGAATTGGCAAAAATAACAATACTGATCATGAACGGTAATAAGGAGAGGTATAAGGGATCTCGGGTGAACCGGAATGGTTCTGTTGTGATAAATGTGGTAGCCGTTTTGTTTTGTTCATGATGATCATCACACTGAGTGCGATCAAACCAGTGAGTGTAATCAGTGGTAATCCAATAGAAATACGCAACATCAAACTCCTGAAAATGTAATCAACCGGGTAAGTCAATCTGGCAACAAAACCCAACAGAACAAAACAAAAGAAGATAATCGGCTGATGAACAGAACCTTTAAAGATTTTTCTGGAGTCATCCATTGTAGTCATTAGCTCAAATGAAAAAGGTTCAGTAAACTACTCAGGTGCCGGGCCCGGTCCGGCTGGTTGGCTAAGATTGTGTCCGCAGCAGGGGCAGACTGGCTTATGCACGCAAAGTAAATCATTGCATTTTGGGCAGGTCCATTTCTTCTTTTCATGTCGGATAAACTGCCTGATCCCCTGAGAATTGATCATTTGAAGATTGTCGATCATGCTCATCCCATATTTGATTCTGTATCGTTTATCCAGATTTTTCAGACGACTGCAGGGGAATTGATCACATTTTGCCGAGCAGTACTTCTTTCCGCTTTTAGTGAGTTGTTCACAGTTTCTGATTATGCATTTTCGGCGGTGTTTTGACTTTTGACTCGTATGCCCAGGGTCTATACGGCAACCCGGGCACCTGTTTCTCTCTCGGATATATCCCCAGCAGAGACGGCAGTTCATCCCGCAGGGGGCAATCAGATTTGTGGGAATGGTTCCTTTGTTAATTTGCTTGGCTCGGCTCATAACAAACATCACTAAAGTTGGCGGGTTACACTGCCTCTAGCGCCTTTTTTTCCGTTGGTATAATACCATTGAAACTGGGCGTTATCAGGTCCGGTTTTGAGAAGAACCGTTCTGCCGTGGTTGATGCATTTTGTTCTCCCATAGGTGAGGCTTTCCCTGAATTCCATTCTTTTTTTACTTTTGTTTAGCAGTATCAGTTTCCCTCCGCAGTTTGCAGAAGGATAATCGATAAAATATCCTTTTGGACCGATTGTTATCTTTATCGACCAGAATGTTGTGCTGTCCTGTGAACCCTGTCCTTTCCAGACTCCTTCAAATCCGGAATGATCGTTGGGCTGTTTGGCTATCGTTGAAACGTTCTGTTTTGGTACACAGCTGCTGAGTATAACGAGCAGAAGGAAAACAAAAAATGATCTCATGATGGGCTTCTCCGGATGTAGTTATCGGTAAAACTCGTTAGAAAATTGTCTGGAACTAAAAAGATACTGACCTGGTGTCAGGCTGAGTTTTATGAATAATCAGACAATGAATTAATAACGTTTATAGCGTTTTTCAACTGTGAATAATATTCCCCTTGTATCGCTCTCCGGGGTGCCCATCTGGGCAACATCTGAAAGTGCTCAAACCGGTCAGATGCAGCACATGGACACTCACGGATTCAGCCGTTAGAAATGGACAAACCATTTAAGAAATACCAAGTCCTCTCCACTTTCAAAAAAGTCATCTTCAGTACCGCTGTAAAGAAAGAAACCTCCAGTGAGGGTCATTTCATCGCTGAGACTGTAGGTCAGAGTAGGTGAAATCAGTGAAGAGTAATCATTGAGATCTATGATGGAAAGCAGGTAAACTGCTAGTAGAGGGGATATCTGATAACTCAGCGTTACCCCGAGCTGATCAAGATTGTCATCATCGTTGTAGAGATACTCAAAGAGCAGTGTCAGGGAATTTGAAAAACCGTACTCAACTCCGAAGATCAATTCGTTGTGATATTCTTTTTTTGTCTGATCATAAAATATTCCACCTTCACTTCGGAGATCGATGTTGCTGTCACCAAGTTCACCTTCGAGTTCCCAGCCGACGATAATCCGGTCCTGGTCATTGTCAATGACAGTAACCAGCGCCAGATCGACAAAATTTAAAAAGGTTTTCAGCCTGGCGGCTCCTTTGTCTTCTGCAAAGGTCATATCAAACGTTGACAGTTCTGAGATGGCGTATTCAAAACGGAGACTGTCAACACCTTCTCTTTCCCCGGTCTCAATGGAGGTAGAGTCAATGGGATTGAATACATCGATAGGGTTCCATATTCTACCGACGCCAAACGGTACCCGCTGTCTACCGGCAGAAATCAGATAGTTGTCGGTTCCATATTCGAGTATCATCCTGTGAAGCACGAGCTCATTGTCCAGCTGGCTGTTTTGCCGGGAATAATCGGTTCGATTATCAACCGTAAAGCGGAAAGACAGTTCTTCCAGTTTTTCTATGTCAACTCGACCGCTCAGACGTAATCTGTTGAAGTCATTGAACTCGCTTTTTTCCCTGTAAATGATGATGTTTGTGTTCTCAAGTGTCAAGTCGTAATCGAAGGCCGGGGCAGATGGACAAAGCAACAGGGATAGGGGGAGAGAAAGCAAAAAGGCAAAGAAAAACCGGTGTTTCATCATGAATCGGAATCGAGGGTTTCATGCTCCGTTTCGATCCTTCCGTCCCGCAAAACGACAGAGTGACGGGCTTTACCTATAACAAGCGGGTCGTGGGATGAGAAAATGATAGTGATGCCTTCATCTTCATTGAGCTGCTGCATCATGTTCATGAGATTCTCGGCGCTCTTCGAGTCGAGATTTGCTGTCGGCTCATCGGCCAGGATCAGCTTCGGTTTTGGAGCCACTGCCCTGGCTACCGCTACCCGCTGCTGCTGTCCGCCGCTCATCTGATTCGGCAGCTTATCAAGGTAATCCACTATCCCGAGTTTGGCGGCTACTTCTTCGGTGCGGCGACGGCACTCATCTTCCGACTTTCCCTGCAGCCGCATTACGTATTCGATATTATCCCTGGCAGTGAGAACAGGTACCAGGTTGTAAGCCTGGAATACAAAGCCGATGTGATCACGCCTGAGAGCAGAGAGTTTGTTCTCGGAAAGCCCTGTAATGATAAGTTCTCCCAAGGTAACAGTACCCGATGTCGGTGCGTCGAGCCCGCCGATGATATTGAGCAGTGTTGTCTTGCCGCTGCCGGAGGGACCGGAGATGACGACAAATTCACTTTTGTCGATACACAGTGTAATGTCGTGCAGGCCGACAACTTCGATGTCTTCACCTGGATTAAAGATTTTTTTAATATTGTTTACTTCCAGAAAACGCATCTATATCTCCTTCAACCGATTCCTAGCTATATCTTTTGTATCGCTTCAATGGGTTTTGATTTTTTCAGGATACGAAGCGGTATGATAATCGACACCAGGGTTGCCAGGATAACGGCAGCAAAGCTGTAAATAAAGTACTCTGGTTTGATGACGCTATAGATGATGGTGTCCATTCCGAATGCCTCAAGTCCTTCGCTGAACATGGTCAGGTCCAGTCCCTTTTCCTGAAAATAGTAGAGTGATATTCCCCCCAAGAGGCTGCCGCCTATAAAACCGACGCAACCCAAAAGAAGTGATTCAATGGCCACCATCAACCGTATCTGTGTAAAACCTGTTCCAACAGCCAGCAAAATACCGAATTCACGAAGCCGCTCCATGACCGAGACCAGCATAACGCCAAAGATTCCAAGGCCGGCAATACAGAAAACGATGATATTGCACACCATGTTGAATCCTGTCATCATAACCCGGCTCTGTAGGAGTGCCGGATAGATCTCATCCCAGCGAAATACATCAAGAGAGGGTAATTTCTCTTTGAGTTCTTTCTGAAGTGGTTGGATATCTTCCTGCTGATGCAGCAGGAGAGAGAACTGGGTTAAACCGTCATTTATCTCCAGCATTTTTTTTACCTTTTCACGATGGATAAAAACAGCCACTTCATCGAGCCACATGTTGTTGGTCCGCAGAATACCGGTAACCTTCAAGGCCAGGGATGAGACATCATTATTAACGTCCTGGGCGGAGACGATGAGCTTCTTACCAATGGTCACTTTGAGTTTCTTGGCCAGTTTCGAGCCGATAATAACGCCTTTGGATTTTTTACCAAAATCGAATTTTCCTTCTGTCAGATAGGTGTCGAGTCTGCTGTTTTTCCGCTCGCTGTTCAATTCGACACCAACAATCATGCAGTTTTTGGAATAGTGAGCTGTGGCGACTAACCCGTCTTGCAGAATTCTGGTGTTGACCCCTTTGATCCGTGGGTCGTTTCGTAAATCGGTTTCCAATATCGCAGCATTCGGGATGAGCTTGGTGATTTCCTTGTCCAGTCGGTAGTCTTTGGCAAAGAGTGTGATATGGCCGCAGTCGCTGCGTATGGCATTACCAATCATCTGCTCGATCATTCCGTCATAAATCCCTTCCATGAAAACCAATCCCCACAGGCTCAGGCATATCATCAACATAACCATGAGCGAGCGAATCCCTCGTCTTTTCAATGAGGCCCAGGAAATTTTGGCAATCAGTCTAAACATGGTTGATGGCCTCAATGGGATGGTAACGGGTTACTTTAACGATGGGATAGAGGGTGGAACTCACGGAGAGCAGAAACATAATAAGTGAATCACGGATAATATTCACCGGTGAGAAATCCGTGGGCATGGCCGTTGACGCTAATCCATACTGTTTAAACTGTTCTTCATAGCCGGAAAAGGTGATCGGGTTAATATTGAAATAATAGGCGAGGATTCCACCGATAAGGCCGCCTAGAACAACAGAAAACAGACCGATAATGGCGCTTTCGGTAATCAGGAGTTGAAATATCTGGCCGGGACTTGTGCCGATCGCCCGTAGAATACCAATTTCCCTGATTCTGGCATGGACTGCCAGAAGTGTATAGATCATAATGACGAAAAAAATGACAATAAAAATAATACCCAAAGTAATGTAGCCGAAAATCGAATCGATCTCCATTGCCTGCACCAGAGCCGACATGGTAACAAACCAACTCTCGGATCGATACTCAGGGCCCACTTTATTGCCGATTCGGTCGGCAAGTTCTTCCACGCTCTGTTTGTTTTTGGGAAGGATGATGAAATGGGTGGCGCTGTTTTCTCCACCCATGATTGAATGGAAGTAGCTTTTATTGACAAAGGCGGCGCTGCTGTCAAAATCAAAAAGACCGGTCTGAAAGATCCCTTTTATCCGAATGTTGTCGGCGGCAAAGGAGTAATCGGCACCGGTGCCGATGAAGGAGAGTTGGTCGCCAACGTCAACTCGCAGTTTTTTAGCAAGCTCGACTCCCATATACACAACATTGGTATCCGATTCGTCCAGGTAGTGTCCCTTTTTAAGCGATGAAAATAAGCGTGAGAGTTTCTTTTCCACCAAAGGTTCTATCCCGGTAAAGAGTCCACCCACGGCTCGTGTTCCGGAGGAATAGAGAACAAAGGATTCAAATCGTTGACCAAATGTGTCGATCCCTTCGATTTCCTGTAACGATGAGCGAACCTGCCTGGCATCAAAAATGAGATTGTCGAAAGAGGGGGTTTTCCTGAAATCCTTTTGGGTAATTTGCAGATAACCTGGATAAATCTCAACGGCGCTTTTTATCATCTCGTTATGGGAGCCGTCCATCCAGGCAGAGGAAAAGACGAGGAGTCCGGTGGTGACTGTGGTCAGCAGGGTGGTGACAATGCTTCTTTTTTTATGGGCGTAAATGTTACGAAGAGCAATTTTTACAAAGAGCATCATATAGAGAGATTCACATCAACGAGGTAAGGCGCGTAGTATTTCTAAACACCGCTTATTTATCTTGAAGTTGTCTACCTTGAATAACGTTTTAAGGCCCGCTTGGAAAAATAGGAGTTGCTTATTTCTTGATCAAACACGGCTTCATCGATAAGGACAATCGTTTCGTGGTCCTTTTTATCATCGGTTACCGGCTTCATAACCCACCGGCTGGGATAGTGTCGGTCACCGAACTTCTTTGGTTCAAGATACAACAGCGTTCGAACCAGCAGTTCGTCTTCGTCGAAATAGTTGACCGTAGTTGGCAACAGCAGTTCTTTTGAGATAAACATGATAATTTTTCCCCAAACAACAGCCGCGTCCTCTTTGGGTACGAGCAACACTTTATAGTCGTTGTCCGTCTCACCGATCAGGGTGACGGTGTAGTCTTCGCTGATAGAGCTTTCCCGCACCAGGTCATCGTTGGAAAAGTCGCTACCCATCCAGCTCTGCAGCATCATTGAAGCAGGGATTTTAATCACTTTTTCGATACGTGGTACATATTGCCACATGGAATTATCCAGTTTGAGAAAGGTGATCCCCTTATCCTTTCCGGGATAGGTTATTTTGATGAAACTTTTTTCAGTACCGATGGAATAACTGTCCATTTTTATCTTTCTCTCAGTGCGTCTGGTTTTGACGATCATGGTCAGTTTCATGAACAGAGTTTTACCGTTGAGGTTGTCTTCAACCTGTCGGATGATGGTCGAGGCGTCGATGGAATAGGCGGTTGAACAGGGAAACAAAAGGAGAAAAATCAGAAGAGGGCGTAACCAGGTCATCGGTGATTCCAGTTGTTTGTCAATCCATTGCAGCTAACGGCAATAATGAATTGTGATTGCTGAAGCGAATTATTTTGTTGTCGGGAGAGGCAGATGAATGATGAACATGGCACCTCCGAGCGAGGAATGCTCGATCCGTATCCTGCCGCGATGCTCTTCGATCATTTGTCTCACAATAGCCAGACCAAGACCTGTTCCGTCGGGACGGGTCGTATAGAAAGGTTCGAACACCTTATCCTGGTCCTTTTTATCGATCCCCGGTCCGTTATCTCCCAATTTAATGACAATTTCAGCCTGACTATCTTCGTTGATGGTCTCCACGGCTTCAATATCGATAATCTCCATTCCTTCGGGACACATGGCGATCCCATTTTGAATGAGCTGAGTCAATACCGTAAATATTTGCCCCTGGTCGGCCCATAAATAGATGTTGTCATCAAATTTACGGTTGATGACACAGGTCAGCGGCCACTGTGGATCGGCGTAAAACACCTGCATGACTTCATCCAGGCAGGAACCTAAAGAAAACCAGCTGTTAATCACATTCTCCGGTCGGGCAAAGCGGAGAAAATCACTGATTGTCCGGTTCAGACGGCTGGATTCCCTGGTGATAATATTGACAAGTTCGATATCCGTATTGTCACTATTATAGTTTATTGAGAATTCTCTTGCCAGAAGTTGGGCCGAGCCGGAAATTGCTGTAAGCGGGTTCCTGAAGTCATGGGCGATCGAAGCGCTCATTCGGCCAATAGCTGCCAATTTCTCCGTTTGACGCATCTGTTTTTCCAGCCGTTCGACTTCACTGATATCCTGGATAGTAACGATCTGATGATCATTGGTAAACATGAGAGGTTCATTGGTCGCGGTAAGCTGGTCATGGGGATGGTTTAACAGGGTGCTGGAGTAACCGATTCGTACCTTCTGGCCGTCTTTTCTAACCAGGTTTGCAGCCAGCCTGGTATTTGTCGTTTTCAGGTCAAAGTTGGGCAGAAAGACCGAAAAATTCGATCCGATCAGCACATCAACAGGATAACCGGTTATCAGTGTGGTTGCGTTGTTAGCGGAAGTGATGACTTGTTCGCGGTTGATCGTGATGATCCCGGTAGCAATATTATCGAAAATGTCCTTATACCGTAAAGAAAGCTGATCATAGCTTTTTATGGTATCTGACAAGGCGGTTTCCGTCCGCTGTAGCCGACTGGCAAATAGACTGCTGAGCATGGCTGCGAAGAAGAAGGTGAGCCCCATGACCGAGAATCGGTTGAGAATGGCAATGGCGTTCTGGTCGGGAACAAACCGGTAATCGACCAGGAAGGATGGATAGATGCCGGAAAATTCGAGAAAGAGGGTCAAACCATATTGAATGGTGGCCGCTGCGGCTGCTATCAACCCGCCTCTGGATGGCAGCAGAAGACCCCCGGCAATGATCGGAAAGAAGTAGACTGAAGAGAAAATCGATTGTGAGGCGCCGGTATAGTAGACAAGGATTGAAGCGAAAAAAGTATCGAACAGATATTGAAGAACGCCGAAAAAACGAAGATTCAGCTTCTGGGTTGTCAGGAAATAGGTTGAGCTGATTGTGGTCAGATAGATAATGAGCAAAAAGAGGAAAGAGAGTTTGGTCGGCAGCAGAATAAGGCTGTATTTCGCACTTTTAAAAAAGTAGCTGATACCAAGCACAGAAGTATACAATACCAGTCTGAACAGCATCATCCAGATCAACTGATAGTTTAACAGCTTGTTGATGTCGGAGTCTTTGGATGGCTTTTTAAACAGTGACTTGATGAAATCCACAACGCTATCCTATGTCATACTTCTTTACCTTGTACCGTAAAGATCGAAAGCTGATTCGCAGAAGTTCGGCCGCTTTCATTTTTGAATTACCGCTTTTCTTAAGGGCAAATGAGATGATTTTTTTTTCCAGGTTGGAAAGGATTTTTTCAAGGCCCAGTTCAAATAATTCTCTTTCATCAGCTGCTGCCTGAAACAGAGGCTGGCCTGATTGGTTGCTGTTCTTTTTGTAATGGGAGGACAGTGTCAGATTTTCTGGCAGAATGATGTTGGACGTTTCAAGTGCTATGCCACGTTCAATAATATTTTCAAGCTCCCTGACGTTTCCGGGGAAATCATAGTTCATCAACACTTCCATGCCATATGAGGACATCTCCCGGATATCCTTACCAAGTAATTTGGAATATTTATTAAGAAAATGATTGATCAGCAGCGGTATATCGCTTTTTCTTTCTCTCAAGGCCGGAATCCGGATTGGAACAACGGCCAGCCTGAAAAATAGATCTTCACGAAATTTACCCGCGGTAATCTCTTCTTCAAGAATTTTGTTGGTAGCGGCAATAATGCGGACATTGATCGGGATGATCTTGGTTCCACCAACCGGTTTTATTTCCCTTTCCTGGAGAACACGCAGCAGTTTGGTCTGAATAATGAGCGAGAGTTCGCCGATTTCATCAAGAAAGGCTGTACCGTTGTCTGCCTGATTGAAAAGGCCGTCTTTATCACCGATGGCTCCGGTAAAAGAACCTTTTACATGACCAAACAGCTCACTTTCCATGAGTTCTTCCGGAATGGCCGAACAGGTAATGGGCACAAATTCATTGCCGGCCACGCTCGAGTTGTTGTGGATAGCTTTGGCAACAAGTTCTTTGCCCGTTCCGGATTCCCCATATATAAGAATATTGGCGTGTGTCGGCGCTACCCGGTTGATCATGTCGAATATCTTCCTGATTTCAGGACTGTTGCCGACTATTTCCGGAAAAGGATCGATTTTTTCCTTTTCGTTGGTTGGTTGAGATTTGGTTTGTTTTCTGGTTGCCGACTTGATGACCGATTTGATCTCATCGACATTGAATGGTTTGGAAATATAGTCAAATGCCCCTTTTTTCATGGCTGTGACAGCGTCTTCAGGAGAAGCAAAAGCTGTAATCATCACAACCGGCAGTTCGGGGTCTTTCTCTTTGATTTCATTGAGCAAGTCGAGACCGCTTCTGCCGGGCATTCGAATATCGCTGATGACAAGGTGGTATTGCTGTTTTTCAAGTTCTTCAAGTGCCAGGTCGGCATTCTTGGCAGTTTGAACCTGGTATCCTTCCTTTTTCAGGAGAATGTGCAGGAAGTCCCGCATAGACTGTTCATCATCAACGACAAGAATTGAAATCATACCAGCAATAAACTAAAAGTTGATCGTACTTTTTTCTACCTCACAGCGTTCAGCGGGTTTTCCAGGTTGGAAAAGCTGGAACGCTAACAAGCCTATATCACTTTACAATATAGGTGAACCTTTTATCAATACTGAGCTGTTATTATTGTACAGCCGTCTATCATCGGCAACAAGTAACGCAGTTCCTTGACGGGTGAACTGTCCGAAGATAGGTGGACGTATGAGCCAAAGGAGAAATAAACGAGCACAATGAATCAAGCGGTTATTTGTTGATAAGATCGGTTTTTTTCCGGGCAGTCATCCGTTTTATCTGATATTCTCGCTTACAGGCATCGGAGCGGGAACCGTATTGTTCCTGATACATCAGAACAACAGGACGTCGCGAGCGAGTGTACCTGGAGCCGTTTGGGCTGCCAGCATTATGCTCCCTGAGCCGCCGTGTCAGATCGGTGGTCACACCTGTATACAAGGTTTGATCAGCGCATCGGACGATATAGACAAACCAGGACATATGCAGCACCCAAGTTGCATGAACGAATAACCATTGACAGCTGGTATAGAAACGGAACGTGAAGAATACGATATCATTTTTTTCAGTTTGAGACCATCATAAACACTTGAATCCGTGAGCCCCTGCAGGAAGTGCTCTTGGAGTGCATTCGATAACGCTGTAGCGTAGCTCAACGTAGCTGTTTGATTATAGTAAGCTATACCGGACAGTTAAGTTGAGCCAACATGCAGTGCTAGCGGATGCCTGAAGGGCAATTTGTTCTTCAAGGTTAAATAATCGCATGAAGAATTATTTATAATATCAACATATTGTAGTGGGTGATCACGGTTTCTGTCACGAATTCAGGCAATTGGTAAGGGAATGAATATAAAAGAGTGAACCTGAATTGGTAATCCGACAAACCCAGGAAGAGATTTGAGGGTTGATGGTCAAGTCGGAATAGAGTAACGTGGGCCGACTCAATCAACAACCACGCGTGAAACGCATGGCTTTGATTCCCGGCAAAGCCGGGGAGCAAATGTGCGAAGCACTCATGTTTTAATGAGCAGCGATATCCGTCGGCATAGCCGGCGGTTTATACAGCTTGTGATAAAACCGCTGCTATCGTATATAATGCTCACGAACTCGAGTAAACGATGAAGAGAACAGAATAAATAACAGTATTGGACCAATGACTGGAAAAGACCAATTTGCCGATCAGGCACTCACAGAACATTTGAGAGACCTCAGGGGCTGTCTTGTCAAGTCTTTTGGGGCTGTTGTTGTTGGTTTCGTCCTTTCATATCTGGTAATCGATCAGATATCCCATTATTTTTTTAAACCTCTACTTGATGTGATGCCGGAACAATCTTCCCTTATTTTCAGCGCCTACCAGGAAGGGTTTTTTTTTATCTAAAGCTTGCCCTGGTGAGTGGGGTTCTGCTTGCCAGTCCGGTGATTTTCTATCAGGCATGGCTGTTTGTCGCACCGGGTCTATATCGTCATGAGAAGCGGATTCTGGTGCCATTCACACTGCTGTCAACGATCTGCTTTGTCGGGGGAGCGCTGTTCGGCTATTTTGTTGTATTTCCTCCTGCCTTTCGCTTTCTTGTCGGTTATTCCAACGATTTTCTCACATCCCTTCCTTCGGTGAGCGAGTATTTTTCCTTGGCCTTAAGATTGCTGATCGCCTTTGGGGTGGTTTTTGAAATGCCGATTGTCATGGTCTTCCTGGCCAAAATGGGGGTCGTCGATGTCGGTTTCTTAAACAGAAACAGAAAATATGCCATCTTGATTATCTTTGTCATTGCGGCAATCTTGACGCCTACACCGGATATCGTCAACCAGTTGATGATGGGGGTGCCGATGATGGTTCTGTATGAACTGAGTCTGCTTGCTGTCTGGCTGTTTGGTAAAAAACCGTTTATCAGTTACAGTGAAGAAGACCAGGGGGAAGAACAGATTGAAAATATTGAATAATTAATGATGTTGTAGTCCATCGGCTATGCTAGAAAACCGGATGTCGCTCAAAAAAAAAGGGAGTGACTTTATCTTTTCAAAATGGTGGTTGTGCAGTAAAATAAGCACCTGTGTGAACTTCCGCGTTCAAATAAGCGATAACCTGAATCCATGTCCGTTTTTCCTAACGGACGGACACCAACAGATTATGGAGAGACTATATGAGTGTGAATGGTGATTTTGAACAGGCGTTGTCGGTTGGTCGACCGCCCAATGTCAAGAAGTTGTTCCCCAATTCCAAGGCGCTTCTCGTATCAGGCAAAGTGATTGATCGGGCAATGATTGCCAAAAGAAACGCTATGACTATGGCGGCCAATGGTCGCTCTATTTTTGTGATACGCGGAGTGCTTCAGGCTGCTCAACGGGCCGATGCAGCGTTGATTATTGAGATTGCCCGGTCCGAGGGAGGCGCCAATGCTTATTGCGCTGTTAATTTTTGGAATATTGCCCGTCAGGTGAATGCTGTTTGCAACGAGTTGGGCATAACCATACCTGTTGCCATTCATGCCGACCATTACGGTATTAAAAGCCCGGAAGATATTGCTCCGGCCAAAATAGAAATTCCATCAATTTTCGATGCCGGCGTGACCTCGATTGCCATAGATGCTTCCCATATGCCGGATGACAAAAACCTTATGGCGAACCTTGAGTTGAATGAGTTTGTCCCGGAATGGGCGGGCCTTGAGACCGAAGTTGGTGAGATTAAGGGAAATCAGGGATTGTCCACCGTTGATGACGCCTCTTTTCTCATTCAAGGGCTGAACGCTCACACCATATCCGCAGACTGGATAGCCTTGAACAACGGTTCAACCCATGGAATTGAAGCCAGTGACCAGGGAATACAGGTTGACTTGACCGCTGAAATTCATACAGCACTTGAACCATACAAGGTGTCTGGCGCTCAACATGGAACCTCGGGTAATAACTCCGATAGATTACGAGATATCGCCTCTCGAACCCACACTACCAAGGCCAATGTGGCGACCGCCTTGCAAATGGTATCCTGGGGTGTGGAGGTCAACGATTTCGGTAATGCCATCTTGGATGAAAACGGCAATTTTATAAAGGTGGCCGGAGAAGGGGCTAGTGAAGAAATGTGGGAGCAGATGACCGCTTATGCTGACGGTCAGGGATGGAAAGGCGGTAATTATAAGAAGCTCAACCTTCCTTTTGAAAACAAACTTCAGGGACAGTCCCGTGAGGTGAGAGAGAGAATGTGTAAACGGGTTGAGGATTTTGCCTATAATATGTTTGTCAATGTGTTCAACGCCGAAGGGACGGGTACCATTGCACGTGAACTTCTGATCGAGGCCGGCTCCCATGACCTTGGTCCTAAAGTCGGTCGCCTTGAGGACCCGGCTGACTGGACAACTGAAAAAATTATAGAGCGTGCCCAGACCCTTGATGTCGATAAGGGACCTGAAGGTGATTGGGACGACTAATCAGTTGATCGATATAATTGGTTTAAGCAACGAGAAAAAGACAGCTTTTTTCTCGTTGCTTTTTTGAGTGTAATTTAGGGGCAATAATTCAAGATTACCTGATTGAAAGGTCAAACAAATAATATAATGAAAAAAATTCTAGTGACAGGTGCAGCCGGTTTTATCGGCGCTCATCTGTGTAAGAAGTTGATTGAAGGAGGCATTGAGATTATCGGTCTTGATAATCTCAACGATTATTATGACCGGCAACTCAAGGTTGATCGAATGGCTGTTCTTGCTGAGGGAGATGGGTTCACCCATGTGGATGCGGATCTCTCCGACCGGGCGCAGATGGAGAAACTGTTTGCGGACTACTCATTTGACAGTGTAGTGAATCTGGCCGCCCAGGCAGGGGTTCGCTACTCCTTGATCAACCCGCATTCCTATGTGGATACCAATCTGGTCGGATTTGTCAATTTGCTCGAAGGCTGTAGGCATTCCAAGGTCAAACATTTCGTCTACGCCTCTTCGAGCTCCGTCTACGGTGCCAATACCAAAATGCCGTTTACCGTCCATGACAATATCGATCATCCGGTGTCACTCTACGCTGCCTCAAAAAAGGCCAATGAACTGATGGCTCACGCCTATAGCCATCTTTATGATCTGCCCACCACCGGTCTCAGGTTCTTTACTGTTTATGGCCCATGGGGTCGGCCCGATATGGCCTTGTTTCTGTTTACCAAAGCCATTCTTGAGGACAAACCGATCGATGTGTTTAACAATGGAAATATGGAAAGGGATTTCACCTATATTGATGATATTGTTGAAGGTGTGTATCGGGTTATCCACAAGGTGCCGCAAGGAAATCCACACTGGTCCGGAGACACGCCCGATCCAGCCACCTCATACTGCCCGTATCGGGTCTATAACATCGGTAATAATAACAAAGAAAAACTGATGCACTATATCGAGGTGCTGGAAGAGTGCCTGGGGAAAAAGGCAGTGAAGAATTTTATGCCCATGCAGCCCGGAGATGTTCCGGCAACGTACGCCAATGTAGACGATCTGGTCAAGGATTTTAGCTACAAACCCGGTACCACCTTAGAATACGGTGTGAGGAAATTTGTTGAGTGGTATAAAGACTACTATTCGGTGTGAATGGGGCTATCACCCTTATGCTGCAAAATTTTCTGCTTCTTCCATCAACTTCTCCCATAATTGTCTGTCCCTGCGTTCAACTCGCACCCATTCTTTAAATGTTCGTCCGGCTGGAGCAAACGGTTGACCGATCCCTTTTTGAATGAGTTCTTGAACGCGGTCTCCCGGCAACTTGACAATCAGGTCGCCGTTGCGATGGTCTGCCATTGCAATAAAGGCTTTGCCAACGCGCAGGCAGGGAAATCCCATCAGGGTTCCCTCTGAGATGTTCTGTTTTTTTAGAAATTTCCCACCAATCTCCCAGAATAGATTATTTTTTTTCTTCATTGTTGTCTTCCTTAGGAACAAACCACTCTTTTTTTCTGTAAACAAGATCCTGGCTGGTGGCGACCAGCTCTCCTGTGCGTTCATTTTTAATGGTGATATCATATAGAGCTGTGGGTCCGGACTCGCTTCGTTCTAAGGCCTCAGCAACCAATCTGTCTCCCGGCTTGGCAGCCCGTAGAAAGTTGATGGCAATGTTCAAGGCGACTGCGGTCTGGCCCCGGGAATTGCCGGCAGCGGCAAAGGCTATGTCTCCAAGCGAAAAAATAACTCCTCCATGGGTCATCCCGTGGAAATTGGTCATCTCTTCGCTGATAGTGAGGCTTACCCGGCTGTAACCCGGCCTGACGATGTCAATTTCCGCTCCGAGAAAACGGCTGTAAGGGTCACGCTGAATATAATCGTTTATCTGTTCGCTTCTCTTTCGGCTCATATGAATTTCCGTTGATCAGTAATAGATGAAATAGAAAATAAAAAACACCAGATACTAATGAAATGCAAAATAGTTCATACCACTAATATTTCATCCGGGCAATACAGCAGACAGATTGAAACTCTCCAGTTGCAACGAAAACTCTGTTTGCCAATGATTGTCATCCCTGACAGCAAAAGAGGTGTTGTCGGTTTTGCGGACGTATTTCAAGGATCACGGATTTGTCCAGGTTTTTTTAAAACCAAAGAATAGTTAAACAAAGCAGTAGATCACTCTCTAAAACGGAGTAATCCTTGACCGGAGGCTAGGTTGACAAATCAACAGCACCTCGTGTTAGGTTAGGCACTGTGGCTAATCAGATTGAAAAAGAAACAGCCGGAAACCAAAGGACAGGAGTTGTGGTTTCCGGCTGTGCGTGGAAGATAGTGTTGCGAGTGAGGAGTATCAGGAGGTCGTGAGATATTTTTTTAGTTTTTTCAGTTTCTTTTCGCCAATTCCTTTAATGTTCATCAGTTCATCTACATCTTTAAACGATCCGTTCTTCTTTCGATAGTCGATAATGGACTGGGCGGTTTTTTCACCAATCCCTTTCACCTGTACCAAGGTATCCTGATCGGCGGAGTTGATGTCAATCTTTTGTGTCAGGTTTTCCGATAGGTTCTGTGCTGCAACTGAAGTTATTTTTTTTGTTTTACCCATAACAAAGGGACCTGAAACAAGAAAGAAAAGCATGGTTAACAGAAGGGTGATACAGCTTACAATGATTTTGGCTCGCATAGTGATTCTCCTTTAGAATGGTGTTGAATAAAATGATAGTACGTTTTTTGACAAAAAGAAGAGCTTTATTGTTGTCAGGGAATATACAAACAACTTCTGACATTCTTCTGACAAATGGGCCTTTTTTTTAAAAAAAGTGGAAATAAATTTATAAAGTACAACTAAAGTTCAGCATATGAATGAATTCGGCTATTTGCCAGGCTAACCTCCGGTCAAATATCACTGGTAATTGGGTAACTTCAAACCCCGGGTTGGAAATTATCAAACAACAGGTGATGCTGATACTTCAATAGATACGTGATTCTTAAAATATTCCTGTCAAGCAACTGACATCCACTTGACGGTTTGCTGAGTTATGGTGGTAATCAAAAATCTTTATTTTATATCGCAGCGGTTTTACCATAAGCTGCAAAAACCACCGGCTATTACGGCGGGTAGCGCTGCTCATTAATACATAAGTGTTTCGCACCTTTGCTCCCCGGCTATGGCAGGAACTAAAGCCACACGTTTTAGGCGTGGCTGTTTATTGAAGCAACTCGTAAATTCTGCCCCAAAAATCATCGATAATCTTGGCTATTCTCTTAAGTATTTGCTAAAATAGCTGTTGATATTCCGTTGCCCCAATATCAGGGCAACGTGTGTGCAACATGGATTGCTGTGGTCTCCACCGGATGACTGCCAATCGAAATAACTGGTTGCAGATGTTGAAAGGAGGACATATGACAGCCGCTCAACTTATTCCCGCTCCGGATCCGCTGCAGGTTCCCTGGGGCTGGTTTCAGCTCTTTCTGTCGGCAACGGGTCTGCTTCACTTCCTGGTGATGAACTGCATGCTCGGTTTTGCCATTATCGCTTTTACAAATCATTTCAGAGCAACGGGCGTTGAGGATGAAAACCGGATGATTGGCTCAAAGCTGCCAATTCTGATCGCTTTTACAGTAAATATCGGTATTGCTCCCCTGCTTTTTCTCCAGGTTCTCTATGGCCATATCATGTACGCAACTCAGGTACTGATGGCTGTCTGGTCGTTTTCAATTATTATCATGCTGTTGGTCGGTTACTACAGTGCCTATATTTATGATATGCGTTTTGAACGGCTTGGTCGCTATCGAGTTGTGCTCAGCGGGCTTGTTGCTTGTATATTGCTGGCTATCGCCTTTATTACTTCAGTGAACATGTCATTCATGGTCAGGGTTGACGGATGGTCTGAATATTTTAACCGACCTGAGGGTTTTCTGCTCAATCTGGGTGACCCGACCCTCTACCCCCGTTTCCTACATTTTGTGCTGGCCTCAGTTGCGGTCGGCTCACTTATTCTGGCCCTCTATTATGATTTCAGGCAGCGGAAAGGAGAGAGCGAAGCAGCGCTTCTTGTCGCACCAGCCATGAAGAGGTTTACCCTTGCCACATTGGCCAATATCGCTATCGGTTTTTGGTTCTTCCTATCGTTGCCGAAACATGCCAGACCCATGACCGGAGATTTAGGTATACTGTTTCTCTCCGGATTGACGCCCTCGATTGTATTGGCTCTGCTTGTAGTTGTTTTAGGTTGGAAAAAGAAGGTCCGCCTAACAGCCTGGACGCTACTGGCCACCATCATATTCATGGCGTTTACACGGGAAGTTGTCAGGGTATCGGCTCTGTCTCCCTGGTTCTCTGTAAAGGAACTTGAAGTTGTCCCACAATACTCACCGTTAATCGCTTTTCTCCTGGTCTTTGTTTTCGGTCTCTGGATGGCCTGGTACATGATACGGCTTGTGATTCGGGATAAGGAGGTGAGTTCATGAATTATCCTGTCTGGCAACTCGATATTTTCGGTGGTGGATTTCTGATTGCAGTCGTTGCCGTTGTTCACGTGTTTGTCTCCCATTTCGCCGTCGGTGGCGGGCTTTTTCTGGTACTGGTGGAGATGAAGGGATTACGTGAAAACAACAGGGCAATCATCGACTATACCAAAAAGCACACCAAGTTTTTTCTTCTGCTGACCATGGTTTTTGGCGGCATGACCGGGGTGGGAATCTGGTTCACCATTGCTCTTCTGAATCCGGCAGCAACCTCATCGCTTATTCACACCTTTGTTTTCGCCTGGGCTATTGAGTGGGTCTTTTTCTTCTTAGAGGTCCTGTCTCTGCTTCTGTACTATTACACCTTCAACAAAATCAGTTCCCGCAATCACCTCTTCCTGGGTTGGCTCTACTTTATCTTTGCCTGGTTGTCGCTTTTCATTATCAACGGGGTGATCGATTTTATGCTTACCCCGGGAACATGGCTGGAGAATCGTGATTTCTGGGCCGGATTTTTCAACCCGACCTTCTGGCCGGCGCTCTTTTTCAGGACATTTATGGCTCTGTTGATAGCCGGTCTGTTCGGTTTTCTGACCAGTGTAAAGATCAAAGATGAAGAGCTGCGTCACACTATGGTTCGTTACTGCGGGATCTGGCTGCTGGTGCCCCTGCTCCTGCTGCTGGGCTCGGCCTGGTGGTATAAGGAGGCTTTGCCCCCGGAACAGCAGCAGGCCATTTTTACAATGATGCCGGAACTGAAGCGGTATCTTGCCGGTTTTGTGTATGCTTCACCACTTCTGATTCTTGGTGGTCTGGTTATGGCCTTTTTTCGACCTCAGGCTGTGAGAAAGCCGGTTGGCTGGTTTCTTCTGATCATCGGTTTTATCTATATGGGCTGTTTTGAGTTTATCCGGGAGGGTGGACGCAGGCCGTATATCATTTACGATTATATGTACTCAAACACCATCCTTAAAAAGGACCTGGCCAAGTACCAGGAAAATGGTGTTTTGAAAACGGCAAGATGGTTGAAAAACCGGGAAGTTACACCTGAGAACAGGGTAGCTGCCGGTAGAGAACTCTATAATCTGCTTTGCTTGCACTGCCATTCGATCGGTGGACCGCTGAACAATATCGTTCCACGGATTGAGCCGTACACTCCGGAGGGTATGAAAGGTTTTGTTCTGTCCATGGGGGTTGCCAATCCATATATGCCGCCGTTCCCGGGAAATGAAGAAGATGCTTCGGTGCTTGCCGATTTTCTCGCCACAACCCTGTCTTCCAATGGTGCAGTAAAAGAGCACCAATATCGAGGTGAAGAAGTTCAAACTGCTTCTTTTAATCCCGAGGAAAGCGAATATATCCTACTGGCGTCAACCACTCTGGGAATGGCGTTGTCTTCCAACCCGCAGGTCTCCGGTATCGATTTTTCTTTTGCTCCGCCTACGATCCGTGCCCAGTTGTTCAGAAGAGGAGAAACACCTGAATTGATTAGTGAGGAAGCGGAACTTAGCTATGTTTACAAAGAGGCCGAAGGTGAAAAACGTGGTGACCTGTCCTTCTCGGATGATTACTTCCAGACAGCACTCGAGACTATTCCTCGTTCTAGCGGTACATTCAAACCCTATGTTATTGCCACTCTCACCGCCAGAATCGATGGGGAACCAGTGGCGGAAACCAAGGTGAAAATAGGCGTATCTACAGAGGCCGGCTGTCGCAACTGCCATAGTGGTGATTGGCAGCAGGATGACGTATACGGAATGTCCCGACAGACAGCCGCCAATATCCTTGAGATGCATGATAAACACAGTAAGACCGATCTGTCGGTAATTTTTCAAACGGGTGGGACCATTGTCTGTTCTTTCTGTCACGGTGATTCTGCGCGAGGGACAACTGGTGGTGCTGGTGTGTTGAATCTCTCGGCTGCCATACATGGATTCCACAGCGCTCATCTAAATAAACTGGAAGACGGTTCGAGTTGTAATCTTTGTCACACATCGGCTGATCGGGGAGCAACCAGAAGTTTTGACGGTATTCATAAAAGTCTTGAACTGGACTGTTCAAATTGCCACGGTTCCATAGTGGATCACGCTGTCAGCCTGCTGAAAAGCGAGTTAGCAGCCGGCAAAAAAAGGGCGGATGTGTTACTGAAACGAGTTGCCGGGCTTGGAAGCGTTGCTCAAAACGAGATTAAGCCACGTAAACCATGGGTTATGGAGCCGGACTGTCTGAACTGCCACGAGGATTTTGAAGCGCCTGACAGCGATGATGGGTTTAATCGCTGGACTGAGGACGAAAAGTCCTTATTTCATAACCGTACGGGTGAAGAGGAGGTCATTCTCTGTATCTCGTGCCATGGTCCGCCCCACTCACTCTATCCTGCTGCCCATGCATATGGGCTGGAAAAAGGCGGTCTACAGCCTTTGCAGTATCAGAAGAGCCTTTATCCCATCGCTGCCGATCGCGGATGCGCAGTCTGCCATACTGTTGAAATGGATGAAGAGCTTCATCATACTGGATCGTTAGCTGATTTTCGGAACAGGGTTGACGATGATTAGGAAAGGCATAGGTGTCTCATCTGGTGCAGGTGGTTGTGAAGGTCGATAAACCAGTCCGGGGGATTACCTGATCAACTGAAAGTGATAGAGAGCTGCCGGATATTGTTTCAGGTTGAAGGTCTTCTCACCATTTAACCCAGAGGATATGGTCGCTACCGGCCCATCAGTTTGATCGCCGCAGTGATGATAGCCGGTGAATCGATACGACCGTTCTTCCAGAGGGTGGGTTGTGGCCCATGCTCGATGAACTTGTCCGGATAGGCCAACAGGCAGCTTTTGACGGAGTCGAGTTTATTTCTGGTGATCATTTCCAGGATTGAGCTGCCGAAACCTCCATGGCGGGCGTTGTCTTCAATTGTGATCACCCTGCCGGTCTGAGATATCCATTGGCAGAGCAGATCTTCGTCCAAAGGTTTGATGAAGCGGGGATTAATCACCGCCGCATCGATTCCGATCTTGGTTAACCCTTTTGCCGCTTCAAGGGCTGGGTAGACGCGATTGCCTACAGGCAGCAGCAGAACTTCCTTGCCTTTCCGCAGCAGTTCACCACGACCGATCGGGATATTGTTCAACTCGGTGTCAAGCGTTACATTTTCTCCCGCACCTCGAGGATAGCGTACAGCCGTAGGCCCATTGTGATTGATTGCGGTATAGATCATGTGTTGTAGCTCATTCTCGTCCTTGGGTGCCATAAGGACCATATTGGGAATGAAGCGCAGATAGGAGAGATCAAAAATTCCGTGATGGGTGGGGCCATCATCGCCGACAACCCCTCCTCTGTCGATTGCAAATGTGACCGGCAGATTGGGGATACAGACATCATGGATGATTTGATCAAGCGAGCGTTGCAGGAAGGTAGAATAGACGGCAACAACCGGCTTAAGCCCCTCTATGGCCAGACCGGCAGCAAAGGTGACGGCATGACCCTCTGCGATGCCGACATCAAAACACCTGACTGGAAATCTGGACATGAAATCGGTCAGCCCGGTACCGGTAGGCATGGCAGCTGTAATGGCGGTGATCCGTTCGTCCGCCTCTGCCATGGAGATCATCGTTTTGCCGAAAACCTCTGTGTAGCTGATCGGTCCTTTTGAGGGCTGGGAAAGGCCAGTGTCGACATCAAATGGACCCAGACCATGGTAGGCGCCTGGATTTTTTTCCGCAGGCTCATAGCCTTTGCCTTTTTTAGTAATCACATGGATCAGTACCGGACCGAGGCTGTTATCCCGGACGTTTGTCAGGGTTTCGATCAAATCGTCCAATTGGTGCCCAGGAATTGGTCCCACATAGGAGAATTTCAGGGCTTCAAACAACATGCCGGGAGTAAAAAATGCCTTGAATGACTCTTCACTGCGTTTGAGAATCGAGAGGATGTTTTCACCCACATTGGAAAGTGATGTAAGCTTATCTTCGATATGGTTCTTGATGCTCCGTATTGTTTTTCCGGTGAGCTTACGGCTTAAGAAGGAGGACATAGCCCCCACATTGGGTGAAATCGACATCTCATTGTCATTGAGTATGACAATGAGGTTTTTGTCGAGATGACCGGCATGATTGAGCGCTTCAAAAGCGAGACCACCGGTCATGGAACCATCTCCTATGACGGCGATGGCCCGGTGGTTATCCTTTTTCAACTCCTTAGCCATTGCCATACCAAGGGCAGCGGAAATGGATGTCGAGGCATGCCCGGTTTCAAAGGCGTCGTATTCCGATTCGTCAAGCTTGGGAAAACCGCTCATTCCCTCGTGTTGACGAAGTGTCGAAAACGATTCCTGTCTGCCGGTAAGCAATTTATGGGCATAGCTCTGGTGACCAACATCCCAGATCAGTTTGTCCTGAGGTGTGTTGAACACGTAGTGCAGAGCCAGAGTTAGCTCAACAACACCAAGTCCGGGAGCGAGGTGGCCACCGGTTTTTGAAACGGTCTGAATAATGGTGTCGCGCAATTCTGCGGCTAACTGTTCAAGCTCCGGGATTGTCAGATTTCTGATGTCCTTGGGAGAATGAATATCTCGTAATTTGACCGATTGTTTATCTATTGAGTGGTCTGTGTGACTTGTCAGCATATTTTTGTCTAGCGTCTGAGTTTACTCGGTAATATCAGTGGGTTCGACCATATATATAGTCGGCCAGATCCCGCAGCGGTTCCGCCTCCGGGCCAAAATCACCGATTGCCGTTTTGGCCGCTTTAACCGCCTCACGAGCTTTGTCCTTTGTTTCTTCAACACCGAAGAACATTGGATATGTTGCTTTTCCCTGCTCGGCATCGCTGCCGGCTGTTTTTCCAAGTTGTTCGGTGGTGGCAGTAACATTTAACAGATCATCGACAATTTGAAAAGCAAGACCTATCTGATTGCCGTATTCAACAAGCGCGTTCAATTGTTTTTGGTCGGCTCCGGCACCGATTCCGCCCGCGTGAACTGCTGCGGTGATCAAAGCGCCTGTCTTTGCAGAGTGAATCGATCTGAGTGTCTCAAATGTTACATCGCTGTTTTCGTTGTCAATATCCAAGGCCTGTCCGCCGACCATCCCCAGTGGGCCTGCCGCCTTGGCAATAACATGGATGATTTGCAGTCGTTTTTCGGCTGACAACGTTCCATATTCAGGGTTTGAAATCAGTTCAAAAGAAAGTGTGTTAAGCCCATCTCCAGCCAGAATGGCTTGGGCCTCTCCGTAAACGATATGATTTGTCGATTTTCCCCTTCTTAATGAATCATCATCCATGGCGGGAAGATCATCGTGAATCAGCGAATAGGTATGGATACATTCCAGGGCACAGCAGACCGGCAGCAGGTCATCACGGATTGTGCTGCTTGATTGGACGGCGTCTCCGGCAGCCAGGCAGAGTATGGGTCGTATTCTTTTGCCGCCGACGAAAAGAGAGTAGCGCATCACGTCAATATGGTGGTGAAACACTCCATCTGCTGCCACCATATGGTGCTCAAGTGCGATTTCGACAAGAGCTTTCCGCTCGTTCAGATAGGATTTAATCGTCACTTTTACTACCGTCAAATGGCTCTGCTTCCAGCGTTCCATTTTTATCTAGCAGCAGCTCAACTTTTGCCCGTGCTTGCGTGAGTTTCTCATTGCAGAACCTGGTCAACTTGATCCCTTCATCAAACTTTTTCAGGCTTTCCTCAAGGCTCAGATCCCCTGCTTCCATCTCTTCGGTAATCTGTTCGAGTCGGGCAAGGGCGGATTCAAATGTGCGTTTCGGCATTGTTACAAAGTGTTGTCGAGGGCATGCGGAACAAGTTTCCACTTGCCTGGGTCGTCTGAATTGGCTTAAATTATGAACATATAACTATATTCACTTCAATCCTATGATGCAAGAAAACATTGCCTGGTAGTAGCCTCTGTGGCACTGAGTAAGGATGCCGGCTGAACATCATGTCATCAAGGTGGATAATCGAGTTATGAATACATTTTTTGAGTGTTTGGATGGCGATCAGTTTATGATTCTAGCATTTTAAACAGAATGAATATCGATGCAAATCGTATTCTGGTTACCAATGATTCTCAGCCTGGAATGAAAAAGAGGTGTTGTCGGTTTGTCAGTTGAATTTCAAGGATCACGTATCTGAACCCAGTTTTTGCTGTAAACCAGGAAATACCAACATTATACAGAGTGCTATAATCGAAAAAGGAGTGTTCCTTGACAGGAGGCTGGACTGGCAAATCGACAACACCTCGTATTAGGCTAAGTTTTATGGGTAATCAGAAACCGTACTGGTACTTCACGGATTTAATCATATGAGAGATGTAATACAACAATTCACAGACTGGCTTGCTTCAGAAAAGGGCTATTCCAATCATACCATTGAGGGATATAAACGCGACTGCGTGGAGTTTATCGATGGTGTTGAATCCGGCTGTCAGCCGGCTGATATAGACCAGGTTCATATTCGTAAATTCGTTGTTTCTCTACACGGCAGGAATAACAGTACGTCAATAGCCCGCAAATTATCGGCGCTCCGGACATTTTTTAAATATCTTCAGCGTTCCGGAGTCATACATAAGGACCCGTCCGAAGGGATACGGGGGCCGAAAGTCTCAAAAAACATTCCAGTGTTTCTCACCGTTGACGAGGTTTTTGTGCTTCTGGAGACACCAACAGAACAGGACACTTTCATGGTCCGTGACAGAGCCATTATGGAGCTGCTCTATTCAACGGGAATGCGGGTGGCTGAACTCGTTTCAAGAAATCTGACAGACCTTGATTTTGATACCGAAATGCTTAGGGTGAGGGGCAAAGGAGACAAGGAGCGGTTGGTTCCCGTCGGAC
>CAZUUJ010000052.1:0-27853 GCA_964623625.1 uncultured Desulfocapsaceae bacterium
GAGAAAGTACATTCATCTTGAGGATAAGCTTGGCTTCTTTAGCCTAAAGGTATTGGCTTGTTATGTTATCGCTTTATTTATTTGTTACTAGTTGATTAATTGTTACAACTTACGCCATCTTTGCTTTGACCTGATAAATTTGGGGCAAAAATTTCTCGCGTGTTCAGAGGAGGATGAGCACCATTGTCCGCATCCTTGATCTTTTCTGTTGTTCAACACAGCTTTTGTACACTTGTGACATGTTCTCTTTATTTCGTCTTTGAAAAATTCAATTGACATACCACAGTCGGGGCAGGCTATTTCAAAAATGGAATCAAATCCCCAGTCCTCTGTGCTGTTTCCTGAACATCTTCTCATTATGAGACCTAATTCTAATGCTCATCTTTCATATCAATACGTAAAACGGCTAGAGATAAGCGGTAACCGCTCAACGCATTGTATAAATCTTAACACTTACTCATTAAGTAAAACTTCAAAACCACCATATATCAAACGGCTTTCATCAAAGGGCATATTCATATCTTTCATTTCGGGATCTTCAAACATTTTCTGCATACCTTGGTCACGAACTTCTTTCGAGGGCCATGCTACCCATGAAAATGCAACTGTCTCATTTTCCTTGCATTTCACGGCTTGAAGAAAGGAGGTAATTTCCCCTTCCTTGACATCGTCTCCCCAGCATTCGACCAATTTTACTGCACCATATTTTTTTAACAATTTCGCAGCATGTTTTATATGCTGTATATAGGCTTCTTTGTTCTTCGTTGGAACTGCTGCAACAAATCCATCTATATATTTCATGAACTACTCCGTGTTTTTAAAGTGGCTTGTATACATTTCATTTAGATTTATAACGGTGAGTTGACTTGCCCAAAAACGAGCTGGGAATTACTACAAACAGGTAAACACCTAAATATCCAGGTTTAAATCAGTATTGTTTTTGGGTCTAGTTAAACGCCTTATTACAATTGTAATTATTTCTTTGATCATTTTTTATTTTTTGTGCTTTTTGGATGTAAAACAAAATCTCGACCTTCGTCTTCGTTGACCTGCTTAAACACTTCACAGTTAATGCAGTCCATGAATTTTTCCGCAAATGTTCCCTGGGGTTTCCCATTACAAAAGGTACCGGCAATTGCCCAACAAAACCGACCACCATAAGTACCCTTGTTGAACCCATTGTATTCAGAATCAATGGCAGCAGAACATATCCCAATTTTTTTGACATTTTCTCCGCCAGGTCCTCGACCGCACTTCATTATTTTCCAACAATTCTTGCGGTTCACTTTTATCCCTCAATAATAAGTTCAGTGCATTGAACAATAATTATAACGGCCCGAGCTGAGAAGAGCCAACGAGTTGATAGCGTCGCGTGCAGCTCTACGCTATCTCGTTTAAATACAGATTCCACTTTTGAAGGTGATTTCAACATGTTTCACCCCATTGATTCCGGATTTGCCAGAGTAATTAATGAATCTTGTATTGTAATATCAATGTATTAAAGGAAAGGCTAAAGTTTCTGTACGGGCTCCGTATAACAACACCTGACCATTAGTTCCTTGTATTTTATTTGCGATAAGTATAACAAATACAAGGAATCGAATCCAGAGAGAAAAAAATTTGTTAGGACCTGCTATGATGATGTGAAATGGTTGTATCAATTCATATGTACAAAAAATATAAGTAATTGATTCTAAAGATAATTCCAGTATAAATAATAACAAAGTAGTGTATACAATTGAAAGCAAATGTCAAAGAAACAGACAAAAGTCAAATCTGATTTTCATGATGATCTAAACTTATGCTGAAATAGACGATTCACATATTTCTTTCCAATTATCGCAGAAGCATCAAAACAATCTGAAATCAACATTGCACACCATAGGTTGATATGGTAGTTTTGGCCGACTTTTCAGATTCACAACCAGAGTGTGGTCGTTGAGCTGTTTCTGGCATAACGCATTGATATTTTACCTGTTATCTCGATAGATTATCCATTCAAGACCAATGTTACGGTTCGTCAAATAAACAAATCAATCTGAAGACATGAAATCGGTTGTTGTTGCACAGAGTAAACAAGGTAAAGACCTTGCTGATAAAATAGCGGAAGAGCTTCCAGAAAGTAAAGTACAGCAATCGGATGAATCGGTACAATTGTCGATCAAGAAAGCATGGGATGCTTTTGATTGTCTTATCTGTGTTATGTCCATGGATACTGTTATCAGATCGATTGCACCGCTCTTTCCTGAAAAGGGTAAGGAACCGACTGTGATCGCTGTTGATGACAAAGGACACTTTATAATCAGTTTGCTTTCCGGTACTAAACCCGGCGGTTTGAACCTTGTAGAAAAGATTGCTGAAATAACAGGAGGTCAGTCGGTAGTCACTTCAGATCATGATCCGATCGATATCGTGACAATAGATAGGTGGGCCAAAGAAAACAAGCTGACAATAACCGATAATAAAAAGCTCCAGACACTCCTGTCCAAAAGACGAGATGCCGGTTTTATTACCATTTATTCGGATATGGTGGTCAATTCGCTGCCGATATATAGCAAAGAGGTGCACAGCTCCAGGGGTAGTGATGTCATCATTTCACATAAATATTATCCGGCCAGTGCCGCTCTTCGATTATGTCCAAAAAACCTGGTAGCCGGAATCAGTTTTAAAGATAACGTCAGTGAAAAAATGCTCGATGATGCGATTGCCGAGGTTTTTGAAAAAATGGGTTTTGATCGAAACAGTCTCAGTGTTCTTGCATCAATCGATCTCAACAAGGATTCTGAATTATTGGAGGAATTTGCCCGGAATATCGATTGCCCCCTTTGTTTTTATTCTAAAGATGAGCTCAACAGTGTCAGCGGAGTTTCAACATCGGTTGCGGTGTTGTCGGCAACTGGAGCTAGGGGTGTTGCTGAGCCAGCTGCCATTCTTGGAGGGACCACTGCGATGGGTGGTGGAAAATTGATTGTCAGAAAACAGCGATTGAAATCTGTGACTGTGGCAGTTGCTGAAAAACGTATTCAGTTTAAGGAGTTTTCCGGTTTTTAGTCGACTTGAAACTGGATTGAGGATACCGTTGAAACATATTTATCTTCTTCGACATGGCAGGACAGGATATTCAGGGAAATACATCGGCTCTTCCGATGTCCAATTAAGTGACGAGGGACGTGAGCAGATACAATGTCTTGGCAAAAAGTGCCAACAGTTGCAGGTCGAACTTGTCATATGCAGCCCTATGATAAGATGCCGCCAGAGTTATGAACTGTTGAACATTGATGGACCGGTTGAATTTGATTCCGATCTTCAGGAAATCGATTTTGGACGTTGGGAGAAGAAAAGTTTCGATGAAATTGCGGCCAATGAGCCCCAGCTGGTCAATCAATGGGCCTCAAACCCAGGCTCGTTTACTTTCCCAGAAGGTGATGCAATAAAGGATTTCGTAAACCGGATTAAAAAGATCCACTTAAAAATAGCTCAAATCGACCAGAAGAATATTTTAATTGTCAGTCACGGAGGTGTTATTCGATTGCTGCTCTGCCTTTTTCTGTCGATTCCCCTTGATAAGTATCTGCTTTTTAATGTTCAGAAAGGCACATTTTCCTCAGTTGAGCTGTTCGACAATGGTGGTGTATTGACCGGATTTAATATTCAATAACAGGTTTTGTAGTGGGTCATCTTCTCTTAATCACAGGCGGTGCCAGATCGGGAAAAAGCTCGTACGCTCAGGAACGTGCTGAGACCTATAATGGTAGCAGGTGCTTTATTGCCACCTGCCCACCACTAGATCAGGAGATGAAACAGCGCATCCTCCTCCATCAGCAGGACCGCGAGGGAAAAGGCTGGCATACAGTTGAAGAACAGCTGGATCTCGCAACAGTCATTCTAGAGCAGCAGTATGATGTTTTTCTAATAGACTGTTTAACCCTTTGGGTTAATAATGTTCTTTATTTGATTGAAAAGAAGGGAAAAAGCTGTACTGAACGAACCATTGCCGCTGTTAGCGACCAGTTGATTGCTGCTGTTCAATCGGTCGATTCCACGGTAATTCTGGTGACCAATGAAGTCGGTATGTCCATTGTTCCTGAAAATGAATCGGCGAGGCTCTATCGTGATCTGGTCGGTCGTTGCAACCAGATATTCGGTCGCGCTGCCGACGAAGTCGTTGTTGTTCAATGCGGTGTACCGCTCAAGATCAAATAAAAACAAATTAAGACCACCTTTAAACGTTTGGAGAAATGATGGGTTTGATTGAAGAAACAATTAAGCGAATATATCCGCAGGATAGTGAAGCCAGAGCACAGGCCAAAGAGCGGCTCGACCAGTTAACAATGCCCCACTGGGCTCTTGGTGATCTGATGGACCTGGCTATAGATCTTGCTGGAATGACAGGGTCGATTCAACCAAAGGTGTCAGGCAAGGCGGTCATCACCATGGCCGGAGACCATGGTGTTGTCGCCGAAGGCGTTTCAAAATTTCCTGCTGAAGTGACCCAGCAGATGGTCTACAATTTTGTCAACGGTGGCGCCGGTATCAATGCTCTCGCTGAGCAGGCCGGAGCGGATGTTTATATTATCGATATGGGTGTTAATGGGGATCTTCAACAGCTTGCTGCTTCAGGGAAGATCATCGATAAAAAGATCGGTTTGGGCACTAATAACATCAGTGTCGGACCGGCAATGTCCATCGCCCAGGCCAGAAAATCTATTGAGGCAGGTATCGAAATTGCCGAAGAACTCAGTGATCGAATCGACCTATTTGCCACAGGGGATATGGGAATCGGCAACACCACACCGTCAACAGCCATTGCGGCGGCTGTAACCGGTGTCCCAGTCGATAAACTGACAGGAAGGGGAACGGGCCTTGATGACGACCAGCTTCAGCATAAAATAAAAGTCGTGAACAAGATTTTAGAAATCAACAGGCCTGATCCGAAAAACGGATTGGATCTCCTCTCCAAGGTAGGAGGTTTTGAGATTGGCGGTATAGCAGGTGTTATTTTAGGTGCTGCGGCAAACAGAAAGCCTGTACTGGTTGACGGATTTATTTCAACCGCTGGGGCACTCGTTGCCCATTCCGTGGAACCGTTTATCAGAGATTATATTATCTGCTCTCACAGATCGGTTGAGCCGGGCCACAAATACATGCAGGAAAAACTTGGCAGTACCAAGCCGCTGCTTGATCTAAATATGCGGCTTGGAGAGGGGACAGGGGCTGCCCTTTGTATGAATCTTGTCGAAGCGGCTGTCGCTGTTTTAACCAGGGTTGCGACCTTTGAAGAAGCTGCCGTTGCAGGGGCGGATAAATAGCAGACGGTTACATATTGGTTGGCGATAGCTACGACCATTCCTGTTACTACAGGGCCACTTCGGCCTTTTCTAACGCCGAAAACTACTCGGCTACTCTGAAATTTCGAATATATCAGGGGCACTATATGATAGTTCTGTTCCAAAGTTGGTGATGGAGCGTGATAAATAGGATAAATAGAATCGTAGAACCAAACCAGACTACTCGCAGATCAACCATCTGAAACAATGGAACATGATCAACAACCTGCAGAGCCGATATCATCTTTTAATAAGGCTCTTTATTCCTTTCTTGCCGCTGTCAGGTTTCTAACCATTCTGCCGATCAGTTGGAGATCTGAGAAAGATGTCGAACACCTGCCGCTCTCTCTTTACTATTTTCCCGTAGTCGGCCTGTTTGCCGGTGCTATAGTTTCAACTTTCACCCTCCTGTTTTGTTATATCTTTGATCAATCTATGGTTGCGGTTTTTGGTGTTGTTTTATTGATTGCGGTTTCAGGGGGCCTTCATATGGATGGGTTGGCGGATAGCTTTGACGGCTTTTTCAGTAGCCGAGACCAGGAGAAAACACTGGCCATCATGCGGGACTCCCGCATTGGTGTGATGGGCGTCATTGCAGTCATTTCCATCTTCTGTTTGAAGTGGAGCGCTCTTAGTTCTGTCAAACAATCATACCTGGTTGGTGCGCTTGTTCTGGTGGTTTTCAGCGGTAGGGTAAGCATGCTGATGTTAATGGCAGCTCTTAACTACGTAAGAGCTGAAGGTCTTGGTTCGACTTTTCTTGATGAAAAGGGAGATAATGTCAAAAAGGCAGCCATTATCGGTTGCGGTTGGTATATCTTCTGCCTTCTTATTTTCCCCTTTCCTCTGGTGGCCTTATCATTTCTTGTCACCCTAGTAACAGTCATTCTCTTCTCATGGTATTGCAAGAGAAAAATCGGCGGATATACCGGGGATACCTTGGGCGGTGTCTGCGAGTTGACAGAAACTGCGGTTTGTTTGGTTATTGTTTTTGCAAGCACATTACTGTGACAGCGATAACGATAGGGTATTGGTCATGACGCAATTAAAGAATAACGACACGGATCGCCGGACCAACTCGTTTGGTCATGGCGGTAACATCCATCACCACCGCCGTATAGCTGGAAATAGAGGCCCTCTCTATGATTTCAGTGCCAATATCAATCCTTTAGGACCCCCGGACTGGCTTCGTTCATTGATCAACCGGGAATTGGAGAACCTGGTTCATTATCCTGATCCTCAAAACTATCAACTGAAAATAGCTGCCGCAAACTACCACGGCGTTGACCCGGATCTGATAATACCGGCAAACGGGACAACGGAGCTCCTGTATCTGTTGCCTTTTCTCTTCCCGTCCAGCCGTGTCATTCTCCCGGTTCCTTCATATATCGACTATGGTCGGGTTTTTACAAAAACAAAACATAAACAGATCACTTTTCCATTAAAACTGGAGGAATTATTTGACCTGAATTGTGATCGTCTTGCTGCCAATATCCAGGAAAAAGACCTGATTATTATCGGTTCTCCCAACAACCCTACCGGCAGGGTTGTAGATCCACAACAGCTACTAGCCCTTGCCGATCGGTTTCCATCTTCCTGGTTTGTCATTGATGAAGCTTTTTTGGATTTTACAGGAAAAGATCTAGGTGTCGGCGGTTTACGCGATAATATCATCACGCTTAATTCAATGACAAAATTTTATGCCATTCCCGGACTAAGAATTGGTTATGGCGTTTTCCCGGCCGTGGTGGCCGACTCTTTTCGAAAGAAACTACCACCATGGTCTGTGAATCATCTGGCCCAGGTTGTGGGTGAGCGTTGTTTGGCAGATATCGGATACCAGGAGAAAAGCAGGGAAAATTTAAAAGAGTTGCGATCAGATCTGATGGCAGGACTGCAAACCATTTCAAGCCTGTCTGTCGTCCCTTCTTCTGCCAACTATATGCTGATCAACCTGGGGTCAGGTAAATCAGTACACGTTTTGCAATCAGAGTTGCAGCAAAGAAATATTCTTATCCGTGTGTGCGACAACTATGAGGGACTTGATTCAAACACCTTTCGCGTGGCCGTACGTACAAAGATGGAAAATGAGTATCTCATTCAAAATCTGACATCTGTTTTAAAACCGGAAAAATCCGTAAACATTCATCCGGTCACAGAAAAGGCCCGTTCTCTGATGTTTCAGGGTACCGCATCCAATGCCGGGAAATCAGTTCTCACTGCGGCGTTGTGCCGGATACTGCTCCAGGATGGCGTCCGGGTTGCTCCCTTTAAAGCACAGAATATGTCGCTCAACTCGTTTGTCACTCTTGATGGTTTGGAGATGGGACGAGCCCAAGTCGTTCAGGCACAGGCTGCCAGGCTGGACCCGGATGTACGCATGAATCCGGTTCTTCTCAAACCCAATTCGGACACCGGCAGTCAAGTCATCATCAACGGTCAAGCGGTCGGCAATATGAGTGTTGCCAATTATCATAAATATAAGCAGACGGCCATGGCTGCCGCCCGCCGGTCTTATGACCAACTTGCTTCGGAGTACGATGTTATCGTTTTGGAAGGCGCCGGTTCTCCTGGTGAAGTCAACTTGAAAAAGAACGATTTTGTCAATATGGCCATGGCTGAATATGCCGGGTCTCCGGTACTGCTAGTCGGTGATATCGACAGGGGAGGCGTGTATGCCTCCTTTATAGGTACTATGGATGTGCTTGATGAAAGAGAGCGACAGTTGATTGCCGGCTTTGTTGTCAATCGCTTTCGAGGTGATGCTTCTTTGCTCGAAGATGCCCATCGCTATGTCAAAGAATATACCGGACGTGATGTGCTGGGCACTATTCCTTATCTGCATGATCTCGGTCTTCCTGAGGAAGACTCGGTTTCTTTTAAAGCCGGATTATTCGATAGTGAAAAACCAAAGGGTGACTCTGTTGATTTAGCCCTTATCAATTTGGGACATATTTCAAATTTTACTGATCTAGAACCCTTTCTTGATGAGCCGGATGTTCACCTGCGGGTGGTTTCCACGGTTGAAGATCTCGGCAATCCGGACTGCATCGTTCTACCGGGTTCCAAAAATGTCATAGACGACCTTCTGCAGCTCAAAGAAAACGGCCTGTTCCAGGCTGTTTTGTCTCAATCGCAACAAGGATGTGAAATAGTAGGTATTTGCGGCGGCTATCAGATGCTCGGCAAACAAGTCTCAGATCCTGGGGGGATAGAATCAAGCAAACAGATTGTCTCAGGCCTTGGCCTTCTCAGTATTCACACTACCTTCTTCGATGATAAAACATTGGTTAGAAAAAAAGGCGTTCATCTTGAATCGGGAATCGATATACACGGTTATGAAATCCATCATGGCCAATCACCGTCCAAACATGAACCGCTGCTGTCATTTGATGACAATTCATTCTGCGGTACAGCTTCAGAAAATGGACTAATTTGGGGGACCTATCTGCACGGCATCTTTGATGCCGACCTGTTCAGAAGATGGTTTATTAATCGTTTACGGGTTCGTAAGAAATTCGAACCAATTAATCGTACTTTAGCCCCTTATGATCTTGAACCTGCATTTGACAGATTGGCTGATTGCGTAAGAAGTACTATCGATATGGATCATATCTACCGACTGTTGAAATTGTAATTGTCCAGAACCATATCCCGAATCAGTGAGCGCCCTATAGAAAGTGTTCTTGAAGTGTTGGCGGATGGTCCTGAAGACGATCTGCAAATTAAGGCTAAACTGGTAGTAATTAATAATATTCTATTATCTGATTACCAATGGTTGTCAGCCTAGACTGAAAAAGAGGAGTTGTCGGTTTGACAGACGTATTTCAAGGATCATGTATTTCAACCAAGTTTTTGCTGTAAACTAAAAAATACCAATATAACTTAGAGTGCTATTTTCCAAAAAGGAGTGATCCTTGACCGGAGGCTAGTCTGGCAAATCGACAACCCCTCATGTTAGGCTGAGCTATATGGGTAATCAGGTTGCATTATAGCAATGTATTATCAGACAGAACAGCAATCTTCGTCACGGATTCAGGAACTGGTATGATTTTCTATGTATTTTGAAATCCAGCTTACAGCTGCAATTATCTTGGACTACTGTTTCGGTGATCCCCGCTGGTTTCCACATCCGGTCAGGCTGATCGGGTCTATTGCCACTGTTATAGAAAAATACAGCCGTGGTCTTTTTGTAAATGAGCTGCTGGCCGGCACCATAAGTACAATTGTCATAGTTGGTGTTGCCGGTTACATCACCTGGTTCATACTTTTTATTGCTTCGGCGATATCCGAGATTTTTGCGGCAGGACTGGCTATCTTTTCCCTGTATCTTTCAATAGCCGTAAGAGATCTGCTTGTTCATTCAAAACAGGTGTATACCAGTCTGCTGGAAGGTGATCTTAATCAGGCAAGAGAGGCTGTGTCCATGATGGTTGGCAGAGACACCTCTACCCTTTCTGAGAGTGAAGTCACCAAAGCCTGTATTGAAAGCGTAGCAGAGAACATGGTCGACGGCATTACTGCACCGCTTTTCTGGGCCGTTGCAGCAACACTACTGACAGCAATCACCGGACTCAGTGAAATCTGTTCTGCGGCTGTAGGAGCAATGGTTTATAAAAGTATTAATACTCTGGATTCCATGTTTGGTTACCGAAACGAACGATATATCCTGTATGGCCGTGTTGCCGCAAAACTGGATGACTTTGTCAACTGGCCGGTTTCCAGGTTAAGTGGTGTTTGCCTGATCGTCTCCTCTTTTCTATTAAGGCTTGACTGGAAACGGGCCTGCCAGATTTTTATTAGGGACAGGCTTAAGCATGCCAGCCCCAATGGTGGTCACCCGGAGTCGGTAGTTGCTGGTGCCCTTGGAATACGGCTGGGCGGAAGTTCAATCTATCACGGACACAAGGTTTATAAGCCTACTCTTGGTGATGTTACCAAAAGGGTTCAACTAAAGGACATACAGCTGACAAACAGAATGGTGGTTACCGGTTCGTTGGTTTTTCTTTTTATTATATTGACTATAAGGCAAGTGATTGTAGTCCTTATTGGATAAAAATGGTGTTTAAATTGAACCTTTCATGGTTCTGTTGGGACAAAAAGAAAAAGGCTGATTATTTACCGGTGACGTTGGTGAATATTTGAATCGTAATTATAATTTGTAGAGAGTGAAAAGACTTGAACAAATAACCAGATCATTTATCTTGGTGACGGTTTGATACATGTCGATAAAATAACTGTAAAGGATAAATAAATGAGGCTGTCACACCTAACATTGAGTGGTATCGTCATACTCATTATTGTTCTTCTGCTTGCTTCTGTTGTTTGTTGTTTCAGTTCGTCAACAGGAACAAATACCACAAAAGAAAATGCTGTAGTAGGAGAAGAAACGAATAAAGATTCAACTCTTCTTTTAAACAAAGGAGCAGAGGGACCGGATGATGTACAGCGTCAAATGGCTCAAATGTCCGATGAAGAGAAAAACTGGTTCCTGAAGTTCCAGAATGGAATTCCGTTTTTTGACGGTTGGAAAGATATCAGCCAAAATATCATTTCCAATTTCCCAGAAGAAGAAAAGAAAAAGATCAAAACCAACCTAAAAAAATTAGGTGATAAGATCGGAATCGAATGGGCAAAGGACAACGCAATCCGCAAAATCGATACCGACATGCTACGCGGTTGGGGGAAAAAAATAAAAAAATCCCTTGATAAAGGATTCAAACAGGTTTTTGAAACTGTTCACCGGGTTGATCGAGAGGTGGATGAGGTTCTGTCGTCCAAATCAATGAGCAAGAAAGAAGAGGGGTAGTTCTCTTTTTTGTGATTTTGTAACCTGAGTATCCATAAAGCACAGCCTAACACCAGGGGTTGTCGATTTGCCAGTCTAGCCACCGGTCAAGGAGCATGCTTTTTTGGTAACAGCACTCTGTATTATAGAGGTATTTTTCAGTTTACAGCAAAACTTGGTTGAAATACATGATCCTTGAAAGATGTCTGTCAAACTGGCAGCACCTCTTTTTTAGTTTCAGCTAAGAATCATTGGTATTCAGATTTTAAAAAAGAGAAGGTGTAATTTTACGCCTATCTCTTTTTTTTTGATAAGTACCAGTATGGAAAATGCAAAAAAAATGAGTTTCAAACCAAACAAAGGAGTTTAATCCCATGGAAAAAACATTTGCCATTATTAAGCCGGATGCCTTTAGCGCCGGAAACGCAGGAAAGATCATAGCCCGTATATATAAAGAAGGCTTTACTATTAGAGGTTTAAAAAAATTGTACCTTTCCAAAGTAGAGGCCGAAGGATTTTATTATGTCCATAAGGGAAAACCGTTTTTTGATGAACTGACCGAATTTATGTCAAGCGGTCCATGCATTGTTATGGTTCTGGAGGCGGACGGCGCTATCAAAAAATGGCGCGACCTGATGGGCGCCACCGACCCTGAAAAGGCAGATGAAGGAACTTTAAGAAAAGAATTTGGCACCTTTGTAGGAGAAAATGCCACCCACGGATCAGATGCTCCTGAAACGGCGGCATTTGAGATTGGTTATTTCTTCTCAGGACTTGAACTGCTGTAACCATATCTTGACGATCTCATAAAGACCAAGGAATCATTGCCTGCAGTCATGCAGGATTGAAGCGACAATGCAATCTCTTGTAAATTCGCGGTATAGTGATTGCTTAATCAGAGTGCGGATCCGGTTTTGTGATATCAACAACGTCGCAGTCAATCCGACCATGATGAAGAATGATCTGAAGTGAATCACGCAATTGAACCTGCTCTGAGCTGGAGATAACCGTAAATTTCTTGGTCACAGGATCCTTTTTTCCGGTGATTGAATATCCTCTAGCCAGAGTGGCCAGTGGACTGACAGCATCGAGCAGGGTCAACAGCTGTTGAAAGCGGTATTTCTTTTTTTGTAAAACCGCTCTGGTACTGGCAGTCAAACGGGTTATCAGAAGGTCGAGCTTTTTGCTGTCGGACTGGATTTTTTTGTCTGGTGCCAGATGTTTAAGGGTCAAGGCGATCTGTTTCAATCTGCTTCGGTCGACAAACAACCTGCTGTTCATGAGATCGGTGAGACGAGAAAACCGATAATCAAGATCCAGTGAGCAACGGGTCAAAATGGGCTCGAAGTTGGAGATACGCTTAGTATATGCATGGACCAGGTTGATAGCCGAATCGACATTTGCCGATAGAGCAAGGGTCATTCGACGGATCAACGATTGGGTATACGCTAGGATCTCTGTTTGATCGACAATCAGTTGTTCAGCAGCAGCTGTCGGTGTTGGCGCTCGAAGGTCACAGCAGAAATCGGCAATGGTAAAATCGGTTTCATGGCCGATTCCCGTCACCACCGGTAAGGCCGAATCGCCAATGGCACGGGCAACGTTTTCTTCATTGAAACTCCATAGATCTTCTATTGAACCGCCACCTCGAATCAGCACAAGGATATCAGCCGGCACACTTTCGTTGATCCGATAAATGGCTCTGCTGATTTCTTCAGAACTGCCCTCGCCCTGAACCCGGACCGGATAAATTGTGATATCACAGTTTGATTGTCTTTGTTGATGAATGGTCAGAAAATCCCTGATGGCCGCACCTGTTGGAGACGTTATGACAGCAATAGAAGCGGGGAAGGGGGGGATGACCTTTTTTATCTGTTGATCGAACAACCCTTCGTCATCGAGTTTCCTTTTAAGCTGTTCGAATTTTGCGAATAATGCGCCCTGACCATGGAAATCGACGGTGTCAACGATGATCTGATACTCTCCCCGCGGCTCATAGACTGAAACCCTTCCGTGACAGATAATCTGAACACCGTCACGGACAGGTTCCGACAAAAATTTCTGCTGTCCCTTAAACAGAACAGCTTTGAGCTGAGCCGAGTCGTCTTTCAGGGTGAAATAGAGATGACCGGAATGGGGTTGCCGGAGATTGGATACTTCTCCTAAAATATGGACAAATCTATATTCCCCTTCCAGCAGCGTTTTAATCTGGCCGGTAATCTGAGATACACTGTATATTTCTGGTAACGAAAAGAATGACATATATTGGCGTTGGTGGAATAATTAAAGGCCACCCTAACCCTTTTTATCAAATGAGCAACAATCAGGTGACCATGAAAAGCACATTTCATCTTTTCAAAGCTGTTTATCGCACGTTTACAGATAGACAGGAGAAGCAGGATATATTACATTGCACTGTTCTTGAAAACTGAAACTAGAATTTTTCATCCAAAAGGTAAAGGGAATTATAAGGAGAAGTCAATGGCCGGAGAAAGCCCTTTTGAAAAAAAGTTTGTCGACCAGAGTGATAAGGCCGATTTGCCTGGAGTGCTTGACCAGTTGACTCTGCCTCCCGCTTTTATTGAATTTGTCAGACTACATCAACAGAAAATAAAGATTATTGTCATCGCGGTTGCAATCGCAACGATTGCCTGGGCTTTATATGACTCATACATCACCAATCGCCTCGAAAAATCGGTATCCGCATTTTATAACGGACTCAAGGTCACCGGGGATGATCGGAAACAAGAGCTTGAGAAAGTTATCAGTGAATATAAGGGGACTCCGGCCTCAACCTGGGCCGGGATCGAACTTGCTCACACCGATATGAAAGACTCCAGGTTTTCGGAGGCTGCCGCCAAGTATCGGAGTATCAGAGAAGATGTCGATAAATCGAATCCCCTTTATAGTCTCCTGACTTATGGCACGGCAATTGCCTTAGAGGGCGAAAAGAAATATGCCGAGGCAATTTCAGAATATAAAAAACTGAAATCCGCTGTCGGTTTCGACTCGATCGGTGTTCTTGGAATAGGGCGTATCTACGAGATTGAAGGGAAAAAAGAAGAGGCTCTTAAGGTTTACGAGCAATATATCTCCACATTTGAAGGCGCTCAGCAGAATAATCCGGACAAAATAGTTATAGAAGAAACAATTGCCAGAATCAGGGCAACGATGTGAAACAGATCAGTTCCATAGCCGAAATGAATTCACTCTCTGCCAAGTGGAGGCAGGCAGGTGAGAGGATCGGACTTGTTCCTACCATGGGCTATTTCCATAACGGGCATCTTGCCCTTATGCAAGAGTCTGTCAGACAGTGTGACAAAACAGTTGTTTCGCTTTTTGTCAACCCAATCCAATTCGGCCCCAAAGAGGATTTGGAGACCTATCCAAGAGATTTGGACAGAGATCGGGAGATGGCCCATTCACAGGGCGTTGACGTCTTATATCATCCTGATGTTAAGGATATGTATCCGCAAGCCTTCCAGACCTCCATCCATGTTGATCGACTGACAGAAGGATTATGTGGTGGAAAAAGACCCGGCCATTTCGATGGTGTCTGCACTGTGGTCAATAAGCTGTTCAATCAGGTGCGGCCGCACATGGCGATCTTCGGGGAAAAGGATTTTCAGCAACTGGCAGTCATCAGAAGAATGGTGACCGACCTTGATATTGGTATCAAAATCGTCGGATATCCAACGGTTCGTGAACAAGACGGTCTTGCCATGAGTTCCAGGAACTCCTATCTGGACCGGGAACAAAGGCAAAAGGCCCTTTGCCTCAGTCAGGCGATTCAGTATGCTAGAGAGAAGATTGCCGCAAACAGGACCACTGGTATACGGCAACTTGAACAGGAAATAAAAAGTCGAATCGAATCGGAAGACGGATTCACTGTTGATTATGTCTCCATAGTCGATGGGGATTCCTTGATCCCTTGTGATTTGGCTGATGAAAACAGTATACTGCTGCTGGCAGTTTATGTTGACGGTTCTGTCCGACTGATCGATAACGGAAAACTCATTTTATAAGCGGATATATTGTCATGATACGACAAATGTTACGAGCGAAAATCCATCGCGCCACAGTCACCGAATCTGATCTCCACTATGATGGAAGTCTGACAATTGATGAAAACTTATTAAACGAGGTTGGAATTATCCCGTATGAACGGGTCAAAGTGTACAATATTTCCAATGGGGAGCGGTTCGATACCTATGCCATTCCCGGTGATGCCGGTTCCGGAGTAATCGGTCTAAATGGGGCTGCAGCCCGCAAAGGAATGATAGGTGACCTTGTTATTATTGTTTCGTTTGGTTTTTACCAGGAAGACGAACTTGAGGGGCATAAACCAAGGATTGCTCTGCTCAATGAAAAGAATCAGATAAAGGAAATGCTGATAAAAGAGCAGCAATAAAAATCCATGACCCATAAAGCTCAGCCTCACACGAGGTGTTGTCGATGTGCCAGTCTAGCCTCCGGTCAAGGATCATTCTTTACGGGTAATACAGCTCAGTAAATGGTATTTTAAGGTTTACAGTAAAACCTGGTTAAAACACATGATCCTTGAAATACGTCTGTCAAACCGACAGCACTTCTTTTTCAGTCTAGGCTGAAAATCATTGGTAGTTAGAAATAAATAAAACAGGAGTAAGCCATGCCCGGTTTTGAAGTATTTGGTGCAGAAGAAAAAAAAGAGATCATGGATGTCCTTGATACCGGTGTGCTCTTCCGGTATGAGTTTGGGGAACAGCGAAACGGCATCTATAAGGTTAAAGAATTTGAGGAGAAATTCGCGGTCTACTGCGGTTCGTCATATGGACAGGCGGTCACTTCCGGAACAGCAGCATTAAAAGTGGCACTGGCAGCTCTTGGTGTCGGCCCTGGTGACGAGGTGATTACCCAGGGCTTTACCTTTGTTGCTACCTGGGAAGCCATCCTCGATGTTGGTGCTATACCGGTCTTTACCGAAATAGATGAAACCTTGAATATGGACCCTGAAGACCTGGAAAAGAAAATAACCGATAATACCAAATGTATTATTCCAGTTCATATGCTGGGGGCCCAGGCAAGGATTGAAGAGATCGTCGCCATAGCCAATAAGCGTTCCATAGCTGTCCTGGAAGATACTGCCCAGGCTGCCGGTGGGCGGATCAATGGAAAGCACCTGGGAACGTTTGGCAACTGTGGAACATTTTCTTTTGACTCTGTCAAAACAATGACCACAGGAGAAGGCGGAATGATCATCACCGACGATGAGAAACTGTGGCGGGATATGTCCGAATATCATGACCATGGCCATGATCATGCCGTCAACCCCGGAGGACGAGGTGGTGAAGGCAGAAGTTTTATCGGCTTTAATTATCGGATGATGGAGCTTCAGGGAGCAATTGGTATTGCCCAACTGGCCAAACTGGATTCTATGATTGTTGCTCAGAAACAGAATAAGGCAAAGCTGAAAGAAGCAGCCTCAAAGATACCCGGTGTCAGTTTTCGTACTCTTATTGATGAACAAGGTGATTCGGCCACCTTTTTTGCGTTTATCCTTGAGAGCGGGGAACAGTGTCAAAACGTGAATAATCTCTTAAAAGAGAAAGGCGTGGGTGCCATTAATTTTGCCGAGAATAGTTGGCACTTTTATCCCAAATGGGAACATTTGATGGATGGCTCAACGCTTGCCCATTCGGGATATCCGTTTGCAGAGCCCGATGGAAGAAGACGGGTGATATATAGCCCGGACATTCTACCCAAATCCGCAGCACTCATGAAACGGACTCTCATCTATCCGGTTTCTATCAAAATGACAGATGAGCAGCTCGCCACAATGTGCTCAGCGTTGACAGAGGCTGCAAAACTCTAATAAAGAGTCGAATAGATTCCTACAGCGTAAAAAAGGCGGTTCAGTGTTTGGCTGAACCGCCTTTTTTACTATCGTTAAATTCAAGCAGCATTCAGGTACACTTCCGGAGTTCAACGAGTGTCCTGTCTATCGATAGAATTTATGGGACCCGTATTGGTTCAGGTAAGTCAGGCTGGAAGACCAATCCGGATTTATATTATCCAGGTGATAGTGGGTTGCTCCCTTAGTGAAATCCTGTGTCTGCAATGCAATATAAACAGATTCCATACATTGGAAAAAAGCCTTAAGATCGTTTGGAAAATACGATTTTTTCTGGAATGTCCAGCTGAATTGGTAGGGCTGTTTGATAATTTCCTTGACCGTTGTTTCCTTTCGGCTCGCACGGTTCAAGGTAACATGGGCTATGGCAACCTGACCGATCTGAGGTTCTGAGCGACCCTCATGATAAACATTTAAGGTGAGCCATAACAAACCTTCTAAAAAAGACATGGGTACTACTCCTTACTGCACTAACGGCAACGACTGAAATACGGAATAATCAGACTGGTTTTCACCTACAATACTTGGAAAACTGAGACCAATAATGTAGCTCTTGAAAAATGCAAGAAACAGCCTGGGTAAAAAATTTGCGATATTTTAAGGACTAAGGAAGAGAAGTCAAGTAAATATTTGGTGTGGATGGGGTTTGTGAAAGAATTTGCCTATTAAAACCGTATCATAGGGGCGTGTGAATAATATTTATAGGAAGAAAGGAGGAAATTGATAGAACGGTGTTGCGGAAACAGCAAAATTGATAGGATGCTTATGGTTATAGGTGTTCGAGACCTTAATAGCCGTTAAAATGTTAATTTCGTTTTCTGTCTCTTTCTAAAGGACTTTCCGATCAAAATACCGACTAATAGGATAATCGCTCCGGTGGCCAACCACGGAATACGTGGATCGATGTTGAGACTGGAATTGGTACTGCCTGCCTTTGCACGTATAAGCTGATTCTGTAACACACCAATTCTTTTCTGTAATTTTTTCTGGCTGTCGTTTAGTTCCTTGATCGTGTTTTCACTCTGTTGTAAATTGGCCCGTTCACCTTCAAAGGACTGAACCAATAATTGTAATTCGCTGTTTTTATTTTCCAGTTCGGCAATTTGTGATTCAAGGATCTTGAGCTGATTAACCTTTTCTATGAGAATAGACTGGTCGCTGCTGGCTTCAAATGTTTTCTTAATCTCCTTCATTTCAGCAGTATGTTTTTTTTTCTGTTTGGACAGTTGAGCCTGTAACTCTTTTCTTTCAGCCTTAAGCGTTTTAATGAGTATCTCTTTGGGCTCGCTGAACAGGATATACTGTTTCAGTATCCAGCCTTCTTTGTTGTCATCGGTCTTGACCAGATGATACCGGTCCTGGGTACCAATAATCTCAACTTTATCTCCTGTCTGCAACTTTGCCACCGATTTGTTCGGTTCATGGATGGAGTCCTTGAGGTGGATAATGAGCCGATCCGATATATAGCCTGTCGCAGCACCAGCGTTCATTGGAGCTATTAAAAAAGCAACAAAAAGAAACAAAAAGTAAGTTCTGACCAGTTTCAGATTCGGGTTGTTCATGAGAAATGGTGGCTGGAGCAAATTAGTTTTAAATCTAAGTGGTTAACCCCAGAAACAACCTACTTGGTCAATGGTTGGATGTCAAACATTTCTTTTCCAAACCCTTTGTTTACAGGGTGATTCGCAAGGCTACTTCAGCGGCAGAGATGGAGGATCGTTTCAATGGTCTCCTGGTCATATCGATCAAGACGCCAGATCTTTGCCAAAGATGTCGCGTTTTCGGCAATTTTTGAAATATCCTCTTCAGGAATTGCTAATTCACGCAACGTTGTTGGACAACCAACCCGTTTGAGCCAATCGATAAACAGCTTGATGGTCTCCCCCTGGTTTATCGGTCCGTTTTTACCATGATACCCGAATACCCGTTGGCCAAACTGTTTCACCCGCTCAGGATTCGATTGTTTAAAAAATTTCAACCACCCGGGTATAACAACCGCCAGACCGGCACCATGAGGGACATCATAGAGGGCTGAGAGCGAGTGTTCGATCATATGCATGGGGAAGCCAACTTTACCAAGACCTGCGGCAGACAATCCGTTTAACGCCAGTGTGGAACTCCACATCAACTCGGCTCGCAAACGATAATTGGTAAGGTCTTTCATGAGTTGTGTACAGCATTCCATGATATTGATGACCAATCCTTCGATAAATCTGTCCTGTACGGGAGTAAATTGTAGCTGGGTAGTAAAATAGAACTCCAACACATGAGAGATAGCGTCGACTGCACCGTAGGCAGAGTAATCGGCAGGAACGGTGTAGGTCGTTTCAGGATCGAGAATTGATGTTTTTGGATGAAGCCGTTTGTTGCCAAAACCAAACTTGAGTTTTTTTTCATCATTGGTAATCACCATTCCGGAATTCATCTCAGATCCGGAAGCAGCCAGAGTCAATACACAGGTGAGCGGTAGAACTTTTTTGATTGATTTTTTCCCGGTGAAGAATTTCCAGACATCAAAATCGACAACCGAACCCGCACAAATCGCTTTTGCTTCATCAATGACGGAGCCTCCTCCGACAGCGCAAACAACCTGACAGTTATTTTTTTTGACCAGCTGAATACCCTTTCGTACATGACTTAACACCGGATTTGATTGGACGTCGGGATGTTCGACGATATCGATGCCTGATTCGGTTAATGAACTGATAACCTGTTGATAGATGCCGTTCTTCCGAATTGAGCCTTTCCCGTAGACCAGCAAGACACTGTCTCCATACGGTTTGCATTCTTTGCCGATCTGCTTGATTGTATTGTTACCGAAAATGATTTTTGTAGGATTATGAAAGACAAAGTTTTCCATGGTTGTTCAAATTCCTTGAGTTTTTAGATTTGCCAGGGTCTTTTCAAAACTACGGGTGAGGTTGATAAACTGTTCAAGCGTCAACGTTTCTCCCCGACTGGTCGGTTCAATGCCGGCCTGTAATATCGTCTTTCTGGTAAGTTCGCGTATTTTGATCTTTGTATCCAGATGTTCTGAAAACAATCGGCTTGCAGCGAGTGTGTTGGCAAGGGTTTTTCTCCGCTGCGCAAAAGCTGCTCTGACAATAGTTTGTAAAAGACGGTGACTGTAATTGGGCAGATTGTTCAGGTGGGATGGTTTCGGTCGGAAAGTGATGGTAACGACAACTGAATCAACTAAAGGACGGGGATGAAACTGATTGGGTTTGATGCTGAGCTGCTTCTTTATTTTGGCACAGGATTGCAGAAGGATTGAAGGAATACCATACTGTTTCGAACCGGGTGTGGCCATAATTCTGTCGGCAACTTCTTTCTGCAGCATGATCGTAGCCCATTCAATATGAAGGCGGTTATCGATCAGTTTGAAAAGAAACGGGTTGGAAATAGAGTAGGGAAGGTTTGCCATGATTTTTAATCGTGCACCGGTCTGGACATGTAGAGAACTGAAATCTGTTTTCAGGACATCCTGATGGATAAGCGTCACATTCTCAGGCAACTCATTTTCCTGCTCGTGATATCGGATGATACCTCTGTCTATTTCTATACCGATAACCTGTTTTGCCGATTGGGCTATGGGAAAGGTCAAAGCCCCAAGGCCGACACCGACCTCAATGATCGTGTCTTCCGGTTGGATACCGGCTAGCCGGACGATCTTGGATGACGTGTTCGGGTTAACAAGAAAATTCTGGCCAAGCCGTTTGGATGGGGCAAGCTGATGATCACTGAGTGAATTTTTTATTTTCGTCTGTTTTGACATCCTGAATCCGTGAGCAGGACCTGTTAATCGGTATTTTCACAGAAAAGTCCGATAATACCGTTCATTGATTAGCCCAGAGGAGATCGGGAATAGACATCAGTATCATAGGGCATATCTATTTTCTGATACTGATAAAAACCGGCTATGGCAATCATGGCACCATTATCCGTACAATAGGATGGCCGAGGCAGAAAGAGGGCTTTACCGGTCTGCCGGCAACGGTGGGCCATCATATTACGTATACGTGGGTTTGCGGAGACCCCGCCACCAAGAACGATGGTATCAATCTGATACTTTTCAGCCGCCGTTATCGTCTTTTTTACCAACACTTCGGCAACGGCCTCCTGAAACGAGGCACAGATATCATTATTATTTAAGTCGTTGCCTCTTTGTTTTTCACGATTGCAGTAGTTCAGTACAGCGGTTTTCAAACCGCTGAAACTGAAATCAAGGGAATCCTGGCCAAGCCATGCTCGTGGAAACTGTATACAACGTTGACCCTGGTCAGCCAGTTTTGAAATGATCGGTCCTCCAGGGTAATCAAAGCCGAGAAGTTTCGCCACCTTATCAAATGCCTCGCCGGCAGCGTCATCGCGTGTACGGCCAAGGAGAGTAAAGTCGTTATAGCCTTCGGCAAGAAAAAGAGAAGAGTTTCCCCCGGAGATAATAAGAGCAATATAAGGAAAGGATGGTTTATCTTCTTCAAGGTAGATGGAGAGCAGATGTCCGCACATGTGATCGACCCCGATAAATGGGATTCCAGCAGCAAATGAAAGGGCTTTGGCATAGGAGAATCCGACTAGCAATGATCCGATCAGACCTGGTCCTTGGGTGACGCTGATCAGGTTGATGTCATTTAAGGAGACACAAGCATCCCTGAGAGCCTTGTCAACAATCGGATCGATCATTTCAAGGTGTTTACGGGAGGCCAGTTCCGGTACAATACCGCCAAAGGGAGAATGGATCCGGTCCTGACTCGACAGCACATTTGAGAGAAGTTGATCGCCGTTTCGAAGAACAGCGACCCCGGTATCGTCGCAGGATGTTTCTATTCCTAAGGTCAGCATTGGTGGTATTAGGCAGTATTCCAGCAGGGAAGTATTCTTGATCGGTGAGGAGGGTTCGATTTTACTGATCCTGATGTTGACTGATCCAGAATAATGCACAGCCAACCATCCGTCTTATTACCGTTTCTCATTTCAGATAGTTTCTAAGTTTTTGTTTGACTGTAGATTCTGCGCGTATTCCTTGTATTCCTGCTTCATTGTTTCAGGAATATCCAGCCAATCACAATCTCGAATGGCACCTTCCAAAGCGTATAGATATGCAGCATTATAATCTCCATACGAATCACCGGCAGCGTACATTTTATCAAAGGCCTTCTTTGCTCCTAACTGCCGCAGTTTCTTTGGTGAGTCAATTCGAGCAGCAATTAACTTTGCCGCCAGCTTGGGTCCCACGTTTCGGAGTTGCTTTGCTAATGCCTTCACTTTTTTTTCTGTAGACATATCGCTTCAGGTCCCGACTTATCGTTTATTGATATCAAAGGTTTTGACCCTGCAATTTAATTTGAAAACGTACCGGTAGGTCACTATAAATTCCTTGTTTTCATAAGTCAACGCGGGTCTGGTTTGGTAAATTATTTATTGACGATTTGACCTGGGGGACAGCAACATCCAAGTTTTAGTAATCACCATGTAAAACATGAAATGACTGGATTTACACAAGAGCGGAAAAGTGCTGTTGTTTGGTGTAATTTAGCGGTGAAAATTAATCTGATATGAGTATAGTGGTCAAACATTCGGGTTGCCGCAAATGTAACCGGCAACTTTTGCAAATTCCGATTTGATTGTTGATTCCATGGGAAAAGAACAAAAGAATACGCTGGTAGATCAGTTTTCCAGAACGATTTCATATTTGCGTCTTTCGCTGACTGACAGATGCAACCTGAGATGTCTGTACTGTATGCCGTATAATCAGAACAGTGACGAACACTTAAGAGGTGGTTCAATACTTGCCCGCAGTGAATTGCTCAGTTATGAAGAACTGCTGCGAATTGTTCACGCTGCTGTTTCTCTAGGGATGAACAAAGTCCGGTTGACCGGAGGTGAACCGCTTGTCAGGAAAGGAATCATGGATTTTATCCATCAACTCTCGGAAATAAATGGTCTTGAAGATATCCGCCTTACAACCAACGGTGTGCTGTTGGCGGAAAATTGTCGGCATCTTTTTGATGCTGGAGTAAGGAATATTAATATCTCACTTGACACATTGAAGGCTGACAGATTTCTCAAAATAACCGGACGTGATCATTTCGATCGGGTATGGAAGGGGATTACCGACGGACTTGCAACCGGATTCAGTATCAAGATGAATGTTGTGGCTATGAAAGGGATCAACGACGATGAATTTCATTCGTTTGGTCGATTGGCGCTTGACCATCCGCTTCAGGTCCGTTTTATCGAATTTATGCCTCTTGGTGAAGAAAGCCGCTGGAAAAAGGACCACTATATTTCAGCTTCCGAGATTATAGAGAAACTCTCTGTTGTTGGGAAGCTGACACCATTGAGGAACAGTCGTTTTGAAGGCCCGGCCCGAATGTTTCAACTTGAAGGGGATGATGGGCGGCAGGGTAGGATTGGTGTCATCTCGCCGATAAGTCACCATTTCTGCGACCAGTGCAACCGGCTTAGATTAACCTCAGAAGGGAAGTTGCGTGCCTGTCTGCTCAATGATAGAGAAACCGATCTGAAAAAACGTATCCGTGAAGGGTGCAGTGACGATGATATCCGAAACCTTATTCGCAAAACCATCTCCAACAAACCAAAGGGCCACTCATTGCAAGGCGATCTGGAGCAGGATCAGCGGCCGACATGTAGTGGTCAGATGTCTAAGATTGGCGGCTGATCAGGATCAAACTCAATCCTGTTGATATGGACCGATATTGCCAACCAGTAGTTCCTCTTACCCAGCACCCGGATTGTGTTAACGGGATGTCAGATGGATATTCCGGCTGCCCATGCGCAGATTTTCGGCTATGATCTTATGTTTCGTGGGTAGGAGCCGAGCCATTCATAATACGAGCACATTTCTTTGAGGCGGTCACATCCCCGGCTGATTTTTTCTTCGGCAATATGGCCGATCATGTCGATAAAGAACAGATATTTCCACTGTTTTCCTTTAATCGGTCTTGATTCGATCTTGGCAAGATTGATATCCTCATCGGAGAGCACTGTTAATACAGAATTGAGGGCACCTGGACGATCCACCAGCCCAATCAGCAGAGAAGTTCTGTCAACACCGCTGGGATCAGGGGATTGTTTACCGATGACCAGAAATCTGGTTGTGTTGCCTCGATAATCCTCAATACCTTTGGCAACGACCTGCAGTTCATATGTCTTGATAGCAAGAGATGAAGTGATGGCTCCAATATTGGGATTGTTGGCTGCCATCTGGGCAGCAGCCCCGGTTGAAAAAACAGGGAGCGTCGGAATGGATGGTATGTTCTTTTTTAACCATTCCCGGCATTGGGCAAGGGGTTGGGCATGGGAGGCGACTGTCTGGATATCTGAAAGATTTCCGGAACGACAGACCAGGTTATGAGTGATTTCCAGTTTGATTTCCCCGCAGATTTTCACATTATATTTCATGAATGAATCCAGAGTGGAAAAAACAGCGCCTTCAATGGAATTCTCCACAGGAACAATACCATAGGTCGTTCTGCCTTTCTCCACTTCGGAAAACACATCGTCAATGGATTCTCTGGGAGTGTATTCAGCCGAATGACCGAAATACTCAACTCCAGCCTGATGGGTAAATGTGGCTTCGGGGCCAAGATAAGACACAATAGCCTTTTTCTGTGACAGTCTGCAGGTTGTGATGATCTCGTGAAAAATAGAACGTAGCGGGCTTTCCGGAAAAACGTTGTTGTTATCTGTTAACAACCGGTCAAATATCTGTCTTTCCCTTTCAGGGTCCCATTTGGCGCGTTTGGATTCGTTTTTGAGTTTGCCGATTTTCTTGGCATACCCAAGCCGTTTCTTTAAGAGCGTGAGAATCTGATCATCAATGGCGTCAATATTGTCTCGTATGGCTCTGGTCTTCTTATTATGTTTTTTATTTTTTGTCATATCAGGCAGCAAAAGATTTGCGATAACTCATTTAGATGGTGTTCATGCGTTATGTTCAGCCTCCTTTCCAGGGCTGACTTTGCTTAAAAAAATTGTTTTGACTCTATGAGATAGAAAAAAGTATGTCAAGGTGTAAAAATGTTGTTATGTTTGAGCCCTTATGTTTATCCGAAAATCGATTTCGGGTTTTGAATTTCTTTACAGGAAATCGATTTTCATTATTTGGTTGTGGCTGGTCAACCTGACCCTGTCATGCTGGCTAATGGGCAATGAGTTCTTCAAATGGAGCTCGTTGAAATTATGTATATCAGACAATATTGATAAAAAATGAGCGAAAAACCTATCCAGAAAAGTTATGCAGAGATAAATAGAAAGATCAAGTCGGGAGAAGCTGTCATTGTCACCGCAGAGGAGATGGTGTCGATTGTGAAAGAAAAAGGAGCCCGGCAGGCTGCTGTTGCGGTGGATGTTGTAACCACAGGCACCTTTGCGCCGATGTGTTCTTCCGGTATGTTTTTCAATTTTGGTCAGATGATTCCGACAATTAAGGCATCAAAAGTATGGCTGAATAAAGTACCTGCTTATGCTGGACTGGCAGCAGTTGACGCTTATATTGGAGTGACTGAACCGTCTGAAGACGATCCGTTGAACAAGATATATCCAGGACAGTTCCAGTATGGGGGCGGTCACGTTATCGAAGATCTTTTGCGGGGAAAAACTATTTTTCTTGAGGCTAAAGCCTATGGGACCGATTGTTATCAGGCCCGTAAAATGAAAAAGGATATAACACTTGACGATCTTCCTTATGCTTTACTCTGCAATCCGAGAAATGGATACCAGAACTATAACTGTGCCGTTAATTTGTCTGAAGAAGCCGTATATACCTATATGGGTATGCTCAAACCCAACTGTAGAAATGCAAACTATTGCAGTGCAGGTGAACTGAGTCCGCTTTTAAATGATCCGCTCTACAAGACGATCGGCCTCGGAACCAGAATTTTCCTCGGCGGAGGAATCGGCTATGTGACCTGGCACGGTACCCAGCACAACCCCGATGTTTTGAGAACTGAAGGGGGGACGCCCAAACGTCCAGCCGGCACTATGATGGTTCAGGGGGACCTGAAACAGATGTCGCCTGACTGGCTGCGTGGAATCTCCATTCTTGGATATGGCAACACCATTGCTGTAGGTCTCGGTGTCCCCATCCCCATACTCAATACTGAAATGGCAGCATTTACCGGTGTTTCTGATGAAGAACTCTATACTCAAATCGTCGATTACGGACATGATTATACCAATGGTATTGTTCGAAATTACGGTGAGGTGAGTTATGCCCAATTAAAAAGCGGTACCATCGAAGTAAATGGGAAACCGGTGAAGACAGCACCGCTGTCCAGTATTGTCAAGGCACGGGAAATAGCCGAAACACTGAAAAAATGGATATATGACAAACAGTTTGTACTTGGTGAACCGGTTCAACCTTTTCCTAAACCTGAAACAATCCAAAAATAAGGTGTTGTCCCTTTTATAGCAGTCGTTTAAAAGGGTGTATTGATGGATATTGACGACAAGCTGCTGAATCTGCGTGAACAGATCGGCAGATTTAAAAAGGTGGCAGTTGCTTTCTCAGGTGGTGTCGATTCTTCTTTGGTGCTGTCTGTAAGCGTAGAGGTGCTTGGCGTTCAAAATGTCCATGGGCTGTTTGGCCTTTCCTGTCTGCAGAGCCCTGCTGTTTTTGAGAATGCCAAGCTGAATTTTTCCAGGATATGTGGCCAGACTTCAACGTTGCATTTCATTGAGCTTTTTCCCCTCGACATTTCAGAGTTTGTCCAAAATGACGATAAACGCTGTTATTACTGCAAACGATACAGCTATTCGGCTTTTGTCCAATTGCTGACCAAACTGAACTGTGATGCACTGCTTGACGGTACCAACGCCGATGACTTAAACGACCACCGTCCCGGTTTTCAGGCAATACAGGAACATGGCGTGCATACCCCTCTTTTGGATGCCGGACTGCGAAAACATGAAATACGCAAACTGGCTCGACAACGCGGGCTTAGAAATCACGACCTGCCGTCTGAGTCATGCCTGGCTACAAGAATACCAACTCATACCCGTATTCATCAATCGCTATTGACAAAGATTGAGCAGGTTGAGAGCATCCTTAATGGTTACGGATTTAAGGGATGCAGGGTAAGGTTGTTTACAGACAGGGTTGTGTTTGAACTGCAGAATAGTGATTTTAAACAGCTGGCCGACCAGAAACTACGGAAGAAGATTTATACTCAAATCGGTAAACTGGGGATTCAAACCGTTCATCTTGACTTACTCGGTAGAAACGGTTGATTGGTAAAGATTCAGTAAAGAAAATACTACTCATTAACAATCAATTAACTCTTGCTTCTAAAAATCGTTTCAGTTAGGATTCTTTTCTAATGGGTTGAGATGCATCGATACCAACAACGTTGCCTCTTAGCCGGAAAAGTGTAGGAGATGCCGCTTGGCAATGTAAGAAAATCTATTTGAAAAAATAGACAGAATCCTGCAATTTGTTTCACATTCAAAACTGTAAGCACCGTTCTGAGTGCTTAGAAAATAACAGTATAAAAGATTTTTTCCTTTACAATATATTGCAGTTATATTAAACGACTGTCTTAGGATGTTAGAACGGTTCAATAAAATCGACCAATTGAACTGAAAATTCGAATTAAAGCAGGGAGGAATTCATGAACAAGAAGGAATTAGTTGAAAGCATTGCCGGCGCCGCCGGAACCAGCAAAGCCACAGCCGAGAAGGCTCTGAACGGAACCTTGGCAGCCATTGCTGGTGCATTAAAAAAAGGTGACAAAGTAACACTTGTTGGTTTTGGTACATTTTCAGTGTCAAAACGTAAAGCTCGTCAGGGTAGAAATCCTCAGACCGGAGCAACTATCAAGA
>CAZUUJ010000053.1:0-27615 GCA_964623625.1 uncultured Desulfocapsaceae bacterium
CAGGCAAAACCACAATAATAGAATATGAATACGGGTTGAAGTCAATATAAATCGGTAGGGCTTCGAGGGAAAGTCGATGGGCGCTAGCCTGAATTTCTCATCAGTTCAGACGGCGTCAGGTTCAAAGATTTCGGAGTCTTCGCACACCTTTGGTAAACATTGTGTGAATTTGTAATTCTTCTTGTAATACTCAATGTATAGCATTTCCATAGCATTCCGACAAATTGACACGATGTTCATGAGAAATGCAGGCTTAACCCGGATTAAGCAGGGGGCGGAGCCGTTGTCAAACGGATTGAACAAGTTATGGGAGCCCCATCCGAAAAAGAGTCCGGATGGGGCTTTTAAAAAGTTTGTCTCTCTTTATTTTTTCTTTTTATAGTTTTTGATCATGATTCGAATGCTTTGCCTCATCAGATTAACGGCATGGTAGGCATGGTCAACTTCATCGTTGGAATTGTCCGGCTTTTTATACTTGAGTTCGGTGGACAGTTGACCGCTGGCAATGGATTCGGCATCTTCGGTCAGACGACGCAACCGGTTGATGATAGAACGGGAGGTGAACAGAAAGTTAAATAAAAAGGCGATAACAACGAGGCCGATGGTAAATGGATTGGCCATTGTTTTTAATACCTCCGCCACTCCGATTGTGGGCAGTTGGACACTGATTATACCGCGTACGTCGCCGATCTTGTAACCAAATGCCTTCTGGTCACCGTATTTTTCAATAACGGCCTGGGGTGCATCTTCCGGGTCGCCGTGACATTTAAGACAACCCTTTTTTACAAGTATAGGCATGGCAAAGCGGTAATGCTTGCCCTCATACTCCTCCTGATATTTTATTGTCTTGTCCCCGTGAAAGGCTTCTAAAGCTTTGGACTCGAAATTGTCAGGGCGGTTGGCTGCATGGCGATATTCGTCACTTGTCACCCGGAATGAGGCCCTGGTGGATGTTTTATTGGCAATAGTCGAGAGCTCACGGGTGGCCAGAGCAGGATTCTTACCGAAATATGAACCGCCGGTGGCGCCATCGTATCGTTTGACAAGAAAGTCGTGAAAGTCGGGCGCCAGTTTGTCCACCCAAACCATACCTGACTGGGCTACCCAGGCACGGAAAGAAACTACCTGGTCGGCAACCGCTTTAGCTTCGTTGCGAAGCAGTTCGGTGCGTAGGGGACCCAGACCGATTAAAAGCCCAACGGTGATGATGACAACCGTAAGCAAAAACATGACTATGAAACGACTCTGGATACTTTGCTTTTTGGGCATACTCGGTTCCTCCTGATAGCTGGTCTTATGATTTATTCAACATTTTCTATTCTATAAGAAGAAGTTGCATAATTCCAGTATGAGGGGAAAAAAGTATTCGACTTCGATACGTAAATACGCCATTAGATTGTCATGGCGTTTCGGGAATTGAGCTAAGATGTAGCGCTGGCGAAAGCCCCGAAGACCATTTGTTATTTAATGCTTAATAATTCTTTCAAGAGTTTCTTTATAATATCAATATGTTGTAAGAGATAGAGGAGGATTTTGTCAAGGGTTCAGGATTATTTTAGGTAGACATTTCTTGCCGTTGTTTTACGGGATGATACAGCAGGTTGTGGAGTGCTCCAGCGATGATGGACGACTTGGGTATCAGCAAAAATAAAAGGAATTTCTTGATTCTGGGTGTATTCAGGCTGGCTATGGATATATGTGACTCATACAGGTGGTATCAGCAAATATTGCAACTCCAAGGACAGGGATTGCAATATTTGCTGGAACAAAACAAGGCTGCCATACCTGGATCATTACCCCCTGCTGCATGAATACCCGACGGATTATTCACCAAAGGAATCGATAAAAAGCTGATCAATGGCGTGCCGCCCGGCATCGCTGAGATATCTGGTGCCGGAACCGACAATGGTGTCATACTCAATTTTAGGGGTGTCTTCCTGCCAGCCATCCTTCCATGTGAACCATTTCTTGCTCGGCTGATCGAAGACATGCAGCGGCCGATTAAACAGCTTCGCCAGTTCAACAGCCCATCCCGTTCCACCTTTAACCGAGTTGTCTTCCTGGATTGAACCGACAACAAAAACCTGATGGCCGCTGTTGACCATATGGAAGATGGTCTGAAGAACTTTTCGGATCTTTTCCGTTTCATAATAGGTGCGGTGCATCATCTTCGATGCCAGCTCCATACTGATATCACCCCGTTCAAGCTCTTCCTGGCTGAGAACAATGGCGTTGTTGCTGGTATGGCTCAGCTTGTGGCCTTCGAATGTATAGATCACTTCTTTGATGTTTCTTTTTTCGGCGGCTTCTCCGAAAGCGGATTCTGCCCCCTTGAGGCCTCCGCTGAATAAGGTGCAGTTTGACTTGTCCATAATAACTCCTGATTTGGCTGTGTCCTGAATCTGTGACGATGATTATTTTATTATCAAGCGATGCTGTATACCATAGTTTTGTTCAAAGGAAAACCTTAGCAGAAAATATTTCCTCGGACGCTCCCGGCTTTAGGTTAATTTTTTTTGCCTTTCAGAAAGACCCGGATTGGCGCGCTGTAGCCCTCAACGGTTTTGCTGGGGTCTTCCGGGTTTGTGAAGTCATCATACGATTCAAAGACCATCCAGTCGGTTTTTCGTTGTTCTTCGGAACTCATGGGGTGACTGTTAAAAAAATCAACTTCGGTGAATCCTGCCCGTTTCATCCAGTTAGCCAGACAGGGACCGGTTGGCACAAAATAGGTGGATGGAACCTTGGCATAGGTGTTCTCTGGAAAAAGAGCGATCGGTTCATCCCCCGGGATGGCCTGTGATTCCAGGATCAGGGTTCCACCTGGTTTCAACGACGAAAAAATATCTCGCAAGGTGTCGATCGGGGAGGCTCGATGGTAAATTATACCCATGAGAAAGACAACATCGAAAGAGTTGGAAAAGAAAGAGAGATGTTCCGCTCCAAGCAGGTCGATATGCAGGTTGGGAACCCCGGCCATACCATTGAGGCTGTTAAAACAGTAATAATGCTGGACAGAGGGCTCAAGGCCAATCACCAGCCGGGGATGGTGGGCAGACATCCGGAACATGTAATAGCCGTTATTGCACCCGATATCGCAGATTACCTTGTCACGAAGGTCGGGGAGTTTGGGCGTTAGGCAGTTCCATTTGCGTTCACTCCGCCACTCTGCGTCGACATCAATGCCGAAAACGGAAAACGGTCCCTTGCGCCATGGCATGAACAGCCGCAAATCCTGCCTGAGTTCATGGCGCTCTGCGTCCGTTATTTCATTTGGTTGACCGATGGTGACCACATCGCCACCGCAGTCGGTGAAAGAGGCCTTGAATGCGGTCAACCGGCCATACGGTTCCCGATACCTGAGAAACCCTTTTTTATTCTGATTGACCCACTTCTGTCTTTGCCGGTGGAGGGTCATGATTTGATCAATATCGGCTGTGGAGGACAGTTGTAAAATATAATCCATGAGTAATAGCCTGCATTTCTCATCAGTTCAGACGACGTCAGGTTCAAAGTTTCTGGCTGTAAACTATAGTTGCCTATGTTTACAGCCAGGTAAGCGTAGACTCCGAAATACTGTAGAAGATGGCGTCGTCTGTACTGACCTTTGGTGGATAGTTTGTAAACAACACATTGTTGAACACTATTAATCTACACACACTTTTTCAAGCAGTTAAACTGTTGTGGGCAAACTGTTCATCAGTAATGCAGGTCAGAGGGAATCAGCCGGGCTTTACGGCGATAAAAGAAATGAAGTTGAACCACTGGAAAAAGGATTCGATGGTCGAAAAGCCTGCCTTGCTTAGAAGAGCTCTGTTTTCATTGATGGAAAATGGGATGAGGATGTTCTCAAGAGCTTCCCGTTTCTTGGCGATTTCCAGTTCCGAATAGCCTTTTTGCCGTTTAAAGGTGTGGTAGATATCGATATATTGGCGGTTAAGGCTTGTATCGTGATTAATTGTCTTTTCACTTAAAATGAGAACTCCTCCAGGTCGAAGAGCGTTGTACAGATGGGCCACAAATTGCTCCCGCTGGATGGGCCGGATAAACTGGAGAGTGTAATTACAGATAAAGGCGCCGACATTTTCTAATTGGATGGTTGTAATATCGTCTTTGATAAAAGAGATGGATTCCTTTTTTGAGTAGACTTCGGCTTTTAGCCTGGCTTTGTCCAGCATAAATTTCGAATTATCCACACCAAAGAATCTCAGTTTTTTGTCGGCCAGGATGCGGGCGAATTCAAGCAGAGTCGTCCCAGTTGCGCAACCAAGATCATAGATAGTGTCGTTTGGGTTGAGCAGTCTATCGAGAAGCAGAGCGCTGCAGCGAACCACTTCCGAATAGAAGGGAATGGAGCGATCGAGCATGTCGTCGAACACTTCGGCCACTTTTTCGGTAAAAACAAAATCCTCTTGGATGGTGTCAACCTGGTATAGACTGTCGCGTGATTTGGAATTCATCATTTTACGCAGCTTGAGTAGAGAGCCAACCTGGATAGAGCTGTTTGGTTGCATCGTCCTTGTGAAAAATATTTACACAATCACTATATCAACAACTTTCGACTTGGAAAAGGTACATCGATTCAATTCCGTTTAACTGCAGCAGATCCTGTGATCCGGCCGGTCACAGATCAGAATATGGTTGCCTTGCAACCGTTATGGGAGTATAAACAGACGGTTAAATCAAGCAAACATGCAGTGCTGGTGGATTCAGCTTTGAAAACCGTTCAAAGCAGAAGATTGGCAAGGTAACGATCAGCTGCAAAATGATGGATAAAAATGGTCGATTTCTGGGACGCCAGAAATGGCTTCATGGCCAGCTCTTTGACATGTTGTCAAAATAGACCATCGTCAGCCAGAATAACAGAATGTTTATCACCAAGCGTGCCGTAAAGATTGGATGTGGAATTGTCGATCTAAGCCATGTTGAAAAGCCGCTGGCTGCCGTTCACAGGTCTCACGGAGACTCAGGTAGCCACGATGGCCAACAGAAGTCCTCTTCCACAAGTATTCATTGAACCGAACAGGTGTAATAAACGAGGTTACTGATGTCGGATAAAATAGATTTTGATGAAGTTTTCAGTAAATACCGCTCTGATCCTTTTGATTACGTTGATGTCCTGGCGACCCATACCGGGATTGTCAACTTCCTGGTGGAGGAGGAAAGCGAAATTGAAGCAGTCAGTGGGGAGTGGCAGCATATTCCGGGGACTTCGCTGTATGAGATAGAACGGGAAAGAAATACCAAAATAATCAGCGCTGAGACCAACGGCACGATTTCATCAATCAATATGGACCTCAATGGTCAGTTTGTCGAGGCCGGCGAGAAACTGATGACCATCCGTCATCCTCTGAAAAAAAAGGAAATCATCGAAAATATACTCCAGGAAGTTCTTTTTCTCTTTCGGGCTCCGGAACGGGCTAACTACTTTTTCTCCCTCGATATCCAGTCCAGAATCGATAAAAAAGGAGCCCGATCGATCACCATCAAATCAGGTGACGAGATTATTATCATGTCACTGATGAAACGTGATACTCCTGTCTATTACAAAGGTGACACAGGGGTCATTCATTCAGTCTACTTTACACCCGGAGTCACCGTTGACCAGGGAGTGCCTCTCATTGGTGTGTGTCCTGTCGATAAGTTGCCGTTGGTTCAAAAGGTTATTACAAGGGTTAAAGCAGACTGGGACAAGACATAGGATATCACAAGCACTACATCTTTAAACGATTTCTATTTACCGCTTAGGTTCTGCAATAGTGGTAAACAGAAATCGTTTAAACCTGCAGCACTTGTGATATCCTATGCCAATATCCAACATCTAGATTTTTTTATATTTAATAGTTTTTCGAAAACATATTGCTCATTCTTGGGAGGGATGACAATGAAAAAAACTATTTTTCTGCTCCTTTGTTCCTTTTTGTTCTCTGTGGTTGGTGTATGCAATGTTCAGGCAGCCGGGGAACAGATTATGGCGGATGTTCACATTACCGTTCATGTCAAGCGTGAGGGTGGCGTTGGCAGCTGCGGCTCCAGGCCCTGGGGGGTCGATCATTTTCGTGGCGGTGACTTTCAGTGTTATCCGCCTAAATATTGGTATAATTATTTTCTGATTGCTAAGATGGGGCAGAAGCTGAAGATTACCCCATCTACGCAGGGCAGTTATAGGATCAGTGGACTTGAGCCTGGAGGGCTGAAGTATGAGAAGCTGGAACATACATCCGATGGTGGCCGTGTCTGCAGCCCTGTATCGATCCGATCGGCTAAGGATTTTTTTCCGTTCAATACAACCGGAGTAGCCGCTGGCGGCCGGTTGCAGCTTCGGTTCTCCACGACCCCTGAAGAAATATCAAAATGGCAATGCCGGGGCGGCCACGGTTATGAACGAACAACCAGCCTGTTGCTTATCGATTGGGCAACCGCCATGACCGGAAGCCAAATGACAACGGCCACCGAGCTGACATCTCAACACCTGGTGAGAACCGGTTTCTATGACCGGCGCTATGCTGAGAGTATGAATCCGAGTCCCTCAAATCGCGATTATGTGACGGTTCAGGTCCAGTTCACCTGTTTTGATCCGCAGAAATCAGGCAATAAATTTGTTGCCTGTCCCTGGCAGTAATAGACAATTGTTCACAAAGGGGCTTCAACCGCTATGCCCGTTCAGTTCCCGGTTTGCTACCCAAGCGGAATGAACCGATATGAGTTTCAATATAACTCCCTCACTGTTACAAGATTATATCGACTCCAATGAGTACCGTTTGAGAACCGGTTGTGCACCGGGGGGCCTTGAAGAGGTCATATTCCGATATGGTGGTTTTGTCGGTTCAAGAATCGACTGGTTCCCGTCTCTTGACAGAAGCATGGATTACTGCCGCGCTCTTATCAAGCGGAAGGAACAACAAAACCGTTCCGTCCACAGCGGTACCATCGTTGTTGCCGAAAAACTGGTCCATTCAAAAGGGCGGTTTGCCAGATCCTGGCATGCGCCGGTCGGTGGCCTGTGGGGATGTTTGATTGTTGCCAACACCTTTGTTGACACAACGTTGAATTATATTCCTCTTGCCTTGGGCGTTACCGGCTGCGAGGCTATAAGAGAGTTTGGCTGCCATGATGCCTCGATACGCTGGATCAATGATGTTTTGATGGGTGGCAGGAAATGTGGTGGCTTCCTGGTAGAGGGATACAGGACATCTCCTGGAGGTGAAGATTATCTTCTCATCGGCTTTGGGATCAACCTCAATAACGATATTTTCCCGCCACAGTTGGGCGACATGGCGATTTCGCTAAAACAGGCGACCGGAAAGATGATCGATTACAATCAGTTCTGCCTTTCTTTTTTTGCCAAACTTTGCTGGAATATTGGCCTTGTCTGTTATGAGGAGCAGCAGAAATTAATTTCTGGCTGCTATTCGGGTTATGGCGGCTCTCACCTGCTTATAGAGCAGTGGAAAAGACTCTCAGACAGTTTGGACAGAAGGGTCCTCTACGGATATGACGTTGAAAAGAGTCCCCAGTACCGGGCGCAGGTAACCGATATTTCCAATGACGGCGGCCTGGTCATGCTCCTGGACGACGGTGAAGAAATCACCGAGCATAGCGGTGAGATACGTTATCTCAGTTAACCAGAATTACTCTCCATTTCAACCAGCACCTTCCAGGCCTGAATATCCCGCTGAAAAAGATGGCGAAGATAGGGTCGTAAAACTTGAATCGATTCTTTGACATTGATTTTTGATGGTCGAAGCCTGTGCAGACGGTCCAAGGGAAGTTCCAGGGCTGATTTTAGAAATTTGATTGTGCCATGGGATATGGGCTGAAAATTCCGGCTCAGTTGCTCGTTTACACAGCCGTCACAGGTCAGTGTTCCCGATATTCGGCGAAAATGGTATTTTCTTTTGGTTGACAGGGGTTGCAGGCATCGACAACAGATTGATAGGTCTGGTCTGTACCCGATGATATCCATCAGTCTGATCAGGAAGAGTGACAGAACCGGCCAATAGTCGGATTTTTGATCAAGCGTGCCAAAACACCAGATAATCAGGTCAAAGAGTCCTTCATCACCACTGAGTTCGCGACTTGTCATCAGAATGAACTCCCGGATCACTTCCGCGCTGGTGTACAATTGGCTGTTTTTACGTAGGTTAAGATAGCTGTTGATGAGGTCGGCCTCGGTCACAAAAGCAAGGCTGTTGCGATTATTTTGCTGATAATAGAGCCGCAGGTGAGAAAAGAGTTCCAGCTTATTGACAAACCGTTTCCGGCTGCGGTTGGCGCCCTTGGCGATGCCTTTCAACAGTCCGATATCTTTGCAGAAAAATGTGACAATCTTATCCGATTCGCCATGCTCATAACAGTCGAGCACAACAACATAGGAGTCGTGAATGGTCTGTCCCATGGAGTGGGTTCATTTATTTAATGGTGGGGAATCTTGACGGTTATTAGTCCATACTCAGGAGTGGGCAGCTGCTTCATGAGACCATTGACGGTCAAACGCACATCGGTCTCTTCAGGCAGCAGCATGGTGATATTTTCTTTGGCCATCCAGCTCCGGGTATCGCCCGACTGAAACAGATAATTCTGCGGATTTTCGTCATCCTTGATGATGGTTACTTTGGTCACCGAAGGAAAATACGCCTGCAGATGATATTGAACATTGTCCGGCAGTTGCGCCTCTTGAATGGTTTCCTTTTGGGTGGATACGGACGGGATTGAGTTTGAGCGAATCTTCCTGCTCAGGTAGCTCGCCGGATTCCAGTCCATTGACCAACTGATCAAACCGCCGATAATGATAATGGCGACCAGGGCAAAACCCAGGATAGATCCCAACCGAAACGACGGTTTGTCTGTCATTGTATGAATCTGGTTGTTTGAGCTGAGCAGGTTGGCAGGATCGTTGTCGGGTTTACCGAACAGTTGTGTATGTTTGCGATACTGATCGTGAATATAGTCCACGTCAAGCCCCAGAAATTTGGCATAAATAGTATAAAAACCATGGGCAAAGGGCTCGTGGGGCAGGGCACTGAATTCATCGGCTTCAATGGCTTTTAAGGTGGTCAATGGAATTCTGGTTTCGTCACTGACACTTTTTAGCTCGATACCGGCGGTTTCCCTTTTCTCCCTGAAAAGATCCCCTAACGGTTCAACAGTTATTTCTTCGGTATTCTGCACCATGATTTAACGAAGCTGTAAAAAGAAAACGTCTCTTTTCCCCTTCTGGTCGGATGAGGGTCGACTGATCTGTCCTACATTTTTTGAATATGCGCCTTTTGCTTGATCTGGTTGATCCATTCTTTATAGGCCTGCTGAAGTTTTTCCTGGTAGAGCTTATTCTCGATCTCTTTTTTAACCGACTCCAGCGGTGTTTTGGGGACAATGGACTGATCTTGGGCTGACAGAAGTTTGAAGAATTGGAAGCCGGCAGCTGTTTCGATGATATCGCTGACTTCACCCTGTTTAAGGGAGGTAACAATGCGGCTCATATCTTCAGCCATATCCTCTTTTTTAAATACACCGATATCGCCGCCGTCCTCAGCTGACGGCAGGTCGGAGAACTTACGGGCCAGTTCCCTGAAATCGTTTCCCTGTCTGGCCAGAGAATGGACACGTTCTGCACGTTTGCGGGCGCTTTGTTTTTTCTGATCCAGTTGTGCGGCTGCCAGTCCGGTGGTTGACTCATCTTCCCAGGTGAAACCGATCTGCAGCAGATAATATTCATCTTCCTTAAGATGTTGGGTGTAATGGGTATCGTAATAGTCCAGGACCATGTCATCGGTGATCGCGATTTTCGAATGGAGACTCAACCCGACTAGTTTCTTTTGCAGAAGCTGGCTTCTTAAATTGTCTCGATAGGTCTTCTCGGTAATTCCTCCCTGGTCAAGCTTGATCTTGAATTGCTCGAGAGTAAGATTGTTGTTCAACAGGATCTTGTCCATGGCTCTTTGCACTTCACCGTCAGAGACCCGGACGTTCATTTCTTTTGCTTTTTGTTTGATCAGTGCTTTGTCGATCAAGCCGTTGAGAACATTTTCTCTTGCGTTAGACAGCATTTCCGTGAGCTTTTCGGCGGGTGCCGTCTCTGTTACTTTCCGAAAATAGACTTTGCCTTCCTCATCAACTTCCGACATGGTAATTACGGAGTCGTTCACCACGGCAACAACGCGGTCGACCAGTTCGGCTTTACAGGGATGGGCAGCCAGCAGGAGAAAGGCTGCCACCGGTATGGCCCGGGTGAAGAGCCCTTTTGTACATAGAAGAAGTAAGTTAAATTGTTTCATATAATGCGATTATGTGAATAGTGAATTGACAAAATAATGGAAACGGGCCACTCATCGATATGATCCGTCCGGCCTTTTTTACGACGATATCACAGGCTACTCCAAAATTGGCCTTGTGACAAGAAGATAAAGTAATTTCATCTCCTTCGTTTAATGTGGAAAAAAATCTTCTTCCCCCACTATTTGTCAAGGTCATCATGAATTAAAAAGATTGTCGATAACTCTTGTGGGACTGTCGTTAAAAAATGAGAGGACAAATGTGATACTTAATTGATGACTTTCACGTTGACATTCTTATGAAGCTGACTATTCTATTGGCATAGCGTTATTTAATAGTTTAGTGAAATAAGGGTGGAGTTAGAAGATGCAACTGAAGCAATCGAAACAATTTAAGCGGAAAATAGCGTCACTGGTGTTGGCAGCCACACTCGTGCTGATCTGTCTTCCCGCATATGCGGTAACACCAATGCCAATGCCGTCGTTTTCGCTTTCCGATGCCAGAAGTGGAAAAAGCATAAATAGTGAAGCGTTTAAGGGAAAGGCGCTATTGGTTACATTTTTCGCCACGTGGTGCGGGCCCTGTATCAAGGAAGTACCGGATTTGATCAAACTGCAGAAAACATACAATAAAGACGGTTTTTCAGTGCTTGCTTTATCTATGGACCGCGGTGGTCCTTCAGTGGTCAAGAAATTGATCAATAAATATTCAATTAATTATCCGGTATTGATGGCCAATCCTTCGACCGGCCGGGCTTTCGGTGGGATCAGGTCGATTCCGGCATCATTTCTGATTAACAAGAGGGGAAATGTGATAAAGAGGTATCGATTGGGCTATATTCCCCACAGCGAATTTGAGAATGATATTAGAAGCTTGTTGAATTAACCACTAATCGCCTGCTCGAGTACAGGCCTTTTGCTTGCACTTGACAGAGTAACAATCACTGGAGTATATTGGCAGCTCTTTAATGAATCAGGGGAAGATACCCGGATCGTGAAACTGAGCACTGAAATAGTTTACAATCGAAGAAAACTTCGAAAAGAACAACCCACATCTTTGGAGACAAAACAATGAAAAAATCAATCGTATCCGTCGTTATGGCCCTTATCTTTGCTGTAAGTGTGGTCGGAACCTCCATGGCAGCCTCCGTAAAATGTGAAGTTACCGCAGTAGACGCTGACAAGGGAACCGTTACCATGACCTGTAAAAAGGCCAAGAAACTGAAAGTTGGCGATAAGGTAAAAGTTAAGAAACTCAAGAAGGGCGGTGCTGTTGAAGGTTGCTAATCTATAACAGCTTTATCGTTCGATAAAAGAAAAGGGTTGGTTGATGAACTGTCAACCAGCCCTTTTTTTTATTTTTGCACTCAAGTTCTGGCTCAAGCGGCAAAAGTGCAAGCTTCATCTATGGATCGTGTTACTTCTGGCAAAGCAGTGACACCACACCTTTTATTTCCCGTCATAAAGATGTTAGACTGTCAGATTTATGAATAATACTTTGGACTACGGATTTTTATAATGGGGAGGCTGGTTTGGAAATTCTAAAAGCGGCCTTTCTTGGAATCGTTCAGGGAGCGACAGAGTTCTTGCCGGTTTCCAGTTCCGGACATCTGGTGCTGGGCTCTAAATTGCTCAACTTTCAGGAACAGGGTGTGGTGTTCGATGTGTTTGTCCATCTTGGGACATTGCTGTCCGTTATTCTGGTCTTCAGGAAAGATCTGCAAAAAATGATTGTGGCGCCTTTTCTGATGGTACTGGGGAACAAGGACACAGAGGTAAAAGATCATTTTGATCTCGGATTTTATGTGATTCTGGCCACTATTCCCATTGTCATTATCGGTCTGCTGATTAACGACTATATCGACCAGATCTTCAAGAGTGAACTGATTGTTTATTGCATGTTGATTGTAACCGGAATCCTGATGCTGACCACATTCCACATTAAAGAACGTGGGAAAAAAGTGAATTGGTGGCGGGCTCTTTTCATTGGGCTTGCCCAGTCAATGGCGATTCTACCGGGTCTGTCACGCTCCGGCTCAACGATTTTCGCAGGCATGGCATTGGGAATCAACCGGAATACTGCGGCAAAATTCGCTTTTCTCATGTCCATTCCTGCAATACTGGGTGCTGTGGTTCTCAAATTCGGTGAGTTGATGCAGACCACAAATTCAACTTCCGGTTTGATCATTGTGGGGGTAGGCACGTTTGCTGCAGCTGTTTCCGGGTATTTTTCCATTGTTTTGCTGCTTGATCTTATTAAACGAAACAGGCTGCGGATGTTTGGTTATTATTGTATTGGTGTGGCTTTGCTCGGTTTTGGTTTTTATTTTTTATAAATTATGGATATTGGCCATGATGCCCGAAGAAAGAGTTTGCCGAAATTCTTAAAATAGCTTCAGACCGGTTCGATATTTCCATATCCAAACAGACGATAAAAAAGCCGGACGGAGATGCAGAAATACTTGTCAATTGTCTTTGCCCGAAACGATAGAATAAACAGTTTTTCAAGGCGGCACTCAGTTCTTAATCCTTTCTCTTAATGGTTCTATATCCGATAAATATCGCTATCAGCGGCTGGCCGGTTATCGTGGTCGGCGGCGGTACAGTGGCGGCCAGAAAAGTCGCATCATTGCTCGAATGTGGGGCCCTTGTTACAGTGATTAGTCCCGATATCTGTGAAGAGTTGGACCTGTATCGTAGCAATGGTTCGATCGAGCTGGTCAGCAGGGAGTATCACCCGGGTGACCTGGAGGGCGGCAGGCTGGTGTTCGCGGCAACCAATCAGCCGGATGTCCAACAGGCTGTTTGGTGTGAGGCTAAGGAAAAAGCAATTCCGGTCAATATCGTAGACAGCCCGGCAGAAAGCACATTCCATGTCCCTGCCTCGCTGAGGCGAGGTGATCTGCTGATGAGTGTCTCAACAGGAGGGGGGAGTCCGTTACTTTCAGCAAAGATCAGAAAGGAGCTTGAAAAGACTTACGGTGAGGAATACGATCTGCTGGTCAAATTACTGGCCGCGCTCAGAGAGTGTCTTCATTCCTATGGTTATACGGGAAGCCGATTGAAAAATGTGTTTGAAAAGCTGCTCAGCTTGAATATACTGGCCCACATTCAAACAAACAGCTGGGAAAAGATTCAGAAGATTTTGGACGATGAACTGCCTTCCGGGTTGGAGTGTGACCGGGTTGTTGCCGAAATTAAAGAGCGAATGAAAACAGGTGGCAGTTGAGGGCTTTGACAGACGCAAAGCTTCTTACAGACAAGGATTTTTCAGCATTTTCAGGCTGGAGAAACAATAACAAAAGGAATACATGATACAAGAAGTGGGAATAGTCCTTTTTTTTATGGTTCTGGCGGTGAGTTTTTTATCCTGTTCCGCCTATGTCGTGTTTTTCATCACCCAGAAAAAACAAATCCGACAATACGCCAGATACATCCTGATGGGATCGGGCATTCTCCAGACGCTCTATATTCTGTCAAGGGCAATTGCCTCCGGGCATACGCCGATTACTTCACAGCATGAGGCAGTTGTATTTTTCGCCTGGTCGCTGACATGGTCCTATCTTTCCTTCCGCTGGCGCTATACTGTCAAGAACTTCGGCACGTTTGTCTCAATACTTCTGTTCCTGCTCCTGATAGTTGCTTCCCAGGTGTCGCGGGAAATGACACCACTGGTTCCAGCTCTTCAAAGCAACTGGCTGCCCATCCATGCCGGTTCTTCAATCATAGCCTACGGTTTTCTGGCGCTGGCTTTTTGCGGCGGCATCATGTATCTGCTGCAGGAGTGGGAGTTGAAATCCAAACGATTCGGGTATTTCTTCGAACGACTGCCATCGCTTGATGCTCTTGACCAGCTGAACAGCCACTGCCTGTCTGCCGGATTTGTCTTTCTGACCATTGGTATCGTCACAGGATCAATCTGGGCCCACCAGGCATGGGGGGCATTCTGGCAATGGGACCCGAAAGAGACCTGGTCTCTGATCACCTGGTTTATTTACCTGGTTCAGCTTCATCAGCGGTTCACCGTTGGCTGGCGGGGCAAGCGGGCTGCTGTCATGGCCATCATCGGTTTCTGCGCCGTGATCTTCACGTTGTGGGGTGTCACCTATCTGCTGGGAGGATTGCACAGCTATGGTAAGTGAGCGTGTCATCCTCCTGGGTGTGAATCATAAAACAACTCCGGTTGAGGTGAGGGAGAAGATGGCCTTGACCGACGGATACGAAGAATCTTTGCAACGGTTGGGTCGGATTGAGGGCTGCAAGGAGTATTATCTGCTGTCCACATGCAACCGGGTAGAACTGCTGTTGGTAGCCGAACCGACGGCAGAGCTTGAGGAGGAAATCGTCCGCTTTCTGTTTGGTGACCGGATACCCAAAGAGAAATGCAGTGAGTATCTTTACATGTATTACGATGATGAGGCGGTTTTGCATATGTTTATGGTGGCAGCCAGTCTCGATTCGATGATTGTCGGTGAGGCTCAAATTCTCGGCCAGCTCAAAGAGGCGTATCGTTTTGCAACTGCGCAGAAATGTACCGGGTCCCTGTTGAATAAGCTGCTTCACAAATCATTCTCCGTTGCTAAACGGGTCCGGTGTGAGACCGGTATAGGCTCATCCGCCGTTTCGATCAGTTACGCCGCTGTGCAGCTGGCAAAAAAGATCTTCGGCTCCATCGCGGGTAAAAAGGTTATGCTGGTAGGTGCCGGTGAGATGGCCGAATTGGCGGCTGAGCATCTTCTTGGACAGGGTGTGGAGGAGGTGGTTGTTGTCAACCGGACGCTGTCAAAGGCTGTTGATCTGGCCAAACGATTCGATGGTACCGCCGCCTCTCTTGATGAACTGCATCTCCAGCTTGAACGGGTCGATATTATTATCAGCTCAACAGGTGCAAAAGGCTTTATTCTTACAAAGGAAGAAGTCAGGCCGATCATGCGTGCCCGCCGCAACAGCCCACTCTTTTTCATCGATATCGCTGTGCCCCGGGACCTTGATCCGGTGCTCAGTGATCTAGAGAATGTGTATCTTTACGATATTGACGATCTCCAGCATATTGTTGAAAAGAACAAATCGGAGCGTGACAAGGAGGCGGTCAAAGCCAAACGAATCGTTGAGGAAGAGTCGCTGAAGTTCTCAAAATGGCGGGAAGGCATGGCCATGACACCCACTATTATGTCGTTGAGGAGAAAAGCGGATCGGATTGCTAAGGACGAGTTTGCCAAGACAGCCAAAAGGCTTAACGGCTTATCCGCCAAGGAACAGAAAATGGTTGAGAAAATGGGGCAGGCTATCTGTTCCAAGCTGATCCATGATCCACTCCAGTATCTGAAAAGCGAGAGTTGCAGCCACGGTAATAAGGAACAGAAAATAGAGTTTATGCGCTCAGTTTTCGGCCTCGATCAGGAAAAGGATGAGTAAAGACAGGCAATCACTGATTGAGGATGAATGGCTGATTGTCCGTCACTCCGGGGAGATTCCGGAGATTGCCTTGACATCGGTACTCTTTTATCTCACCGAAGACCCGGAAGGCCCGCTCATCGTACTCAGTGATGATGAACTGCATTATTTGACTCGGGCGGCCGAGCAGCGCTACCATGAAATTATCCTTCGGGACCTGCAGCTGGACAACAGGGACAAGACTATCTATCGCGGCATTAAGCGAACCATCTATAATTACCATCGTTTCCTGGCTTTCTGTCGACGACGAAATGTCGACATCCATCCGTTTCAACTGGAAGTTGCCCGGGATTTTCTTACCTTTCTCAAGCAGGAAAAAGCCGACGTTCAAACAAACGAAAGAACCTGTTCCATCAATGTCTCCTATAACAGTCTTGTGGAATTTGCCGAAGATTTGGGATTCACGGAGAAGGATTTGCCGATAGGTTTTGAGCAACTCTGTTTGTCCATATCAGCATAACTTTTAAAGCAGCTCCCTGTGAAGCCTTTCGGCCTGAAGACAGAAGGCCTCAAGGCGGGCTTCGATAATCTGTGGAAAGGGGTTCCCATCGGTCTCTATGGCTAGAAACGGAAACTTTCGTTCGCTATCCGATGAGTCGGACAGAGGATTGGAGTTATGAGCCAAACGCTGTTTCTCCATTAGAGTAAACTTTTCGTTGAGCACCGCTTCGGCCAGCCGGGTGGGCATGCAGCCGAAAGGTCCAATGGAAATCACTCCGCAGGCTGGGCTCAGGATGTCGTGAAAAGCAGCGCCCACGGTGAGAATGGCCTCACCGTGAAGGTGAGGGGAGATATAATTCTTGCCATAGTCAACAACATGATCCACCCGCATATCCCCATCATAAAAAAGACCCGAGGGAGCCAGTAACTTTCGTATTTTCTTGTCCGCCCGCTCTTTTACCAGATGACCGAACCAGAAGGACAGCGTGCGTTCTCCTAAGAGCTTGTTTTTTATCAGCCAGTCAAGATATTTTATCCACTCGCTTGTCTGGGCTGTGCGGACGATGAATCCGCGTACGGCCATCCGTTCGATCAGGCTCTGCAGTGAAATCGGGTCGTGACGAACGTAAATCTCTCCGACTAGAGAAATTTTCGGAATCTTCTTATAGTCCTGGACCAGCTCAATTTGGCTCAGTTCCGTCGCGGTTTCTTTTAGCTGTCTGGACAGTTCTTTCCAGTCGAGGTGTATTTTATTGCGAATCGCTTCGTGGTTGTTGTGAAAGATTTCGAGAGCGACATCTTTATCGGCTGCTGCCGTCTGAATTGTGGCCCACATTTCATCGAACAGATCGCCGATGATCACGGCCCGCCAGGAAGCCATGGAATATTCTGCGCCGAGGCCGCCGTAGCCGTCTCTTGAAGTGGGAGAAAAGACTGCCACATCCTCAAAGCCGTACTGCTTGATCACTCGCTTGGTAAACACATTGTACTGACCAAAACGGCAGGGTCCTGGAGCACTCGGCATAAAATAGACGGTTAGTTCACCTTCGGGACGATCATTTTCAAGATAATTAAGTACCGAGCCGATAGTAGTCTGCAGGGGAAGGCACTCTTTGCAGCTTGAGTTGGCCTTGCCGAGTTTGAGGACATGGTCATCTGCAGGCCTGATCACATCAGCCCGAATACCTGCGCGTCCAAATGCTCCTGCCAGCAGGGAGGAACCGAACATGCCCATGGAGGGCATCATCAATCGTACACGTTTATCTGTAAAGGGAACCAGTTCGTTTTTCGAGGTACGCATGTAGGCGCCGTCGTTTCTATACTCCACTTTGGCGGCTATGAAAGAGTTCGGCTTTTTACGGGTTGGAAGCTGGCTTTTCAATGTTCGATAGGAGGAGACGATATCGAGGAAGGCCTCAATCCGGGTCTCAAGGCCGGCGTCGGCGGTGTGACTGTCCAGCTCAAGTGTTAAGCTTGGTTTCTCTCCCATGATATCCCTGAAGTAGGTGACTACAAAGGAATCAGGGCCGCAGGAGAAGTTGGTGATAAAGGTTCCGAAAAGCTGTGGATGACCGGCCACAAAATGGGCGCATTGGAGCAGCAGATTGCCCATGGCCCAATACATATTGCTGTCGGCGTCCAGCAGTTCATCGTCGAAGTTCAGCAGATCATAAGGGATTATGGCAATGTCTCTTGAGGCGAACTTGAGGGCGATTCCCTTATTGGCTTCCGGAGTAAAGGAGTTATAAGGCCGCCCGAAAAGAACAATGGCCGTCTTGTCGGGATGCTGTTCCAGGTTATCAAGAAAATCCTGCCCAAGGGTTTTGATCTTTTTCTTCCACTGCTCCTGAGCTGCTGCAGCTCGATCATAAGCAAGAGAGGAAACCTTGGTCGATCGACCGAGCTGTCTGCCGATGGCAGCAAAGTCTTTTCGGCAGTCGGTGGAATTTTGGGTAAAATCCAACACCGGCGAAAGAGTTCGTTCATTGTCCAGCTCGCCAAAAGCGCTTTTAAGGTAATAAGGTTCCCCCTGGACAAAAACACAGGTACAGGAGGTTTCATCATTTCCCGATGGCACCCCGGTGAGGTGGGGTATAAAGGTATAGTCCGCATGTAAATCAAGCATGTCGGCCAGAAAACCGTGGGCGATTTCAACAGGATAGCAGAATGGGGCTCCTCTATGGGAAACACCGGCCTGGATGACGGTATCGGGAAGTACCAGGTTGTATCCCAGGTGGTCGAAAAAGGTCCTGTAAAACGGGTAATAGGTGTTGATCAGAAAGGATCGGTTCATCCTGATGGTTGGCCTGAAGTTGTCTGCTTCCGATAATTCTTGAAAAACCAGATTCTGCCGGGCTGCTACCAGGTCAAGCGAGGCCACATCGACACGTTTTTTGTGGATGATGTTGTCATATCGGTTACAGATGCCGCCGAAGGGATATCGTTTGGAGTCGATCTCGATCATGGCGATCTCGCATTTCCGGTCACATTTCTCTTTGCCGCCGGCGCAGGTAAAGGACTTGGTATAGATCGCTTCCCGTTTACTGAGGTGGTCGAGATCGAATTGAGATGGTTCCAGCAGTCCTTGCTGTATGCGTTTTTCCACCTCAAGGGCCACACCATAGGCGCCCATCAGTCCGGGATCAGGTGGAACAATAATGTCGGTTCCTGTCAGGGCTGCCATGGCGACCGGAACGGCTTTGTTATAGCAGACACCACCCTGGACAAATATCTTCTTGCCGACCGGCCGGTTTCCTTTAACCCGGTTAATGAAATTGAGACAGATAGAATAGACGAGTCCGGCCACAATATCTTCGGTTGAGATATTCTGCTGCATGGCGCTTTTTATATCGGAACTGATGAAAGCGGCACACTGGTCGTTGAAGTTGGGCGGCTTTTTTCCCTGATAGGCAACATCGCCGATCTCCTTGACATCCAGGCCCAGGCTCTCCTTTGCCGACTCTTCCAGAAAGGACCCGGTACCGGCGCTGCAAGCCTCATTCATGGCGTAATCGTTGGGTACACCGTTGGTGAGGTAGGTGTATTTGGCATCCTGACCGCCGATTTCCAAAATAGTGTCGACCTCGGGATCAAAATAGGCGGCAGCGGTAGCATGGGCAATAATCTCGTTAATTACACCGGTGGCCATACCATGCAGTCCGGCAATCTGGCGACCCGAACCGGTCACCCCCAGGGCTTCGATGCTGATGGGAACATTGATCTGCCTGGAAAGTTCTTCATAGACATTTCTGGAGGCCCCAATGGGGTCTCCGTTGGTACGCAGATAGCAGGAGGCCAGAATGGCTTTGTCCTTTTGTCTGACAATCACGCCCTTTGTGGTTGTCGATCCGACATCAAGCCCCAGGATTGTAAGATCCCCCTCACAAACATGGCCATGAGGTTGCTGTTTGAAGTGGACGAGATCCCTGTAATTCTCAAGCGGTTTATGAAATGAAAAGCTGGAAAGGTTGTCTGAAAATAGAGCTGAGAGCCCGGTAAAGGCTGTCGTCTCGTTGGTCAACGCCCAATTTGCCGCTCCCAGTGCTTCGAAATAGGGAGCTTCCTCGGGGATGAGCAGGTTGTTTATCTTCTTGTCCAGATAATGGATCATGCCGCGGTTGTCAGAACAGCCACCGGTCAGCAGTACGTTTTCTTTAGGAAGTTTTTTCAGGAGCTCTTCCAGCTTGTCAGCCATCATGCTCGTCAGTCCGGCCACAACGGAGGATTTCTGCACCCCTTTATTTAGGGCATGGGTGCAGTCGCTTTTGCAGAATACCGAACAGCGGCCGGAGACGTGGAAGGGTTTTTCCGGGATATCCATATCGGCAACGTCATCTAAATTGATATCCATCCGGTGGAGTTGCTGAAGAAAGAACTCTCCAGTGCCTGAAGCACATTTATTGCCGGTTTGAATAGTCTGGATATACCCCTGGCTATCAAGGTGATACACCATAAACGTTTCACCGCCGGCGCTGATGATTACACGGTAGGGATGGTCGTCCGGCAGGATCTGTCTCACCGCTGACTCGACAGCTTCAGGTTCAGAGATGGAACTGAGCGCTAGACCGTTTCTCAGACGGCGTCCGGTTATGCAGACCCGCTTTTCGGCAAGATCCTTTTCGCGGCCAAGCAGCTCAGTCAGAGTGGAACGTACGTTTCCCAGGTGTGGCCAAACAGTTGTCCGACTGATGTGTTTGTTGCCATTTGTCTGCTTCATTTCCACCATGGAGATGGTGGAAGCACCGAGACACAAACCAAGTGAAGTAGTTGTTGTATTATCCACGGTATGCTCCCTTTTTTCATGAATAATGTTTAAACTATACACACATCCTTTTGACGATTCACCATAAATTAAGCACCACAGTCAACAGCTCAACCAAAAGGTTCTGATTATTTTACCGCGACGAATCGATCAGGTAAAGTGAGGGAGCAAAATAGAAGAGGAAAAGCGTTACAGAAATCTTGATTAGAGTGGATATTTGTCCTCATTGAGTTCGAGTTTTTTTTCCGCGGCTGTCAGCGGATCGATGTTGTACTGGTTGGCCAGATTGATCAGGTAGATCTGGATATCGCCGATTTCCTGCTCAATGTGTTTTAGGGTCTGCTGGTCAACCTCCCGACTTTCCTCTGTTTCCATCCATTGAAAAATCTCGAGCAGTTCCGCCGCTTCCACACAGAGCGCCATGGCCAGGTTCTTGGGTGAGTGATATTGCTGCCACTGACGTTTGATGCCAAATTGGTGAACTTCTTCCTGAAGTTTCTCCATTCTCGTTCGCTTTGTCATGGTATTTGTTATATAACTCTGGTAGCATTAATGACTTAACTGTCGTCATATTGTGGTGTTTTTGGCGTGCCGGATAGTCTCCTGCATGAAGTAGTGAGAAGATTAATGACCATCATAAAAAATAAACGGCTGTACCTCATCACCTTTTTTTCAGCACTTATTTGTCTGACACAGGTTTTGTACGCCAACGGTGGCTTGCAGGAAACTGCTGAGAAACGGAACCAGTTGATCGGCTATATCCTCGGCCGTCAGTTGCCGGCTATTCATTTCTCCGATAAAAAGATGGATGATGATTTCTCTAAAGCCGCCTTTGAACTGTATCTCAAACAGCTCGATTTTCAGAAGCGTTTTTTACTGGCAGAGGATGTCAAGCAGTTGAGAGCCTTTGCTATCTGGATCGATGATAATCTGATCCGGGGCAATCTGGTCCTTGCCCAGGCGGGCTACACCATTTTTGAAGAACGCCTTTTACAGGTGGAAAAATATATCGACCCGATTCTTCAGCAGGGTTTTGATATTAATAGAGATGAACTGTTCGAAACGGACCCTGAAAAGCTTGACTACGCCCTGGATGTAAACGGGCTTAAAGAGCGGTGGAGAAGGATTGTCAAGCGTCAGACCATCTCCCGGTATTTAGATCTTGAAGAAGAACAGAAAAAGAACAATGAAAATAAAACCCAGGAGCAGCTGTGGGAACTGGCCAAAGAAAAGGTGGCCAAGAGAAATCGCTCCTTTTTTCACAGGCTGCACCAGGAGACCCTTCAGGATCATTATGATCGCTATTTCAATGCCATAGCCAGGGCTTTTGATCCTCATACCAATTACATGCCTCCGGCGAACAAGGAGGATTTTGACATTCACATGCGGGGCAGCCTTGAAGGAATCGGTGCACTGCTGCGGGAAGAAGACGGCTATATTAAAATAGTAAGGATCATTCCCGGTTCTGCTTCTGCGAGACAGGGACGGCTGAAAGCTGAAGATATTATTCTGGAAGTGGCGCAGGGTAGCCAGGAACCGGTCGATGTAACCGATATGCGGCTGCGGGACGCGGTCAGGCTCATTCGGGGTCCCAAAGGAACAGAGGTCCGGCTGCGTATCAGGCGTCCGGACGGCACTAAGGAGATCATTTCCATCATCAGGGATGTGGTCCAGATCGAAGAGACCTTTGTCAAATCGAGTCTTATTGATTCACCCACCGGCGGCAAGATCGGCTATGTCATGATTCCCTCGTTTTATCGTGACTTTGAGCAGACCAGAAACGGCAACAATGTCAGGAACTCGACAAGCGATACCAAGAAAGCGCTCCAGAAACTGATGGAGCATAAGCTTGACGGCGTCATTCTCGATCTTCGCAACAATGGTGGCGGCGCTTTAATGGATGCTGTCGATATAACCGGTCTCTTTATAGAATCAGGACCGGTAGTTCAGGTGAAAGACAGTTTCGGCACCAAAAAGGTACTCGAAGACGTCGATCCGGAGATCGTCTATAATGGACCGTTGATTGTTCTAGTCAATAAATTCTCGGCTTCGGCATCCGAAATTGTCGCTGCAGCTTTACAGGATTACGGCAGAGCTATTGTTGTCGGAGGCGATCATACCCATGGAAAAGGGTCTGTCCAGACGATTATCGATTTAAACGAGTACATTCCCATGTTCCATTTGAAGCGGTATGAGGATCTGGGAGCGCTAAAGGTGATGATTCAAAAGTACTACCGGGTAACCGGCGGATCGGTGCAGTATAAGGGAGTGGAGCCCGATATCGTTCTACCGAGTCTGTTTAAGCATCTGAAGACCGGCGAGCGCTATCTAGACCACGCTCTACCATGGGACAAGGTTGAACCGGTTGAATATGAACGATATAGCGGCAGATCGTTTGATTCAGCTTTACTGATCGGCAAGAGCAAACAGCGGGTTACCGAGGATCTTGGTATGATGGCCATAGCCGAGGAGGCTGAGCGCACATCGGAGCGCAGTGAAAAAACAGCTGTTTCATTGAGGGTGTCAGATCTGAGGCAGAAGCGGTTGGAAGCCAGACAGGCAAGGAAGAAGATCGGCGCCCACTATCTGAAATACAGACAGGAAAAGGATGACGGTGATCTTCACTCGGCGGACGATGATGACAGCCAGGAACAAAGCAAGGACAGGTGGCTCAAAGAAATAAAGGAAGATCCGTATATCAGGGAGGCATCCATGATCATTCGGGATATGATTATGGATCAGGTGGTTTCCACCACCCGGTAGGAGTCGTTTTTTATTGACCATGAAGAAGGTTGATAATTGAACGGGAAAGTGTTAAAGGAAAATCTGCAAAGCTGAATAGCAATTCATTTTTGATTAAAAGGGTTTCAGCATCATGGTGTTGGAAGAAGCGTTTCGAAATTCTCGGGAGAAGGTTGTGGACAGATGGGTCGACTATACTCTGTCGAGCTATGAATCATCTATTTTTTTCAAGAGCGAGAAGGATAAATTTTCCAACCCGATAGGGGCGAACACCAGGGAAGCGCTGGATCGTCTGTTTGTTCTGCTCTCAACCAACGCCGACTCAAAAGAGTTCATTCCCCACCTTGAGCAAATCATGAAGATTCGCTCTATCCAGGATTTTACCCCATCTCAGGCAGTAGCACCTCTTCATGGTGTCAAGCATATAATTCGTGATGTCTTTGAAAAAGATAAAAAAACCAAAGGGTTGTCAGCCCAACTGTATGATTTCGAGTTCAGTGTCGACTTGATGGTATTGTCTGCTTTCGATCTCTATATGGAGAGCAGGGAGCGACTGTATCAGATCAGGATTGAAGAAATACGATCGGGAAGCCATATATTGACGGATGCCAAGTGTCCATCCAAAATGGTCAAACCTGATCAACCATTAAAAGAGACCAAGGTTCAGCAATCGTAAGAGAAAATCTGTGAATAATACATAAATCCGCTGAATCCGGATAGGTGGTTTTGTGGGTTGTTTGCAGTACAAAGTATAGAGGCGTCACTCTTCAAACGGGAGGACAAGAACCGGTTTTCAATCCGCTTGAGCGGTGGTGTTGAGAATCAAAAAGCTGTATAAATGAAGCGAGGTTAGAAATGAAGTATGCCTTCTCATTCCTGGCGGTAGCAATCTTAATTGGTGTCGCTTGGCTAGGATCCCAGATACCGGGAGGACAGTCCATAATTGGTATTGGCCTGCCCTATCTGGCCATGCTGATCTTTCTGGGTGGTTTTGTCTACACAGTTGTCGGATGGGCAAAATCCCCGGTGCCCTTCTCTATCCAGACCACATGCGGACAGGGGAAGTCCCTTGACTGGGTAAAGAGAGATAAGCTCGAGGCACCGGATACTACTTCGGAAGTTGTTGCCCGAATGGCCCTGGAGATTGTTACATTCAGGTCACTGTTTCGCAACACCAAATCGGAGATTCATGACGGGCCGAAATTGACCTATGAGTCCTCAAAATGGCTCTGGCTATTCGCCATTCTGTTCCATTACTCCTTTCTGGTCATCGTGCTCAGACATATGCGCCTTTTTCTCGATCAGGCGCCGGGTTGGCTACAGGCGCTTGAGTTTGGCGATGCGATCCTGGAGATTGGTGCCCCGACCCTGTATATGACTGATGTGGCTATACTGGCTGGACTGCTATTGCTGTTTGCAAGACGCATTGTCAACAGGCATGTCAGGTATATATCACTCGCCAATGACTATTTTCCCCTCTTTCTCCTTATTGCCATCGTGGTGACCGGTATCCTCATGCGTTATTTTCTGCGGACCGATATCGATATTATGGCCATTAAAAAACTGGCGGTCGGATTGGTTACCTTCTCACCGGTTATTCATGGTGAAATCGGAGCGATTTTCTATATTCATATATTCCTTGTCTGTGCGCTCCTTATTTACTTCCCATTTTCCAAATTGATGCATATGGGCGGTGTTTTTCTTAGTCCGACAAGGAACATGAAAAACAACTCCCGGGCCGTAAGACATATTAACCCCTGGAATCCGGATGTTAAGCCGCATTCATATGCCGGCTACGAAGACGAATTCAGAGAGTTCATGGTTGATGCGGGTATTCCCGTAGATAAAGAGCTGCCTCCCAAACCTGAAGAGGAAGTTGCCGAGGCTGGCGAAACGGAAAAGGGCGAAGGATAAGAAATACGACCTAAAACTTGCTTAAAAGGATATAGCGATGTCAGTTCCAAAATTAGAACAACTATCAAAAAGCGTAGCGCAGGGACCGTCCTTGGCGACCGGAGCGATACCGACCAGGGACTGGATGGATCTCCCTGTAGTGTTTAAGGCGGGGAACTTTGCCTATCCGGCAAAGGTTGACAAGGTTGAGTATCTTGATTCCCAGAAGGACCTGCATTTTCCCAATGCCAGAGAATGGTCTCCCGATGAGGATGACTGGAAGCTGCCGGAGAACTGGAAGGAAATCATCCTGGCAGGATTAAAAGAGAGACTGGACAAGTTCCGGTCGTTGAAGATTTTTATGGACTGTTGCGTCCGTTGCGGCGCCTGCGCCGACAAGTGTCATTTTTTCCTTGGCACCGGCGATCCCAAAAATATGCCGGTCCTGCGGGCCGAGCTGCTGCGGTCGATATACCGAAATGACTTTACCCTGGCCGGGAAGATTTTTGGTAAAATGGCAGGCGGTCGGGAAATGACCGTTGGCATTTTAAAAGAGTGGTTTATGTACTCTTACCAATGTACCGAATGTCGAAGATGTTCGGTCTTCTGTCCCTATGGTATCGACACTGCCGAGGTGACCATCGTACTGCGTGAATTGCTGCATCTGGTCGGCATAGGTATCAACTGGATTCTCGAGCCTGCTTCAAACTCGAACCGTACCGGAAATCATATGGGGCTACAGCCTCATACTTTCAAGGATAATGTCGATTTCCTGGTCGATGATGTTGAAAACCTGACCGGGATCAGAGTGAATCACTCATTCAACCGGAAGGGTGCCGAAGTGCTGTTTATCACTCCTTCCGCCGACGTTTTTGCCGAGCCCGGACTTTATACCTTTATGGGGTATCTCGTTTTATTTGAGGCCATCGGGCTTGATTATACATTTTCAACTTACGCCTCGGAAGGCGGCAACTTTGGCCTGTTTACCAACAATGAGCTGATGAAAAAGCTCAATGCCAAGATGTACCACGAGGCCGAGCGACTGGGTGTCAAGTACATTATCGGTGGCGAATGCGGCCATATGTGGCGAGTCCTCCACCAGTATATGGACACTATGAATGGTCCGGCAGATTTTCTGGAAACACCGGTATCATCGATAACCGGTACTGTTTTTGAAAACGCCGCTTCGACAAGAATGATTCACATCAGCGAGTTCACTGCCGACCTGATTAAACATGGTAAGCTTAATCTCGATAAGAGCCGCAATGACCATGTGAAGGTTACCTGGCATGACTCCTGTAACACATCAAGGGCTATGGGGCTTCTGGAAGAGCCTCGTTATATCCTGGATAACGTGGTCAACAACTGGGTTGATATGCCGGAAAATACCATCAGAGAACAGACATTCTGCTGCGGCTCCGGTACCGGACTGAATACCGATGAGATCATGGAACTTCGTATGAGAGGCGGCTTACCGCGTGCAAATGCTGTGAAATATGTTCAGGAAAAACATGATGTGAACATGCTGGGTTGTGTCTGTGCCATTGATCGGGCGACATTGACCTCTCTGATGAATTACTGGAATCCTGAAGTGGGTGTCTGTGGATTATCCGAGCTTGTCGGTAATGCCATCATTCTCGATGGTGAAACACGGCCTGAAGAAATGGATGAAGGTCTGCGAACGATGGTTTTCTAACCCTGGCCCATTAAGAGGAGTAAAAGAATGTATAACAAAGCAACGATTATACCGGGACTGATCATTTTCGTCCTATTAATGACGTTTCCCATCTGGTTTAACGGGCTTAAAGCGAGTGATATGCCTAAACCCGAACCGCCTCCAGGGGGAGAAACCCAATGTGTGGCTAGTGTCGACTATATGCGGGCAAGCCATATGGTGCTGCTGAACGATTGGCGGGACAACGTTCTTCGGGACGGTAACCGGACAACCGTTGAGGTTGGTGAAAAGAAGTACAGGAAAGGACTGCAGATGGCATGTATGCAGTGTCACTCCAACAAAGAGAACTTTTGCGACAGATGCCACACCTACGCATCGGTGAAACCCTACTGCTGGGATTGTCATCTGACTCCCGCCGAGGCTGCATCAAAGAAGGAGGCCCAATAATGGATAACAAACGAAGAAAATTCCTCAAGATTGCGGGCCTTTCAGCACTCGCCGGTATTGGTGCACCGACAATCGTCAAGTTGACATCAAATAACGCTGTTGCAGCCGGGGGACATGGTGCGGCTGCTAAAACGGTCCATAAAGCGGCCCACGCGGCGGAAAAAACAGCAGGTGTCAGACTGGGTATGTTGATCGATATGCGTAAATTCGCCGATCAGAAGGACGTTCTGGACAAGGCGATTGACGCTTGCCACCAGGTTCACAACGTACCCGATATCCCATCTGCAAAGAGTGAAATAAAGTGGATATGGAAAACGCCGTTTGAAAATGCGTTTACTGATCATTCCATCTTGCGGCCTTCCAAGAAAGTCCAAGAGACAGAGTTTCCCGTTCTCTGTAACCACTGTGATGACCCACCCTGTGTCCGG
>CAZUUJ010000054.1:0-26500 GCA_964623625.1 uncultured Desulfocapsaceae bacterium
TAGCAATTCGGTCAAGTTGCAGTATGGGTGGCTCTTCAGGTTCGACCCACTCTTTATCAAAGACGGTCAAAGATTCTTCAAATCCCTGGAATGGAAGACCTAAGTGAACTTCACGGGGCCGATAGGTAAGCGTCTGATCTCTCCACCATCCGTGTCGTGTCAGGTCCAGGTACCCCTCGTTGGGCCAGCCATGGATTTTGTTAATATAATACGATTTTCCAGCGCCAGGCGGGCCGGTGACGACCAGTTGAACGAACTGGAGTCCTGCCGGTAGCTGAATGTCGCGGATGGATTGGAGTCCTTCGATGGGAGTGAGAATATTTTTTAGCGGATTGGTCAAAGCGATCACGAATGTGTTTTGTGGTTCGAAATTTGAAACTGTCTTTTGTAGGGATATTACCCAGTTCAATCATGATAGGCAAGAACACAAAGGAAAAACAGAAGGTGTGGGGACTCAGTCTTACCGATCTATCGTCTTGTGGTCAGCACTGCCGACGATTGGGGCTGCTGTTGAATAAAATCATCAATAACATACCACAATCGGCGATTCATAAAGTCCATCTGTTTTGATGACGTATTGCTGCCGATAGGCTGATGCTGTGGGAGCGGAGCACGTAGAGAGGCTTTTAGATGCTTCAGAAATAGAAGAGTTGATTCCTGAGTCTTTCCTGTTTCCGTTTCATACCAATCTTTGATGTCTTGTATCAGTAGAGTCAAGGCTTTCACTTTTGACCTAGGGGGGAATTCGGTAGGAACGAGGTTTGGTTCTCCAACATCAAAATATCTGCAGACACCCTCTAGCCCGCGAGTACCATGGCGAAAGAGAATTGAAATTTTGTCATATTCCATCTTTTTGTGATCCGGGAGCGTATTTAAATACCCGGCTGGGAAAAGGACTTCTTCCATACCTACCATGTCATCAAGGGTTCTTTGCATGGTATTAGAAAGAGTCTCAGCTCTTTTTTTGTATGTTTTCATCCAATGCAGAAAGTTTTTATAGATGGCCAGTTCTTCACATCCTTCCGGAGGCTGTTGCAAGTTTTTCCAGAACATTGCAGCGTAACCATAGAAGATAACCTCAGCAACAGCTTTGCTGCACTGGCTGGCCCCTGCAAATTTCAGACTGTAATTGGCGAGGAACTCTATGACAATTCTGATAATAAGTTTTCTGAAGTCGCTGTTTTTTTCTCTGCCCGTATACTTGAGGTAACTGATTAAACAGCAGCCGTCATTTTCTTTGAGCAGAGAAAACGCTCGAGGGAGAATAATCCAGGAAGGGAAGATGTCGTCCAACTGCGACGAGAGATTAGCCGGAGACATGCTCCTGGAAATATACTCATAGCGCTGCTGTCTATCCAGGATGTTGAATTCAAATTTTGCTTTTTCTCTTTTCTCAGCTTCTATTAAAAGACCATTTCGAATTTCCAGAATACTTCTTGTGAGGCTTGGGTGAATCCATAAACAATTGTTGACGGAAGGTCCCATTCGTTGCCATGAACGACAGCCGATTTGAAAAAGAGCCTTACCGAGTCGACGATCAATGCCAATTTGGGAGAGGGATGGCAGGATATTATCTTCAAGGATTGGCAGAAACCAGCTTGCCGGTTTTTCAGTAACAAGTCGTCTCTGAGCCGAGTGGCATCTTGCTTTTGCTTCCAGTTCAAACGAAGTTATTTGACTCTGAAGATTCCCCATCATTTCCCCTATGCTGGTGGTGAATCTGAAACTTATAGAGTTATTCTATTACTACAATGTGGTACTAGTCAAGTTGTTTATTTGGGTCGTTTGCTTGTGGAAAGGCCAGGCACTGATATCGTAAACGACTGTGAGGACCTCGTTTAGATCAGATTTTTATCCACCTGTTAACTAGTGCCATTCCAGAAACGACCTTTCCAATGGTTGAAAAAACGATATCATATCCCCACCTTATCTTGAATTGAATGATTTGGCAGGGGGACGAATGTATGGTACATACCGGGGATGAATACAATTAAGCAGTCAAAAGATCATACCACCTTTCATACCTTATCTCCTGATACCATCATCAACCTTGTTGAAGATGCCCTTGAAGTTGATTGTACAAACCTTTTACGTCCGTTGAATTCCTATATTAACAGGGTATTTGAACTTGAAAAAGATGATGGGGAAGGGCTGATTGTTAAGTTTTACCGACCGGGCCGATGGGAAAAATCAGCAATTCTTGCTGAACATGATTTTCTTGTAGAGCTGCATGCGCTTGAAATCCCGGTCATTGCCCCCCTGGTTCAGCAAAATGGAGCGACGCTTGGTCAATATGAGGATATCCTTTTTGCCATCTTTCCCAAATGCGGTGGCCGCAGTTTTGACGAGTATACTGACGACCAGTGGCTGGAGCTGGGGAGGCTGCTGGGGCGATTCCATGCTGTTGGTGAACAGAAAAAATGTGAAAATCGTCTGGTCATGACTCCTGGTCTGTCAACCAGGCAGCATGTCGACTATATTCTGTCAAATGATCTGGTATCCAGTGACTGTGTTCAGCCATTTGAAGAACTGACCAACACAATCATTACAGAGATTGAGCCGTTATTTGCAGGTCAGGAAATGATCCGTATTCACGGTGACTGTCATTTTTCAAATATTATCTACAGGCCTGGTGAATCTTTTTTTCTGATTGATCTTGATGATATGGCAATGGGACCGCCGGTGCAGGACTTCTGGATGCTGCTTCCCGGATATATGGAGGATTCTTTTATAGAAATTGATCTGTTTCTGGAAGGATATGAGACATTCAGGCGTTTTGACAGAAGGAGTCTGCGTTTAATCGAGCCGCTACGGGCCATGCGTTATATTCATTATATGAGTTGGTGTGCGTATCAGGTTGTTCATGATGGACGGACACTTGTCAACAACCAATTCGGTACTCGACACTACTGGCAGGTGGAGATGAAAGACCTGAGTGATCAACTGGAGAGAATCAGGGAAATGGATTAACATCCGGAACCCTTTGGGGGGTGGTTTACTGAGTGAGTTTGCCACAAAAAGTGGACAGGTTTTCTTGGATAACTCAGGTAAGGCTATGAGGAGATATGTTAACTTATCCCCGGCTTTTAATTTACAGTAGAAACCTCTACTTCCTGTTGTCGTTTGAAACTGATAACAGTAGCAGGAGACATAGCTACCGATTTGGGTGGATAAAAAGACTGTAAAAGAGGTTTCGATGACTATATTTTTTTGGGTATTCTCTTTAAGAATCTCCAAGACATAATTTGCGAGGAAACCTTATGAGCAAGATTGCACTTCTTCCAAATGATATTAGAAGCAGGTGTATTTATCTTGGCAACAAGAAACTACCCGATAATTATATGGCTGATTTTACCCTGATGGGCTTTGTGGTGGACCTCTATCGGGAAGCTCTCACCCTCCTTACATTAGAGGGCTACCAGTTGGAAGAACAAATGGGGGGAGCTGATATTTGCATTGATAACGTTATGTGCATCCAGAAGATCAAAGCCCTGCTGATAGCGAATAATATCAGGTGTGATTTTTCAGATATTGCCGACACTTTTTATCAGGCATGATGAATTTGAAGGCAGTCCGGTGGACGGCATCGATAGGGACCTAATTTCCTGATAAAGTTATTTTTTTTACGAAAGCCTATTGTTTATCTGTAAATGGATCACCAAAAATTAGAGGTGAACAGCAGAAAGTTCAACCTAAGACAGTCAAACGAATAGTTAGAACTGACGGACCCCATCTTTACACGTATGGTTTTCTTCCAGTGCCAGTCATCCAAATCAAAGAATTATCGCAGCGGCCTATGCAAAGCTCAATTTGTATAGGTATTTCCTATTTGCATTATGGTGTTAACCTATAGTAGTCTCGCCAGATTATCATATTTTTATTTCTATCTGGAGGACTCAAATGAGAGAAAACACCTATTCTGTATCACTATCTCTTCTTACAACAGCGCTTCTTCTGTTTGCTGCATCATGGTCATGTGCATCTGATGACCTTTCCGCATTTGTCGAACAGAAGGGAGCAATTCGTATCGCTGGAGGAACAGCTCATATCCCGGTAATGAAGGAGGCTGCTAAACAGATCATAAACTTTAACCCCCAGGTTCAGATCTCCATTGCCGGTGGTGGCTCCGGTCTTGGCATCAAACAGGCGGGAGAAGGGTTGGTCGAGATCGGCAATGCAGGCCGCAAAGCGAGCGAAGAAGAAATCCGCAAATATGATTTAAAATTACTGAAGTGGGCTGTTGACGGTGTTGGTACAGTGGTTCACCCCAAAAACAACGTACAGTCACTCACCAGCGCTCAACTCCAGGATATCTATTCCGGTAAAATCAGTAATTGGAATGAGGTCGGCGGGGTTGACCGGCAGATCAACCTGTACACCCGTGATGAAGCCAGCGGCACACGAAAGGTTTTTTGGAAAAAAGCATTGGCAAAGGCAGACATCTCAGCCCGGGCCAATGTGGTGGTTTCCAATGGTGCCATGAAAACTTCTGTTGCCGGTGATCCATTTGCCATCGGCTTCGTCTCGGTAGGCCACATTGACAGCTCTGTTGCACCTGTGACTCTTGATGGAGTAAAACCCACCCTGGATACTGTTCGCAGAGGCGAATACAAGGTTGCTCGCGGCCTGTACAGTATGACCAAAGGAGAAGCCTCAGGACTTGCCAAACTTTTTCTGAACTTTATCATGAGTCCCACAGGTCAGAAGATTGTCGCTGACAAAGGATTTATCCCGGTACAATGATGGGCCGGACCTATTCGGTCAGTGAACACCTGTTTCTGGCAGCGGCGGTTTTTGGTGGACTGCTCACCGTCGCTGTCTTCTGTTTCCTCTTCCTTTTCGGGTTGCCCCTGCTGCAGTCCGGTCAACTGACAAACCTGCTGTTTTCTCCCTGGGAACCGGCCAAAGGGGTGTTCGGTATTTATCCAATGCTGAAAACGAGCCTGCTCCTGGCCGTCCTCTGCGTGGTGATCGCTTTTCCTGTGAGCCTTGGCTGTAGTTTTATCATCACATCCCTGGCACCGGTTCCATTGCGACGTGTGCTGTTGCTCGTAATCAGGGTTATGAGCGGCGTCCCCACTGTGGTATATAGTTTTGCCGCTCTCTTCCTCCTGGTGCCGCTCATGCGCAACCTGATCGGCCAGGGAACCGGAATGAGTATTATCACTGCCGCTCCCGTACTGGCTCTGGTCATAGCGCCAACCATGATACTGTTTTTTGTCAACAGCTTTACCAGGGTATCGTCTGCATATACCCTGGCTACTGATGCTCTTGGCGGCAGTGAAACACAAAAACTCATCTATGTAATCCTGCCCCAGGCGTGGCCAGGTGTTATCAATGGTGTTCTTCTTGGTTTCGGCCGGGCTATGGGAGACACCATGGTTAGTCTGATGCTTGCCGGAAACAGCATCGGGGTTCCGGAATCCGTGACCGAATCCGCCAGAACCCTTACAGCTCATATCGCACTGGTCATGGCCTTTGACTTTGATTCCCTGGAATTCAAGTCAGTTTTTGTTTGCGGGCTTTTTCTCTACATTCTGACAGCCGCCCTGATGCTGCTCTTTCGCATGTCCACGGCTTATTCTTCAGGCAAAAAATAATGCGCAGGTTTTTTGAAGGTTTTATCCCCATTCTCTCATGGTTCGCCGGTCTCCTGCTTATCAGTGCACTCCTCTTTCTTGTTGCTTACCTGGTATACAGGGGCGGCAGTTCACTCAACTTGAAGCTGATCTTTGGAGAAACTGCAGCTCTCGATGCTCTATTACTCAAACGACAGGTCTTTGACGGGATTTTCCCTGCCATTGCCGGCACACTTTTCCTCATTATCGGCTCGATGTTTATTGCCATACCAGTGGGCGTTGCCGGAGGAATCTATATGGCTGAGTATTGCAGCGGCAAAGTAAAAACAGTATTCAACCTGCTTTTTGATATCCTGGCCGGAGTGCCTTCCATAATTATCGGACTGGCCGGACTGTTATTAACCATCTTCCTTAATCGCCATTTTCAGGGACAGATGGCCACCTGCCTCCTGGTCTCCTGCCTTTCTCTGGCCTTACTGGTTCTTCCTTATCTTATTCGGACCACTCAGACAGCTCTTGAAACAGTCGATCCAGCCATCCGGAAAACAGCCCCTGTACTTGGCGCTTCACGTTTGCAGAACATCACTCTCGTACTGCTGCCCAACGCCACCTCCGACATCATTTCCGGCATTATTTTGGCAACCGGTCGCTGTGCAGAAGACACAGCTGTAATCATGCTGACCGGCGCTGTTGCAACAGCCGGTATACCCCATTCTCTTTTCGGTCAGTATGAAGCACTGCCCTTTTATATCTATTATATTTCTTCGCAATACAGCGGCCCTGATGAACTAACCCAAGGCTTTGGAGCTGCCATCATACTCCTGATTCTCTGTACCGGTCTTCTTATTTCCGCTCTGTGGATACAGCGACGACTGACAACACTGCTCCTGTACAGGTGATCACTCTGGAATCTCCCATGAAAATTCAAACCCAATCACTTTGTCTTTATTATCGCCGACAGCAGGTACTGCATGATATCAACCTGCAACTCCCACCACATCAAATTACTGCGATCACCGGTCCCTCAGGATCTGGTAAGTCCACCTTTCTGATGACCTTGAACAGACTGTGGGAAGAAATTGAAGGCTGCAGCATTTCAGGAAATGTCACAATGGAGCTCGACGGCCAAATCAAAGATATTCACGACCCAACCCTTCCTGTTCGTGAACTGCGCCGTAAGGTGGGCATGGTTTTCCAGCAGCCCAACCCGCTGCCAATGTCCATTTATAAAAATGTAGCTTTTCCCCTGCGCCTGGCTCATATAAACGATAAAAGCCACATTAAGGAAAGCGTGGAATCCGTACTCAAACAGGTATGTCTCTGGGATGAGGTTAAAAATCGCCTAGACGATGACGGCCGCTTACTCTCAGGTGGGCAACAACAAAGACTTTGCTTTGCAAGGGCGCTTGTCCTGAATCCGGAAGTTTTGTTACTTGACGAACCCACTTCTTCACTTGACCCTGAGGCAAGCGCTGCCATTGAGGAATTACTGCTTGCTCTAAAGTCACAGTGTACGTTGATTATGGTTTCCCATTATCAGGACCAAATCAAACGTATTGCTGATCTGCATGTTAAGGTACTCAATGGACGGTTTCACATTGGCTAAAAGTAACCATCTATAAATACATGAGTAAGTCATTATAGAATAATAGTAGGTTCAGATGCGAGTGGTCAGGTTAAATAGAACTGGAAGTGGTAAGCTCTCACGATAGGCAAGCAAACAGTAACTTGAGCTTATTCCTGATAAGGTTTCTGCATAGTAAACGTACCAAAATCCTTAAAAACTAAAATCAACATATTTCCAAAACAAGTTGATTATAACTTCGGCAATTATAACCTGAAAGCTAATCCTAGCCAACTGTTGGCTGCAGTTGTCGGTGAAAATTGTCAGGAGAAGAGTATAGGAGTGGTTAATTACAGGTTTTCCAACTTCGGAGACGGAAGAGGCAAAATCAGGTGAACAGAAGTTCCTTTGCCTTCCTTGCTCTCAATATCCACTTTACCGTTATGGGCCTGGGTGATGTGCTTGACAATGGCAAGTCCCAGTCCTGTACCGCCTAGTTTTCTGCTTCTTGCCTTATCGCTGCGATAAAAACGTTCAAAGAGGCGGGGGAGGTGTTCATCGCTGATACCGACACCGGAATCTTTAACTGTGATAACGAGCCTTTCGGCGCCATCGATTGTCTTCTTTTTTGCCCGAATGAGAATAGTGCTTTTTTCCGGGCTGTACATGATCGAATTGATCACAAGGTTGGTGATTGCCTGTTCAAGCAGGACATCGTTCATTTTGAGAATCAGGGCTTCACTGCATTTCAGCTTGAGGGTTATGTTCTTTTCTTCTGTCTTCAACCAACAGGTATGGATTACTTCTTCCAGGACCGGTTTCAGTCGTTTATCTGAGAGCCTGATGGCGTTTGCTTCCTTCTGCTGTTCCATCCGTGAGAGCATGAGTAAATCATCTATGATGGCATTGAGATGATTTGCCTTTTTCAAAACGGTTTCGAGGAAACGAATAGCATTCTCACGATCTTCCAGCGAATCGTCAAGTATGGTTTCAACATACCCCTTAATGGTGGTAATCGGAGTTTTGAGTTCATGGGAAACATTGGCGACAAAATCGCTGCGGATATTCTCTAGGCGTCTGATTTTTGTGATATCGTTGAGGACCAGCAAGGCACCAAAACGTGTTTTCTCTTCGTCATAAAGAGGAATGGAGTTGATAAGCAGCAGGTGCTGGGTACCGTTTTTGTCATAGGTCATTTCCTCTTCTATGGTTTCGCCGTCTGTCAGTGTCTTTTGAATAACGCCTAAGATATCGAAATTACGGATAGAGTCCTGGATCGGTCGGCCGATACTTTTCTCCATTTGAATATCAAGAAGCATTGAGGCGGCATCATTGATGCTAATCATCTTTTCATCAAGATCGACCGTGATGACGCCGGCAAGCATGGAATCAAGAAAAGTCTGTAGCTCATTTCTCTGTCTGAGAATAGTGGAGATTCTTTCCTGGAGCTGGGCTGCCATGGAATTAAGGGCTTGGGACAATGTGTATATCTCGGATGAGACGTGTGCCGGCGGCATCAGACGAGGGCTGAAGCGGCCAACGGCAAAGCGTTCTGCCCCTTTGGTCATTTCTTCCAGAGGATTGGTTATTCGGTGGGAAACATAGATTGTTAGTGCAGCGGCAATGCAGATAACCAGAAGGATACCCATGGCCACTTCCTTTTTCACTTTTGAAAGAGTTGCTTCCATTCTGGCAACAGAGATGGATAGTCTTAGAACACCGATAATCTTTTTTTTACTCGCTGTGTTTATGTCATAGAGTGGAATAGCCACATAAAGCATTCTCTCGCCAATGGTCCGGCTGAAGCGGACCGAAGAGCCGACCTCCTGTTGTGTCAGGGCCTTTCTGATTTCAGGTCTATTGGTGTGATTGTCCATCTGGGTGGCATTTTTCGCCGAGTCGGCTACCACTTTTCCGGAAGGTAGAATACAGGTGATTCGAGTGGAAGATTTCCGGCCGATTTTGCGGGTCAATTCCTCCAGTTTATTGATGTCGCCTTGAACAAGAAAGGTCGTGAATAAATCTTCAATGGCATAGGCACGGTCTGAGAGAGACTTTTCCGTTTCATCGATATAGAATGCTTTCAGCGTCGATGACCCGTACCAGATAACGGCAAGCAGTGCGCCGACTGTAACCAGAATATTGGCGGGAAAGATTTGGTAGATAAGTTTTCTTGACTTCATCTATTTGTGGGTAACAGTTTCAGGCACCGCATCATCGTACGATCGCGACTGTCCGTCTGGGAAGAGCTATAACGAACAGTCAAGCTTGTACGAATATGCGGCACCTGTAATTGTTTACCTTGGGCGAAGCACATCAAGGAGTTTTGAGTTCTTTCAACAATGCAAGCATTGTGTGATTTCTTGTTTTTAAAGTTAAATTAATGAGATAGAGATAATTTATACTCATAGAGTATCAATCTTTCAGTCGATATCCAATTCCTCTTACAGTTTCAATATGATTGCCGGCCTTTCCCAGTTTCTTTCGCAGGCCGAATACCTGAACGTCGATGGTCCGCGGAGTGACAGAGTAGTCGTAACCCCGAACCTCGTCGATAATCTGCTGGCGGCTGAATACCCAGCCGGGGCGGCCCGCGAGCAGAGTTAAAATTGAAAACTCAGTCATGGTCAGCTTGACTTTTTCTTCTTCCACCATCACCTCATGGCGACCCTTATCAATGGTCAGATCATGAATGATCAGGATTTTTTCATCATTCTGGTTGTCATTATCCTTAGACCCTCGCCGCAGAACCGTCTTGATTCTGGCAATAAGAACTTTCGGGCTGAACGGTTTGGTAATATAATCGTCCGCCCCACTGTCAAGACCGGTGATAATGTCGCTTTCTTCCCCTTTGGCGGTCAGCATGATGATAGGGATTTCCTTCACTTTTTTATCATCCCTGATTTTTCGGCAGACATGATATCCTGACATGCCTGGTAGCATGAGGTCGAGCAGCAGGCAGTCGAATTTGTTCATTTTCAACTGGGCAAGGCCCTCTTCACCATCGTCGGCACAGGTCACATGGAAACCGGCTTTAATCAGGTTGAATGAGACCAACTGTTGAATGTCTTCATCGTCTTCGATGATGAGAATGTGGTTTTTTTTCATATTGTTTCCCTTAGGTTGCAGGCGGTTATCTTATGTTTTCAGATAGTTACATCGCCATGTTACCTATATTCCATTTGAGAAAGTTCTCTTTCAAAAACACCTGGATTCGTGGGCATTCCCTTGTGCTATAGCTGGGAGTGATCAAGCCGGACAGCTATAGTTAGCTATGCTGTCCGGTTTGAGCACTTTTAGATGCAGTACAAGGGGTGCCCACGGATTCAGGTAAACAATATGGAAACCTATAAAGCCTCGTCAAGACCTCAATTGCATCTTAACACAATTTTAACAATACACTAACTGTCACCAAACATTTCGACTCTATTTTTCAGTCAAATTTAACAAATCAAGGAGAGGAAATGCATAGAAATTTTCATCGTGAAATAGAGGGTGTGCGGCAAAAGCTGTTGACCTTGGGGTCACTGGTTGAAGACCGTGTGAGAAAGGCTTGTTCTGTGATTCAAACAGGCGATATCGTACTTGCAAAAAAGATCATTAAAACGGATTGGGAAATTGATGAAATGGAGATCGAGATCGAGGAGGAGTGTCTCAAAATTCTTGCTCTCTATCAGCCGGTTGCAAGAGATCTGCGTTTTCTCATTACCGTTATCAAGGTCAACAACGAGATGGAGCGTATTGGAGATTATGCCGCTCAGATTGCCAAACGGATCAAGGTGATCTCCAAGGACCAGGATCTGAATTTCCCCTATGATTTTTCTGAGATGACAGACAAAGTCATGGCTGAGTTGAAAATGAGTCTTGACGCTCTTGTGGAAAGAGATGTTGAGTCTGCCCACCGCATTTTTATACTCGATCAGGAAATCGATAAGCTTAGAAATAAGGCGTATAAAAAGGTGAAGAAAGAAATGAGCAATAATCCCGAGTTTGCGCCGTCTCTTCTCAATTTTTACCTTCTGGCAAGACATCTGGAACGCATTGCAGATCGAGCGACCAATATAGCCGAGGAGGTTATTTATATGGTCGAAGGTGAAATCATTCGGAAGAATTACGATCTTGATAACAAGTAACCGCCACCTCTATCACTATCAACAAATTATCCGGGACAGGAGATAAATAAAAAGAGATACCATGTCTAATATATTGTTAACCGTTGTATTGCTTGGCTTAGTCGGCCTCGGTTTTTCCCTGGGCCGCAAACGGGCCTTTTCCATTGGTATCAAAAGTGGTGGTGTCAGCAACCTTCACTCCCGGCCATCTTACCATGGCTTTCTTGTCGCCATGTTATGCGGATTGCCTGCCCTGTTCATTATCATTCTCTACCAGTTTGTCGAGTCGTCTGTCATCACTGGCATGGTTGTTTCATCATTGCCGGAACAAATGCAGTCACTTTCAGAGGACAGGCTTGGCCTTATACTCAATGATATAAAGAACCTGGCCCTTGGCCATGCTTTTGGGGAAAAAGTCGATCCCGTATTACTCAACGCTTCCGAATATTACCTTCACCTGCAACAGGTCGGCAGCCAGATTAAAGGCGCATGCGTACTGGTTATCTCAATTGCCGCCCTTGCCATCGGACTGAAGTTGATCGGCCGTAAGCTCCGTGCCAGAAATCATGTTGAAATGGTGGCCAAGTGGGTATTAATAGCCTGTTCCTTAATAGCCATCTTTACGACTATTGGTATCGTCCTTTCCGTTCTTTTTGAGGCAATCAGGTTTTTTCAGAAAATATCCATCTGGGAGTTTCTCTTTGGATTAACCTGGTCGCCACAGACATCAATCAGGGCCGATCAGGTTGGTGCTTCGGGTGCGTTTGGCGCTATTCCGGTATTTGGCGGTACCATGCTCATCTCATTTATCGCGATGGTTGTTGCGGCGCCTCTGGGCCTGTTGTCGGCCATCTATCTTTCCGAATATGCAGGAAAGAAAATGCGGGCAACGGCTAAACCGCTTATTGAAATCCTTGCCGGTATTCCAACGGTTGTCTACGGTTTTTTTGCCGCACTTGTTGTTGCGCCTTTTATCCGCAATCTGGGAACATCAATAGGTCTTGATGTCTCATCCGAATCGGCGTTAGCAGCAGGGCTCATCATGGGAATTATGATCATCCCATTTGTGATGTCCATTTCCGATGATGTGATCAATGCTGTTCCCCAAGATCTGCGAGACGGTTCTTACGGTCTTGGAGCTACAAAGTCGGAAACAGTAAAAAACGTTGTCATCCCGGCAGCGCTTCCGGGGATTGTCGGCGGAATGCTGCTCGCCGTTTCCCGTGCAATCGGTGAGACCATGATTGTGGTTATGGCGGCCGGCCTGTCCGCCAATTTGACCGTAAACCCGTTAAAGGCAGTAACTACGGTAACTGTCCAGATTGTTACTCTGCTGGTTGGCGATCAGGAGTTTGACAGTGCCAAGACACTGGCGGCTTTTGCCCTTGGTCTGCTGCTTTTTGTAGTCACACTGATTCTAAATGTAATTGCCTTGTACATTGTGAGAACCTATCGTGAACAATACGAATAGACGTAAGCAATCACAGAGCACCCCATCTTTGAACGATCGGCAAGGTTTATGTAGCACATTAGTACACTGCACCTTACCGCCTGTCCAAATATGGGCCACTCTGTAATCGCTTTAAATTATTGGCTGAATTACAGCCTGCTGAACAGAAAGGTAGTTTGATTATGGTAAATGAGAAAACGATGGATATTGTCCAGAGAGGTCTGGCAAAGCGATATAAAACAGAAAAACGTTTCAGAATGATTGGGTTGGCGGCAATAATCATCAGCCTTGTTTTTCTCTGTTTCCTCTTCACCTCTATTTTTTTAAATGGCTATAAGGCCTTTTATCAGACAGCTGTGAAGCTAGATGTGTTTTTCGATCCGGCCATTCTTGATGTTCAGGATCCGGCTTCGGCCAATTACAATGCTTTAGTCAAGAAAAGCTTAAGGGACATGTTTCCTGATGTAAAGAAACGAAGGGCCAAGAAAAAGCTGTATTCATTGGTTTCAGGCGGAGCGGCCTTTCAACTTCAGGAGATTGTTCTTGCTCAACCTTCAATCATAGGCAAGACAGAACCAGTGTGGCTGTTGGCTGATGATGATCTGGATATGCTGATGAAAGGCTATATTGATCGTAATCTACCCGAATCCGAGAGACGAATGACCGATGTCCAGATCGGCTGGGTGGAAAAGCTAGAGAAGGAAGGCCGAATAAAAAAACAGTTCAATACCGGTTTCTTTACCAAAGGGGATTCCAGAGAACCTGAGCTTGCAGGGATTTGGGGCGCTGCCATGGGCTCGTTTTATATGCTTGTGATCACTCTGCTGCTTTCTTTCCCCATCGGTGTTTGTGCTGCTATCTACCTGGAAGAGTTTGCGGTAAAGAATAAAATTACAGATATCATCGAGGTGAACATCAACAATCTTGCGGCTGTGCCCTCTATCGTTTTTGGTCTTCTCGGTCTGGCTGTTTTTTTGAACTATTTTGGTTTGCCGAGATCGGCACCGCTGGTAGGTGGACTTGTCCTTTTTCTGATGACACTTCCCACCATCATTATCGCCAGCCGGGTATCCCTGCAATCGGTTCCACCTTCCATTAGAGAAGCCGCGCTTGGTGTGGGAGCCTCTAGGATGCAGACAGTCCTTCATCATGTTCTGCCGCTTGCTATGCCGGGAATGCTCACCGGAACCATTATCGGAATGGCACGGGCACTGGGTGAGAGCGCGCCGCTTCTGATGATCGGAATGGTTGCCTTTATTGTGGATATCCCAGGCAGTTTTACTGATCCGGCAACTGCCTTGCCGGTACAGATTTATCTATGGGCGGACAGTCCTGAGCGGGCGTTTGTAGAGCGGACCTCTGCGGCCATTATGGTTCTGTTGACCTTTTTGGTCCTGATGAACGGCACAGCTGTATATTTACGAAACAAGTTTGAACGTCGTTGGTAAAAACATAAGTAAAACAGGATGTTATTCTGTTCATTTTCTGCGTCGAACGGATTGATTTAAAAATAACCTGTTCTTAACAATTCTCTAACCAATCAGTTTTACAGTGGGTTTTGTAATGTGATGGACGCTAACAAATAGTCTGTGAAAACATAAGGTTAGCTTAACAAAACCCATAGTAAAAGGAGAACGTAATGTTTAAAAAAGTAACTTCTTTAGCAGTAGCCGCAATTATCGTCGGTTCAGCTGCTACCGTATTCGCCGCGAGAGACTATGTCTCTATCGTTGGTTCTTCAACAGTCTATCCGTTTGCTACAACTGTTGCCGAGCAGTTTGGCAAGTCTAGTAAATTCAAGACTCCCAAAATCGAGTCTACCGGTTCCGGTGGTGGTCTGAAGCTGTTCTGTACCGGAGTTGGAGTTAATCATCCGGACGTTACTAATGCTTCCAGAAGAATCAAGAAGTCCGAGTATGACAAGTGCCAGAAGAATGGTATCAAAGACATCATTGAAGTCAAGATCGGCTATGACGGAATCGTTATGGCGAACTCTAAAAAATCAGCTGTTATGAAACTGACCAGAAAAGACATCTTTCTGGCCCTGGCCAAACAGGTTCCAGGCAAAGACGGTAAGCTGATGGACAACCCTTACAAGACCTGGAAGGACGTAAATCCGGCACTGCCAGCTACCAAGATTGAGGTTCTTGGACCTCCGCCGACATCCGGAACCCGTGATGCATTTGTTGAATTGGCTATGGAAGGCGGTGCCAAGAAATTTGCGGATATGAAAGCTCTTCGTAAAGCTAAAGGTGATGATGTCAAGCCGTTGATGGCTAAGCTTGGAATCCCTGAGTCTGCGTTTAACAAGAAAGGCAAGAAGGTTTTTCAAAACGTTGCCCATGCTATCCGTGAAGACGGCGCTTACATCGAGGCCGGAGAGAATGACAACCTGATTGTCCAGAAGCTCGAAGCCAATCCCAATGCTCTTGGAATTTTCGGTTTCTCCTTCCTTGATCAGAACGCCGACAAAGTTCAGGGTTCCCAGGTTGACGGCAAAGAACCGACTTTTGAAGCTATTGCCGATGGCAGCTATCCGGTATCAAGGCCTCTGTTCTTCTACGTCAAGAAAGCTCATGTTTCCGTTATTCCCGGTATCAAGGGTTACCTTGCCGAGTTCACCTCTGCCAAGGCCTGGGGTGATGAAGGCTATCTTGCCGATAAAGGTATGATTCCGATGCCAAAAGATGAGCGGGCAAAATTTGCAGCCGATGTTAAAAATCTAACCCCACTTATGTTGAAGTAAGACAAAAGAGTTGATTACACAATACTGTAGACCAGGGGAGGGCATTCACTTTGAAGTGAATGTCCATCCTCTTTTGTTGTTGAAACTGTTTTAAAAGACCTGAAATCGTGACAGAAATTATTGTTTTTGACACGGTTTCAGGAAAGAGAAAGTTAAGAGATGAAAATGGAAACCAAAACACAGGCATTATCCGACACCGTAACCAAAACACCAGCGGCAGCTATTACAGAAACGGAGACAGAGACTTCTTCGTCCGAAATGGTTAGTCGTGATGACCGACGAACTGCTGGAACTCCTTTTGTTGATGAGGAAAAATCGAGAATGGTTTGTCGAAATGTCAATGTTTATTACGGTGACAAACATGCCATAAAAGAGGTTTCCATAGATATTGCCAGAAATGAAGTGCTGGCCATGATCGGGCCGTCCGGCTGCGGAAAATCAACCTTTATCCGTTGTCTCAACAGGATGAATGATACTATCGATATCTGTCGGGTAACCGGTGAAGTTTTGCTTGACGGTGTCAATATCTATGGCAGGGAAATCGATGTTGTTCCACTTCGAGCTCAGGTAGGCATGGTATTTCAGAAACCTAACCCCTTTCCTAAATCGATCTATGACAATATCGCCTATGGTCCGAAAATACACGGGTTGACCGCTAATAAAACAGATTTTGACGAGGTTGTTGAGACATCGTTGATTAAAGCCGGCCTCTGGGAGGAGGTAAAAGATTACCTTGATCAGCCGGGCACAGGGCTTTCAGGCGGCCAGCAACAGCGACTCTGTATTGCCAGGGCCATTGCAGTCAGCCCTGAGGTTATTCTGATGGATGAGCCCTGTTCCGCTCTTGATCCAATTGCTACTGCGACCATCGAAGAACTGATTGCCGAGTTGAAGCAGCATTTCACAATCGTGATCGTTACTCACAATATGCAGCAGGCTGCCAGGGTGTCACAACGCACAGCCTATTTCCATCTTGGCGACCTGCTGGAAGTAGGTCCCACCGATAAACTGTTCACCACACCCTCCCACCAATTGACAGAGGATTATATTACCGGCCGTTTCGGTTAGTAGGTTGTTAGCTGTCTGTCTGTTTTCCAGAACCTGAGGATAAACATTGGTGTTCTCTTTTGTTTTGTTCCTTCCACTCAAGTTTTCAGATGCAATTTGTTGAGACATCAGAGAACAGTAGATGAATGAAGATAACCGGTAGTTAACAAAACAATAACTTTACCGGATAGTGCCTTGCATTTAATTTTCCCCTGACTTATCAATAATATAGAGTTGTTATCTTTTTTATAGGTAATGAGGTAAACGTTTCCAGTCTATTCAAACACAGGAGAGTCACAATGAAGTGTAAATACCTGTCACGATTTAGATCGGAGTGCGGCAACTGGTCGGTCTATAGCTGTAAGGCCGAGAAAGGATTATACAATCCCGCATTGCTGACCCAGGAAGAATGCTGCAGGAGTCAGAGCCATTTACAGTGTCCGGCGTATATCCAATGCGAAAGGCAGAAGCAGGAATCTGAAATGAGCGTAGCGCGCTCAATCTTTGCCTACTGCGCGGGATAGCTCAACCGGTTTTGGTGATTTTCAGGTTTACTGTTCGAGCGTGTAACGGCTGCATAATTCTTCAGAGCACTTCTAAAAGCTGCGACCTTGCACATGGTTGCTTGCTTTTTTACCCATCGATTGCAAGAGATTTGCCTTTAATAAGTTTCAACATTCTCGATAGAGGTCTTGTTGGCTGGTGTGGCTTATTATGCAAGCTGATGATAGAGAAATAATCTGAAACCTCAAATCACACACCGTTCATTAAAGAATTTCTTAATATCTCTATTCTCCAATATCTCACCTTTATACCCACTGAGACCAACATGAAAGATGACTGCAGCAAGTTCGGTTGATTTTATACTGGCATTGGTACCGAATAACCTGATAACCGGATAAAGAAACCTCGAGAGAGTATATGAGAGATTAGGTTCTTTTCTGGGTGTAACCGGATAAATATAACCCGGTCTGAAAGCATAAAACGCTTTAAATCCCATTGTGGACAGCCGGTTCTCAATGGTTCCCTTGTCTTTGGCAAACATCATCCGACTTTTTTCTGTACGGTCGGCTCCGGCACCGCTTAACAGACAAAATATCAGGTCATGGTTCTTTTCGACGAGCAGGTTTGCCAGTGTCTGCGGATAATCGACTGTGATTGTACGAAACTGTTGCCTATCAACGGCTCCCGTATACACTCCAAGGCAATAATAGACAATATCAACCGAATCAAAACAGGGTGCATCCGGGTCAAGGTCCAGAAAATTATTAACGATCACTTCATCGAGTTTTTCATGTTTGAGCCCAGATTTTCGTCGAACCAGGCTTGTCATCCGGTTAATTTCATCGTGTTGCAGACACAAATCCAGAACCAATCCTCCGATCATGCCGGTTGCCCCAGTTATAAGTACATGTTTTTCCATTGATCACCTCGTCATACTCACGGATTCAGGATTCTCAAACTGGCCGTATTTGAGAAAAAAGATTGTCTGCCCGGCCACATCGTCATTGTATCGCATCATGGTATGGCTTGTATGGATAACAATGAAATCTTTCATCCCATCGACTTTTGTCGACTCGACAGGAACCAGACCGTCATCGGCACCAGGAAGGATGTGTTCAAAACCGGATATCTCTTCATTTCCGGCAATAACACCCAGATTGTAATAGGGCGTTTGAAGCTTTTCCAGGAAACCCGAACCATTGGTGCTCATTTCAAGGGCGGCGGAGCCGGCCAACGAAAACCACCAACTGTCTTTATACTTGTCGACAACGGGTGTGCCTTTGTTGGGAGAGCCCATAATCACTACATTGCCGAGATTGTCGACCTTGGCTTTTCCGAGATATGAACGGACAAGCAGGCCGCCCAATGAGTGTCCGACAAAATGGAGTTTTCCATTTTGTTCAGCACGGACGGTTTCAATTTGTTCAAAGACCTCTTCCTGGATTTCTTCTATGGATCGATTAAACGAGCCATATCCGACCCGGTGGACCACATAACCGGCCGCCTTCAGATGCCCGGCCAGTTTCCACATGGCCATATTGGACCTGCCGAATCCGTGAATCAGAATAACCTGCTCACCATTGGCGTTGTCAGGTGGAACATGAGCACAACTCAGGAGACCAAAGAGGACAGCCACATAGCTGAGGTAGTGTGTTTTCCAAGTCATCTCGGGTCCTTTTTGTTTATGTGATTAATTGTTAGTTTGCAGTTCCTTTCATGTTGGCAGTAGTCGTGCTCAGACAACGGAAAAGGTTCGACTCCAGCTCTGTCCGGTTTTCTAAATTTATATCCCACCAATGACATTGCTTGGATGGTTCAGCGGGATGAACGGGTTGGCCTGGAAGGGGTGTGATGACCGTGGTCTGATGGGGTTCGGCAGCAGCCAACAGCCTCTCTATAGGCTCAGTCCAGGAATGCAGTGAAAGGTTAAATGTTGCCCAGTGGATGGGCAGCAGCGTTTTGCCTTTGAGATCAAGGTGTGCCTGGACGGTTTCTTCGGGCATCATATGAACCGCAGACCAGGCCTCGTTGTAAGCACCGGATTCAAGCATGGTCAGATTAAAGGGGCCGTATTTGTCGCCAATTTTCACAAAATCGGGCGAGTATCCGGAATCCCCACTGAAATACAGCCGGTGGTTCTTCCCAAGGACGACCCAGGAGCACCAGAGGGTCTTGTCTCTGCCAAACAATCTTCCGGAGAAATGTCTAGCCGGGGTAGCAGCAAATGTCAGCCCGCGAAACCGGGTTTGCTGCCACCAATCAAGTTCGATTATTTTGTCGGAATCGACTCCCCACCGTTGAAGATGACGTCCAACCCTGAGCGGAACAAAGAATCGGTCGGTTTTCTCTTTGAGAAGTTGAATGGACCGATAATCGAGGTGGTCATAATGATCATGGGAGATCAGAATTGCATCAAGCCGAGGGAGTTCATTGATTTCAATGGGCAGTCTTTGATGAAATCGTTTTGGTCCCATGAATGAAAACGGTGACGGCCGCAAGCTGAACATCGGATCGGTGAGAATGATTTTATTGTCAATCTCGATCAGACAGGTTGAATGGCCCAGCCAGGTTACTCGCAGTTTATCAGTTTGACCGATCAGCTCAGGCGGGAGATCGACTATCGGAATGGGATGGTCCGGTTCCCGTAGCTGCTTGCCGGTGAAATACTCAACCATTGATTGCAACATCATTTTCGGAGAACCACTGACACTCGTTGGGCTTGTGTTCTGGAACCTGTTGTTGTGAAAGTGAGGTGAAGACACGGAGGAGTTATCCGTCTGTATTGCTCCCAACTGTGGAGTGCAACAGACAAACAGGGTTCCGGAAGCCAGGATCAGGGTCGTTAAAATAAGCAGCATTTGTATTCCTTTTTTTCTACTGGTGGTCATTTTTATCATTTTTTTAGACTGATTGATCGGTCGGTTCGTCCGCTAAAAATTTTTTAGCTAATTGTTTGCCAGCAACAGGTAAAACCTATTTCACGGAGTTCCTGGTCTCGGATTTTTCCAGGATGTTTCATCAAGTGGTTGATAAATCCGTAAAGTATACCGATAAACAGATCAATCAACAGATCCTGCGGGATTGTTTTATCTTTTCTCATACTTGCCACCTCGGTAAAGAGCGACATGATGAACTCGAATCGAGCCTCTCCCATTCTGCGAATATCTTCACCTATATAAGGCGTCGCATCGCAGTGTTTGAAAAAACGGTACTCGTCTTCATTGGTCATGGCCCAGTTTATAAAAGCAAACCAGAGGGCCCGCATTTTTTCTTTGGGACTGTCTGATTCCGTCAGCTTCGCTTCAAGATACTCGGCAAGTCCAAATTTGGCGCCGAGATAGAGCTCTCTGATCAACTCTTCCTTGTTCTTGAAATGGTGAAACAGTGTACCGGTAGCCACTTCGGCCACTTTAGCGATCTGGGAGGTCGAAGTCCCCCGAAAACCCTGTTCGACAAAGAGCTTAAGTGCTGCCTGCAGTATTTTGTCACGTTTTTCTGTTGTCATATCATGTTCCGTTTCAGACCGACTAGTCAGTCTGTGTTTGTATTGTATATCGGTATCTTTTTTTGTCAATTATTTTTTACTACAGTTGTAAGGGTGATGGGGTGTTTTATGATAAGATGCTGGTGTGTTATACTATTCAGAGAGTTTTGTCGTTGGATATTAACCGACTACACATGGGAGGCGAGGAATTATGGATCTGGAGAAACGCATCGACTGTAACGAGTTTACCTGTGCCATCCTTCCAGTAGTGAATAAGCAGGTGCTGAGGATGGGGATTGCCGGCAACTACGGCCTGGTCTCATCTGATATCGAGTGGGTGGCGGAGCGGGGAGCCAATTATTGGCTCACAGGGAGAAGTTATGCAAAGGTAACCGAAGGAATAAAGCGAGTCATCAGCAGAAACAGGGAAAAGCATGTTGTGGCCTATCTTGGCTGGGGATTCTTTGGTTCCCAGGTCCGAAGAAATGTCGAAAGGACTCTACGTACGCTCAATACAGACTACCTGGATGTTTACAAACTCAGTTGGTTGGGCAGGGCTTCGTTCGACAGTCGGGGGGTTATGGATGTGATGCTGAAGTTGAAAGAAGAAGGCAAGATCAGAGCCATTGGCACCAGTATCCATGACCGCAAGCGGGCGGGGCGCCTTGCCGAAGATTCCAATTTTGATCTGTTTATGATTCGGTACAATGCCAAACATCCTGGTGCCGAGAATGATATCTTTCCTCACTTGAACAAACGCAATCCTGCCATTGTCAGTTATACGGCATTAGCTTGGGGACAGTTGATAAAACGGGTATCCGGAATCACAATGGAACCATGGCCGGGACAAAGCCTGGAGCAGATTCCACCTTTGACTCCTGAGCTCTGTTACCGGTTTGTACTGTCCAATCCAAATGTTCATCTGGTATTGACCGGGCCGAAAAACAGGGAACAGCTCAAAGCAAATCTGGACACCCTTCATCAGGGTCCCTTGGGCAGTGAAGAACTCGGTTGGCTCAGGAAGTATGGTCAGCAGATCAGGTTGAAGAAGAAATTCGATTATATTCCATGACGTTATATTTTGTTTTAACACTTTCCTTGAATCATGCCCGGAATGATCTGCTTTCTTTTTTTCTGTGAGCTGCTGATTTGAAATGCAGGCTTGCGGGACTATGTGGCTCAGATCAGCAACTCACAGGTGAGGAAAAAGACAACTAGTTTACGAAAGTTCTGCGTTGACTAGATACTCAGGCTAAGTGACAATGTTTATCAATGCCGGGCCGCGCTGGACGGTACGGTGATATTCCACTTCCGGTTCTCCGAAGGCCATAGCATACCCAATATCATGGTCGTCAGGTATCCCAAGTCTTTTGGTAAGACCCTGACAGAATGAAAGAGCCATCATAAACATCCCGTTCCAGACTGTACCCACCCCTCTGGCATGGGCCATGAGCTGGAATGTGGTCAGGGCTATGAGGGTATCCTGGGTGGGACTCGGGGCCTGCTTAGGAGCGCTGGTCAAAAGTAAATGGGGGGCGCCCCTGAAAATGATATCATGCCCGTTCTGCTGCCAGGCTTCGGTAGCCATGGTCATGTATTGACCGACAAAATCATCGGTAAATTTTCCATCTGCCATAAGCTTTCCAAGCTCATCCATTACTTCTGTCCGTAATTTGTCCATGACTTTTCCTTCTCGAACAACGGTAAAGAGCACGGATTGGCTGTTCGCTCCAGTTGGTGCATACCATGACACTTCAAGAAGCTCATCGATCAGCTTTTTATCAAGGTCCTGTTTGCTGTATCGGCGAATTGAGCGTCTTGCCTTGATGAATGTTGCCAACTTATCCGGATCAACCATATTGTTTTCAAGCTCTATACTGTCGTCGGGGTTTCGACCCAAGATAGAGACAGACGCCGTTGGGCAGATGGCCAGACAATGCTGACATCGATAACATCCGTCTTCGTTAACAAGTTGAGGGTAATCTTCCATTTCAATCACCCCGGCAGGGCAATCGTTTGCGCATTCACCGCACTGAATGCAGCTGTCCTGGTCAATTTCAAATTGGATCATATCGCTTCTCCTGGTTATTTAAGGTGTATGAAAAAATTATTAGTCATCAAAATGCGGGGGAATGACAGGTTCTATGCTATGACTTGCGTCCAGGTCATAACCGATGATAAAATCTGCCAGTTGTTTTGCCTTTGCCTGAATACCATCATCATCGGTTGCTTTAATTTCTTCGTAATCCCCTGGAAGAACACCATGGACAATGAACGGGACATTCCATTTCATACCGCATAAATTGGCAGTTTGCTGGAATGGACGAAGCAGTTCAGACATGGTGAAATTATTGTAGCCGCCAGACAGATAGGACCAGTCCGGACCCCCGGAAGTAATGACTGAAAGCCAGTGTTTGCCATGGAGTGCTTTCCCGAGTTTTGGCGGGTAGGCAAAACCGGCTTCAAGGACCTTGTCCTGCCACTCTTTCATGAGGGATGGAGAGGAGTACCAGTAAAAGGGATGCTGGAAGACAATAAGGTCATGCGAAACAAGTAATTCCTGTTCCTGCTGGACGTCGATTGATCCACCAGGGTAGAGTTGATAAAGGTTCCTGGGTTCAATATTCTCGATTTTTCTAATAGCGTCAATGAGGATTCTGTTTCCTCTGGACTCTTGAATATTCGGGTGAAATAGGTTCCATAAAATTCTTGGCTTTTTCATCTGCGACCTCCTGTTATTGTTTGTACATACAATATATTAATTATTTAAAACTACTCAGAGTCTTGTAATAGCAGACTCATTTTATCAACCTGTTGAGTGAATTCATCTCCTTTATTTTTTCCAAGGACCTTTGAGTATCTCTTGTGCAAGTTCTTCCATGCTTTCATGATGCTTTTCTGCATTTTCTTGCCTTCTGGTGTCAGGGTGAGGCTTGTTTCTCGCCCCTCTGATTTTCGCACTATCAATCCCTTGTGGACAAGACTGTCCGCAAACCTGGTGACGGTTGAAGGTGCAAGCAGAAGATGTTCGCTTAATGCTTTAGGCCCGATACCTGGGTTGTCATTTACAGTCATCAGCAAAAAAGCATGTGATGGGGACAGCCCAGTTATCCGGAACTCTTCCTCAGCCATCCTGGATATAACTCTTGCCAAAGAGTTAGCCGTAAAGAAAAGGCAGCTATGTAAAATTGATTTTGAATCGCCCATATCAAATAGTTAGTTGTACACACAAATACATTGTTTGAATATCTCTGTCAAGTTTTTTATTGCGCAGCGGTTTTACTATAAGCCGTAAAAACCGCCGGCTATGCCGGCGGATAACGCTGCTCATTAAAACATAAGTGCTTCGCACATTTGCTCCCCGGCTTTGCCGGGAATCAAAGCCATGCGTTTCACGCGTGGTTGTTTACTCGTTATTTGTTCTGCCATCACTGTCAAAAAAGTCTATATAATTTGGTCAATCGGTTATTTCTATATTCAAAGTATTCCAAGGAATCAGAGTGAGTCTGTTGTCCAACACTGCCAGGCTCCCAATTCTTTTTGAGCCTGGCAGGAAAAACATATGCTATTATCAGAATTTTGCTCCACTCTTCACGCCTTTTGATTTCAACACCTGCTTTTCATACCTGGCATAGCCCGTTTCTCTGGTATCCTCGTCTGATGCCCAGATAGTAAGCGAGTTTTTTGACGGGTTTGCCTTGACGCAGAACCCATCCATTGGACCTTTGTCGCAACCCCACATAAGGTAATTGCCCTGGTGTTTGCTTGGCTTTCCATATCGTTTTATGAGAGCTTCCGTTACGCTATCGATATCCAATGGCTCTTTCTGCTGAAAATCGATCTTATAAACTTTTCCGTCACCAGTAGCTTCAAAATAGACATACACCGTTTGTTCCTTGATGGTCCCCTCGTAATTCTTAATGATTCCAGGTGCAGGATCGTTATGGTTGTTGTGGCTGACAAGTGTTGCCGCATATTCCTGCTTTGTTTTTGGAAAATAACCGTAAGCCCTGAGCAGAAACAGACGGTCTTTGACACTGTTCATATTGCCGCCAAGCGGTACACCGGCAACAGTAAACTTCGAGAGATCGAACGAGGAAGCTGCCTGCGCCTGAGCCACCTGCATTCCCGGTACCGATTTTCTGCATGCCTCCCATTTGCTCTTGCGCAAACCCGCATAATGGGGTTGTGGATGATTGAAATTCTTCATCGCTTTCAGAGCGTAACCGCAATTTTTCTGACATGCCGTATCCCCACCACATTGAGACTGCAGAGCTTTGATACTGGTGACGACACTGGCATGATCAGAAAAATCAGGCTTTGTATCGCCAGCGACTACCGTGGACTGTTGAGGACCAGTTGTTGCCATAGTACTTTTCAGGCCAGCGTCACGGAAACCCTCATAGCATGGCTGCCAACGCTGTTTCAGAATAGAGGGGTCGCCCCCTGGATTGGCTTTGAGAAAGTTCTTTAACGTCTTTAGCGCATAACCGCAGGCAACAGAACATCTCTCTCCTGCTTTTGAGCAGGCGTCCACCTTGAAGCGTAAATCCTGAAGAACTGCATCGGGATTATTGAAGTCAGGTCTTTGAATACCCATAACTCCAGCAGGAAGGAACCACATCGAACCAAACAACAGACAGACCAGGATTGTTTTCATCTGTTTTCCCCTATGTATTTTCTTAATGATTTGTTATCCCAGAAGATAGTGATGGAACAAAGTGTCACATCTGGATCCCTCAGACAGAAATGCACAGACAATCAGCTGGGCTGGAGAGTGTTGATTGGTGTACTGCAACCCTTCAGCCTATACCTGCTTCATATGCCTGAAAACGTTCAAAGTATATCACATGCAGCTTGGAGGTGGCAAGACTCAATCAAATAGCATTTACATCGGTAATACGACGCTGGTATTTTCAGCAATTGTGGTTATGCTTTCTTCTAGTTTCCTAACGGCATAGTCAGTCAACAGCCAGTTTTACATGTTATCGACAAACTTTCTATCTTTGTGACATCACCGATCGACTCCATTTTTGTGATATATAGCGGTAATGTCAATCAGTATCTACAGTGACTATTTTAAGGCTATTTCCGATTATCTCCAGGGCATCTGTGAAAAGAAGATAAAGCTACTTGGGTTGCCTTTGAAATTAAAACGAGTTTAGTAACATTGTCTCTCAGTCCCCTGGATATTTCCAGCTGAACCCCTTCTTTTCCTTTTCCTTTGTTACAAATGTTTTCCGGATGGGTACCGGATAGTTTGCTGTGTTTCAAGACAAGGACATTTAATTTTTCAAGGGCGGTTCGAATGGCTGAAATAAGTTCTTTAAAACAGCCCCCGATAAAAATGATATCGTCTTTCTCTTTGCAGGCATGTATTGCAATAACAATTTCTGAAGCCCCTACGAGATCTATTGCTCCAGGTTCATCAAAGCGATGGCTTGTAATGTGAAGATCCTGATTGTTCTTTTCTTTAATGCCTTCAAAACAGTAATAATTGTATTTATTTCCGGCAACCTGCTTTGCGATAAAAGACGTTTTTGGTTCAATCCGTCCTCCATGTGGAGCAATGACCGTAACATGCGAACCAATGTCTTGAATACGAATTCTGTAATCCTGTTCGGCCATTTCACTCGCAGCAAGTGATTTAAAATCAGAGTATTTGTCCATGTCAGCTACATTTTAACAATTCCATCTGAAAGTAAAGAATAAACAACCAGGTAGTTTGATGGAAATAGCACATGCTGTTTATTTCGATGATCCAAAGCAGGCATCAGTTGTTACAAATCTCTAAAGCCATAAAAATTTTTTCCTTTCCTATATTGACACCTGGGCAATAGTGCGGAAAGCAGGGAAGCTAGTTGAAATCGAATTATGTTCTCATGATTTATGGCAACTTACCGACACTTGCTTCGAGATCTGGAACTCCTTAGAGATTGTCAGTAAAATTATATAACGACAGAGGCGGTACCCGAGATTAGGACCACCCTTTAAGTTGTATACAGATGCATAGT
>CAZUUJ010000055.1:0-25489 GCA_964623625.1 uncultured Desulfocapsaceae bacterium
CTGAATTATCACGAGCAGGCCATGATGTTGTCAGGAAATGAAAAGCAGGAGGACGACGACAAGGGCAGAATCGTTATCGTCAGCGGTGGCACATCGGATATCCCGGTTGCCGAGGAAGCCAAGGTAACTGTCAAGGCCATGGGCCACCCGGTGAGCACTCTGTATGACGTCGGGGTCGCCGGCCTGCATCGAATTCTTGGCAAGCAGCGGATCCTGCGTGAAGCACGAGTCATCATTGTCGTTGCCGGAATGGAAGGGGCTCTGCCAAGTGTGGTTTCAGGGCTGGTCGAATGCCCGGTTATCGGTGTTCCTACATCGGTGGGCTACGGAACCGGTTTTGGTGGTATTGCGGCTCTGCTGTCAATGCTGAACAGCTGCGCTCCAGGCATCGGTGTCGTCAATATCGACAACGGTTTCGGTGCCGCCTGCCTGGCGCTGTCTATTAATCGATGAGCAAACAAATCAATTTCGACAATCGCATTTCTTTGTCTAATTACCCATAAAGCCCAGCCTGACACATGGCACGAGGTGTCGTCGGTTTGACAGCCTAGCCTCCTGTCAAAACGACAACACCTCTTTTTCAGTCCAGGCTGAGAATTATGGGCCTTCAGATTCTTTATTCAATCAGCTCTTCGATCATATCTCGATGGTTTCGCCATGCTTGGGCACAAAGGCTTCAAAGCCTTTGTGCCGCAGATAGCCGGCAAAAGAAAATGACTGTTTTTCCTCGCCATGGACCACGGCTATTTTCTTAATGGACAGGTTGGAATTTTTTATGAACCTGTACATCTCGTTTCTATCGCCATGAGCGCTGAAGCCGCCAAGCTTTTTAACCCGTGCGGTCAACGGATAGGTGGAACCCAGAAAGCGAATCTCGGGTGGTTTGCCTCTGCGTCCCAACAGCTCATATCCTTCTCCAAACTCCTGTATTCTGCGGCCAAGGGTGTGGCGTGCCATATAACCGACAATAAGAAGGGTGTTTCTCTCGTCTGCGATTCTGTGACGGAGATGGTGCAGAATGCGGCCACCCTCACACATGCCCGAGCCTGCAAGCACAATATGGGGTTCTTTTGAGCGATTGAGCTGCATCGATTCCTTGACCGACTGAATATAACGGATTTCAGGAAAGGCAAATGGGTTTATACCGTTTTCCAGAAACGTTTTATGGGTGTCTTTGTCGTAGTTTTCAGGATGTTCCCCAAAGACCCTGGTAATATTAGTGGCCAGCGGACTGTCCACATATACTGGTATCTTGGGTACCAGATCCTCCAGATACAGCTCGTGAATATAGTAGATCAGCTCCTGGGTCCTGCCATAGGCAAAGGCCGGAATCATGATGCAGCCGCCCCGGCCGACTGTTTCACGGATCACCTCCTGAAGCAGCGGCTTAAGATCAAATACCGGCTCATGCAACCTGTCTCCATAGGTGGACTCCATGATAAGCAGGTCGATCTCCCTGTCCTGTTCATTAAACTGATGATTTGGGTCTTTGATGATCGGTTTGTTGTATCGGCCCAGATCACCGGAGTACATCACTGTATATTTCTTTCCCTTCTCCTCGACATTGAGAGTGATGCTGGTTGAACCCAGAATATGGCCGGCATTATAGAAGGTAGCCGTCATGTTTTTGCCAACCTGGACCGGCCTGCGGCTGGTGGTCGACTGAAAGTACTCCATGGCGTCTTCAGCCTCGGCAGTTGTATAAAGGGGTTCTATCTTCTTCAATTGATACTCTTTCAGCAGACTCTCGATTAATTCCCGGTTTAATCTATGCGGTTTTGATTTCAGCTGCTTTTTAAGACTTTTGACTTCCTTAAGAGAAAGCGCTCTTCCCCCCTTCTTTGAAGAAGGCTCCATATTGCTGAGGAATTTTTTGACGGTCTTATAGTTGAGATAGCCGGCATCGGACTCCTGAATTTTGGCTGAATCCTTCAGCAGATATTCGCTGGCACCGGCTGTGGCCCTTGTACTGATAACATGGCCACTGAATCCTTTCTGTCTGGTAAACATAGGAGTTCTGCCGCAATGATCGATATGGGCATGGGATAACAGGATATTGGTGATCAAGTGCGGTTCAAAAGGGATGACCGAGTTCATTTCCCGGCTTTCCTGTCGCCTGCCTTGAAACAGGCCGCAGTCCAGTAAAACAAGATCTCCATCAGACATCACTGCATGTAAGGAACCGGTCACCTGCCTGGCGGCTCCCTGGAATGAGATACGCATGAATCACTTCCTTTTATTTAAAAACCACAGTTGTATCGAATCGTGTTGATTTCTGGGAAATGAGGTCCCGGACGGTGGTCTGGACCACATAAGTTCCCGCCTGAGTTCCGGTTATGGAATAGGTCAGGTTTAAATAGAAGTCAGTGACCGGAATCGGGGTAATCCTGTTATACTTCAGGATATCATTGACACCGCCGAGCACCTTGCCGTCGGTTGTCTTCACAAGAAAATCGACTGCCACATTGATCTGGTAGCCATCGCCCTTTTTTCTAATATTGTGTCCAAAAACCTGCGATGTGATGTAGATTTTGTCCCCGAGCGCATAAACATTATCGGGCTTCTTACGATAATCGATCAAGTTGTCGACCAGCCGCACGTGACGAACATCAAATGGGATTTCCTTCCATAATTGATGGACCCCTTCCTTGGCCTTTACCGCTGCCTCATGGGCATGGCCAGTCAGGTAAAGATCTTTAGCCTTATCGATTGTCTGGACAAAATCTGCCCCATAGGCCGAAACAGCAAGCACACAGAAAACCCAGCCGATGATCACTGCACTTACCTTTTTCATACACTCTCCTGGTTATGGGTTTATCAAAGTGTAAGCGTTTGCCTCTAACGGCAAAACAAAAATATTAAACCAGATGATCTCTGTTAAATCAACGAAACAGGCCCTTTTTACCCTGTACTGTCACGGGAAATCAATCTCTTTGCTGACCAGATATCACTTCACAGCAACATTTACCCGCAAAATCAATTAAATTGACCAAAATCATATCCTTATTCTTGCACTATTCAGCCTTTTCGTTATAATCGTTTGGTTCAGCAACGGATAAAAAAATCACACCTATTCACCTTTACACTTGTGACGGTTTTTCAAGGAGTTCAATGAACAGAACAATTAAACTCAAACTTTGCTTTCTCTTTTTCCTGGTCGGGCTGTCAATCATCACCATCATCCCTTCGTTCACCACCAATGTTCCTTCATGGTGGAACAAGTACCTGGCTCCGGGCGGATTACGTCTCGGTCTTGACCTGCAGGGAGGGATGCATGTCGTACTCAAGGTCAACCTGGAAGAGGCGGAAAAGAAATCGCTAGAGCTTGCAGCCAATGATCTGAAAAATACACTGGCTAAAAAATCCATCAGCGCCGTACGCACTAAAACAGAGCTTGACGACATTATTGTCTTCACCCTGCCCAATGTATCCGCTGCCAAAGAAGTTGACACTCTGGTGAAAGACGATTTTCCCGATATCGACGCATCGATTGAGACAAAAGAAAACTCCTTCCCCCGTATTCGGCTACGGCTCAAACAGTCCAAAATCGACTTTATTCACTCCCACGCCGTTAATCAGTCACTAGAAATCATACGAAACCGTATTGATCAGTTCGGTGTTGCCGAACCGGTCATCATCAGGCAGGGGTCTGATGAGATTGTTGTGCAGCTACCGGGTATTAAGGACGTTCAACGAGGGATGGACCTCATCGGTCAAACGGCCCAACTTGAATTTAAAATCGTCTCCGAAGCAACCGGCGTCAAGCTGGGAGAGCTGATCGACCAGGCACAGAAATCCGGAAAATGGAAGGAAGGAGAACCGCGTAAGAAACTCAATGATGCTGTAAGAAACCTTCTTCCCGAAAACACCTCCATTTATTTTGAGAAGGACAAGGATAAGGTAACCGGAAAAGAGATCAAACGGGCCATTCTTTTAAAGGACGAGACCCTGATGACCGGCGACATGATCAAGGACGCCCAGGTCCGAATCGGCGGCAGCTTCAATGAACCGTATGTCTCCATCGATATGACCAATAGAGGCGGTAAGGTCTTTGGGGCAATTACCGAGCAGAATGTCGGTAAACGGATGGCCATTGTCCTTGATGAAATTGTACGTTCCGCTCCTGTTATCCAGGAGAAGATCCTTGGCGGTTCTGCCCAGATCACAGGCAGTTTTACCCATGAGGAGGCCTCCGACCTGGCCATTGTTCTGCGGGTCGGTGCTTTGCCTGCGCCTGTGGATACCATCCAGAAGCTTACCGTTGGAGCCAGCCTCGGCCAGGACTCCATTCAAAGGGGTCTGGTTTCCGGTTTTTTCGGTGCCCTTCTGGTCCTCTGCTTTATGGTTATTTACTATCGGCTTTCCGGTATCATTGCCAACAGCGCTCTTATCCTCAATATTCTCTTTCTATTCACCGGTCTGGCCGTGCTCAGCGCTACCCTGACTTTGCCCGGTATTGCCGGCATTATTCTTTCCATCGGTATGGCTGTTGATGCCAATGTTCTGATTTTCGAGCGTATGCGTGAGGAATTCCAGGTCGGCAAATCGGTCAAATCCAGTATTGAAGGCGGTTTTTCCAAGGCATTCCTGACCATTGTCGACTCGCAGGTCACCACCCTGATAACAGCTCTAGCTCTTTTTCTTTTCGGTACCGGGCCCATCAAAGGTTTTGCCGTCACCCTGTCGCTGGGTATTATTTTCAACCTGTTTACAGCGCTTTTCTGTTCCCGCCTCATGTTTGATACCAAAAACAGTATCAGACCAATCAAACTGCTTAAGTTTCTCCAGTTCATGAAGCGGCCTTCCCTGGATTATATGAGACTTAAAAAAATCGCCTTTTCAGTTTCCGGTGTACTGGTTGTTATCGGCCTGATTGCCTTTGTCCAGGTCCTGCGGGGAACCGCCAACCTGGGTGTCGACTTTACCGGCGGCTCCCTGCTCCAGTATAAAGGCGAGAAATCGTTCACCATGGATGAAGTGAGAAGCGCATTTAACACTCATGGTATAAAAGGTATCAGCCTGCAGGAAGTTGAGAACGAGAACCGGCTTATTGTCAAACTGAAGAAATCCGAAAAAGCGGTGGCTGAGCTGAACAGACAGCTCGAAGGTGTATTGAACACTGAACTCAAGGAAAAAGGCTTTGTCCTTGAGAGTCAGTCGGAAATCGGCTCGTCCATCAGTGCTGTCCTGCGCAACAAAGCCATTCAGGCCATCATCATCTCCTTTGTCGGCGTTATTGTCTACCTGGCTTTCCGGTTTGACGTGAGTTTCGGGTTCGCTGCCGCCATCGCCACCTTCCACGATGTGCTGGTGGTGCTCGCCATCTGCTGGCTGATGAATATAGAAATCACCCTGCTGATCGTCACTGCTCTGCTCACCTTGGCCGGTTACTCACTTAATGACTCGGTTGTTGTCTTTGATCGTATCCGTGAGAACATGGGGAAAGGCGGCAAGTTTTCATTTTTGTCCGTCATCAACGACTCCATCAATCAGGTCTTGAGCCGGACCGTCGTCACCTCACTGACCTCGGCGATGGTACTGTTGGCACTCTTCCTTTTCGGGGGATCGGTTATTCATGACTTCTCCTTTACCCTGCTGGTCGGAGTTCTGGTTGGAACCTATTCTTCCATCTTTATCGCCTCACCGGTCCTGACTCTCTGGAGGAGAGACAACAAATTCCAACGGTAAATCAACAAGCTGCGGTTCCGAACTTCGATCTCGAACCGCAGCTTATCCGTAAACGACCATGCATACCCAACCGAAACTGCCGCCAAATGTTCAGCAGCTTGGAACCGATGAGTCGTTTCTTTTCGACTGTCTGACAGCCAACAGCTGCTTCACGACCTGCTGCCGGCAGCTTGAACTGGCATTAAGCCCGTATGATGTTCTACGATTACGGCGAGCTGCGGGCCTTTCCTCCGGCCAGTTTCTTGACACCTATGTCATTATCGAAATGGGAGATGAAGACGTCTTTCCCAGATGTTACCTGACCATGATCGACGATGGCCGGGAAAGCTGTGTCTTTGTTACAAGTGATGGCTGCTCTGTCTATGAGCATCGTCCTGGCGCCTGCCGGACTTATCCCATGGGGCGTGCTGTTGTCAAGCAAGCTGATGGGCTCTCCGAATTCTTTGTTCTACTCAAAGAAGACCACTGCCACGGCTTTATAAACGATGCCCGACAAACCCCTCAGACGTACCTGAAAAGCCAGGGGTTAGAGCCCTATAACCGCTTTACCGACATGATGGCAGAGATCATTCAGCATGAGCAGGTTCGCCAGGGTTTTACACTTAACAAAAAACAGGTCGAACTCTACCTGCTCGCCCTTTATAATCTCGACACCTTTCGTGACAGAATCCGTTTGGGAGAGCTCAAACTTTCCGGATCCGAGGATGCTGACAACATCTGTACATTAAGTGATGAAGATCTGTTGCAGTATGGAATCAACTGGATCAAATCCCTATTTTTCGGTAACTGAATAACTGCCGAGAACACCCTATTACTGAAATCTCCGCTATGCTTAAATGTGTGATTTTCGATTGTGATGGAGTCATGTTCGATTCCAAGCAGGCCAACCTCGAATATTATAACCATCTGCTTGACCACTTTGGCCATCCACCCATGGACAGTGAAGAGGTTGACTATGTTCACATGCACAATGTGAATGAGTCCGTTGCCCATATTTTCCGTCACTATCCCGATCAACAGCTGGGGGACGTCCACCAGTATCGTCTTGAAATCGGTTACAATTCTTTTTTAAAATTCATGACAATGGAAACGGATCTCCTCGACTTTCTCGAGAAAATCCAACACCGGTATCATCTTGCCATTTCCACCAATCGAACCAATACCATGGATTTGATCCTGAAGATTTTCAACCTGGAACAGTATTTCACCAAAGTGATGACCTCCTCCAATGCTGCACGGCCAAAACCTGCTCCCGATGCCCTCCTTGAAATTCTCGACCATTTCAATTGCACGGTCGAGGAAGCCATTTATATTGGTGACTCCATTATCGACCAGCAGCATGCCCAAGCTTGCGGCATGAAATTAATCGGCTTTAAAAACCCTGCGCTCGTTGCTGATTACCATGTCGACAGCTTTCTGGAGATACTTGATCTCCAGCCATTCTGTTAACATCTTTTTCGTTGGTTTCGCTAGTTGGGCTCTGGTTATGTTCTTTGCTGTTGTTTTTTAGGCTGTATATGCTGTAACATGTGGTATCTGTTTATATTTATCGTCTTGTTGCCATGGCCGACTCAACACGATCCTTACTCGAATCTCTACACACGGAAATCACGGAAGCCTTAGAGGGTGATACATCCATCACCATTGCCTCCGCTGAAGGCAATCCTCCCGACAAGTATACGATAACATACACAATCCCATCCGTTTACAAGGACAGTAACGGTGATATCCGTGAGCGGGATACCCATGTTATTGTGATCAATATTCCCATCGGTTATCCTCATTTCCCACCAAGCTGCAAACCGTTAACACCTCTCTACCATCCCGATTTTGATCCATCCGCCATCTGCATCGGCGATTTCTGGAAAAAAACAAAATCGATGACCGAACTGATCAACTATATCGGTAAAATGATTGGAGGTGAAACCTATTCTACAGAAAACGCTTTTAACAGCGATGCTGCTGAGTGGTATATCGAAAATCAGGATCGCCTTCCTTTTACCGATACCGGCCAACCGTCAATCGATTCACTGTCACCGGAAAACGATATATCTCCACCTCGAAATGATGAAGAGCTCGACCCTCTTGATATTGACACTCTGGAAGAGTCTGATCTCAATCTTGATGTCGATTATCTTGAAACCGAGCAAATCGAAAGCCAATCGACCATCGATCTAAGCGAAGCTGGTACCACCGATATTGACTCAGAGGAACCTGAAAGCTTGAGCCAACAATCAGATGAGGACAGCCAACAGCTCGAAGAGCATATCATCTATGATATTGACCGGATGGAACACCTCCTGCAGAAGAAACGTTTTCACGAACTCCAGGGGGATATCGATACCATTAGAAAAGTCCCTGATATCGATGATCCGGAACGAATAATCCAACAGATAACCGACAACCTCTCCGAAGCGGGTGAGCTTTTTGAAAAAGGGCTCGATTTCGAAAACCAGGGTCTCGCAGGTCAGGCCCTGCAATGCTATCAGGATACCCGGACAATTGTCAGCGATTATCCGAATATCGATGAGGGGATTGAACGGGTGACCGCCAGTCTTGAGTTGTTGAGTGGTGAAACCATCGAAGCGGTCACTGAAGAAGAGTACAAAGAAATCGATCCTTCTCAGCAGGCTAAAGATTCTGTTGGTGAAAAAGCCGAGAAAAAGAAAAAAGAGGTTCAACTCACCTTCTTCGATGAAAAAGAGCCACCGAGTAAACTCGCCAAAATCCTTCGCCTGATTATTCCCTTCTGCCTTCTTGGTGCCACTGTTTATGGCGTACATTTATATTTAACGATCAACACCCATTGGAAGAGAGCCCATGATCTCGTCGAGTTGTGTGAAAAATCACTGCTACTCGCTAATATGAGCCAGGCCCGCTCTCAATGCAACCAGGCCCGGGAAAACCTGAATCAGGTGCGTTTCCTTCATCTCAAGGACAAGAAATCATTAAATAAAAAAATTGAAGGAATCATCGCATCCATCAGCAAGGCTCAATCATCCTCTACCTCTAAGAGTGATGTGTATATTACCGAGGCTCAGAATAAAGCAAAAAAAGAGCTTGATGAACTCCTGCATTCCGCTGCCGGGAAGATGGCTCAGACCGACTGGCAGGGGGCTATAAACATGTACCAACAAGGTCTGCGCATCTCCGACAGCTTAACCCGTGTCGATGAGAAGCTGATTATTGAAAGCCGGAAAAATCTACGGTTGGCGACCATTAATATGACCCTGGAAAACGTGTGGGTAGAAATGACCCGTGCTCAATGGGATTCGGCCATCGACATGCTGAATAGCGCTCTCAAGCTGGTCAAAGATGAATCGACCAGACAACTCCTCGGCCAATCCCTTACCCTGCAACTGACAACTCAGACTTCTATATTGAGATTCCAGATCCAGGCCGGAAGGCAGATGAATAAATCCAATTGGGCAACCGCACTTGGATATCTTGAAAAGGCTAAAACATTAGCCGACACTACCCCGCAACTATCCAAAGAGATTATAACGCAACTCAAAAAAAACATAGATAAAGTACGGCTCTATTATGAGATAGAAACAGGCAAGCTCGCATTTACCGAAAAGCAGTGGGAAAAGGCCCTTGTTCACTATGAAAAGGCCCTCCACATTATCCAGTCGTCCGGCAACCAGCTGACAGAAATGAATACCGACCAATATCTGGCAGAACTGTCGCGAATCATCCTCAGGATCACCATTACCCGTGATCGCCGAGCCGCAACCCGATATTCACAAAAAAAGCAGTTCGATCAGGCCACTGTAAAGCTTGAATCACTGATCAAACTCATAGAAAACAGCCGGTTTTCAACCGACGAACAGTTTATACAGGATCTTGAAGATCTCAAACAGGAAGTCATCACCGTCAAATCCCGACATCTGGTGGCGGTCGGTGAACAGGCCTTAAAAGAGCGGTTTAAAACGCTTTTCATCAAGCATTACCCTGGGACAATCCCCGACAGCCTGTCCAGAGTCAAGGTGACCTTTGTGGAAAAAAGGGGTGATGATCTGCTGTACAATATCCAATGTATCGAGTCAAAAGGAGGAAGACCCGCCAGGCTCGTTCTAGATTATTTTTATAACCCGTCGACCAAAAAGCTGACATTTTATTCCGGTCAGTAGGAAATTCCACGTCATATGCGCAGCTCTTGTTGTACCTGAATCCGTGAGGAAGGTAGTCATTTTAGTTAAGCGAAAAGCAAAAACAACGAGGCACAATGGATTCAGCGTGCAAAATCAGAGAAGCAACGAAAGAAGACTCTGAAGGCCTTAAAAATTGTATGGAGTCTGCCTACGCGACCTATCAAGAACGAATGGGTGGGAAACGATTGCCACCTATGGATGTTGATTACTTGGCAGAAATTCAGAATTACCCAACATGGGTAGTAGAGTCGAACGGAATAATTCTTGGTGGGTTAATTATGGTGTTTGAGGAAGATGAAGCTTCAATCGCAAATATAGCTGTTGATCCAAAATCCCAGGGAAAAGGAATAGGAAGGGCACTCATGAGTTTTGCAGAATCAATAGCAAGGGAAAAACGCTTTCCTGAATTACACCTTGCAACCCATGTGCTGCTTAATGAAAATATTTCCTTGTATCAGCATCTTGGTTGGAAAGTTACAGGGAGTGATGAATCCAGAGTATTTATGAAGAAAGTGATATAAGCTATATAGGACAAATCCGCCTAAATCGTCAAACGAGGCAAATTCACGCGGAAGGCAAAAAACGCCGCTATGCTCTAATTTTAGCCTCCGGCAACTTGCAACGTTATCAACCTATTGATATAGCTCACTATTATCACACGGATAAATCCATCAAAGCTACAGCACTATCGAATGCTCACGAATTCACATTAAAGGCAAAGCAGGTAGTTTAAAACCACCCCAAACTGAGAAACATCCAATACAAAATTTCGAGCGTCTACCCTCTAGTGGTGATGGTGGTGATGATGGTCGTCTCCATCTTTTTTAAGCTCTCCACCCGCAAGTTCTAATGCCTGCTGCAGCAGAACGTTGGCCTTGTTCATCTCCATGACAGCCTGCTCGATTGTTGCGCTCACCTTATCGAGGCCCTCTTTTCTGGAAACGGCAACCCATTTTGTGCATTCGGCCTCATGCCCCTTATTGTGTTCGATCCAGTGTGCCAGCAGTACTCGTAGCTTGTCTTTTGCGTTCATTGTCACCCCGCGGTGTGAATTTGCCTGATAATGACTTTACCGGTTTGAAAATCAATCGACTGAATTTGAACGCCAGAGACCTCTTTCGGCTCCTCAAACAGCGTTGAAACAGTGATGATGTCGTCGGCAACCTCCAGTCTGGAAGCATTCTCCATGATACTTTCCTGCTCTCCATCCCGATCAATATAGATGCTCATCTGGCACATAATCCATCCTCGTTTTGCATTTTTCTGTTTTTGATAACATTTACTGATTACCACCAACACTCAGCAATCTGTCAACAGGAAGTCGGCTGCTTGACAGGCGTATTTCAAGAATCACCTATTAATTGAAGGAAAAACATGAAATCTGGTTTTTTTATCAACAACCCACGTTTGACATTGTCCGAATATCAATGATTGTTGACCGGAGGTGAGGCCTGATAAGTAGCCGACCTCCTGCTATTCGCTGAACTCTGAGGGTAATCAAATCAATTCTTACAATCTACACCAAAAATCGGAACTCTCCCTTTCCCAGCAGATCATGAAGGTGGAGAATCCCTGTCAGTTGTCCGTCCTCGACGATCGGCAGAACCGTGATTTCATGACGCTGCATGATCGACAGTGCGTCTGCAGCCTGCATCTGTCCATCGATAGTAATAGGATCCCTTGTCATGATCTCTGAAACCGGTATCAGGTTCAAAGAGCCTGACTCGGTAATCAACCTCCGGATATCGCCGTCGGTGACGATGCCTACCAGCACGTTTTCCTTACCAACAACAAGAACCGCTCCCAGGTTTTTCTCATTCATAACCTGTATCGCCAAGCCGCCCGACTGTTCCTCGCCGACAACTGGCATTGCGTTTCCGGTCAACATGACCTCCAGTACTTGGACCTTCAACCTCTCTCCCAGGCTGCCTCCAGGATGGTTCTTCCTGAAATCGGATGCCTGAAACTTCTTTCTGTTTAACAGCACAACCGAAAGAGCATCACCCATGGCCAGGGTTGCGGTGGTGGAAGCTGTGGGTGCCAGGCCAAGGGGACAGGCTTCCTGGGGTACCCGGATGTTTAAAACCAAATCGGCAGCTTTAGCAAGGGTCGACGACAGTCCACCGGTCATGGCAATGAGCGAGGTTCCCCTTTTTTTGAGGCTTGTCAGCAGACCATTGAGTTCATCGGTTTCCCCGGAGTATGAGATGGCAATTACCACATCAGTCGGCATGACCATGCCGAGATCACCGTGCAGCGCTTCAACCGGATGTAGAAAAAATGAGGGTGTACCAGTGGAATTGAGTGTGGCAGCAATCTTCTGACCGATGATTCCCGATTTACCGATCCCGGTGATAACCAGTCGGGTCGGACACTGCATGATCATCTCAACGGCCTCAATAAATTCATCACCAATCCGACTCCTCACTGCCGCCAGTCCCTGTTCTTCTATCTCAAAGACCTTTATTGCTTCCTCAATTGACATTGTCCTGTTTTCACGTATCTGTTGCGGGAAACAGAGCCTCCCATATTTGAATCAGGGTTTCACCCATGTAACTAGGTATTAAACGTCTCAATGGACTGTTCGATGGTTTTAGTTTAAGCAAAAACAGAAAACCAGTGATAATTTAGTATCCTCATTCAGAGTAATCATTGCACTTCATCAGGCAAGGGGGGGGTGAAAAAGAAGACCATTTTTTTCACTTGTATCCTCCTGCTTCATTTTGTTTCAAATAACTGATTACCCATAATGCTCAGCGTAACACGAGGTGTTGTCGATTTGCCAGTCTAGCCTGGCTAGTAGCCCACTCCTCTTCATATGCCGACCTTTAGTTGTAATCAGAATTATTTATAGTACCTCTTTTATTAACTTTCCACACCCCCTTGCCTTCTAAAGGAAAAAATAGTATATGGTTGCATGTTTTTTGCTTGAAATACCGACAAAATCTGCTTTCAAAGCAGGTTCACGGTGACCAGGCCGGCCGGTTCCCTTTGGCAGGTCTTATTTTATTAATGAATCTATTCCATAAATAACTTTTAGGTAGACACATGACCACTTCTTCCACAGATTACAAAGTTGCCGATATGTCGCTTGCCGACTGGGGCAGAAAGGAAATTGAAATTGCCGAAACGGAAATGCCCGGCCTGATGGCAATCAGAAAAGAGTATGGCGAATCGCAACCGCTCAAAGGAGCCAACATTGCGGGCTGCCTGCATATGACCATCCAGACTGCCGTGCTGATGGAAACCCTTGTCGATCTTGGCGCTGAGGTTCGCTGGTCGTCCTGCAACATCTTTTCGACACAGGATCATGCCGCTGCTGCCATGGCTGCTGCCGAAATCCCGACCTTTGCCTGGAAGGGAGAGAGTGAAGAGGAATTCTGGTGGTGCATCGATCAGACGATTTTCGGGCCGGATAACTGGCGTCCCAACATGATTCTTGATGACGGTGGTGACCTGACACTGGTCATGCACGAAAAATACAAGGATGAGATAACTCTGGTTAAAGGGATCAGCGAAGAAACTACTACCGGTGTACATAGACTCAATGAAATGGCTGCTGACGGAACACTGATGTGCCCCGCGATTAATGTGAATGATTCGGTAACCAAATCAAAATTTGACAATTTGTACGGCTGCCGTGAATCGCTCATCGACGGTATCAAGAGGGCAACCGATGTGATGATTGCGGGAAAAAACGCTGTTGTTGTCGGTTACGGTGATGTGGGTAAAGGCTGCGCTCAGGCACTCAGAGGCATGGGAGCCACCGTTTATGTCACCGAGATCGACCCGATCTGCGCTCTGCAGGCAGCTATGGAAGGCTATCTGGTTGTGACCATGGAACAGGCTGCAAGGATAGGCAACATTTTCGTGACCTGTTCTGGCAATGTTCAGGTTATTACCCGTGCCCATATGGAAGAGATGCCCCATGAAGCCATTGTCTGCAATATCGGTCACTTCGATTCGGAAATCGATATTGCCGGTATCAGGGAGCTGCCCTGGGAGAACATCAAGCCGCAGGTCGACCATGTCACCTTTCCCGACGGCAAAAAGATCATTGTCCTTGCTGAGGGTCGGTTGGTTAATCTTGGATGTGCCACCGGTCATCCCAGCTTTGTGATGAGCAACTCGTTCACCAATCAGGTTCTGGCCCAGATCGAATTGTGGAACAACCACCAGGCCTACGAGAACAAAGTCTATTTCCTTCCCAAACATCTCGATGAAAAGGTGGCCCGCCTCCATCTAGAGCAGATCGGTGCTCACCTGACAACTCTCAGCAAAGAGCAGGCCGATTATATCGGTGTCCCGGTGAAAGGACCATACAAACCCGACTATTATCGATATTAATGCTTTTCTTGGACAGGGTATGGAAGGCGAATAACGCTCCTTCATGCCCTGTTCAGCGGGATGTCATTCAAGGGTGCGTTCACTTCAACTAAACGGATATCACCGGAAATCACCTCATGGATTTGACCACTATCATCTCTGATATGCAGCCTTCCCCGATCATCGGGGCCTAAAGTAATTCCGGATACCACATCCCCTTTCACACTGACCCAGTCCAGTCGACTTTCCACTAGAATATCCTTCTTTTTCCAGTTATCAAGGATCGGTGCAAAGCCTTCCTGCTGCAGTATGCTCATTTTGCCAAGCAGCTTCTGGTGTACTGTTTCAAACAGGATCCGCTTATCGACTGGTCTGCCGCACTCAAGATAGAGAGAGGTTGCCTTCTTACGAATATCTGGCCCAAACTCATCGGTTCGTTCATCGACGTTGATGCCGATACCCACCACTGCAAAGTGGTTTTCATCCGGGTCCAGCAGCGGTGATGATTCAACCAGGATACCACCGCATTTTTTTCCACGGCTGTATATATCGTTTGGCCATTTCAAGCCGAAACACACACCTGTGACCTCATCTACGGCAAGTGCCGTAGCAAGGCCGGCCGTCATGGTGATTAAGGGGAAATCCTCCGGAGCTATCCGGGGTCTGACGATGATTGAGCAGTATAATCCTCTGCCCGCAGGAGACTGCCACTGCTTTCCCAATCTGCCACGCCCGCCGGTCTGTTCACGGGCGATGACCGCACTCCCGTGACCTGCACCTTCTAAGGCCATGGTGAAAGCGATGCGATTGGTGGAATCCGTTGTATCAAGAGCTACAATCCTGGCTTCCATAGCAGTTGATTAGACAAAAAAAAAGCGCAGAATGGTTATTCCGCACTTTTTTAATCAAGAATAACAGTGAAGTGAGGATTTCGATCAGATACCGGCCTCTCCTTCTTCATCCTTGGCACGGCCTTTGGCGGCATACATGGTGGTTGAACCGGATGACCAGAAAGTCATCTTGCCTTCTCTTACCAGTTCATTGGCCGCGTTTTTAATTTGGCGCGGTTTTGTTTCCGGATCGCATTTATAGAAATCCTTTACATAGAGCTGCGGTTTGGGCGCAGTCTGTGCTTTTTTTAAGATTGCTTCTTTCAGTTCTTCTTTACTCAAGGGCATAATCAATCTCCTTTAGTCAAAAGGTTGTCGAAGAACAGATCGGTAAAGCCGGTCCCGAGACAATTCACAGGACCGGCTTCTGGTTACCAATAGTTATTAGAACTTGATATGGCTGGTGTACTTGAACAGCGTAGAAGTACGCCAGGTATCATAGGCAAGTCGGTAATCATCAATTGACTTGATGGTAAACGGAATATTGCATTTCTCAAAGAAACGCGGCCAACCGATTCTCTCAGCCCACTCACCGACACGCTCATACTTGCGAGCATCTTTGGCATAAGCATCGACTATATTCTTAACGGCCTCAACAGTCTCGGGCCATCTGGGAGTGTTGTTTGGCAGAAACGGGATAACCAGCTTGGAGAACTTGGGTGCAGTTCTGGAGTTGGATACCTTTCCGCCAACGAGGATGGCGATACCGTCACCTTCAGGATCGGCCAGAGGCATAGCCGGGCACATGGTGTAACAGTTACCGCAGAACATACAGCGGTCATTATTCACCTTGACTGACTTGATCTCCTCGCCATCGATTTCGGCCTTGGCGGGTTTTACGGCACCCAGCGGACAGGAGGCGATGGCAAGCGGCAGCTCGCATACACCTGTAATCCTACGGTGGTCGATCATCGGCGGCTTACGATGGATACCGAGGATGGCGATATCGGATGCGTGAACCGCACCACACATATTCAGACAGCAGGCCAGAGCAATACGCACCTGAGCAGGCATCTGCATGGAAACGAAATGTTCGAACAGCTCATCCATTACCGCTTTTACAACACCTGAAGCATCAGTAGCCGGGGTGTGGCAGTGAATCCAACCCTGGGTATGAACGATGTTGGTAATACCGGCACCGGTTCCACCAACGGGGAACTTGTTGCCGCGACCTGCCAGATCGTCAATCAGGGGCTGAACTTTATCCTTGGAATCAACCATGAACTCAACGTTGTTCCGTGTAGTAAACCGGAAAAATCCGTCACAATGAGCATCGGCGATATCACACATTTCACGAATCAGCTCAATTGAAATCAGACGGGCGCAACCGACACGAACGGTCCAGCACTCATCACCGGACGCAGATTTATGCATCAGGACACCTGGCTGAGTAATCTCATGCCAGAGCCATTTACCTTTATTTTTTGCAATTACCGGTGGATGGAATTCGGCATAATATCGTGGACCGATATCTGTAATCCTGTCTTCCATCGGTTTATCGGGATTGTAACCCATAACAAATCTCCTTTATATTTGAATAATATAATAAACTCGAAAAGACTTCGGACTTAAGCCGCGTGACGCTTACGGAATTCCTCGACATCACGCTCAAAACCTCCGGGAACCTCTTCTTCCTGCCAGAATACGTATGGGTTGGAACGCGGCTCTCGAACATGCTGCGGTACTATATCCACACCCATGACTTTGAGGAAGGTCGGCAGACCGATACGCTGCATGGTTTCACCCACACGCTCACGGTTCTTTCCAACTTCCATCCACCAATCCCAGACGTTCTCAATAAAATCGATCAGCTCTTCAAAATCGTTGTCTTTGGTGACCCTCATGAACGGTACAACAAGGGTGGCGAACTGAGCGCCGTCGAGGATCGGAGCCTTGGCGCCGACCAGAACGGATGCGCCCTTATCCTTACCTGGGCGAAGGGCGCGAGGCATAACATTGATGCAATGCATACAACGGTAACACTCGGCATCATCAATCTTCAGTTCATCGCCTTCCATCGACATACAGCCGGTGGGACACAGATCAAGGACTTCCTTCTTGATATCAAAGGGACCCCAGTCTTTACCAGTGTAGGCACCGCCGTTGGCAGGATAGTTGCCGGCGATATACTCTTGTACGGCACCTTGGTCAATCTGAATCTGATCTTTCCAGGTACCGATAACGGCTATATCGGAACGGGCAATGGCTGCCACACAGTCATTGGGGCAACCGGAGAACTTAAACTTGAATTTATACGGGAAAGCTGGACGATGAATTTCGTCCTGATAATGCATGGTCAGATGATGGCAGCACTCTTCAGCATCATACATCGACCATTCGCAGCGTGAATCACCGAGACAGCATGCCGGCGTACGCAGGTTGGAGCCGGAACCGCCGAGATCCTGCTTCAGGTTATGGGTCAAGTCGTAAAAAAGAGGCTCAAGAGCTTCAGTACGGCAACCCAAGAAAACAATATCACCGGTGGATCCGTGCATATTGGTCATACCGGAACCGTATTTATCCCACAGGTCACAAAGAGCACGCAAATGCTCGGTTGTGTAGTACTTGGATACCGGCTGGGCCAGACGAACAGTATGAAAATGCTCAACTCCCGGGAACTGCTCCGGCACGTCCGAATAGCGACCGACAATACCACCGCCGTATCCGAAAACACCGACGATGCCGCCATGTTTCCAGTGAGTGATCCTGTCTGTAAAAGACAACTCGAGTTGACCGAGGATATCCCAGCACTCGGGTTTTGTTTCAGCTTGGCGCTTAATGTCGGTAACGAAGCTTGGCCAAGGGCCATCCTCCAATTGGTCCAACAGGGGCGTCTCATGCTTTGCCATGTTTTCCTCCTTGAAATTGTTAATAAATAATCAACCTATGCAATATTCTTAAGATGGCCGGTGCGATCTTTCCGGAAACCGGGATTTTGCTAAAGAAACATCCGTCGTTATGACAAACGTTTCTACCACACCACCTTCCTATCTCCCATGATCATGCCATCGGCAAGCAGGTTGAAAACTCCTGTATCCGACTCGTGAAACTATCCCTTGGCCATCTTTTTGTCAACAAAAAACGGCTGATGACACCCATCAGTTCTATCTATAAAGTGGAATAGAGAATTGGTGCTTTATCCGGTTGCTGTCACCCGCAGAAAAGTCTCTTCAATTGAATCGTCGTTCTCCCCATTATCCCGCATTAATGAAAGAAAAGTCGATGCCAACCGCTTGCCCAACTGAACCCCCTCCTGGTCAAAGGAGTTGATGTTCCATAAAAATCCTTGAAAGACAATTTTTGCCTCATACAGTGCCAGAAGACCACCCATACTGACAGGGGTCAACCTGTCAGCCAGTAGAATTGAATTTGGTCTGTTTCCCGGAAAATTTCTGTTGGGATTTTCATCAGCCTGCCCTGCCGCAAACGCCAGTGACTGAGCCAGGAGATTTGCCACCAGTTTCTGCTGCGAGGTGGATTGTTTTACCTGAAGATCTCGCGCGTATTGACTATGGCGAAAACCGATAAATTCCACCGGTACCATTTCGGTGCCCTGATGGAGAAGCTGATAAAAGGCGTGTTGGCCATTGGTCCCCGGTTCGCCCCAAAGAACAGGCCCGGTCTGATGGCCGACCAGGGCCCCGCTTCGGGTTGTTGATTTGCCGTTGGACTCCATATCGCATTGTTGCAGGTGGGCCGGAAACCTATGCAGAGCCTGGCTGTACGGCAAGACTGTCAGAGTATTCATACCCAGAAAATTATGATTCCAGATGCCGAGCAGGGCCATCAACAGGGCGATATTTTTTGTGATATCCCGCTCACCGGCTGAGTTGTCGGCGTTATGGGCCCCTTGTAAAAAGTCGAGGGTGTTGTCGAGCCCAAGACCAAATCCCAGGGCAACAGCTCCCACCATTGATGTGGAACTGTACCTGCCACCAATATAATCGAACATATAAAAGGAGCGAAGATAATTCTCCGGATTGTCCATGGGGCTCCCCTTGCCGGTAACCGATATGAAATGATGGCGAGGATCAAGCCCTTCATCAACAAAAGCCTTACGAACCAGCGCTTCATTGGTCAGCGTCTCAAGCGTTGTTCCGGATTTTGAGACAATATTGACAAGGGTTGTCGGCAGATGCGCATTTTTAAGAATGCGAGCCGCATCATCGGGATCAACATTTGAAATGAAAAAGAGTTGCCTGTCCCTTCGACCGTAGGCCAGCAGCGACTCGAAAATCGATCTGGGGCCAAGGTCCGAACCACCGATGCCGATATGGATCATGGTATCGAACTGCTCATCCTGTTCATTTGTTAGTTCCCCATTTTCAAGTTCATCAAGAAATATTTTTAGTTTGTCGACCTGCTCTGCGGCCTGGGCAGAGGCTGACGGTTCACGGGGATCATCGGTGAAGATATCCCGGCTTGCCGTGTGAAGGACCTGCCTGTTTTCCGAGTCAAACCCCTCTATCCTGTTGATTATCGCCCCTTTTCTCATATCCTCAAACTGATCGATTAGAGCCAGTTCGTCCGACAATCTTTGCAAACATGAAAGCACGGCATCATCTACACGCTGGGTTCCATAATACAGGTCAAATCCGGCCGATGAGCACACATACCGGTTCATTCGCGGGAGGTTCTCCTGATCTGCCAACGTTGTCAGATCAAAGGGATGCTTCGCCAGCTTGTTCAGCTCATCATACACCGCTGTCTCTTTATAGCTTTTCAGTCGTGCCATCTTAGGCTCTCCGCTGCTCGAGTGATCCTTTATCAACCCGTTGTTACAGCCTGGTTTGCAAGCTGCTTCATCTCATCGATAACCGGACCATATTCAGGACATCCGTAAATCGCCGAACCGGCTACAAATATCGTGGCTCCGGCTGCCGCGACCCTGGAAATGGTGTTTGGACTGATGCCGCCATCAATCTCGATATCTACAGTTAAGGACCGCTTTTGGGCCATGGTTTTCAATTGCTGAATCTTGGCTACAGACGATTCGATGAAGGACTGGCCACCGAATCCGGGGTTGACGCTCATCAACATAACCAGATCAATATCATCCAGAATAGCATCAAGACTGGACAGCGGGGTGGCCGGATTGAGCACAACTCCAGGTCTGCTACCCAACTCCTTGATTCTGGCAACGGTTCTATGCAGATGTGTGCATGTTTCGACATGGACGGTTATCCAATCGGCCCCGGCCTTGGCAAAATCTTCGAGATACTGATCCGGATCGGTAATCATCAGATGAACATCCAGTATCTTGTCGGTGACCGAACGGGCTGCTTTGACAATTAACGGACCTATGGTGATATTAGGAACAAAATGGCCATCCATGACATCAACATGAATCACCTCGGCACCCGCGCGGTCGACCGATTTGATCTCTTCACCTAATTTTGAAAAATCCGCCGACAGAATGGACGGGGCTATTTTGATTTGCTGCATTATCTTCCTCTAATCTAATTGTGTATTTCCTTAAGGCTGAGCGAAACCGGTCAGACTGTTTTTATTGCAACATATAACCATGAACAACAATCCATATCACGGATTCATGTTGGCAGTTATCTTACTCTTTTTCGTACTTCGCCGCCAACCAGTATCTCAATCAATCCTTCCAGTTCGAGATAGAGCAACAACTCATTGACCTGTGCCGGTGACATCTGCGATCGGCTGATCAATTGGTCTCTATGTATGGGGTAGGAGTCCATCAATTCCAGAAGCTTCCGTTGATTTTCATCTCCTGTTGGAACATCCTGCTCCTCCGATACACCAGCTGAACGAGATGGTTCTGAGTCAAGTGGCGAAAATTCTTCAAATATATCGTCAGCGCCCTGGACCAGCTTGGCTCCCTGCTGGAGGAGCCAGTGGGTACCGGCCGATTTGAACGAGTCGATACGACCCGGCACACTGAAGATCTCCCTTCCTTCCTCCAGTGCCAGACCGGCTGTAATCAGCGATCCCGATTTTTTTGCCGCTTCCACTACAACAACCCCCAGGCTGAGACCGGCAATGATCCTGTTTCTGGCTGGGAAGCGGAAACCATCCGGTTTAGTGCCAAGCGGATACTCACTCACCAGTACACCACGATCGCTGATCTGGTCGTAAAGGTGCTTATTCCGATAGGGATAAATAACATCAAGTCCGCAGCCTAAAACCGCAGCTGTCCTGCCCGTAGCAGACAGGCAACCCCTGTGGGCCTCGGTATCAATCCCGAGCGCCATCCCGGAAACCACCACGACCGAATTGAAAGACAGGTCCCTGGCCAGGTTGAACCCGCACCGTTTGCCGTAATCGGTGGCTGCTCTTGAACCGACAATGGCGACACAGTGTTTACTGAGGATGTCTGCATTTCCAAGGGTATAAAGAACGACCGGTGGACGGCTGATCTGTTTAAGCAGTTCCGGATATTGTTTATCATCGAGGCAGACTGCTTTGCCGCCAAACTGCTTGAGCCGGGCCAGTTCCGCTTCACCCCTTTTTAAAGCATTATCTTTATTGGCAAGCCGTTCGACAACAGATGACTTCAGTCTGGTTTCGCTCTCAAGTTTTTTACGGCCGGCCCCCAGAACCTCGGACACCGTACCGAAATGATCGACAAGGGCGCGAATGCCCATATCGCCTAAGCCGGGTATCAAGCTCAGACTGACCCATTCAAGAATTCGGCTCACCGGCTTCCCTCCGGACTCACGTATAATTTGATCGACAGAAGATATCTGCCTTTTTAATAATAAAGAAAAGTGTTCGTTGTTTGCTGAAATACAAGAGTGAGGAACCGGGATATCTGAAACGGCGGCCACAGGCCACTCCAGTGGGAGCAGACAGTGTGATTCTGCTAGGTCATAAAGATTTTCAACTCCTCCCTTCTCGAAGGATGCTTCAACTTCTGGATAGCCTGGGCCTCGATCTGCCTGATCCTCTCCCTGGTCACAGCGAAACATCGGCCTACCTCTTCGAGCGTATGGTCGCAAGCCACATCGATACCGTAGCGCATCCTTAATACTTTGGCCTCTCTTGGGGTAAGCGATGATAATACCTGCGCCAAACATTCCTTCAAACTTTCAACCATCGTATAATCCTGGGGATCAAGGTGACACTGGTCTTCGATAAAGTCGGCAATCGATGTGTTGCCTTCATCGTTGACAGGAGTATCGAGCGATATGGCATCCTTAGCAGTTTTCAGGGCCACTTTCACCTTTGACACATCAATATTCAACTCACCGGCCATTTCCTCCGGGCAGGGTTCCCGCTGCTTTTCGGTCATGAAATCTTTAGAAACCCGCAGCAAACGGTTGATAGTCTCGATCATATGCACCGGTAACCGAATCGTCCTTCCCTGATCGGCAATGCCTCTGGTTATGGCCTGCTTGATCCACCAGGTAGCGTATGTTGAAAATTTGTATCCGCGACGATAATCAAATTTCTCCACTGCCTTCATCAAACCGATATTGCCTTCCTGGATCAGATCGGGAAACTGCAGACCCCGATTGACAAACTTCTTGGCCACGGAAATAACCAGACGCAGGTTACCCCGAACCAACGACTCCCGCGCGTGCCGGACCATCTCCCTGGTGGTGTCGATCTGTTGAATACGTTCCTGCAAAGAGTGAAAATCGATGCCGACACTATGGTTCAACTCGACAGATATTTTTTCCTCCAATTGATCCAGACTTAATTCCATCTTCCTGTTCTTTAAGGCGCCGAGTTTGTGCTCACGGATAGCTCCGACCCATACTTTACGAAAACGTTCGGCAAGGCTCTCCATACCGTGAATCATGGCCCCGATATATCTGGAATTGATAAGTTGGTCATCGAACAGACGACTAATTTCAGTACCGATATCTTCGATCTGTTTGGCTAGATCCAACTTTTTGGACTTCCCGGTCTTGCTTTTTGTTGCCTCCTGACGCAGCCGCTCCCGTTTACCATCAAGGGCAATAGCTTTACCAACCGATCTTAGAAATCGTTCCCGACCACTGGCCTCGCCCATATTTTTGTCTATATTCTCTACAACCTGACCAATCTTGACCTTCCTTTCGTGCAGTAGCTCTCCAACCTCTGACAGAACGGTAACTGATAAACAGGCGGACAGCACCAGTTCCTGCAACCGAAACTTCCCTTCCTCCATCAGTTTTGCCAGTTCCAGTTCCTCTTCATGGGAAAGCAACGGCACACTACCCATTTCCCGCAGGTAAATATTCATGGAATCCATGCTCTGGTCAAGCCGATTACCCAGCCCTCTGGATGTGCGCCTGCGGTTGGCCTTTCTTCTATCTGAAAATGGATGGGATCGCCGGTCTTTGCTTCCGGTACGGCGATCTCCTGAGACACCGTCCGGCAACGCGACGGTAATCGGGTCTTGCTGTATAGAGCCGATGCCGGTCAGTTCGGAAAAAAGATTCTGGTCACCGAGATACAGTTCGTCGTCAGTACCAGCAGCATCATCAAAAAGGTTATCCTGTCCGTCACTCGACATACGGATCTCCTCCTTTTTTTAGTGATGGATGATTACTTCCATATAATATGATAATACAATAGGACTATCTGACAAATCAGCAACTTATTATATCAAGTTTTTTTTTAAAAACAACATGATACTGACATCCCTGACAAATTATTATTGCGAAATGACTTTGCACTTGACTGTTTAGGGCTCAAGTAAAAACAAGTTGGATAATATAACGCTTAGATTCAAGTCAGGTTGGGTCGATAATGAGGGTGGAAAACTACAGGAACAGCAGCCCTAATTCGATGATTTTACACCTCATTATCGGCTCAATATGGCCTGGAGATAGGATGCAAGATGTGCAAGTTATTTTTACTTGGTCCCTTAAAGTGTTTCATCCAGCAAATTCTGTAACTGCTTGTCAACATCAACTTTTTTGGCAATCAGTTCCTGCAACCGCTGAAAGTCGCCTTCTCCCTGGACCTCCTGTATCTGTGCAGATAAGGTTGCCGAACGTCTTTTCAAGGTCTCGCACCTGATCCATTCCAGCAGCTCTGTCTTTTGCGCCTCACTGTCTTTTCCGGAAACGGTAGCCGCAGCCACCGTTTTTTTCGCTGCGTCTATCAGCAGTTCGGCCACCAGGCCGCGTTCTGCTCCTTCCGGCAGTAATGTCAACAGGTCTTCCGGCTGCAACTTTGGATTTTCCGACAATCCCTTTCTCATCTGAAGAAACAGAATTTCACCAACCGAACCGGCCAAGCATTCCCGTATTCCGCTCTCTTCAAGTTCATGAAAACTCATCGGATTCAGTACCATAAACTGGATCAGCCTTTTCTGGGCGGTACTGACAGGCTGCAGTTTTTCTCTTTGCTCCTGTCTTTCTTCAGAGGATGGTTTCAACTGTGGTTGTGTTTTGACAATCTCTTTAAAATCCTCCAGGGGAAGTCCCAATTTTTCAGCAAAGTGCGACAGCACAACAGAACGTTGCAGCGGGGATGCTGCGCTGTTAATAAGCGGCTGCAACTCCACGACAATAGCTCTTTTACCGTCCAGGGTTAGACCAAATTCATTGACCAGTTGTTCAAAAACAAACTCCGGCAGCGGACTGGCCTTGCGGATAAGTCTTTCAAGTTTCTTTACCCCAAACTCCCTCACATAAGAATCCGGATCATGACCAGCGGGCAACAGGGCCACTCTGCCATTAAGCTCTTCAGCCAGAAACAGGGAAACCGACCTGAACGCCGCCTTTATTCCCGCCGCATCTCCGTCAAACAGCAGGACACCTTCCGTACAACTTCGCTTAACAAGGGCGAGCTGTTCTCTGGTCACAGCCGTCCCCAGGGGAGCCACCACATTTTCAATGCCTTTATCCACCAGGGAAATAAGATCAAAGTTGCCTTCCACAAGTATTGCCTGTTTCTGCTGCCTGCAGGCATCCCGTGTCTGATAGTGTCCAAAGAGAGATCTGGATTTATTGAACAGGAGGCTTTCCGGCGAATTCATATATTTTGGCTGCCCATCACCGACAATCCGACCACCGAACCCGATCACTCCTCCGGAAGTGTCCATAATGGGAAAAATTACTCTGTCACGAAATCGATCGTAAAAGCCACCCTTTTCCTTTTTCACCAGAAGTCCAAGCTTTTCAGCCAGGTTGCGCTCACCGGAATTCAACTGGTTCCCAAGAAAATTCCAACCGTACTGCTCAACCCCGGGAGCGTAGCCGATCCTGAATCCCTCCCCGATTTTGTCACTCAACCCCCTTTTTGTCAGATACCTGCGGGCCGGTTCCCCCACTGAAGAAGCCAACAGTGTCTTTCTATATATCGCAGCAACTCTGGAATTGAGCTCAAGCATCTGTTTACGAAGAGAGGCCCGTCTAGTCTGCTCCCTGGACAGCGGCCTTTCAGGGAGTTGAATCCCGCACCTTTGTGCCAGTTCTTTGAGCGCTGCCGGAAAATCGAGGTTGTTGTATTTCATGAGAAAGG
>CAZUUJ010000056.1:0-24408 GCA_964623625.1 uncultured Desulfocapsaceae bacterium
TGCCAGCCCAATTAATCGTTCGCACTGCATTGTTTTAATGTGTGTTATTCTCTTTAATGAGAATTGATAATGAATAGAAAGTGGTTGTTCGATTTGTTGGGATAAAAATAACCTGCCTACTATACTAAAAAGTTGTTTTCAATTTCAACACATATTAGTATAAAAATTTTGAAATTCGTCGGAAAATTAAAGTTTGAAAGGATATCCATCCGTCCGGCAAACCAAGAAGTCATGTGGAAGTGGATAGGGCACTGGTGGCTCTCCCGGACTTCAAATCCGGTGTAGCGGGTTGATAGCCTGCTAGGTGGGTTCGATTCCCATGCACTTCCGCCATTTTTCTAATAATTACAGGTGTTAAAAAATAATATCTGTATCCCGCCACTATCCCGCAAGTTGTCTTTTATTTCAATGTACAACCTGTGAAGTACCATCGTTATGCACACTGCATTAGACTTTATATTTTAGGCGTATTTCCATAAACTCTTTGAAAGCAGCTTCAATACGATTAGCATCCGCTTCTAGATCTTTAATTCGCATTCTTCCTTCAATATCGCCTTTGTTTTTTTCTTTTCGCCAAGGAGGTGTGCTAAATTTTGCTTTTCCATCGTCATTAAGTGGTAGATATTGCCAGGAGGCGTGAACGTAATAATTCCTTAGTAGCCTGATATCTTCTGAGCGGTTAATCCATTCGTTGAATTCATTTGTATCTGTTATGTGCTCACATTCAACGAGAAGCTTTTTGAGCCTTTTAACGATCTGCGGCAAGTTTGATCGGCGTAAATACTTGTGGGATGCTTCTGGATTGTTTGGATTTTCTAAAAACCTTAAACAGAGCCCTAAATTAAGTTCTAGAAAATTATAGTTCCTAAGAATTTTTCCAAGCGCTGCATTTATTCTCAATTCGTGATCCACGATTGTTTACCCATAATCATTTTAATTTTAAGGAAAGCTGAGATACTGAGGATTTGAACCTCCCGACAGTTATTTATGTGTTTGAAATTATTAAACCTAAAAACAAGGGTGCAAACACCCGCACAACCACATATGCGAAACGTCCCTTTTAAAATGATCCATTAAAGGGCTGAAGGCCCAAACAAAATGGAAAGATACCGATCCGCGAGCGAAACGAGGGAATAATTATTGTAACTGAAAACGCAGTAGCCGAACCCGCAGCCAACCGCTAAAATCAGGGGTATCAGAGAGTACCGGGAAAAAAAGGGAAAAGCCTGCTATTCAAATACCATTATAATTTTCTTCCACGTAGGGCAAATGCCATTGTACTTTTCGGGTAGGGTGCGAAGCTCCATTTTATTATCAACACGTTTTGGAAGGTGTTCAAACATTTCATCCAATGCCTGTGAAAGCAACCCCTGTTTGTTACCCTCAAACCAATACGGAGTTGAGGTATACACTTTATTGCCTACAATCTTTGAAGAAGGGGCCCCGGTTTTGGTTTTCATAAAAGCTTTGATGCCTTCACCACATCCAGAGCGGTAACAGACACGATTCCATAGAGTAATTTTTTCTGCTTTAATATCATAAAGTTGTGAGTCCACACGCCAATACTGTTTTGAACCATCCTTAAGAAATATAGTTTTTACAAAGAGTACTGCATCAACATCTGCACTGTTTGGGTTAGTTAAAAGAAGTTCATCAATAAGAGGTATATTATACCTCACTTCATAAAATTTAATTCTGTTTGTTCCTTCTATGTAATCGGGGTTTTGTATTTTACAGCGCTTTGCACCGGGTTTAACAGTTGGCGGGAGCATGTAATCGTCATTAAAGCTATCATCAACAGCTGTATATTCTTTTTCTGAGATGTCTCTACCCACCCAGACACTATAGCCCCTTTTCTCAAGAGAGCGTTTTACAGCAGGCCGCATGTATGACTGGGCATCTTTATTCGCGGAATGGATGTGAACTTGAACAGTCCTATAATCGGGCAGGTACAAATCAGGGTCACAATAGTCAAACCACTTCGCACCTTCACATGAAGGCAGGTTGTAGATTTGTGCATCAAATTTTTCCCATGCCAGGTTGCTCGCCTCAGTTTCGGCTTTCAGTTTCTTTTCCCAGGCTATGGATTCTTTTGATTTACAGCCAAAAATAGTAAGTAACATCATGCAAACAAGCAACGATAGAATAGTTCTAACCATGAGGATACCCTTCCTGTTAGTAGTTTGTTTGACCAGCCCCCACTCGAATACGGTACATTGAATAAAAACCGTCGTGAAGTTCTCAAAAAAACAATAAAACTTACAACAGCCGCCTACATTGCCCCTGTAACTTTGCAACTGTTGACAGCGACTTGAGCAACAGCGCAATCAGCAGATCCTGGGCTTAATTGCGGTGATCCGTTGTTCCCGATAGATATTATAGACAAATCACTTGCTACCCATTCAATTAGTATCAATCAGAATCCTTGGTTGGGAACATTTAATCTTGTTATTACTAATACATCCGGCTTTGTTATTTCTTGGAGGCTTATCTTAGAATTTTGTTCAGGGAGAACAAAATTACTTCGATGGATTAATGACAAGTCCGACGGAGAAACCTATACAATCACTGCAGGTTATCATCCAGATATTCTTAGAATAACTTTTGAGACAAGAGAGAACCCATAAAAATATAAAGCAACAAAGTGTTACAGTGACTTTTTCTGTTTAATGAGTTTTGGTACCAAAGCAGCTTTCAGTCCGTGTAATTGAACAAACTTGCAGTACCTCAAATCAATTTTGGTTTTTTAGGATTAAGCGTATTTCTAATTATAAAAAAATGGTATCGGCCACCTCACTTTCTCTTGAAGACAGTAGCCCATTTTGTCTTTGCGAGGCTGCTGGCCATGGAAATCTCCTGTTAAGCTCCTTCTGTCGTTTCTTTTAACAGGGGATGTCCCATTTCTTCACGCTGGGTGACATAGGCCTGGGCTACTTTTCTGGCGATGTTTCGTATTCTGGCAATGTACCGTGTTCGTTCCGCTACGCTGATGGCCTTGCGAGCGTCCAGCAGGTTAAATGTGTGGGAGCACTTCAGGCAGTAGTCGTAGGCCGGCAGGATCAAATTCTTTTCGATCAGCTTATGAGCTTCCTCCTCAAAGGTGTTGAAAAAGGAAATCATTGCTTCGATATTTGCCTCTTCGAAGTTGAATGTTGAGAATTCGACTTCGGCCTGGTGGAATATCTCGCCATAAGTTATTTCGTCGTTCCAGCGGATATTGTATACTGAATCAACGGACTGGAGATACATGGCGATTCGCTCAAGGCCATAGGTGATTTCCACAGTTGTCGGATGCAGGTCGATTGAACCGGCCTGCTGAAAATAGGTGAACTGGGTGATTTCCATACCGTCGAGCCAGACCTCCCAACCAAGGCCCCAAGCGCCTAGAGTGGGCGATTCCCAGTCGTCCTCAACAAATCGGATATCATGCTCCAGCAGATCTAGGCCGAACCGTCTGAGGCTTTCAAGGTACAGTTCCTGGACATCGAGGGGTGAAGGTTTGAGGACAACCTGGTACTGATAGTAGTGTTGCAGCCGGTTTGGGTTGTCTCCATAGCGGCCGTCCGTGGGTCTCCGGGATGGTTGGGGATAGGCGGATTTCCACGGTTCAGGACCAAGAGCCCGCAAAAGGGTAGCCGGATGGAAAGTGCCCGCTCCGACCTCCATGTCATACGGCTGCTGGATTACGCAACCCTGATCCGCCCAGTAATTATCAAGAGTCAGAATAATATCTCGAAAGTTCATTTTTTTCCTCACTGTTATTTCCTGCAATGGTGACAATTGTTTAGTCTGCTCCTTACAATGGGTAACTAGTTCCCATCCAGAAAGGGTCTTTCGGAGTCTACGCTTGCCTTTTCCTAACCCTTTGTTGCAGAGAAAAATTTATCCTGGAAATACCAACCACATGCCTGTGGTTAATTTTTCTCGACACTTCGATTTAGAAGAAAAATTCTCGTTTCTGGATAGACACTCACTAAAGACCCGTTAATCAGCGAGACTCATCTATTGACATTTGCGCTTTCAATCACCATTATGTGGTGCTGTAAGCACCGGTTTCAATATTTCATTGTATGATAAAAGCGGTTATGAAATCATACACACTACCATAGTGGAAAAAAGCGGTAAATCATAAAAGTTGCATAATTAATGTATCAACTCGACAATTTTTCTCATATTCAATATCTACTCCATCGGAGCAGGTCGATTGCCGTTGTCGGCTTTTCACCGAAGAAAGTGCGACCATCGAATATGGTCGGGCAGTATCTTATTGATGCCGGCTATACGGTCTTCCCTGTAAATCCGGGTCAGAAAGAGATCTACGGGCGGAAATGTTATCCAAACCTGTCAGCTATTTCTCAATCAATTGATATTGTTGTTATCTTCAGGAAGTCTTTAGCGGTGATGCCGGTTGTGGAAGAGGCTGTAGCCATCGATGCAAAAGCTGTCTGGATGCAGCAGGGCATTATCAACAGGCAGGCAGCCGGACTGGCAAAAAAGGCGGGTTTATCGGTTGTTATGGATCGTTGTATAAAAATAGACCACCAAAACATTCAATGACCTTAAGCGTGTAAACTCCCGAATTTCTACATCATAAAACATAAAACTTGAAACTGCCGTTAAATGGAACCGAAAACATTGAGTATTCGCGGGGCGCGGATGCACAATTTAAAAAATATCGACGTTGATCTACCGCGCAACAGTCTGGTGGTGTTTACAGGACTGTCCGGTTCCGGAAAATCGACTCTGGCCTTTGACACCCTGTACGCAGAGGGCCAAAGAAGATACGTTGAGTCACTGTCGACCTATGCCAGGCAATTTCTCGGCCAGATGAATAAACCCGATGTCGATTCGCTGGAGGGATTGTCCCCGGCTGTGTCCATCGAACAGAAAACAACGTCAAAAAACCCGCGGTCAACGGTGGGAACCGTCACCGAGATCTATGATCATCTACGGCTGCTTTTCGCTCGCTGTGGAACTCCATGCTGTCCTGAGTGTGGACAGCCCATTCGATCCCAATCCATTGAGGATATGGTCAATATCCTTCTCGCAAGGCCGGAAGGAACAAAAGTCATCCTGCTTGCTCCCTTAGTCAGCAACCGCAAAGGCAGGCATGAGCAGTTACTGGCAAGGATCAAAAAGGAAGGGTTTGTCCGGGTCAGAATCGATGGCGATATTCTGCACTGCGATGATGTCGGTCCACTTCATAAAAACATTCGACACACCATCGAGGTGGTTGTTGATCGTCTTCAAATACAAGAAACCATCCGTCGTCGTCTGTCGGACTCCGTCAGCACGGCTGTTACGCTGTCCCAGGGATTTTTGCTGGCCCATTTCCCAGACGATGGTGAGGAAGTGCTGTTTAGTGAGTTGGCGGCCTGTCACAACTGTTCCATCTCGATGCCGGCGCTGTCCACCCAGCTGTTCTCCTTCAATAACCCTCAGGGAGCCTGCCATGAATGCGGCGGCCTGGGTGTTAAACAGTTCTTTGATCCATCCCTGGTGGTTCCCGACCAGTCAAAAAGTCTGCTTCAAGGTGCCATTGCGCCATGGGGATGGCGGAAAGAGGAAACCTATACCGGTCAGATGATGGCGGCTGTGGCTTCTCATTACGGCTTCTCGTTGAAAACGGGTTTTGAAAAGCTGCCCCAAAAAATACGGGATATCATTCTTTACGGCTCAAAAGGAGAAGAGATTCTCTTCAAGTACCAGAAGGCAAGACGGTTTATGACGGCTGAAAGAAGTTTTGAGGGCGTCATCCCGCAGCTCAACAGGCGTTTTCACGAAACACAGTCACAGATGATTCGCGAGGAACTGAGCCGCTACATGAATGAACAGCTTTGTCCAGCCTGTCGAGGAACCAGACTCAAACCGGAAGCGCTGGCCGTCAGGATAGGTTCGATGAATATCTATGAAGTAACCAGTCTTTCTATCGAAAATCTGCTGGTTGAGCTTCCACTGCTCCCTTTAACGTCCCAGCAACGAAAAATAGGTGAGTCCATTTTAAAAGAAATCGTCGATCGTCTCTCTTTTCTGGAAGATGTAGGACTTGGCTATCTGACCCTTGAGAGACGTTCGGCAACCCTTTCAGGTGGTGAGGCCCAGCGAATCAGACTGGCTTCTCAGATCGGTTCCAGACTGGCTGGAGTTCTGTATATTCTTGATGAACCAAGTATCGGTCTCCATCAGCGGGACAATCGTAAGTTGATCAACACCCTGCTCGAGCTTCGCGATCTCGGCAACTCCGTCATTGTCGTTGAACACGACACGGACACCATTCTGTCAGCCGATCATGTTCTGGACATGGGACCGGGGGCTGGTGTTCATGGAGGAGAGATTGTCTTTTCAGGTCCGGTGGATCGGTTGCTCTCTGATAAGATATCACTGACCGGAGCCTATCTGTCCGGCAAAAAGGCAATTGATATTCCACCAAGAAGAAGGAAAGTCAAAAAGAGAAAAGCAGGCAATCTGGTCATTAAAAATTGTTTGGTCAATAACCTCAAAGGAATCGATGTTACTTTTCCATTGTCGGTGAAATGTTGCGTAACCGGTGTGTCCGGATCGGGAAAGAGCTCACTGGTCATTGAAACGCTCTTTAAAATGGCAAAAAAAGGTCTTCGGCAAAAAAGCGATCGTTGCAAGCTGAATGGGACCGTTATTTCGGGTTTGAAAAATATCGATAAAATTATTGATATTGATCAGAGTCCGATCGGTCGAACGCCAAGATCCAATCCGGCGACCTATACCGGAGTTTTTACCCCCATCCGCGAACTATTTACCAGGCTGCCGGAATCCAGGGTAGCGGGTTATAAGCCCGGGCGTTTCAGTTTTAACCTGAAGGGCGGTCGCTGTGAAGCCTGCGAGGGTGATGGGGTGATCAAAATCGCCATGCATTTTCTGCCGGATATCTATGTGGTTTGTGAAACCTGCAACGGCAAACGATATAACCAGGAAACGCTTGAAATCAGATATCGGGACAAGAATATCCATGAGGTGCTGTCCATGACCGTTGAGGAGGCACTGGAATTTTTTGGTAATGTGGTGCCGATTAAGAACCGGTTACAGACCCTCTACGATGTCGGCTTGTCTTATATTACCCTGGGTCAATCGTCGGTGACCCTGTCTGGAGGAGAGGCCCAGAGGATCAAGCTGGCAAAGGAATTGTCGAAGAGAGCCTCGGGAAAGACCTTGTATATTCTTGATGAACCGACAACCGGATTGCACCCTGCGGATATCCAGCACTTGCTCAATGTCCTTAGACGGCTGGTCGATAACGGCAACAGTGTGATTGTTATCGAGCATAATCTGGATGTGATTAAAACGGCTGACTGGGTAATCGATATTGGACCGGAAGGCGGTGAGAAGGGAGGAGAAATTGTAGCCAGTGGAACACCAGAGGAGGTCGCCGCAAATAGTGCATCTCACACCGGAGAGTTCCTGCGGCAATTGCTGTAGAGGGAACTTCCAAATGTTACCAAAGGGCAGCCCTCATGTTTCGGTTCTTCTTCGTTTTTCTTTGCGTCTTTGGGGAATTTATAGTTGAATAATGTATTTGTATTTTATGCGGAAATGGTTCAAGTGAACCGGTATATAACTATCGAAAAAAGGGGTCCAGATAATGGCTGAAGAAAAAGCAACAGGTGCAAATTCCAACCAGCAGAGCTCACCGGAATTTAGAATGCAGAAGATGTATCTCAAAGATTTCTCCTTTGAAAATCCGAATGCGCCGGAACTGTTCATCCAGCAGACTGAACCGAAGGTACAGGTGAACCTGCAGCTGAGAAATAAAACAGTTGACGATGATCATTACGAAGTATCCATCGAAGTGACTGCAAAGGTAACGACCAAAGATGAAGAGAAAGTGATGTTCATCATTGAGATCGAGCACGCCGCCATCTATCTGATGAAAAACATTCCTGAGGAACATCTGGAGATGGTCCTGGCAGTCGACTGCCCGACCCTGCTGTTCCCTTTTACTAGACAGATTATCAGTCAGGTTTCAACGGATGGCGGATTTGTGCCGTTTCAAATGGAGCCCATTAATTTTGCTGCGCTGTACCATAATTCGAAGAAGAAGCAGCAGGAGCAGAGTAAGAAAAAGTCCAACTAGACATAAAGCGGTTCCGCAACTAAGAACCGCGTATCAGTTCCAAAGAAAAAAGGGGTGGCGCCTGTTATGTAGGCACCACCCCTTTTTATTTTAGGGTTCAGGTCTTAAGAAAAGAAAGAGGGTCTTACAGACCGTACGAGACAAAATCGTTTACCAGAGTAGTCACTCCCTTATTGATTGCGGTGTTGAACAATGCATCATATTGTCCGTCGGCAAGAACGGTCCCAGGTGAAACCTTGACATCGACACGGTTGGTCCAGACCACATTACCGCTTACCGCTTCCTGTACCCAGACCCGAAGCTGAACGACAGCCTGGTCTATTCTACCGCTGTGGTCGGAAATTTTACCGGCGAGTGCGCCGGCGGCTCCCCATACCACCGTGTTTGCTTTAATACCCGCATCCCCAAAGATCACTTTGTGATTAGGATAAGGATCGTCAACCGTACTCCCTATTGCGGCACCAAGTATGCCGCCGGATACCGTTTCGTTTAGCATGTCGTAATAATCAGATTCGGCAAAACCCCAGAGCACCTGTTTGGTTGTTCCGGTAATAAAGGGAAGGAGCCCTCTTTTCCAGGGTGCCCAGGTTCCTTCCTGTCTGGTTCTATATTCTAGGATACGTCCGCGAACAACATAATCGGCATTGAATACCCTACCGATTTTACTGACGTTCTCTCTAGACAGACCATGGGTGCCGGGGCTTTCCGATATCTTGTTCGCCTTGCGTAACATCTGTTCCTGCTGATATCTGCGGAGCTCTGCTTTCATTAGATCGGACCAATCATTTTCAAGCTCATTACTGATTGATTTGGAAACGATATCATCGTAGTTGGAAATTTTGATAATCTCCTGGTCAACAAGGTAGGAAAACACGTCCTCCTGAACGGGCAGGCTGAAGCCGTTGACGACCAGTCTGTCTGTCAGCGTTTCGGTGATAGTAAGGTTCCTGCGGTAAGCCGCTGCAAGATTGGAGGCATATGTATAATCGGCAAACGGCAGGATAACAATGGTTCTGCCTGCACCAGCACCACTTAAGCGTGGTCCGGGTGGTATATTCAATGTCTCCACAACGGTCTGGCCGCATCCGAAGAGGAAAACCACCGAAAACAGACAGAGCAGATAAAACAGTTTTTTCATGATGTTCACCCTGAAAATTCGTAATTAAATGACACTGGAGAAAAGAGTTTTAATACCGCAAGGGTATAAGTGACTTGGTAGTTCCCGTACCTGAATCATAGTGAAATTACCGACTAAAATAGTTGTTGTTTATGGCGCATATTGGCGAGTAAGTCACTAAATAATTTTAGGCCGTAAAAGGATAATCAGCTCTTTCCTGTCGAGCGTTTTTTCTTCATAGCCGAACAGGTAGCGAATCAGCGGGATTTTTCCGAGTAGCGGCATAAAGGTGCCGTCCTTGTCCTTTGCACTTCTGATCAGTCCACCAATGACCAGCATTTCACCGTCGTTTATCGTAACTGTAGTGCTCATCTCACGAACGTTGATAACTGGCAGACCAACCTGGCCGGTTCCAATGTAACGGTATTCTATCGGTTCTTCTAACTGGGCAATAACAGGAACCAGGTTGAGGATCACTTTATTACCGTCGAAGATATTTGCGGTTAAAGACATGCCCACACCGGAAAGTACTCGCTCAGTATGAAAAGTATAAGTAATAATACCAGCTTCAGAGACGTTAGATTCTACAGCATCAATATAAGTAACGTTACGGCCGACGGTGAGTAGAGCAGGCTGACCATTGAGCACACTTAGCTTCGGGTTAGAGAGGATGGTTGTTTTTCCCTGCTCTTCTAAAACATTGATAAAGTCATCGAAGTTAAAAGTGGCCAGGCCGATAGTACCGCCGAAGGTATTGGTGATGGTATCGGCGATGGTTACAGTCACATTTGAGGTGTCGGTAATAGTTGAGCCAGAGGAACCCACATAGGACCCGGTATCTGCTGTCAGGGAATCGGTCGCCAGATAGTCATACGTTCTGTTTCGGCCTCTGGTTGTTGAGGAATTGGAGGTGCTGACTGATGACTTGGTGTCTGTCGTTGCATCACTGCGTACCCTGTCCAGTTTCAGTTGGGCGCCTAAACTCAGGTTGCTCAGAATGAGGTTCCAGTTAAGGCCGATGGATGAGTGGTCCATGAGCTGAACTTCGATGATTTTGGCCTCGATAGCAACCTGTTTGTACAGTTCACTTTTTAATTTTTTAAAATAGTCGTCAATCCTGATCTGCAAAGGTCTTGGAGCTGTTACGGTGATAACGCCCACCGGTTTATCGATAAAGAAGGTGTTGGTGTTCTGGGAGCGTTGGCGGGTGGCCTTGGTCAAGGTGTTGGAGGTACTGGATTCTGATGTCGCGGTCTCGTCTGTTGTTGCTGTTGTGTCTGTACCTTCCTGGCCTTCTTCACTGATTGTTGTAACAGCCTCTGTAGTCCACACTTCCAGAATCGAGTTCAGGTTGTCTTCGATATTCTTCCAGATATCGAATTCGTTACCCCGAGAATCGATCTGGATAGTCCCTTCGATGTTGGAGGCGGTCTCTTCAGAGCCAAGCATATTGCCGCCGGTGGCGGTTTCATAGCTCTGTTTGATAAACGGCATGGCAACGTGATACCGTTTTGTCTCCTTAAATTTGACAATAATGGTATTTCCCTTGATTTGGTGAAAGTAGTCGACCTGTCGGAGCAGGTTATCGATGGCCTGAAAAAAGTCGTCATTGGCGCTGATATCCACATCGACAAGCACACTTTGGTCAACATCGCTGGCCCAGGAAACGTTCATCTCTTTGAGATTAGCCAGTTGTTTGAGAATGGCGATCAGCGGCTGCGGGCCGACGGTGGAAGTGATATTGGCTCCGACCTTTAAAGCGACATCATCAGTGGCCATGTCCAGCTCTTCCCTGGTCTGCTTTCCGACCATATAGGCAGGAGCTTGATAACGGACCGGCAAAGTGTTGTCTTTTACCTCTTCTGTTTCTTTCTTTCCTGTTATTTCTGATTTCGGAATCAACTCTTTATCCGTGTCCGCTGTTTTGACATTGCAGGAGACGAGACCCAGCAGAACCAGGATTAGTGTGTTGAATAGCAGGAACAACCTGATCGATTTCATAACAAACCTCATAAACGAATTGGATGATCCGAAATTGGTATCAGTATTCAAAACGGTTGACATCTCAGTTATTCACCCGCAGTCATGCTTTTTGCGGCTATGCGCCCATGTATAAACTTCTTCATGTCGGGCCGCAGTTGAAAGCCTGAATGAAGAATTGCCCTATATTGGGCAGTGGCCTTTTCTGTCTGGCCAAGTTTGTCGTAAATACGGGCTCTGGAGATCATAGTGTTTAGGTTATCACCATAATATGACTCATATTTATCAAGAAGTTTCAGCGCTGCATCGGGCTGGTCATTGTTTTCGCTAAAAGTCGCGTAACTGACCAGTGCATCTTTTAAGGAAGGACTGTCACTCACTGACTGATTGAAGTATTCGATAGCTTCCGGAAATCGGTTCATGTTGGCCAGTCCAATGGCGGCATAAAGAGCGGCCCTGGAGTTCTTTGGTTCGATTCGCAGACTCCTTTTGGCGTAATTGACCGCCTTGGCATTCATCTTCAGCCCGACAAGGTACAGAGATGCCAGCTTATCGCCAATATTATGATTTTTTGGCCACAGCTTGAAGGCCTGCTCGTAATAGCTGGCGGCCATCGTCAGATTGTTGCTGTTTTCTTCTTTTTGGGCCATGCGTAAAAGGGACTTGGCCTGAATGATCTCCTTGGGCTGGCTGGCTGCCCGTTTGACCACAAGTTCCTCTTCCTGGACAACTTCGATATCCACTTTAACTTCCAGATTGTCAGAAGCCCGGGTCGGCCATTCGAATTTCTTCTTTTTAGGATATATAACGATGGTGTTGTATCGTTCTTCCTTTTCCAGGTCGGTCAGGTTGAGAATAATATCCAGAGCGAAATCCCAGGGGACGTCGTTGAGGGCCAGGGTCAATGTCCCGTTGACCGCTTCGTCAACGACAATATTGAGATCGGTAATTTCACGCAACAAGCGAAAGATATTATGAATGTCAATCTTATAAAAATCGATGGAAATCCGTTTCTTTTTGTATCCGGAAAAATCGTATTTATCGAGGATATCTTCGCCGGAACTTGTGGAACCGGGCGTTGCTGCAAGCCCTGTTTCAACAGTCTCTTTGGAAGAATCGAGAAGGGCATCCAGTGTTGAGTCGGTTGAATTTGTTTCCTTACCTGCAACTTTTTGATCACCCTGAGCCTTGGATTTTTCAGTTGGCTGAGTGACTACCACAAGCAGTCCTTCCGGATCGGGTGTGATTGAATAGCTGAACAGTTTGTCCAAACTCGAGTCAAAAACGATTCGCACGCCTGTTCCACGCTTTGCCACCCGAATTCGTTTGATGACACTGTTAGTGATCGACTGCTCCTTTGGAAGGTTCTTACCGTTGACGTTGTCGATATCGATAAACATACGATCGGGCATATTTTTGGTTTTTGCAACGATATCGCTGTTGTAGCTGGTGATAGTTTGGTCAGCCGAAATGAGGACCTTGGTCTGGTCAGATTCAGTTGTGACATCAAGAAGCTTAAGGGTTGACCGAGCCTGTGCTGCCCGGCTGCTCTTTTTTGAAACCAGAGCAGTGTCGGTTGTTATTTTGACAACAAGATTATTGCCGTCTTTATCGACACTGTAGGATGCATCATTGGGAATCTGCAGTTCAAACCTGACAAGTGGAATGTCCTGCTGTTTGAGGGGGGTGGCCTTCAATTTTGCGAGTGGGTTTTTGGGCAGCAGTTTGTTAACATTCAGGTCTTGGCTGAGTTGCGCCTCGGCGATATCAATAACGATCCTGAATGGATTAAATGTCTCATATTGAGTAAAGGTGGGTGGACTATTTCCATGGACAACCATTTCCAGTTTCTGGGCGGAGATGTCCGCCTTGATATCCTGGATAAAATACGAGCCGTCGGTGGTCTGTGGAGATGCCTGGGCGGCAAAAACCGTTTTGTCAATAGCGGACAATAACAAAAGACACAGAAATAAGAGCAGGATGAGATAGCGATTTACGGACTTCGGGTACATTACAGTTCTTCCCCCTCTTGCTTGAGATACATAATAATTTCGTTGGTCAGTTTCTTGCCGGCTCTGGTATAGGCTGTTTCTTCGACGATAACCTGGTTGGGAATAATATCGGTGATAATCCCTCTCTTGCCGATTTTAATGCCTTTGGTCAGAATGTATCCCTTTCCGGTAAAGTCCTGGGCCATGGCAAGCTGCTTTGAGCCGGACTGCACAATGGCTACAAGGGTCAACTGGCCGGGTTCAAACAACTGCATGCCGGTAAGTTCCCCATTAATGTCAACGATTTCGTTCATGTCGACTTCCGGCTTCTTTTCTTCTGTCAGAAAGGGCAGAAAGGGATCATTGCGATCTTCGATTGTGTATTCAAACGAATCGTCCTTGAGAATGGAAACGATTGACTCTTTGGTTGGTTGTTTCACTGTTTCTGCCTTGTTCTGTTTTTCTTGAGCCGGGCATTGATGGGAGACAACAACAAGGGAAACAAATAAAAGAAATGATGGGAGCAGCTTGAAAAAAATGTGTCTGTTTTTTTTCATCGGAAAAGCTCCTATTTTTTTCCTTTTTGCGCTTTCGGTTTTGAGATCGCCTTGTTTGTGAAGCGATACGTTTTCAGTTCACAGTTGGAGTTGAGGAGCATATCGGGACCTTCCTTTTTCGGACTGGCCATTGTCACACTGGTGATGCTCACTATTCTGTTGAGCTTGCTGACCTGATCAAAAAAGAGGCCGACACTGTGGTAAGGGCCGTTGACGGTAATAGAAACAGGTATTTCCGTATAAAAGTCTTTGTCGACAGTTGGATTCGGTTTGAACGAGAGGAAATCAAGACCGGCTCCCCGGCCGAGATCGGATATATTTGTCAGCAGGTTGGGGATCTCTTTTTCTTTTGGCAGCAGCTTGGAGGCCTTATCGAACAGGGATTGCGTTTCTTTGAGTTCCTTCAGGAATTTAGGGCGGTTCGCCACCCTTGCTTCGATTTTCTTCACCTCCTGGGATAAGGATGTTTTCTGGCGTTCCAGATGCTTGACTGTCTTGCTTCCCGGGCGAAAGGAAAGAAAGTAGAAAATTAGAACGGGCAGAAGCAGAAGAAGAACGAAGATACCCAACTTATATCGCTTATCAAGCGGGATGTACTTCTCATCTATGAATGTAGAAACGGCAGATGCGATCTTCATAAAACCCGGTTCTCGAACTTACTTCTTTTTTGGTTGCTCATCTTGAGGGAGTCTGACCGAACAGCTGAGCAAAAACGATTTCAGGCTCCTGTTGGCGACTCTTGTCAACGTGGAGTTGGCCAGGTTGACACTTTCGCTGTTGATATAGGGCGACCTTTCAAGCGCTTTCATGAAGTCGGCAATTGACCTATTGTCAAGCGCGATTCCTTGCAAAGACAGGGAACCTGCCCGTTGCTGAAAGGAGGTAATCCACATGCGCTCATTATCAACGCGATCGGCCACCTGGTCCAAAATACGAACGGTTAACGAAGAGCTCTTTTTGAGTTTTTCGATAACACTGATTCGTCTCTGCAATTCTTGTTTATTCTTTTCAAGCGATTTGATCTCAGCAAGAATGGGCGCGTTTTTCTTCTTTATGTTTTTCAGAGTTCTGATGTCTGAGCGGATATTGTTGGCAATAGACGACTGGATAGTGGAAACAACCAGCAGAAGCAGGATGACCCCGCAAATGGCCAATGCAGAAAGAACAAGTCGGTTGACGGCCGCGGCTCTTTTTTGCAGTTGCCGGATAGGTAGAAGGTTGATTCTCAGCATGGAAGATAGGTTGCCTTAAAGATGGATCCTTAGCAGACAGAGTTTTTGTTCATTTCTTTGAGTGGGAATGAAACACTCAATTCGTTTTGTTCGTTCAGTTTTACGGTTTTGTTTCCTGGAGAATTTCACGGAATAAAACAGCGAGCTTATATTACTGATGGTCGAATAGCGATTCCAGTCGCTATGGCCATTTCCGGTCCGATAGCTTTTAAATAAGCGGGATCGATCTTTTTCGAATGTGACTTCATATTGACGAAAGGTTGAAAAAGCTCTACACTCAAACCGGTCTCCCGAGCCAGAAATATATCCAGTCCGGTAACGTTTGAACCACCACCGCTTAAAACCAGCTTTTGAAGTGGATTGTCAGGGTGATTCGAGTGATACAGGTCAATTGCTTTTTTGATTTCCAGAACCCATTGAGTGCAGGTTGCCGAAAAGATCTCTTCGATCTGTCCCTGTTTCTTTTCAGGGGAGATATGGCCAAGTTTAAGGGCTTCGGCATCTTCAAAATCCAAGCCGAAAGCATTCTGTATCTGCTCTGTTAACTGGCGGCTGCCGACGACAATATCTCTGGCCACAATCGACATGCCTCCCGAGATAATATTAATATTCATCTTTGAAGCGCCTATATCAACCAGGGCGACATTTTCATTCTTTGGGTAATTGTGCTCGTAGGAGTTTTCCAGGGCAAAGCCGTCTACATCCACAATAACCGGTTGCAGTTTCAGTCCCCGCAACATGTCAAGATAATCGTCCACAACTTCTTTTTTGGCGGCAACCAGCATGACATCCGTCCTGTCGGAGTTGTCCCTGTTGGTTCTCAGATCCTGAAAATCGAGATAGACGTCATCGATATCAAATGGGATATACTGTTCCGCTTCTTCGTTGATATATTCTTCAAGTTTGTCTTCGCTCATGACGGCCAGATTGACCTTTTTGACAATAACCGAGTAACCGGAAATTGAAAAACCGACCTTCTTGTTCTTGATTTTAAGGTTTTTCAGCAACTTGGCGATGGCGTCCCCCACAGCATCAGGATCGTTAAGAGTCCCATCATCAACGGCATCTTCCGGAATGAGGGCGGTCCCCAGACTGAGGACTGAATACGCCTTGTCGGTCCGCTTGAGCTGACAAACCTTGACAGCATGGGAGCCTATGTCAACTCCGACGACCAACTTCTCTTTGGAAAAAAACGGGATTTTCATGTCTGACGATTGTTGGAAAAATGTTGAATACTGAGCTAAGCCCCCCTAAATAGTAGTTTTTTTTATAGTCCATCCTTATTTAGTACATAAAAAGAGCAATTTGTCAAGCATCTAGGGGGAAAAAGCACAATTTTCTTCAAGCTAAAACAATAAGTTAATGGATAAATGGCCATGAAAAAACACCGCCGTGCACAATATATGGTGATAATTCGAATTGTCCAGCTATATATTGTATGTTATGGGAATAACAAATAATTTGTCCTGAGAGGGCTCCATTTTGATCATCTGTTCGAAACAACCTTGAAATTGGTCCTCTTTTGAGGTAGCCTTGTTCAGCTAAAAGTAATGTGCAAAGGTGTAGTCTTTTTATAAAAAAGATAATTTGCCGCCAGGGTAAAGACGCCCGGTATCACCGGGCTGGGCATTGTTCAAAGAAAACGGGGGCGCCGGTTGATCAGCCAGAAAAGAAAAAAATCCGTTATCAGGGAATATGCCGAGGCAATTATCGTTGCTGTTCTACTGGCACTATTCATCCGTTCGTTTATTCTCCAAGCATTCAAGATCCCTTCGGGCTCCATGTTGCCGACATTGAAGATCGGTGACCATCTTCTTGTTAATAAATTCATTTACGGCACCAAAATTCCTTTTTCCGGTGGAAAACAGGTCTTGGATTGGAAGGCGATCAACCGGGGTGATATAATCGTCTTCAGGTTTCCCAAAGATCGCTCCATAGACTACATCAAACGGGTGATCGGCCTGCCGGGTGACCGTATCCAGGTAAAGAACAAGAAGGTACTGGTCAACAATGAAGCAGTTGACGATCCACATGCCTATTTTACTTCTGCAACGATTATGTCGTCCCATGCCGGTCCTCGGGATAACTTTGGACCGGTTACAGTCCCTGATGGTAAAGTCTTTGTAATGGGGGACAACAGGGATAACAGTTACGACAGCCGGTTTTGGGGATTTGTTGACAAAAAGGATGTGTTGGGAAAGGCTCTGATTATTTACTGGTCATGGGATATCGACAAGTCGTTATTCTCACTTGATCGGTTTGCTTCGATACGCTGGAGCCGTTTTGGTGATATGATCCATTGAGAGCGAAAAATTCAACGTAGGATGCTTTGAAAAATGAGCTATCTCAAAGTCTCGTAAATTCGCTTCCCTGCTCGAGGGCAAGGAACAGCCGGAAACAAAAACACAGTCACGCCAAGGAGTGATGAACATTTTGTTTTTTTTTATGTGACACTGTAATCGGGAAAACCAGCAATTTTTCAAGGCGGCCGTAAGTGGTCCGGAGGCCAATTGGCACAGGAATATTTCTTTCGACATAAGCATGTTCTAGGTCTTGAGCAGATGAGTCGTGAAGATATAGACTTTATTCTGACAACAGCTACCTCATTAAAGGAGATTTCAACACGATCGATTAAAAAAGTCCCCATTCTCCGGGGTAAAACCATCATCAATTTTTTCTTTGAGCCTTCAACCAGGACCAAGCTTTCTTTTGAAATAGCCGCTAAACGGATGAGCGGTGACACGTTCAATATTTCCGCATCCACCAGTTCGGCAACCAAGGGTGAAACACTGATCGATACCGCCCGGAACCTGGAAGCCATGAATCCCGATATCGTCATTATCCGCCATTCCAGTTCCGGCGCTCCCCACCTGCTTGCCCGGAATATCAACTGCTCGATTATCAACGCTGGTGACGGCACCCATGAGCATCCGAGTCAGGGTTTGCTTGACATCATGACGGTTCTTAATCATAAGAAGTCCATGGACGGACTCAATATTGCCATTGTGGGTGACATCAGCCACAGCCGGGTTGCCCATTCCGATATCATCGGCTTTACCAAGATGGGTGCTCATGTCAGGCTGGCAGGACCTCCGACCCTCATGCCTGTCGCAGTTGAGCGGCTCGGGGGAACGGTATATAACGATATCCGGGAAGCGGTGGCTGATGCCGATGTGGTCATGGCCCTTCGTATACAACAGGAGAGGCAGGACGATCCACTCTTTCCATCATTGAGAGAATATGCCATCCGCTACGGCATCAATCGAGAGTTGTTGAAACTCGCAAAAGATGATGTTCTGGTCATGCATCCCGGCCCGATCAATCGGGGCGTTGAAATGAGTCCTGATGTGGCCGACGGAGTAGAATCCGTTATTCTCGAGCAGGTCACCAACGGTGTTGCCGTACGTATGGCACTTCTCTATCTGCTCATGGGTGGGGAAAAGAGCAGCGAAAAACGAAAAGAGAACTGATATGAGTCAGGCGATCTGTTTAGTAAATGGACTAATTATCGACCCTGCCAACGGAAGGGAAGAGATTGGTGAAATCTGGATACTGGATGGTCAAATCATCGGTCCAGAAGACACCGGAGCACTGGATTTTGTCTCCTATGATCTAGATGGTCTGTGGGTTGTGCCCGGGCTTGTCGATATGCATGTCCATCTCCGGGAACCTGGTGAGGAGTACAAGGAAACTATAGAGTCGGGCTGTAGGGCTGCCGCAGCAGGCGGCTTTACCGCTGTCGCCTGTATGCCCAACACCAAACCGCCAAACGATTGTGAGGCTGTGACAAAATTCATTGTTGAGACTGCTGAAGGTAAAGACGCCAGGGTCTACCCTGTGGCCGCTATCAGCAAGGGGCAGAGAGGCCGGTCTTTAGCAGAATATGGTGAGTTGAAACAGGCCGGGGCAGTTGCCGTGACCGACGATGGCTTACCTGTGACCGATTCTCAGTTGATGCGCAGGGCGATGGAATATGCCTCCGGTTTCAATCTTCCTGTTATGTCTCACTCGGAAGAGATGTCGATGAGTGCTGCCGGCTGCATGAACGAAGGGGAAGTATCGACTCGGCTCGGTTTGAAAGGAATCCCCACAGCGGCCGAGGCGATTATGGTGTATCGGGAGGCGGCCTTGGCCGCTTTGACCGGACACCACGTCCATATTTCCCATGTCTCTGCCAAAGATTCGGTGGCCATTATCCGGGAAGCTAAAAAACAGGGGACCAGAATAACTGCGGAAACCACGCCGCATTATTTTACACTCACCGATGAAGCGGCTGAAGGATACAATACCAATGCCAAGATGAACCCGCCCCTTCGTTCGGAGGAAGATAGACTGGCCATCCGTGAGGGCTTACGAGACGGCACCTTTGATGCCATCGCCACCGATCATGCGCCTCACTCGGTCATGGAAAAGGATCTGGAATTTGACAAGGCCGCTTACGGAATAATCGGCCTTGAGAGCGCTCTGTCCTTGAGCCTCGCTCTGGTACGGGAAGGGTTAATCAGCAAATATCGGCTGGTTGAGCTGATGTCTGTAAATCCGGTGAATATTCTGGGTGTTCAGGGTGGCTCGCTCGGTGTTGGGGATGTGGCCGACATCACCGTCATTGACCCTGAGGCCACGTTCCAATTTACCAAGGATATGATTCGGTCAAAGTCGAAAAACTCTCCTTTTCTCGGCATGACCTTGCAGGGAAGAGCTGTTCTGACTCTACTTGAAGGCAGGATTACCCATAATCTGTTGTGATTAGCTATAGGCTATTAGGCATCAGCCATCAGCTTGATCCTTTTATGGTCGTTCCCGGTATCTTGCCGGATCTTTCATTCCCGCTTCGGCAAAACCACGCAGCCTCAGGCGGCAGGCGTCGCATTGGCCGCAAGGCTGTTCGCCAATGGGATCATAGCAGCTATGGGTCAACGAATAATCGACTCCAAGTTGGGTCCCCCATTCAATGATTTCACCTTTGGTCAGCCGGATGAGCGGAGTGTGAATATGGAAAGGAAATCCGCTGTCTCCTCGACCGGTTCCCAGGTCGGCCATGCGGGTGAACGCCTCGATGAATTCCGGGCGGCAGTCCGGATAACCCGAATAGTCGACTGCGTTGACCCCGATAAAGATATCGCCTGCGCCAAGCACTTCCGCCCAGGCCAGAGCATGGGAGAGAAAGATGATGTTTCTGGCCGGAACATAGGTAACGGGGATTTCATGTTCATCCGAGAGGTTGCGTCCTTTGGGAACATCCAGGTCGTCTGTGAGAGCTGATCCGCCGATCGTGTCGAGATCCAGATGCAAAATAAGGTGGCGTCGGATACCGAAGGCTTCTCCGATATATTTTGCCTTTTTCAGCTCGACTCGGGATCGCTGACCGTAATTGAAGCTCAGGCAGTAGCACTCAAATCCCTGGTCGGCAGCGATGGCTAGTGTTGTTGTTGAATCCAGCCCGCCACTGAGAAGAATGACCGCTTTGGCTGCTTTGTTGTCGTTTTGGTGATTATCCACAATCCTGAATCCGTGACGGAGATGTTGTTTTGTTTGATATCAGCGATCAAAGGGCAGTTGTCCGACTATTGAAATGGATTCCGGAGTGACCTCTGCCTGGTAAACGAGGATTTTCACACCCCGTGCATGAACGTCACGCAATGTCTCGCTGTAGAGCGGGTCAATATGGGCTGCCGGTTTAAAGCGGGAACCGTCCATCCGCTGGACAAGGAAAAGGATAGTGCCGCCATGGCCTTTGTCAACAAGTGCAGCCAGTTCGAGCAGGTGTTTGGTGCCCCTTGCGGTAACTGCGTCGGGAAATAGAGCACAGCCGTTTTCGACCAGTGAGCAGTTCTTGATTTCAATATATTCGAGCTTTTCACCATAGGTGAGCAGGACATCAAGACGGCTGGAAGAGGAGGTCTTCACCTCTGTTTTCAGTGTGTCGAAATCACCGAATTCTTTGATCAGCCTGCGCTCAAGCGCCTCCACCACAAGTTTATTGGTTAAGGAGGTGTTGACACCGATCCAGGTTCCGTTGTCCCTGACCATTTCTAGAGTGTGAGGGTATTTTCTTCGTGGATTGGAAGATCGCGACAGACGAACAGGGCTGCCGGGGGTGGAACAGCCGCGCATGGAGCCGGTATTGGGGCAATGGACGGTAAGTGGTGTTCCGTCTTCCAGGGTGACATCGGCCAGAAAACGCTTGTATCGTTTAATTAAAACGGCCGGAATAAGTGGTGATGAAAACTGCATGACAGGTTGAAAAAGGGGAAAGAATCACATCTCAAGATGCCAATAATTCAGTTGCATATCAATAGGATGAATGATAGGTTTGAAAATATCTACAGGCGTATTTGGCGAGTGAAAATGGTCACATATAAACAGCTCAACCAACTACTTTACAAGTAAAGGAGAAGAATTGCCATGAAATTAGGTATCAATGGTCTTGGTCGGATAGGAAAGCTGTCTCTCTGGCACCATGTCTCAAGAAAACATTTTTCCGGTATTGTTGTCAATATTGGTCGCGGTGTCGGACGAAATCTCGAGGATTTGGTGGCAGCCATTGAACGGGACTCATCATACGGAAGACTGACGACCTATCTTCATGGACATAAAGGTGGTCGAGTCATAGAAGAGTTGAATGAACAAACCGGATCAATGGTGATCAATGGTATGCCTGTAAGGATTCTGCGTGAAACGAGGAACCCTAAAGAAATTGCCTGGAAAGATAATGATGTCAAGCTGGTTGTCGATACAACCGGTGTATTTAGTGACCCTACAGCTGATGCCGATGCTGGTTTGGGAGCGTTGAGAGGCCATCTGGTAGCTGGCGCCGAAAAAGTAATGCTTTCTGCTCCGTTTAAAATTAAGTCCAAAGGGCTTGATATGCCTGAAGACGCGGTGACTGCAGTCATGGGAATCAATGATGAGGACTATGATCCGTCCAAACACTCGGTAATTTCAGCAGCCTCATGCACAACCACAGGATTATCATATATGATCAAACCGCTGATGGAAGCCATTGGTGTTGAGAATTTCTTAAGTGCTTCGATGGTAACGGTTCATGCCGCCACAGGTTCTCAGCAGGTCCTGGATCGGCTGCCGAAAACAGGGGTTTCGGACCTGAGGAAGAACCGCTCAATCCTCAATAATATCATTTTGACCACAACAGGTGCTGCCAAGGCATTGGGCCTGGTCATCCCTGAAATGCAATCCATCGGTTTTATCGCCGAGTCGGTTCGTATTCCCACTTCTACAGGTTCACTGATCGTCCTTGTTCTCAACCTTCAGGATGATATTGAAACGCCTATTGGGCGCGATGATATCAACGGCATTTATCGGGATTACGCCAAAAACAACTCCTACCTGGTATATTCCGAGGATCAGAACGTGTCCTCGGACATTATCGGTGTGCCCAAAGCCTCTGTGGTCATAGAGGGAACAGAGAACCACACCCGTACCGCCAATATCAAAGTCAACTTGAAGAGGGTCTATCAGGGATCGCTCGATCCAGAGGCGGATCCGATTGTGGACGTACCGGTGACCCAGGCTGTTATCTACGGCTGGTATGACAATGAGCTTGGCAGCTACACCAATATGCTCGGAGATTTGACTGTCCTGGTGGCCGATAAAATGGTCTAAGGCAGGAGATCTTTTATGAATACCATTCACGATCTGGATTTGGACGGAAAGCGTGTTCTGGTTCGGGTTGATTTCAATGTCCCCATGGACGCGGAGAAGAACATCACCGATGATATCCGCATGCAGATGGCATTGCCGACGATCAACCATGTACTGGAGGCGGGTGGCAAGCTGGTCATCTGTTCTCATATGGGTCGACCCAAAGGTCAGCGGGTCGAAGACTTCAGCCTGGCGCCGGTTGCCAAACATTTAGCCGTATTGATCGGCAAGCAGGTGAGTCTTGCTCCCGACTGTGTGGGCGGTCCAACTGAAGAAATAGTTGCTGCTATGAAACCGGGAGATGTGGTTTTACTTGAAAACCTCCGTTTTCATAAACAAGAGACAGAAAATGATCCGGACTTCAGCCGGCAGCTGGCAGCGCTAGCAGATGTGTTCATTAATGATGCCTTTGCAGTCTCCCATCGGGCTCATGCCTCGGTGACTGGGGTGGCCGAGCATGTCAGCCACAAGGGCGCCGGTTTTCTGCTGATGACGGAAATGGATTATTATCATAAATCAATGGACGAGCCCGTCCGTCCGCTAATTGCCCTGGTCGGCGGCGCCAAAGTTTCATCCAAACTGGGAGCGCTGACCAATATGCTCGATAAGGTCGATGCCATGATTATCGGCGGGGCAATGGCTAACACATTTCTGAAGAGTCAGGGTGTAGATGTGGGGACGTCTAAAGTGGAAGACGACCTGCTGGATATGGCCAGGGAGTTTGAGCGCAAGGCCGGAGAAAAAGGAGTGAAACTCTATTTCCCCGTCGATTTTGTGGCCGCCGACAGCTTTGCCCCGAATGCCGTGACCAAACACGTCACCATCAAAGATATTCCTGCTCAGTGGATGGCTCTTGATATCGGTCCCGCCACCACGATCTATTTCAAAGAGGCCTTGGCGGATGCCCGAACCATTGTGTGGAATGGGCCCATGGGCGCCTTTGAGATGGATGCCTTTGCCAGGGGAACCATGGCGTTGTGTCAGGCGGTGGCTTCTTCGCATGCCCTGTCAATTACCGGCGGAGGTGATTCCAATGCGGCGGTAAAGAAATCCGGCGAGTCCAGGAACATCTCCTATATGTCCACAGGCGGTGGCGCTTTCCTGACCCTGATGGAAGGTAAAACGCTCCCGGGTGTTGAAGCGCTGAGCTAAACCGGAATCTGTGAGTGCCCTTAGGATGCACTCCAAGAGCACTCACGGATTCAGGTTAAAGACAACCGAAAAAAGTTCAATATTCCATTGTCCGAGGACTCCCCCTTTTACTAAAAAAAAGTAGCTAATTGTTGAGGTACACACATGAAACGACGACCACTTATTGCCGGTAACTGGAAGATGCATAAAACCGTTGTTGAAGCCTGTAGGCTGGCAACAGAGCTTATGAAACAGTGTGAAGGATTAGACGATAGGGATGTGTTGCTTGCGCCGCCGTTCATCGCATTGGCCGAAGTGGCCTATATCGTCCGCGAGTCGTCGATTATCATCGGCTCCCAGAATGTCTGCTGGGGTGAGGAAGGGGCCTGTACCGGTGAAATTTCACCGGCAATGCTCAAAGATGTCGGAGTGACGGCGGCAATTATCGGTCATTCGGAGAGAAGACAGATTTTTGGCGAGACTGATGAGTTGATCAATAGACGTGTTCATGGCGCCATCGGATATGGGCTAATCCCGATCCTTTGCATAGGGGAAACACTTAGCGAGAGGGAAGAGAACAGGACCTTTGAAGTGCTCGAACAGCAGGTGCGCGAAGGCTTGCGTGAAGTAA
>CAZUUJ010000057.1:0-24111 GCA_964623625.1 uncultured Desulfocapsaceae bacterium
AGAAAGGAGGGTAAGTGATCACAGCAACTCCATCTTTTCACGGTCGTGACTGCCCACATAGGTTTGCGGCTATAGCGAGCAGCCACCCCTGTAAAAACCTGGAGCCGCTGTGATCACTTACCGTGTTAATCTCTATAAACCGGCCAGTTATTAACAGTGTGTTTGGTCGCAAAGGAATAGCGTCATGTCCAAAATCAGACGCCGCCTTTTGGTTTTTATCACGGGGCTGTTTCTGCTCCTGATTCTGCTTGAAGTTTCCTTACGCGTTGTCGGATCCATTTATGCCTATCTGGCTGAACCGGAAATCGTCACCAAGAGCGAATCGCATACTACAATTTTATCCGTTGGCGATTCGGTGACTTTCGGTCTTGGCGCTGAGCGGGAGTTTTCTTATCCGGCACAGTTGGAAGGGCTGCTCAACGAATCGACTGCTTCCGGGTTATTCCGTGTCATCAACAGAGGTGTCCCCGGCCAGAACAGCGCCAAACTGCTGTTGAATCTCGAGCGGCAGCTCAAACAGATCCAACCCGATATCGTCACCGTGCTGATCGGCGCCCAGAATCAGGTCAACTACTTTGGTTACCGGGACTTTCTTAAACAGTCAAATAGAGGACATCTCGATATCAAGCTGGATATTCATGATCGGCTCGATAGGTTTAAAATCTATAAATTTACCCGATTGCTGTTCATTGAGTCCTTTAAAGCTGTGCAATGGGTTTCCAGACCGAGGCCGGAAGGACTCAAAGCTCCACCGAAAAAGGAGGGCACCTATGGCGGTAACAATCCTGGAGCCCAATCACAGCCGAATTCTGCTGCTGACTGCTCGAGTGCCAAGCAGTTAAATCGACAGGGAAAATATGACCAGGTGTTGAAGCTTGTCCGCCGACTAGATGAGGCGAAACATGCGGAATCGACCTGTTATTTCCTGGCCGGCAACATCTATCGTGAGAGAATGCAATATGACAGGGCCATAGGATGGTTTGAAAAGGGGGTTACATCCGATCCGGAAGATTTTCAGAATTATGACGGGCTGGCCCAATCATATATTGAGCAGTTTCACTTAGACAAGGCCATGTACTGGTGGCAGCAGGGTTTTGAAAATGCCCGATCGTCCTCATTGCGCCCCAACAGCTATGTCTCCATCGGGGAAGCGTTCAAGATCACACATAATATTCCTGGGGCAATCAAATTCTTTGAACAGGAGGTCAAACGCAGACGTTTTACCAACGACGATCTGTATTCCCGGGCCAGAGAGACATTGATGGTTCTTAAGAACAGATCCATTGACCAGGAGATCTATCGCTGGATTGAAGCGGATATCAGAAAAGTTGTCGATCTTTGCCAGAAGTTCAATGCATTGGTTGTTCTCCAGGGCTATCCGTATGAACCGAAAATAGAATCGATCTATAAAAAGGTCGCCGCTGATAGGGGAATTCCTCTGGTCGAGCATTTACCTTCCTTTCAGCCGTTCGTGACCAAAAGCGGGTACAGTCAGGAGTACTTTGTTCCGGACGGTCATCCAAATGGTAAGGGCTATGGGCTGATGGCTCAAAATATTAAAAAGGTGCTGCTGGAAAAAGTGATTCAATAATGGAAAAGGTGAAATCCCGCATAATTGTTTTTCTGGCAGGCATTGTCGTCTTCCTGGTGATTATCGAGATATCTCTTCGGGTTGTCGGCTCGTTTTATGCCGGTCTCTCTGAATCGGATAAAATCGATACGGCGCAAACCGGAAAACAACAAGTCACCATCCTGTCCATAGGCGATTCAGTCACTTTCGGTATTGGAGCCGACCGGGACTTCTCCTATCCGGCCCAGCTTGAAAAATTGCTCAATGAGTCTGGCTCCAACAAAAATTTTTCGGTGATCAATCGGGGATGGCCGGCCCAGAATTCAGCTCAGTTGCTCATGCGGCTGGAGAGCTGGCTCAAAGAATTTAATCCCGATATAGTTACAGTCTTGATCGGCGCCCAGAACCAGGCCAACTACTTCGGATATCAGGAGTTTTTGGAGAAATCCGGCCGCAAGAAGCGAGGAATGCTGCTGCAGCTCCATGATTGGCTTGATCGAATCAGGATCTATAAATTTATCCGGCTCATTGTGCGGGACAGCCGGGCCGCCAGAGTGGAGGCTGAGAAATCACCATCCCTGCCGACATATCGTTCGCTTGAAAAGGTGGGTGAATATCCGGGAGAATTTGAGTCGGTCAAGGATCTGGTCCCCCAAACGCCTGAGCAGACACGCCAGGTCCAGCGGCGGATGTTTGCTCGGATGAACAAAAGCCGACCACCGACCCCGGAATGCGTTGAAGGACTCCAATATTATCAGCAGGGCGATGTCGATAAAGCCTTGAAGACCATTCTGAGCGTTGCCGAAAAAAAAGAAGTTGAGTCAGAATGTTATAATATTATCGGTTCAATTCAGATGGAGCAGCAGCAGTATGACAAAGCCATCGGCTGGTTTAAAAAAGGGATAGATAACGATCCTACCCTGTTTGCCAATTATGAGGGCATTGGTCAGTCTCTTCGGGCCCAGGACAAGGTGAAAGAGGCTATTGTCTGGTTTAAAAAGGGGTTTCGACATGCCCGCTATGAAACCCTGTACGAGTTGTGTTATGTGGGAATAAGCGAGTCATTCAGAATGCTGGGCGATTATGAGGGAGCGGTTGCCTTTTTTGAGCAGGAGGTCAAGCGGGAACCGCTGGTTGACGACTATATCCATGCTCTGGCAGGCGATTATCTGTCGATGTTTAAAAAGCGGGGTCGCGACCGGGATGTACGCCGGTGGGTAGAGGCCGATATTGAAGAAATTATCCGAATCTGCAACCGGTACAGGGCCAAAGTCATTCTCCAGAACTATCCCTTTCAGCCGGCCCTGGATCCGGTTTTCAGGGGCATTGCCAACCGGCTTGGCATCCCTTATGTCGATCACCAGTCCACTTTTGAGCCCTATGTTGACAGTAGAAGAAATCGCAGTGATAAAGTATTCGTACCCGATGGCCACCCCAACGCCAGAGGATATCACATGATGGCCAGCAACATCTTGAAGGTACTTCAACTCTGAGAAAGCAGGAACCAGCATTCAACTGTTGCAGGAAATTCATGGTCACAGGAGTTAAAAAGTGAGAAAAACAGCAGGCAGACTGGGCGTTTTTATTATTGGTCTTGTACTTTGCCTGGCCGTTCTGGAAATCGCTCTTCGAGTTGTTGGTTCTGTTTATTCCCATTTAGCCGAAAAGGATACGGCCGTACAGTATGCTGACAGGACAACCATTTTAGCAATCGGCGATTCAGTGACCTTTGGTATCGGTGCCCCGATCGGGTTCTCCTATCCGGCTCAACTGGAAACAATCATTAAAAAAGAAGTTCCCGATAAACAGTACACCGTTATCAATCGGGGCCGGCCCGGACAGAATACCGCCCAGATTGTGCCAAGGGTTGAAGGCTGGCTCCGCCAATTTAAACCGTCCATCGTCACCATTTTGCTCGGCGCCCAGAACCAGGTCAACTATTTCGGTTTCCACGGGTTTCTGCAAGAGGTGGATAACAACGACAAGGGCTTCTTTTTACGAACCTATGATCTGCTGGACCATATTCGGGTATACCGATTCATCAGCCGTTTAGTCAGGGAGAAAACGGGTCCCCGGCCCGGACAGAAAAATGATACACCTGGCAGCCAACCGGCAGGAGAAATACTCACTCCCGGTTCATACGGAGACGACACAGGAACAGACAAGGCGGTTGACTGTCAAATTGGTTCGGTTCACAGGGAAAGAGGTGATTTGGAAGCCATGTTTCAGGTGATTATCCAGGCAGGTAAGGACGGGGAAATTGAGGCCGGCTGCTATAATATAGTCGGCTCAATGTATAAGGACCGCAACCAGAATGACAAGGCTGCTGAATGGTTTAAGGCAGGTATAAAAAAAGACCCGGGACGTTTTGACAATTATGAGGAAATCGGTTGGTGGCATCTGATGCAGGCTCAACCTGAAAAGGCTCTTGTGTGGTTTAAAGAAGGTTTTTCTCTGGCTCGATCCGATACCCTGAATCCCCAGTGCTATATCGGCATTGCCCAGGCTTTTGCTGACACCGGTGATATTGAGGGAGGTATAGTCTTTTTTCGGCAGGAGAAAAAGCGGCGATCAGAGGCAGATAAAAAACAGCGCAATCTTGTCAGCGACTACCTTGTGATGTTCGAGAATAAACGAGACAGCAAAGAAATCCATCGCTGGATTGAAGCTGATATTGAACGGCTGATAGAGCTATGTCGCCGTTATCAAACAAAAATAATACTCCAGAATTATCCGGCTGAGCCCAAGGTCAGCTATATCTATAGAACGATTGCCGATCGTCTCGATCTTCCGTTTGTTGACCATCAGAACATTTTCAAACAATACATTCACGGCAACAAACGCTCCAGTGAAGTTTTTGCTCCGGATGGCCACCCCAACCAAAAGGGTTATGCTATGATGGCAGAAAATCTATGGACGGTTCTTCGGGAGATTGTAACCCAATGAGCAGGTTCAAGAGCCGCATAGCCACAGTTGCCGTTGGAATCTGTATCTGTCTGATTGTGCTCGAGGTGTCCCTTCGGGCTGTCGGTTTCGTGTATGGCAGATTGTCGGAATCGGGTGGCAAAGCAGGAGATGCGGATAAAAAAACAGTTCTCTGTGTAGGTGATTCGGTTACCTTTGGGATTGGCGCCACCAGGGAGCTGTCCTATCCGGCCCAACTACAATCTCTACTAGACAAATCCTTTTCCGGATCAAATGAGAAATACAATGTGATCAATCGCGGTTGGCCAGGGCAGAATACCGCACGGCTACTGACACGGCTGGAGAGATATCTGCAGGAATTCAAACCGGATATCGTGACCATCCTTATTGGTGCTCAGAACCAGGCCAATTTCTTCGGCTATCGTCAATATATTCGGGAATCGCAGAATAAAAAGAGCGATTTCTGGCTTAGCCTTCATGACTCTCTGGACGCTATTCGCATATATAAATTATTCAGGCTGTTGATACGGGACATGGAGAACGTACAGATAGTCAATAGCGACAGAAAGTATCTACAGCAGACGGATCTGTCGACAGTTGATTCCATTCCCGGTGAATTAACCCAGGAGTTTGTGCTGTACGGAAAGAAAAATGATTCCATTGGCAAAACAGTTCAATGTCAGACGGCTCTGGCCCACAAAATCAAGGGAGACTACGATAAAGCACTGTCGCTGATTATCGAGGCCGCTAAAAATGGAGAAATAGAGGCCGAATGTTTCTATATCGCGGGTACCATTTACCGTGAGCGCAACCAGTATGAAATGGCAAGGTTATGGTTTTTAAAAGGAGTTGCAAGCGACCCGACCTTTTTCGGCAATTACGAAGGCATCGGAGACAGCTATCGTTATCAGGGGAGGATGAAAGAGGCAATCTCCTGGTTTAAGAAGGGATTTGAGCAGGCCCGCACAGGAACCCTACACAAACTCTGTTATGTCGGGATCAATGTCGCGTTTGAGGACAGCGGTGATATCGAAGGGGCAATCGATTTTTTCAATCAGGAGATGAAACGACGATCGAACGATGATCCCTACCTCCACAACCTTGCCAGAGACTATCTGGTGATATTTCAGAAGAACAGGGTCGACCAGGATGTCTACGGCTGGATCAAAAAAGATATCGCCAAGATCATCAGTCTGTGCAGAACGTATGAGGCTGTGCCGGTTCTGCAGAATTACCCATTTGAGCCCCTGGTCAATCCTCTGTATAAAACAATTGCACGGGTTGAGGGTGTTCTGTTTGTCGATCATCAGATTTCGTTTAAAGGGCATGTGAAAAACGGTGTACGGAGCACGGACTATTTCGTGGCCGACGGCCATCCAAACAGCACCGGTTATCGGCTGATGGCTCAAAACCTTTACTCGGCCCTGTTGACAAAGAACCAAGACAGCAGAGATGGTTCAAGGTGATGAATAAAAACAGTAAACGGTTGTTCTCCTTTATCATCGGCATAGTTCTTTGTTTGATTGCCCTGGAAATTTGTCTTCGGGTTGTCGGGCTGCTGTATGCCAGGATGTCTCAAAGCGACACACTCTCAAAAACGAGGAGTAGTGAGACTGAGACCATCCTCTGTGTAGGAGATTCGGTCACCTTCGGCATCGGCGCGCCCAGAGGTCTATCCTATCCGTCTCAGTTGATGACACTGCTCAACGAATCAGGGTCCGGTAGAAAAAAAATCGTCATCAACAGGGGGTGGCCGGGACAGAATTCCACCCAGATGTTGATGAGGCTGGAGAGGTGGTTGAACGAGTTTCAACCACAAATTGTAACGATTCTCATCGGCGCCCAGAACCTGGATAATTATTACGGGTATAAACAGTTCCTGGATCGGTCAAACAAAGAGAGCCGCGGGTTTTTCTCCACTGTTCATGATTCTCTGGACAAGATCAGGGTATATAAATTTTTTCGGTTGCTGACTATTCACGCCAGACGATACTTAAGGACATCCAAACCGCAAGAAGCGATAACAAAAGCTGATATCCGGGAGGAGTGGCAGGGTGAAGAGTATCCCAATGAAGTAAAGGTCACCAGGAAAGAGCCGACCCAAGGAACTGGGGATGAGTGTTCGGAAGCGATACGGTATAAACAGCAGGGTGACAATACCAGAGCGCTGGAGAGTATATTGAGTGTCAGAGACGGCGGGGCGGTTCAACCGGGTTGTTACAATGTGCTTGGTTGGATCTATATGGAGCAGAATCAGGATGAGCTTGCCGCCAAGTGGTTTAAAAGAGGGATTGAACATGATCCGGGCCGCTTTGATAACTATGAGGGGATAGGTGAACTGCATCGGAATAAGGGTCAATGCGCAGAGGCAATAACATGGTTTGAACAGGGATTTGAACAGACCAGCTATGACAGCCTGCATGAACACAGCTATCGAGGAATCGGTCTTTGCTTTGAAGAGCTGGGACAATATGGAAGAGCAATCGAGTTCTTCTCAAAAGAGGTAAAACGAAAACCACAGGTCGATGATTATCTGCATTCACTGGCTGGGGATTATCTGGTGAAATTCCAAAGCAGCAGCAGGAAAAGAGGCCTCCATGACTGGATAGCAGCGGATATAGAGAAGATACTGCAGATGTGTCACCGGTATAAAGCACGAACAATACTGCAAAGTTACCCCAATGTCGTTTCCATTGAACCTATTTACCGAAGGATTGCCAAACGACACAAAATCCCCTATGTCAATCAGCAGGCGGTTTTAAAACCGTTTATTGATAGCGACGGGCGGAGAAACCCGGACTATTTTGCCCCTGACGGCCACCCCAATGAGAAAGGCTATCATCTGATGGCCCGAGAGTTATTCAAGGCTTTGCAGAAGATGTAAAAGTAAAGATAAAGAGAATGTTGACTTGAGAGAAGCAGTTACAGGAAGAGAGTAATGGAAAAGAACAGGGAACGTTTATTATCCTTTGTCATCGGTATTATCATTTGTCTGGTCGCGCTGGAAATCGCCCTCCGTGTTGTCGGCTCAATGTATGCCAGGATGTCGGAGACCGACAGTACACCAGACCGGACAACCACAAAAACGATTCTCTGTATCGGCGATTCGGTCACCTTTGGTATCGGTGCACCAAGAATCCTCTCTTATCCGTCTCAACTGCAACAGTTGTTGAACCACTCAAAATCGAAAACAAACTATACCGTGATCAACAGGGGACGCCCCGGTCAAAATTCAGCCCAACTGCTAACCCGTTTTGAGGCGCAACTGAAACAATTTCAACCGGATATCGTCACCGTTCTGATCGGCGCTCAGAATCAGTCCAATTATTTCGGATATCGGGATTATCTGAAGAACTCTGAAAACAGCGGCGGAGAGTGGCTGCTGAGTATCCATGATATACTGGACAGAATTAAAATCTATAAGTTTACCCGCCTGTTGATTAAAGACCTGTCCCAGGGAAGGCGACCGGCTGAACAGGTGATCAAAGAAACAGGTGAACCGTATCAGGCCGCAGGCCGCCAGTCGGAGACGGCAAAAACGGAACCAAAGTTCTATCCTCAGACCACTGGGCAGCAGCATGTAAATGCAGCCGCTCCACCGTTCCTTGGACCGCCAATGGCGGATAAAGGCTTGCAGGAGGATAAACAGGAACCCGGTCTTTATCCGAACAAGGCCGGGTTGAGATATACACCGGAGTGTGTAACGGCAACCCGGTATAAAATCCAGGGAGACGACGATAAAGCGCTTGAGTTGATCGAGGCGGTAACCAGGAAAAAAACGGTCGAATCGGAGTGTTATGGCATGGCCGGTATGATCTATCTGGAGCGTAAGTTATATGATAAAGCGGTTTCCTGGTATGAGAAGGGGATTAAAGTCGATCCGGCCCAGTTTCGAAATTATGAGGGAATCGGCATGACGTTTCTGGAGCAGGATCGGCTGAAAGAGGCCCTTGGCTGGTTCAAGAAAGGATTTGAGTATGCCCGTTACGACAGTCTGTATGAGCTGAGCTATTCAGCCATTGCCGAAACCTTTCAGAGACTGGGTGATTATCGCGGCGCTGTGGAGTTCTTCCAAAAAGAGACGCAGCGGCAGCCGCTGGTTGATGATTACATGCACAGCCTGGCAGGTGATTATCTCTCCATCTTTCAAACGAAGAAACGGGGGGCTAAAGTGCATGGCTGGATACGCTCGGATGTCGAAAAGATTATCGAGCTCTGCCGTATGTACAAGGCCAGAGTCGTTCTGCAGAACTATCCGGCAGAGCCGATGATTGAGCACATTTACAGTAAAGTTGCCCGGCGCCATGATCTTCCCTTTGTTGATCATCACTCGACTTTTAAAAAGTTTATTGGTAAAGGCGGTGTCCGCGATCCGGAATATTTTGTCCCCGACGGTCACCCCAATGCCAAAGGATACGGTCTGATGGCCGACAATTTGCTGAAGGTTTTGAAGAAGTCTTATTTGCAGTAAACATTTTCACAAGATGCAGGAGCGGTGAATGGGTCCGGCAAAACGTCGCTTTGTCGTTTTTTTTACTGGAATAGTTATTTTTCTGCTTGTTCTTGAAGTAACCCTTCGAGTGGTCGGGTTGATATATGCCGAGCAGGCAGCCGTGGATACTCAAAGGCTGGGAGAGGGCGACAGGACTGTTCTGTGTGTCGGCGATTCGGTCACTTTCGGTATCGGTGCACCCAGGGAGCTTTCATATCCTGCACAGTTGCAGGGGCTCTTAAATGAGTCGTATCCCGAACAGTACACAGTGATCAACAGGGGATGGCCCGCCCAGAATACCGCCCAGATTGTTATGCGGCTGGAAAACTGGCTGAAGGAATTTCAACCCGCTATCGTTACCATTCTCATCGGTGCTCAGAATCAGGCCAATTTTTTCGGTTATCAGCAGTATCTGAAAGCTACAGGCGACCACCAACGAACTTTTCTGCAAAACCTGCACGATTCCCTGGACCGGGTAAGAGTATATAAGTTTGTCCGTCTGCTGTTCAGGGGTAATCAAACCACAACCCAGAAGGCTGTTAAAACTGACCAGACAGAGCAGTATTACCAAAGCAGAAGGGATGGCTCCTCGTTCAACCGGTCGTATAGCAGTGAACAGGTTACCGGTCAAACAGGACCACCAGACGATACTTTCGACGATCCATCCGGGTTTTTCCGATTTCCAACCGGACAGGATGGTCTGCAGTCCGGTGAGCAACCTCCAGGTCCGACAGCCGGCCACCCTGGTCCCATGCAGGGAATGACCCGTGAATGTAGAGCCGGTTTTATCTACAAGAGCCAAGGCAGATATGGGGAGGCACTGGAGTCCATTTTGTCAGTTATCGATAAGCCGGATCTAGAGCCGGACTGTTTGTTCGCCGTTGGGGCCATCTATCAGGAACAGCAGCAGTATGACAAGGCCATCGACTGGTTTAAATTGGGAATAGAGAGGGATCCCGGCTACTACCGATACTATGAAGGGATCGGCCAGTCGTATCGGGAGCAGAACATGCCGGACCAGGCTCTTGCCTGGTATAAAAAAGGGTTTGAACAGGCCCGGTACCAAACGTTGTATGAACGCTGTTATCTGGAAATCGCCCTGACCTTCATGGAGATGGGAGATAGCTCAGCTGCTGTCAGGTTCTTTGAGAAAGAGACAAAACGTCAGCCGCTGGTCGATGATTATCTGCATCAACTCGCCGGTGATTATTTACTGATGTTTCAGAACACGAAGACCAATCCGAATGTCAACAGGTGGATTGAGGCCGATATCACCAAAATGATCGAGTTGTGTGATCGGTATAATGCCAGAGTCATTCTGCAGAACTATCCGGTGGAACCGATGGTCAATCTCATCTATCAGAAGATGGCCAAACGATACAAGGTGGTTTTCGTGAATCAGCAGGCCTCCTTTAAGCCCTATGTGAAAGGCAGGATGCTCGATGAACGGGTTTTTGCACCGGATGGCCATCCCAATGATGTTGGATATGGTATGATGGCAACAAATCTCAGTAAAGCGATTGGAGAAACGTTTCATTGATCCCAAGACCATTTGATACCTTTTTTTCATGAGTAAAGGGAGAAGCCGCATAGTTGTCTTTGTTGTCGGAATAGTTCTCTGTCTGCTGTTACTGGAAGTATCATTGCGGGTAGTCGGTGCGGTTTACAGCCGTTTATCCGAACCTGACAGCAGCAGGGAGGTGTCGGACACAACGATTCTCTGTCTGGGCGATTCTGTAACCTTTGGATTGGGGGCCAAAAGGGGCTTTTCCTACCCTGATCAATTGCAGAAAATGTTGGACCAATCGGATCCGCAGAAACAATACAGGGTGATAAACCGGGGATGGCCCGGACAGAATTCCGCCCAGTTATTGCTGCGGGTTGAAGGGTATCTGCGTGAGTTCAGACCCCAAATCGTCACCCTGTTGACCGGCGCCAGGAATCAGGACAATTTTTTCGGTTTTCGACAATTCCTGGAGAAAAGCGGAGACGGCCGGCGCGGATTTCTTCTGAGACTGCATGACAGCCTTGATACCATCCGGCTCTATAAATTCACACGACTCCTTTTTCGGGATCTGACAACCGGTGGAAATCGTCAGTCACCTGTTGCGCATAAACTTCCGGAAATTCAGCCGGGGAAATATCCAAGTGAAGTCCGGCGCGGATGGGCTGAAGATCGTCCAGCCAAGGGAGAAGCCTTGGAAGACTGTTTTGAAGCCGAAAAATTTAAAGAAATGGGGCAGTATGACAAGGCGTTGGAGTTCATCCAGGACGCTGTAAACAGGGAGGAGGTGCAAGGTTCCTGCTATTATCTGGCCGGTTCGATGTATCTTGAAAAGAAGCAATACCCGGAGGCTGTCGACTGGTTTCAAAAAGGGATTCATCATGATCCCTTACTTTTCGGTAACTATGACGGCATCGGGTTGGCTTTGAGTGATCAGGGTAAAATGGAAGATGCAATCACATGGTTCCAAAAAGGTTTTACCAAGGCCCGCTACGAGTCTCTGTACGGCCACTGTTATATAGGTATCAGTAAGGCCTTTCGAAAAAGCGGTGATACGCTCTCAGCGATCCGGTTCTTTAAACATGAAGTCAGGCGGCCATCGCCGTTGGATGATTCTTACCTCAACAGGTTGGCTGCGGATTACCTGCTGCTCTTTCAGAAGAGAAGATCAACCGCCGATGTGCTCCGCTGGATACAGAGCGATATCGGGCAGCTCCTTGATCTGTTGAAAAAGTATGATATAAAGATCGTTTTTCAGAATTACCCATACGAACCGGATATCGATGCCATTTACCAGAAGATCGGCAGCGGTTCCGATGTTATTTTTGTTGATCACCAGGAAACGTTCAGCCAATATACCGAAAACGGGGTGTTGAGCCGGGAATTCTTTGTTCCCGACGGTCATCCCAACGCAGCAGGTTACCATCTGATGGCAAAAAATCTTTGGGCAGTTATAACATCAACCCGTGAACGGAATTGACAGGGATGAAAACAACAAAACAAAAAGCCATTGTATTTGGTATCGGCATTGTGATCTGCCTGTTGATCCTAGAAGTCGCTCTCAGGGTGGTGGGCGGTATCTATGCCGATATTTCCGAATCGGATATTGGGAAAAGCAAACAGGGGGTAACAACCATCCTCTGCACCGGTGATTCTTTCACGTTTGGAATCGGCGCTCCCAGGGATCTCTCCTATCCGGCCCAGCTTGAAAAGTTGCTCAATCAGGCAGCGGCAGGGAAAAAGTACTCGGTTATCAATCGCGGCTGGCCCGGGCAGAACAGCACACAGTTTCTTAAACGGTTTGATAAGTACCTCAGACAATTCCAGCCGGATATCGTTACCATTCTCATCGGCGCTCAGAACCTGGGGAACTATTTTGGTTATCAGGATTATTTACGCAATGCCCAAAAACAGGAAAGAAGCTTGCTCCAGGAACTGCACGACTCCCTTGATCGAATCCGCATCTATAAGTTTGTCCGTCTGCTCTTTCAGACACCCCAACCCAACTGGAGTGGGGATGAATACCCCGATGAGCAGAAGCCGGCAAGGATAGTAAATCCTGCAAAGAAAAAACAGCACCGCGTTCCCGAATGCATGACCGGTCTGGAGCTCAAGGAGCAGGGAGAATACGACAAGGCGCTTGAAATGCTGTTGGGCGCCGCTAAGACACAGGATCTGGGAGCCGAATGTTCAAATATCGTCGGTGCGATTTACCGGGAACAGGCGCAGTATGACAAGGCAATCAACTGGTTTAAAAAAGGTATCGAATACGATCCAACCCAGTTCAGGAATTATGAAGACATCGGCCAATCCTATTTTTCCAGGAATCGAATGAATGAAGCCATCGACTGGTTGAAGAAAGGGTTTGATAATGCCCGTGTCCAAGCGCTGCATCCCAGGTGCTATTCATTAATCGGCAACGCCTTTGAAGCTCTTGGTGACACAGAGGCGGCGCTTGAGTTTTTTAACAAAGAAAGAAATCGCAAAACAGAAAGAAACGATTTCCTCCGAGGCCTTGCCGGTGATTATCTCCTGCTGTTTCAGAAAAGCAGTAAAAACGTTGAAGTGTACAACTGGATACGTGCTGATGTGAAAAGCATGCTTGATCTCAGCAAAGAATATAACGCCAAACCGGTTTTGATGACCTATCCCTACATGCCTGAAATTGATCATGTCTACCGGAAGCTGGCCAAAGACCTGCAGGTTCCCTTTGTTGACCATCAAAAAGCATTTGAGGATTTTACCAGGAACGATGTCCTAAATAGCGAGTATTTTATTCCCGATGGACATCCAAACACCAAGGGCTACCATCTCATGGCCCAAACTATTTTTGCTGTATTAAAGGACAGTGAGCTTTTTCCAGTTTCTAATTAACAACGGTTCACAGACTGACAATGTTCATGGATAATCTACGGTAGGATAAACAGGTGACTGCAAAAGGCGCTGAACAACAACCGATTGATCGATCTGGCTGGGAATCGCTCTCCCCAATTCAAAAGGCAATCCGGTTTCTGGCCGATACCCAGGTAACCGAAGAAGGTCCGGGACTCCCGTATTGGATCGGTGGTTGGCCCAAACAGATTGACATTTTTTTTAAAAATGAGAAAAAAGCCACTCTACCGGAAGTCACAACACAGGCCTCCCTGGTCATTCATGCATTAGGCGCCATTGATGACCGGTCCGCGTCGGTGCTGGGATTGTCTTCAGACGATATGGTGCTGGTTTCCCGAATGCGCCGGAAAGCGGTTCAATATCTTCGAAGGCTTGAAATCAGTGGACATGGAATACTCGATGGTTCTTACGGCTATTGGCCGCTTCGCCCAAGAAACGACTCGTTTTTCCTGAAGCTAAAAAACACCATATTAAGGATTCGTCTCAGATTACGAGTCTATAATGGGATATTACACCCTCTTCATATGCCGAAAATTCCGGTTCCGTATCAGGTCTGGCCGGATGCGGATGACACTGCCTGGGTCTATATGGCCTATCTCGACGCGGCAGCAAACGAAAACATTTCTGTGCCTGAGCTTCCGGCAGAGCGTCTTTTCGGTACCTGGCGTGATACAGGGAGTATCCCGGTTATATTTCCCAAATGGCGGCATAAGCCCACAGGTGGTTTTCTTACCTGGTTTGCTGGTACTCCTGAGCGGAAGATTGTCAATGATGTTGATCTGTGTGTTAATGCCAATGTGGTGGCAGCACTTGGCCGTTATGGAAGACTCGATCTCCCCGGTGTTGAAGAGGCAATCCGTCTGATTACAAAGGCTATTGAAGCCGGACTTCACAAGTGCAGTAAAAATATCAGCCTGTATTATCCAGATGATTTGTCAACCCACTATTTTGTCACACACGCATATCGATATGGCGGTGTGGCAGAATTTGGACCTGTAGCAGAGCAACTCGCCGATGAAATTGAAGAACAGGCTATTGTCGGCCCGGATGGTCTGGCTCACTGGAAAGGGGAATTCCCCTATTATTCCACATCTCTTGCTCTTCTTTCTTTGGCCTATTGCGGCCGCAGCGGCCCGCTATTCGACCAAGCATGCCAATGGCTGGAAAGGCGGCAGAACCCGAAAAACGGCAGTTGGCCGAAGGCTATGTTCTGTTGGACATTTGATAAAGATCTGGGCTTTTACTGGAAGTCCCAGGCCATACCGACAGCAATGGCCCTGGCAGCATTATGCCGCTGCAGGCTGGAACAGGAAGGGTTGTCTGTTTATCCACATAACAGCGACTGATCCACTATTCTTGGAGAATAGTAATATCGCTGTCCCCCCCTTGCTTTTAGGGTGATGTGAGTGATCACCGGGTCGGCTGCTATCGGCCGTAAGCAGGGTTTACCTCATATTCCCGTACGTTACTGAAAGTATATCAGCAACGGATAGCCAAGAAATGGCAGCTGTTTTTTGTACCAGCCTTCGTCTAATCTGAAGGCTTGATCACGATCTAATGCCGGAGCTTTACTTATACCTTCGGGTCGGATGCCCTGAAGGTACAAGTCAACATGATCGTGTCGTACCAGCACGAGCTTGTTGAAGCTGACAATTATGGCACGAAACCGGTTACACTCATCGAGGAAACGAATCAACGCTTCGGTAACTCCCGGCCACTCAGGCCTGAATGGATCGTCCAGCACAATGACACCATTTCCAATTGTGGCTTGAGATGCTAACCTCAGATCGTACAACGTTTCATCACAATTGTGACCTCCGTCTATATGGAAGAAGCGATACCGATCACCAATATCTTCTACTTTGAGGGTGTCGGAACGCTGCTGAAATACTTTCATCCTCCTGAGCACGCCACTTGCACCGACGGACGCCATATTGTTTTGAAATATCGTGTAATCTCCACACCCTGAAGTCGAAGGATTCAACTCTTGATCGTCAAAAATGTCGCATACCATTAGTATCTCTTGGTTTCGGAGCAGAGCGCTTAGAAACACGGTGCTCTTACCATGATGACAGCCAACCTCAAAAATGTTGCCAATGATATTTTCTGTTTCATGGATCTCATCAATCCAGGCAAACAGAAGAGCTGCCTCGTCGGAAAACCATCCGTCAATGGCTTTGTAGTCCGGTCGCTCATAAATCTGTCTGGTTTTCTCCGGATTCATCTCATTTCCACAGCAAATATCTTGTATTCCATCGGATATGTAACTTTATTCTGCAGGAAAGCCTGACTTATATAACAAAAAAATCGGCGAAAAAGCCCGACCTTATGCATTTGGTGTTTTGGCTGGCTAGCGTAGGTGTTCCTGTTTTGGGTGCTCAATGGCATGCTTGATCACTTTTTTGATATCTTTAATTGGCAACGTATCTTTATCTTTGAAATTTATGCATCCTTTCCCGGTTTTTATGTTTGGATGTTTTTCTATAAATGATTCAATATGATGGTAGCCACATGTGTACAACGAAATATAACTCTTCTGATTTGCCAGTGCCACCCAGCCTTCACCAACCTTATATGTTGGCATTTTGTAGCTCATATCTACAATGGCCGCGGGGTAGAGCTCAATAATTAGTAAATGAAGCGTATTGAACCGTTCACTTCTCTCAATGGGAACTGACTTTATATAATTTTCTACTTCAGGATTCATTTTTTCTGGTGCCTAACACCAGCATCACCCGCTTTCGCTTTGCCCATAGCGACGAAGGAGTGGCGGGTAAAGGCGGTTATATGTGCTTGTTAGGCTGTTTAGATAAAAATATTACAGGTATTTAGCCATTCTAATAAACACAGTTGGAAGAAATTTTGAATTTGGCCAAGTCGAAAAATCGACCATTCTAAGCCGTTTGTAAAATCTCCTCGCACCATCATTTTTTGCTGAAACATCTAAACTTAGTCTGTTTGATTCGCTCGCTCTGGCACGATCCTCAATGTCGTTCATGAGAAGTGAGCCAATACCTGCTCCTCTAAGTTCCGGTTCGACAGCGATTCCCTGTATGTAGAAATCACCCTCGGGGATAGTCTCAAGGATACGCCATACTGGTGCAAAAAGGGTCCGCACTAGCTTCAGTCGAATAGCATTTCTTTTCGCGGCCCGTCGCAATGGCTCATCAGAAAACATCCGATGTTGTCTTTCTGTAAATGTTGAACTCATACCAACTATCTTAGTTTCAACCTCAACAAATATCACATTCTCATGGGAGAGTGTGTGGTTTGAATCGATGAATGCAGTAGCTATAATGCTTTCTGATGCACGGCCCAGCATAACTCGGAAAAATCCTTCTGCAGCCTGATCGAGGTAATGAGCGAATTGTAAACCTTCACCAAATTCCGGTTTTGCTGGTCTAAGCAATATTGATTGTTCTTTTATATCCATATTAAAAAAAGAAAGTGAGACAGAATTATTTATCTTTTCTAGGACGACCCTGTTTCTTATTTGATATTCGAATACCAAACTTCTTTTCAATTTCTTTCCGAAACCTGTCGTCGCCGGTCAACTGTCCTCTTTGAAGAGCGTCTCTTATCAGTTTGATTTCATAGCCTGGAATTGTATCTAAAACATACTCGGCATAAGCCATTTGCTTTTCTATGTCGGTACTTCCCATTGAAAAGTAGAATGGTGGGATGTCAACCACCGGATCATTTTCTCTCAGTACTTTTGACCTGTAACTTGACCATTAATAGTCTGCCGGGTCTGTTACCATCCCGGCACCAAGAGGATTAAGTTTAACATATCGGCAACAAGCCGGCAGATAATCCTTAGAAGATATTGCACTGGACTTATAGCGGCCTTCCCAAATAGTTCCAGTCCGCTTCTCAAGTTTATTAACATAACGGGTCTGCCTACCCGCTACTCGCTTCATGATTAATGCGAGGGATTCTGATTTTTCTCCACGATCAATGATAAGGTGCACATGGTTGGTCATCAAGCAGCAAGCGTAAACTTAACAACCAAATTCCTGTTTGAAATATATGAGGCTATCTCGATAAAATTTGTAATCATCATCGGTTACAAATACGGATTGCCGATTATGACCCCGTTGTACAATATGGTGAGGTGTGTTTTGTAAGACTATTCTGGCTGATCTGGGCATACTTTGTCGTATAAAATACAAGACCAAACAGCAATTAAAATTAATCTGTCCCCTTTTTTATAGGTTGTTACGATTCAATTAATCCAGAAGCCATTCCAACGCTTCTTGTCTTTCATAAAAGAGCGCAAATTTGAAACCTCGATTTATACACACAGTTTCTAAAAATCTAAAAAACATAAAATGATTCGGATTGATAATTTCAGCTATTTCTATTTTAAATATCACCCCGATCATTCGCAATAGTTCTGGTCGTTTATATACATCTAATGTTTCTCCAGAGGCATCGCTTATATTTCGATGATCGATTAATGCCTTTTTAATCTATGGCGTCTCATTGTTTTTGAAATTACTATTACCATCTCCATTGAGCTCTCTTTATCCAAGACACCTCTGGTTACTATTTCAAGATATTTATGATCACTATGTATAGTGATTTCCAGTTCCATAGTATTTCCAACTAATATCCGTCTATACCTTTTCACATAACACCCGGCATCAGTGGGCGCTCGCTTTTTGCGCTCCACTGAATACCGATGTTATCAGTAATATTTGGCTAACCTTCAAAGTAAGAATGATTTCTGAGCCCATTTGTAGTTTTTAATTTCGGGAGAGGTTCCTACAAAAATTTGGCACCCAACTATATTCATTCTTTCATATAAAGCCACGGAACGCCGATTTCCTTCAATAAAAGTAAAAGGACCTTTTAATTCTGGGCAATTTGTAACTGCAATAAGCTTGGTGTCAAATACCCCTCCAGAGTCAAGAAATTTTATTTTCTCCTGTATGTCCTTCCTAATGCGTTGAGTATCATCTAAACTTGATTGGAAATACAAACGATTGACGACATCAATTACTCGAAATGTTCCTGCAGAAATATCCGTCCAGTCGGCAGACGAAATTATGAAAAGTTGGTTGAGATCCTTCTCTTCAATTTCAGCAAGATACCAAGACAAGTCTTCCGGGAGCGGACCTCGAATATCACTACGGAAATCCAATTTATTATGATTTTCAACTCTCATCCAATGCTTCCATACATCCACCTGCGGAATTTTTTGTAATTTTTTCAATGTGCACCTCAGATAGCTTCTTTATATCCACATTGTGGTTTTGCAGGCTATTTTTCCGTAATTTCCCATATCAGGGTTGATTTTTATCAATCTAATTTTTTATTTATCCGGTGAAAAAACAATTTTTCTTTTTGATAAATATGATCAATTGTAAGGATTACAAATTCAGCCAAATTCAGCCAAACTCATTACGGCATGAGTATACAAACATGCGTATAGCATATGACTTTAGTTGTAGGTCTGTGGATTTGGAAGATTATTTGGTGGAGACTTTTCTCAAAATAACTGCTGATATGAGATAATTAAGCGGATAAATAATGGCCAGGGTTGAAAAAACTGCTGCCAACAGAAATTCATGAGCATAAAAAGCCCAAATAACAAAACCCAGGCTGTACAAGGCCATAAAGAGTTCCAGGAAGTTGATTCTTCTTAAAGTAGCAATTGAGCTGACCGGGATTACAGCGGCTTCTTGTATCGCCCCATCCTGATTTCCTTTGCTGGTTCGGTCTCGATGGACCGCTGTTCCCAGCAACCCCTCCATACACCCATAAAACAGGGTTGCAAACATGGCTGTCATCAGGCCGAAGGCAAAGAGACCGGTTCGCAGCGTTTTGGTATCTTCAGCAGAGTCCATTTTGGGCTCTAGCAGTTTGTTATCTGCTTCACGGATGAAAAAAGGAATATGGGTAAGAACTAAAAAAGCCAGCACAAGGAGAAAAACCGTGTTTAACACTGTTGAACTACTGAAAGAACACCAGAAATAATAGGCGGGAATCAGTGTCAGGTGAGCAATAATAATAAATGTGGCCTGTAAGCAGAGGATGAGGAAGAAGTCGGCGCCGATAATTTTTTGGCCGAAGGAAAGATTGTCCGAGGTTACTACCTGCCCGAGCCGTTTCCGCATAACCTCCATAAGGCCTTTCATCCAGGAACGCTGTTGAAGCTTGTAACCGTTATAACTCTCCGGCAGCAGGCTGGTGCTGATAATTGTATCGTCATAGATCACTTTCCAGCCGTTGCACTGAGCCAGGAAGCTCAGATCAACATCCTCTATTTGAGTATCACCCTGCCAGCAACCCGACTCCAACAGAGTTGAAAGCCTGAGGCTGCCTGCCGAGCCGCGGAATATTGAGAGTTGACCTGCCCTTGCCCGGGTTGATAACTCATCAAGGTGCATGTTATCTCCAAAAATCGTCTGGGCTCTGGTGTGATCGTTGATATCAGAATTGCGAAAAGAAGTGTAGGTCTGGACGATACCAACCTTGTCACGTCGAAAGTGAGGTTCAATTCTTTTGCAGTAGTCGGCAGGTATTTGATAATCGGCATCGAAAATGGAAATGATAAATCGTTGCGGCTGCCACTCATTTTTCTTGGTTAGTAATTTTTTCAATTCCTCAAGGCCGTAATTCAGATTACCGGCCTTGTAATCAACTCTATCCGGTCGATGCAGGTACAGGAGTTGTAGGTTGGGAGAGTTGTCCCGTATCTGTTCAATATGTTGCCTGATGGCGGCCGAGATCGGTTCTGAATCGGAGTCGTCAAGCAGTTGAATGACCAGCTTATCGGGTGGATAGTCCAGTTCACAAGCCGAATCGATCAGCCCTTTGACCATCTCCGGGTCTTCGTTGAAAACCGGCAGTTGAATGACATGAAGAAATGACAGCGCTCTATCCGGCTGACCGGAACACTCGGTCGGCTTTTGCCGGGAATTACGTCTGATGGCAAGTCTCAAATAGAGTGTAAAAAAGGAATGCAGAACAAGGCCAATTACACAGATTGAAAAACAGATAAAGAAGAAAAGATTCAGAATATTCATGGAATTACGGGTTTATGTGTCCCTCCCAGCTCTGCTCGGCAGGTACGATATTCTGATTAACCATTTTGCTATAACTGCTTCGGGCATCAAGCCATGCTTTTGCCATGAGAAGGTGCAGCCTGATCGATAGATAAGTGAAACGTATCTGTCCTTTTAAACACCCATTTACAAACAGATGACGGCATAATGTCGTCATCGAAGCTGTAAACGGGATTTTATTCAGCGTTGTCCCGTTCTTCCGTTGGGCAAGAAAACCCCAGAAGCAGTGGCGGTAAGCCATTTTGGTAATGGACTCTTTATCATCACGACGCTGATGGTGGATAATGGCATCATGGGCGTAGGCCAGTCTGTATCCGGCGGCCAGAATTCTGAATCCCATATCCATGTCTTCACCGCTGATTTTAAACAGCGGATCAAAGCCGCCTAATTCCTTGAGCACTTTTGGCCGATATGAGGAGCATAAGCCGAAAAGAAAATAGATCTCATCTCGTGATTTGTCACCCCAGTGCTGGAACAGGATTTCCTTGCGCCAGAGATCATAGATATTCTCCTGGATCGCTTCGATTCCGTGTCCGCAGACGCCGGCAACCCGGTCATCGCTGTAGGGGATGAGCATCTTTTCAATATAGTATGGATCGGCGATGCCGTCGGCATCCATGTAAATCAGGATGTCGTTCTTGGTTGATTGCCAGGCTGTATTTCTGGAGGCGGCTATTCCGCTGTTGTGTTCGTGGCTGATCAGGCGGACTTTGGGGAATTGTCTGGCAATCTCGGCTGTTCTGTCATGGGAGCCGTCATCGATGATGAGGATCTCATCGGGTAAAACGGTCTGAATGGATATTGAATCCAATGCCTGCTTGATATAGGATTCCGCGTTAAAGCAGGGAATGGCAAGGGTTACAGAATGTTTTTCCGGTAACGAATTGCTCATGAGGATGTTATTTTTACTTCTTTAGTTCGGCAGTTTGTTTTGAGGTTGTTAGTGTAATCTCTAAAGAATATTTCGTCATTATAAAGCAGAACAATGACTTGCGTGAGAAGGGTATGGTCTTTCTTTTTCAGGCGATCCAGCGAATCTGTACTATTTTCATAATCAATGTATTTTTCTTTGTCCAGATGTAACATAGCGGGTGTCTGGTTAGCAGAATCAGGTAGAAACCAATTGAGTAAGGAATTCCAAAGTTTTATCCTGGAGAAAAATTGTAGATGCTGATAAATGTAGACTGGAAAAAATAGATCCAGAAAAAAAGAACACCTGATACCTGTATGAGCATAGAGCATCAGTCCATAGTTGAAATGACAGGGGAAACCATACCGCCTGTCATCATCATCGGCATGCACCGATCCGGCACCAGTCTGGTCAGTCTTCTTCTGGAAGAGTGCGGTGTTTTTTTCGGATGGGATAAGGATGAGCATAACGAGTCGCTGTTCTTTCAGGCCGTCAATGAAAACCTGTTCAGGCAGGGAGAGGTTGACTGGGACAATCCGGAAAAACTGCAATCAACCCTACAGGATCCAAAGAGTCTGCATCTGGCCCAACAATATGTGATCAATCTTCTTGAGTATTATCAAAAAAGGGACCAGGAGGTCGACGGCAGCCTCTCTTCCATGTGGGGCTGGAAAGATCCGAGAAATTCTTTCACCTTGCCGGTATGGCAAAGTATTTTCCCGAAGAGCAAGGTGATTCATGTTATTCGAAACGGTATTGATGTGGCGGTGAGCCTGTGGCGGCGTGAAACAACAAGACGGTTCGGTCAGAATGATCCCCACTACTCCCGGCGCTGTCAAACGCTTCCCGGTTGTCTGGATCTCTGGCAGAGTTATGTTGAAGCCGGAAGGTTCTTCTGTGGTAAGGATCAGACCCTAACCGTCTTTTTTGAGGACCTCCTTCTCCAACCGCAACTGGTTATATCCAGGATCCTTGAGTTTCTGGAAATCGGTGAGCAGGTCTTTCCACACCGGGAAGTTGCTTTAATTGAGACCAAGCGGAGGTTCGCCTATCTGCGGGATGACCAGTCTAAAGAATTCTACCGCTACGGGGAGAAAAACGAGCTGATCCGGGAGTTGTACGGCGATGCCGATGGATATGATCGGCTGATCGGAGAGTATGGAGAATTATTGAACAATCTCACCACGGAACAGATCAATCAATGAAGCACCAGAACCTGATACTCACCCTGGCTGTTCATGATTTCCGAACCCAGTACATGGACTCGGTGCTGGGTTTTCTCTGGTCCTGGATCAAGCCGCTTATTCTGGCAGGCATCTACGTTTTTATTTTTTCATCGGTTGTCTCCTCCTCTGATCCGATAACCGGCAATCCTGTCAACTTCGGACTCTATGTCTTTGCCGGTATGCTGCCCTGGTTTGTCCTGCAGGAATCACTGCAGCGCAGCACCAACGTGCTCATCGACTATGCCCATCTGATCCGTCATCATGCAATGCCGCTCTACATCTTGCCGCTTCATCTGGTTGTGTCGGCCACAGGATCAGGTGTCATGGCAGTTTGTGTCTATTTTGTCGTCAAATCCGTTCTTTCGGGATTACCGGATTACCACGCACTTCTGCTTGTTGTGCTGCTGCCCATGCAAATGCTGTTTATTATAGGGTTGAGTCTGCTGGTGTCGACGGTGACCGTCTTTATCAGGGACATTACCCATTTGACCGCCGCCATGCTGACCATCTGGTTTTTTTCCTCCCCCATCGTTTTTCCCCTGGAAAAACTGCCGGTGTTCCTTCAGTCTCCATGGTTTAATCCGTTGGTCAGTCTGACCCAGATCTATCGGGATATCTTATTGTTTCAACGAATTCCAAATATAGAAACTCTTTGCGGATTTGCCTTTTTCACCACCCTGTCGCTGCTGATCGGCTTTTTCTTCTATCAGCGCACCCATAGGGAAATTGTCGACTGGGTGTAATATGGCACAGATCCGTATTCAGAATGTATCGAAATATTATCTGTCCTATCCTTCCAGGAAAAAACTGCTGTTTAAGCTGCTTTTCGGCAGGCAAAAAATGGAAGCTTCCGAAAATGTGTGGCAGGCCCTTGAGAATATCAATCTTACTATTGATCCGGGAACCTGTGTTGGATTTATCGGCCGAAACGGGTCGGGTAAATCTACTCTGCTTCGGCTGCTGGCCGGGATCATTGAGCCGAGTTCGGGCACCATTCAGGTCAACGGACGGCTATCAATGGTGCTTGACGTTCAGAGCGGCCTGCACCCAAGACTCACCGGTGTGCAGAATATCTTTTTAAAAGGCGCCCTGCATGGTCTGAACAGAAGTGAGATAAAGAAGAGGCTGGATAAGATCATCGAGTTTTCCGGTCTTGGAAAATATATCGACAGTCCCATCCAGACCTATTCTTCCGGTATGATCATCCGGCTTGGTTTTTCCATTGCCATGCACATGGATTTTGATATTCTGCTGATGGATGAGATTCTGTCCGTCGGCGATCTGGTCTTCCAGCGCCAATGCCTGGCACGGGCAAAACAGTTTATCAAAGAGGGTAAGACCATCATTCTGGCAACCCATAATCTGGGAGATGTGTCCGCCATCTGCGACCGGGTTGTTTTACTGAGAAAAGGGAAGATCAAGCATGACGGTTTGAGCGAGCAGGTTCTGCAGGACTACTGGGATGCCTGTGAAAAGGCCCAGAATACAATCCCCCGGGCCATGCATCCGTTTAAACCGG
>CAZUUJ010000058.1:0-23339 GCA_964623625.1 uncultured Desulfocapsaceae bacterium
CTTTTAGATGGTCAACATTGAATATGTGCATTTGGGCCCGGCGCCGAACAGGGATATCCAGAGTAAGTACACCCTCTTTTGAACCGGTCATCTCGGGGATGAGAACAACGGCATCGCTCGCGGCAACCGCAGTGCAGGCCTGGCGCTGTCCGGCGTCATAGTCGCCCTTGGACAGTTTTTCGCTTTTGCCGCCTGTGATCTCACCACTCTCGACAACGACCAGACATTTACCGCATACTCCATTGCCGCCACAGCTGGCATTGATGTGGATGCCGACCTGTCGGGCGCCCTGGATCAGAGTTTCATCGGGTGCCAGTTGAACGGTCCTGTTGACCGGAAGAAAGGTAACGGAGTAAAGAGTAGCTTGTTGGTCTGTCATTGGATGTAAGTATTCGCCGGTTCCGGGTAACCGCAAGTCAGCAGTGCAGTTGGATTATAGTTTGTCTAAGATCATTTTCAGCTTGGTTTCCAGGGAGATTCATGGATGCACTTTTTTTAAGGACGATTAAGCTTTCACTGTCGCTTTGCAGGTATCATTGTAAGGACAATGAGTGCTGAAAAAGTTAGATAGTGCTGCATCTCCTCATCCTGCATGGTGTTGATTGATTGAAATGTAAAATCACCAACAGCCCTTTGTCAATAAAATATAAACTGATAATACATTTCAAAATAATTGATCTATCGCGCTTAGGATAATTGATTTCTACTAAAAGCACTCTTGAAAGCGTGATGAGAAAGGCTGGCTCGGCAAGGTTTTAATGGATGACAAGGAGTTAGCAAACCCAGGGTACCTGCAAGAGGGATTTTGTTCTATAAAAGAAAGAAAATCATAAAGGATATTGATGTATTGCTTAAGTTATTTTAGCTTGACAGAAAGAGCATCTTTTACAGTATGTTATAGTGTTACAAGAAAATAGATGATTATCATAAAGAGTTTTGCAGCAAGTAGAAGAGTATACTGGAGAATAATTCCAGCTAGCCTTCGGCGGATTCGATCAACCGAAACCGTTTGAGAAGGATAGACGAATGAGCACGACTGACGATATGTTATCAATGTCTCCGGCCATCGGTTGGGAACTGCCGAGGTCGAATCCGCGCTTGTCTCCCACCCTAATGTTGCCGAAGCGGCCGTTGTCGGTATGCCGCATCCCGTTAAAGGGCAGGCGATCTATGCCTTTGCCACGGTAAATAAGGGTGTGGCTATGACCGATAAGCTGCTGGGCGAGCTCAGGACCCATGTGCGAAAGGAGGTCGGACCGATTGCCTCGCCAGATGCCATCCAGTATGCTCCAGGATTGCCGAAAACACGTTCGGGCAAAATTATGCGCCGGGTACTCAGAAAAATTGCCGCAAATTATTTTGAGAATTTCGGTTATACATCCACTCTTGCTGAGCCAGGAGTCGTCGATGATCTGATTGCCGGTAAAAAAGCTCTGGACACTAAATAATGAGATGATCCGTAAGAACGGGAATCCTCCGGTTCTTCCGGTTTTTGGGAACTATGCCAGTTGTTCTCGAATTCACCTGTACCTGAATCCGTGAGCATCCGCCAGCACTGCATCTATGATTGATTTTATCACCCGATATAGTTCACTATTATTGGATGGTTAAATCAATCATAGAGCACTATCGAATGCTCTGGGATTCAGGCTTAAATTACGGTTTTGCAGTTTCCCATGGAGTAAGGGTGGAAGACCATGAAAAACCCGGATGTTCAACCCAAAGGGGTTACCCTTGATCTCAATAAAGCTGTTCATAAAGTTGCGCCGGAGGCATCAATTGCCTTTTTTAAGGCAACCATACCGTTCAATGAGCTGGACGACGATACCTTAAACAGTATTGCCCGCCATTGCCGGATCGATTTCTTTCCCAAAGGAACCAGGCTTCTTACCGTCGATGAGACGGAAATCACCCATATCTTTCTTATACAGAAGGGAGGTGTGAGGGCCTTTATCGTTGACGATGAAGGTGAAGTGACCCTGAAGGATTACAGGGGCGAAGGATCGGCAATCGGAGCCTTGGGAAGTATCCGGGGAACAAAGGCCAATTTGAATATCGAGACTATTGAAGACACATTCTGCTACCTTCTGCCTAAAGAGATTTTCCTGGAGCTGGTTGAAAGCCGGCCCGCCTTTTCCCGCTATTTTCTCAAGAGTTTTTCAGACAAGATCGTTCAAACCGCTTACCGGGAACTCAGGCATCATAAGGTCGCTCGACGGTCAATGGAGGATCTCTACCTCTTTTCCATCAAAGCCGAAGCCCTGGTCAAGGAATTAAGGACCGTCTCTGCCTCATCCACAATCCAGGAGGCAGCCAAGGCTATGGCTCACTACGGGATCGGCTCGCTTCTCATTCGTGATCCGAATGATAAAAAGAATATCGTTGGAATCATCACCGACAGGGACCTTCGTTCCAAGGTGGTTTCGGAAGGACTCGATTACCGAGAGAGTGTTTCCACCATTATGAGCAGCCCGGTGCTCAGTGTTTCATCGGAGACAATCTGCTTTGATGTGCTGCTGAAAATGATGTCAACCGGTATCCATCATCTGGCCGTTGAGCGGGCCGGTATTATAATCGGAGTGATCACCACCCACGATATTACTGTTCTTCAGGGAAACTCGCCCTTCTATTTATTCAAAGAGATTGTCTCTCAGCAGAATGTTGTCGGTCTTTATTCGCTAGCTCAAAAGATACCGGAAATGGTCCACAACCTGCTAAGAGAAGGGGGCAAGGCCAGCAAGATCACGCGGATGATCTCAATTCTTAATGATCAGATTGTTTCCCGTATGCTTACTTTGCTGGAAAAAGAGATAGGACCGCCGCCGGTGAAATTTGCCTGGCTGCTGTTTGGCAGTGAGGGGCGGAGAGAGCAGACTTTTAAGACCGATCAGGACAACGGGATCATTTATGAAGACCCTCAGGATGAGAAGAAATCCGAGGAAGCAAAGCGCTACTTTCAAGAGTTTGGAAAGAGAGCTATCGATAATCTGGTCAATTGTGGTTACCCTCTCTGTCCCCAGGAGGTAATGGCTTGCAATTCCAAATGGTGCCAACCTATCTCTACATGGAAGGACTATTTTTCTAAATGTTCCGTATCGCCGGAGGATAACGAACTCAATTGCGGTTCACTGTTCTTCGATTTCAGGTGCGGTTACGGGGAGGACTCTCTGGTCACTAGACTGCGTGATCACGTCATTGAGTTGGCCCAGAAGAATCGGGTGCTGACATTCCATCTGACACGAAAAACGACTTCGAATCGGATACCGCTTTCTTTTTTCAATAACTTCATTGTCCAGCGCGACGGAAAGCACAAAAACCAGCTCGATATCAAGCTGAGCGGTATCGTCCCCTATGTTGATTTTGCCCGGATTCTTGCCTTGAGATACGGAATCCGCGAGACTAATACCATAGCCAGGCTGCAGGCCCTGGGCGGTGGCGGCTTTGTCGATAACGAGTTGATCGCATCGGCGATTGACTCGTATGAACTCCAGGTGCAGCTCCGGCTCGTTCATCAGCTTGAGCAGATCGAAAACGGGGTATTGCCGGATAACTATCTTGCTCCATCCAAGCTTTCTGAGCTGGAAAGAAGAATGCTCAAGGAAGCGTTTTCGATCATTGAGGGGATGTATGGCGTTCTTCTGAAACTGTTTCCGGTCATGTAATCATCCTGAAACCGTGATGCCCCAAAGGGCGCAATAATGTTCGAGGGTAAAACCACTACAGGGAGGTCTGTTATTTTGAATTATATTAAACAGTTACTTGTTGAGAGGCAATTTCTGTCACGGATTCAGGATCATGTTTGACAGCTTTAATCCAGGATCCTGGTTTACAAAGCCTCATCCATTAATTGAAAAAAACAGGCAGCAGTTTCATCGGTCCGATAAATTAAAAAAATTATCGGAATGTACTTTTGTGGTGTTCGATTCAGAGCTGACCGGGTTAAACAAACACCAGGATGAGATCGTTTCAATCGGCGCTGTTCGCATCAGGAACCTGCGAATTGAGCTGGCGGAGCCGTTCGACGAATTCATTCAACCAGAACGGAAGGATCATACGGACGCTGTCCTCATTCATCGGATTACTCCCGAACAGCTGAAAAAGGCAAGGCCTCTTGAAGAGGTGATGCCTGAATTTATCGAATTCGTCGGGGATTCTGTGTTGGTTGGTCATTACGTCGGCCTGGATATGGATTTTCTGGATATGGCAACCAGGAAGCTGTATGGAGGCAGGCTGGCCAATCCGGTCGTCGACACTATGGTAATGGCCATACAGTATAAAAAAGCGATGCTGGAAGAGTTTCATGAAGATGAATCCATGGCTCACAGCTATAATTTATATGATCTTTCAAAAGAATTTGGCCTGCCGGATTACAGTGTTCATAATAGCTTTGAAGATGCTCTGCAGGCGGCCTATCTTTTCCTTTATCTGGTCAGAAAATATAATCGGTCGACCTTGCTGAACTCAGGGAAATTGCGAAATTTACATGAGTTGTTAAAGGCCGGTAAAGTGAGAAGAAAGAGGTTCTGAAACCCAAGGAAACAAGAGGGTAAAGATTAAACGGAGTGCATAGAAAACAAGGCGTTATTTCACTTTTTCTGTAATGTCTCATCAATAAAATTTGTGTTCATTTTTCTTGCAATTAATTATCAAAAAAATTATAGCTAGTATCTGAAGAAAGTAAGTCGTAGTGTTACAATGTCGTAGTCGTTGGGAAATGGCTGGTATGTCTGGTTATGAAGGGTAGCCGGAGGAAGGCAAAACGTACCGGTGAATATTCACTGAACTAAGGGAGGACGATTTTGACAACAGCAACAGTTTGGTTATTCGTATTTGTAGTGATGTACTGGGCGTATTGCGTCTTTTGGGGGATTAAGGGCGCAATGATTTCGAAAACGGCATCCGACTATTTCGTCGCCGGACGAACAATTCCTCTGTGGGTTTTCGTCCTTGCCGCAACCGCGACCAGCTTCTCCGGCTGGACGTTCATGGGGCATCCCGGTCTGGTTTATCGTGACGGTTTTCAGTACGCGTATGCATCATTTTACGCAATTACCATCCCGTTCACCGGTGTCATGTTCCTCAAAAGGCAGTGGGTACTAGGAAAACGTTTCGGTTTCGTTACTCCCGGTGAGATGTACTGTGAGTACTACAAATCCGACGCCATCAGGATTCTGACGGTTCTCGTCGCCCTGATCTTTTCCGTACCTTACCTTGGTCTGCAGCTTCGCGCTTCCGGTTTTCTGTTCAACGTTTTGACAGATGGTCTCATGGGCGTTGAAACAGGTATGTGGCTGCTGTCTCTGGTTGTTATTCTGTACGTTGCATCTGGAGGTATGCGGGCTGTCGCCTATGTTGATACTGTTCAGTGTGTACTGCTGGCGGGAGGTATCCTGGCCATCGGTATCATCACACTGTCCTACGTCGGCGGTTGGGGCGAACTGCAGCAGGGTATCGCTAAATTGGCGGAGCTTGATCCAAAAAGAACGCCGGACGGCTATAGTCATTATATAGCCATCCCAGGTGTGATACAGTTCATACCGGCTGGAACAAAGGCGGTTGGTGGCGCCTGGACCGGTATGATGTGTCTGACCTATATGTTCGCACTGATGGGTATTCATTCCGCCCCTGCATTCACCATGTGGTCCTTTACCAACAAGAACCCGAGACCGTTTGCTCCGCAGCAGGTCTGGGCGTCTTCATTCGGTATTGGTCTTATCCTCATCGTGTTCACCGCTATTCAGGGTATGGGTGCTCACCTGATCGGAGCTGACCCGCTGATGATTAAGGCAGGTTATCCGGATCTTATTAATATCGGTGGCGATATTATGAAGAGCCCCGGTAAGCAGGGTATGATCGTTCCGGCGCTCATCCACCTGCTGTCTGATACGGCTCCATGGCTGGTTGGTCTGCTGGCAGTCTGTGCGCTTGCCGCAATGCAGTCCACCGGTTCAGCTTACATGTCCACAGCCGGCGGTATGTTGACCCGTGACCTGTATAAGCGTTTTATCAATCCCAATGCTTCGCATGCGACCCAGAAACTGTTCGGTCGTATCGGTGTTGTTGTGATCTGTGGTCTGGCGCTGGTTGTTGCCACCACATCTAAAGACGCTCTGGTTCTTCTGGGTGGCCTGGCGGTTGCCTATGGTTTCCAGATGTGGCCGGCATTGATCGGTATCTGCTGGTGGCCATGGCTGACCCGTCAGGGTATCACCGTTGGTATGATTCTTGGACTTATAGCCGTAACCTGCACCGAGTCCATCGGTACAGCCTGGTTCGGTATTGAGGCATGGGGTCGCTGGCCGTTGACCATGCACTCCGCCTTCTGGGGTATCTTCTTCAACCTGGGTTCTGCGCTGATTATTTCATCGTTCACCCAGAATAAAGAAGATTATGCCCATAAGATGAAGTTCCATGATTATCTTCAGGAGCATGTTGGTCTTTCTCCTGAGAAGAAGAGCTTCGTTCCCATCGCTTGGGTACTCACCATTATCTGGTTCATCTTCGCTATTGGACCGGGCGCTGTTATTGGTAATACCATTTTTGGTAACCCCAACGATGCTACCACCTGGATCTTCGGTATGCCGTCCATCTGGGTATGGCAGATCATCTGGTGGGCTCTTGGTGTGGCTATGATGTGGATGCTTGCCTACAAGCAGGAAATGTCCACACTGCCTGAAAAGGAAATTGTCGCCCTCTTGGATGACATCGGTGACCGTGACCTGAAAAAAGCAGAAGCTGAAAAATAGTCATAGTTACTGACAGGTAGTATAAATAGAGGCTTCGGGGTTTTAACCCCGAAGCCTTTTTTTTAGGTATTCCCAGGAGTCTCTGTTTTTCACTGTCACGACTGATCAAATAGGTTTTGACTTACCAGGTAGGTTTTGCTATAGCGTGAATGTCATGCCTGTGAAAATCAGAGACTCCTGGGAATGCTTATGTTGAATCCGGACGTTATTGTCGGATTTTTATGGTTTTAATTTGTTTGAGAAGGATTGAACTATGTCGCTCTGGTACGGAATAACCTCAATAGTTTTTGGGATTCTGCTCTATTTTCCTTTAAGGAAATTCATGCTCTCACTTGCCATCAATAGGAATCAGCGCAAATTTAACAGGGAATTAACCGAAGAGGAAACTGCAAAATTACGGAAGAAAACCTATCTTATTGCAGCGGGTGTGGCCATGACCTTTGCCTTTATTTACAATAAAATTATTTTGTTCCGCTTTATAAGCGGAGGGGCAGGTTGATATGGAAGGGCAACTTAAAGACACAACTAAAGCGCGGATTGCACTGACGGTTTTCGTTTTCGTAGTCGCTATTGTACTTTACTGGCGGTTAGGGCCGGAGGATGTCCCCGGTGATCGGTTTGTCAAAACCGGTAATTACCGGCTGGAAGACAAGCGGTATGCAGATGCGGAACAGGAATTCAAAAAGGCCCTTGATAAAAACAAGGATCATGTGTATGCCCATTTAGGGTTGGGTATTACCTATATGCAGCAAAAACGGTTTGATGACGCCTTAGGGGCATTAAATCGGGCCATCGAGCTTGATCCCAACAATGCGGTTGTCTGGGCTGATCGAGGGATTTTATACGATAAAACCGGCCAGCATGAAAAAGCGCTTATCGATTACAAAAAGGCGCTTTCAATCGATGATAAAGCCGTTGAAGGTCCCAGTTTTTTATGGCGATTCATGAGAAACATTTCCAAAAAGCAGCCACAGGTCAGAGACCGCGCAATCTATCTGCAGAAGGAACTGGCCAAACCGGAGAGCGAGAGGCTTCTAAAGGTTGAGGAGGAGGATAAAAAGCAGCGAATGCATAAGTAGGGAGTGTATCCGCTAGCACTGCATCTTTGTGCAATCTGAACGGCAGATATAGTCCATACTATAATCTACCGATCAGATTGCACAAAGCTACAGCACTATCGAATACACTTCGGCTCAGGTTGGGGTGGATTCCATTTATTCCATTTGTATGAACAAGTGGACAGATATAGCCTGTACTATAATCTGTCAATCAGGTCGTACAAAGCTACAGCACTATCGACTGCACTGGGCAATTAGTGCAGAGTTGTTTGTCTTTCTGACTGAAACCCGAAACTGATCTTATAAAACCAGTTCACCGAATTCGGCGGCCACCAGATCCTGAAGGCTGGTTACCGCTTCAAAGGCGTGTCTGAGTGTCCGACGCCTTCGTTGTGAGAGGTCATTTGGATTGATGAAGGTATCAGGTTTTTTACCTTGCTTGATTTTGTCTATCTGAGCGGTAAGTGCAAGGTGCAGCAGGATCAGGTAGGCCGCTTCGAAATACTCACCGTCATCACTGTGAATAAATCCCCCTTCCACCAGTTTCTTAATCCGTTTCAGTGTTGAAGTCTCCCTGATTTTATTACGAAGCGCCAGGATGCGCACCGACTCGATAATAAAGATCAGACCGCTTCGCTTCATCTCGAACTCACCACGGTGTTCGCCGCTCTTCTCGGTGATAAAACGTCCAAGAAAGCCGAGAGGCACCTGATGGCTGCCCTCTTCTTCAAACATCACTCTATGGATCTCATGATGACGGCTGAGAATGTCGAATGAGAAATCGTTGAGTTTGTGAAAGAGGGAAATATCTCCGTAGATCGGGTAGGCATCGAACAGCAGGGTGGCAAAGCGGCCCAGGTTATTCACCTGGTGATCGACCCAATACTGAATCTGTTGCTGCCACTCCTTGAGGCTTTTTCGCCATATCGGATTGCGGCACATAATCTCACCAGGACAGTAAATAAAACCGATCTGGGCCAGCAAGTCTGAGAATAGTGATGACATCTCGACCCAGTATTCCTGGTATTGAACCAGCGGATCTTCAGGATCATCCTCAATGACTAGACAATGGTCCTGATCGGGTGCCAGAAGGTTCTCGAAGCGTCCATGGCTGCCGGTGACAAACAGGCAGAATGGAGCGGGCGGCTGGCCACATTGCTGAAGTACCAGGAACATCGCCTTTCGATGGATATCCTGGTTGATCATCGATATCATGACGGCAATATCGGAAATCCTGATTCCGGCACTCAGTTTGGATGAAACGATATCCGGAATCATATCCTTTATCTGCTTTAAATCATCTACCGATTCGGCCCCGGTAATACCTTCAAGCAGGGTCATGGGTTCGGGATATCGCAGCTTGAGAAGTTGGCGCAGGGTAATGATGCCGGCAATCTTGCCGTCTCGAGTCAACGGCAGATGTTTAATACCTTTCTGGGAGAAAATAGCAAGAGCACGATAAATAGTATTTTCCGGAGACAGGGTGAACAGATTCCGCGACATGATCTGGTGGGTCAATACCTGCTTGGTTGTGACATTGTCATCGGCAACGATTTTCAAAATATCGCTTTCGGTAATGATACCAGCCGGAGAACGATCTTCTTCGACGATTATGATACTTGATACGCGGTTGGCGGTCATGGTTTTGACAGCACTGCGTACAACCGTGTCAGGTGAACAGCAGATGACATCACTGTTCATGATGGAGCGCAATTCTTCACTGTAGGGAAAAGATTGGATTCTAGTGAGGTCGGCCTTCGTCTTCTGAAGACGTTTAAAAGATAAATGATCAACCGTTGCCCGTTTTTGCATAAGCGTTCCTCATATTGTCAATGACAGTGTGCAGCCTGTAAAGGCCGCTAAAAACAAGAGCTGATTCTTGCCTGTGAAGAACAACAAGAGTTTCAGATCTCATCAGGATAAGCTGGAATAGCCATTTCCAAAGGTGGAATGACCTGAATTAACTATTACTGCTATGTTGAATTAAATAGTCTGGCTGGTTATGGATGTCAAATACCTTTTCCCTGAATTCCAGGTGCAAGCATGAAAAATGTTGATGTAATTTGATTATAATACTGCTGGAATTGAGTTTTAGAAGGCGGCGGACTGCTAAATGTGAGAATGTCGAGTTTTTCTGAAGGCAATACCGGCAAAATGTAAAAATGTTCTTGAACTTTCTTGTGCCGTATTTCAATATACGTCATTCTTGTACGTGGATGGTTCCACCACTTTAAAATCACCAGACGATAACAAGATGATACAAAAGGTTTTACTGACACCCAAAGAGTGCTTTCTGCATGTGATTGATCCACAACAGAGATTGATGGAGCAGGTTGTCGAGAGTGAGCGGGTGTCGGCGGTTATCGCCTTGATGTTCAACGTTGCCCAACTACTGAAGATGCCGGTAATTGCCAATACCCAATATGAAAAGGGTTTGGGGCCGTACGTGGAGGAACTGGAATCGTTGATGGCTGGTGTTGAAAAATTCGATAAAGTCCACTTCTGCTGCTGCGCTGATGCCGGCACAGCAGGAGCCGTCAACAGCCTGCCCGATACAGTAAATACGGTACTTTTATCGGGTGTGGAAACCCATATCTGCGTCTATCAGACCGCCAAATGGTATCTTGACAGAGGGTTCAATGCTTGGATTGTTGCAGACGCCGTATCGTCTCGAACCTTTGCCAATTATGAGTTTGGTCTCAGACGGCTTGAGCAGATGGGCTGCATTGTTGGACCGGCGGAGATGATTATTTATGAATTGCTGGCCAAAGCCGGTACCAAGGAATTTACGGCAGTACTACCGTATGTCCTGGGTGATATCTGAAACACGATATACGATATTCGAAATTGGAATTTATTTACAAATAAAAAACTAACTGACGGTACTCAATATGACCGGAAACGAAATTCGCAAAAAATTCCTCCACTATTTCAGAGACAACAACCATGCCGTTGTAGAATCATCGTCCCTTGTTCCCAAGGACGACCCTACCTTGCTGTTTACAAACGCGGGAATGGTTCAGTTTAAGACTGTTTTTATGGGCGAGGACAAACGCGATTACACAACAGCGGTAACCTGCCAGCGCTGCGTTCGAGCGGGAGGCAAACATAATGATCTGGAGAATGTTGGTTATACGGCCAGGCATCACACGTTTTTCGAAATGCTCGGCAATTTTTCCTTTGGCGATTATTTCAAAGAAGAAGCCATCCGCTTAGCATGGGAGTTTCTCATTGAGGATCTTGGGCTTCCGGCTGAGAAAATGTGGATCTCGGTCTTTGAAGATGACGATGAGGCCTTTGCTTTGTGGGAGAAGGTAGAAGGATTGCCGGACAACCGTATCGTTCGGCTGGGCGAAGAGGAAAATTTTTGGGCCATGGGAGATACCGGTCCCTGCGGTCCCTGCTCTGAGATCCATATGGATCTGGGTGTGGAAAACGGCTGCGACAGTCCCGACTGTGCGGTCGGCTGCGACTGTGATCGTTTTCTCGAGCTGTGGAACCTGGTTTTCATGCAGTTCAACCGCTCCGAGGACGGCACCATGACACCGCTGCCTAAGCCGAGCATCGATACCGGTATGGGGCTTGAGCGGGTAGCCGCGGTGATGCAGGGCAAGTTCAACAACTACGATTCGGACCTGTTCGCTCCGATCATGTCTGAGCTTGAAAAACTGTCTGGGCATACATATGGAAAGGGTGACGAAATCAATACCGCAATGCGCGTCATTGCCGATCATGCCCGGGCAACCACCTTTCTGGTCGCCGACGGGGTACTGCCGTCAAATGAAGGAAGAGGGTATGTGCTCAGGCGCATTATGAGAAGGGCAACTCGTTATGGCCGAAATCTCGGATTAAAAGAACCGTTTTTAGAAACTATCACATCGGTGGTGCTGGCCTCAATGTCGACGGCTTATCCCCACCTGCTTGACTCGACTGAACTACTGAAAAAGGTGGTCGTCAACGAGGAAGAGCGGTTTCTTGAGACCCTGGAGCATGGTCTAACCATCCTCGATGAGGAGATTGAGCGGCTGCGGGCTGTGAGCGCTACGCTCATTGATGGTGGATTTATCTTCAAACTGTACGATACCTTCGGCTTTCCAGTGGATATTGTTCGTGATATCGGCCTTGAAAGAGGCTTTGAGATTGATGATACCGGATTTGAAGAGGCCATGGAAGGACAGCGGCAGAAATCCCGAGGTTCGCGCAAAGATGAGGGTGTTCGGTTGATGAGCAGAGGGGTGAAGGAATTGGTGGATGGAGGTCTGGAATCGGTTTTCTCCGGCTATGATGAACTCTCACGGGAAAGTCGCGCCGAAAAGCTGCTCGATCATCAGGGTAATCCGGTGGCGTCCCTTAAAAGTGGCGATCAAGGCGGGCTTTTCGTAACAACCACTCCCTTTTATTCGGAATCGGGTGGTCAGGTTGGTGATACTGGTGAAGTAAGCTGGCAGGGAGGCCGTGGAGTGATCGGTGATACCAGGCTGGAAAGTAATGGTGTTGTTCTCCACAATTTGATAATCGAAGAAGGCAGCTTAAGCTGCGGCACCAAAATCAATTTGCGGGTGGATAAGCAAAATCGGAGACAGACGGCAGCCAATCATACAGCCACCCATCTTCTCCAGGCGGCCTTGAAAGAAATCCTCGGCGATCATGTGAAACAGTCCGGCTCGCTGGTGGGGCCGAACAGGCTGCGTTTTGATTTTACCCATTTTTCACCGTTGACAGCAGAGGAGATCGGTTCGGTCGAGCGGCTGGTCAATGAGAAAATTATGGCCGATATGCAAGTGGCCACTAAGTTGCTGGCAAGGGATGAGGCTATCGCAGAAGGAGCGACAGCTCTGTTCGGCGAAAAGTATGACGATACAGTCCGGGTTGTATCTATGGACGATTTTTCCATGGAGTTGTGCGGCGGTACCCATGTGGGTCGAACCGGTGAAATCGGCCTGCTTAAGATTTTATCGGAATCGGGAATTGCCGCCGGTGTTAGACGGATTGAAGCACTGGCCGGTGCCCCTGCTTTCACAATGATCCAGAAACAGGCTATCCGAGAGGTGGAACTCCAGTCTCTGTTGAACGCCCAGCCACAAGAGTTAAAGGCCAAAGTTGAGGCTCTAATAACAAACCAGAAAAAGCTGGAAAAAAAGGTGGGAGAACTAACGGCACAGCTGGCTGGTTCGGATATTGATAACCTGCTCGGTAAGGCTGATACTGTCAGGGGTGTCAAGGTTGTCGCTTCTCAGATCGTCCTTGATAGTCCGAAGACCCTACGTGAGGTCGGTGATAAGGTTAGAGACGGAATGGGCAGCGGTGTGGCGGTCCTCGGTGGAGTCATCAAGAACAAAGTGGCCCTGCTGGCCATCGTTTCCAAAGACCTTACCGATCGGATCACGGCGGGCGATCTTGTCAACAAGGTGTCTGCGGTCGTCGGCGGTAAGGGTGGCGGTCGTCCGGATATGGCCCAGGCAGGAGGGCCCATGACCGATAAGCTGCCGGAAGCGCTTTTGAAAGTAAAACCATTCGTAGAAGAGCTGTTGAGCTAACCGCCATTATTTGGTCGGTTTCTCAGGCAGAAGCATAGGTTTTGTATTTACCGACGGTTTTTCTCACATGGAGTGAAGATAGGCTGTTGAGGGAAATAATGGGATAGTCGCTTTTTTCTGCTTGTTTTGATAATCGTCCGATATACCATAAAAAACTGAAGTTCCCGTTAAATTCCCCCCATTTATTGGAGTTCTCCTTGTTAAACAAGTAGTAATAATTTGTTGACATGATACGTCATATACAGTAAGAAATTCCAGAAGTGAATGAGGATTCATTTATTTTGTCTGCTCATTCGTTATAATAACGAGAATTGTTATCCCTTATGTCGAAAAGTCGTGACTGAAATACGCTTTTCGCCCTTTTTTATTCTCAGGTCATACAGGAGTGTACTGATATGGTAACGATGGACTTGACCTTATTTCTTCAGATAGTGAATGTGATCATTCTCATGTTCCTGCTCAATGCTGTCCTCTACAAACCAGTCTTAAAAGTGCTCAAGGAGCGATCGGCCAAAGTGAATGGCTTGAAAGAAGAAATCATCACGTTTGACCAGAAGGCCAAAAAGAGGCAGGATGAGGTTGATGTCAAGATGAGGGAAGCCTCGAAAAAGGCAAAGGAGGCACTCGATACGGCAAGGGCTGAGGCCAAAGCCGCCGGTGATGCAGAGATGGATACCATCAAGTCGGCGACCGATGCCGACAAAGAAAAACAGATGGATGAAATCAGAAAACAGGTTGATACTGCCACCAAAGAACTCAAGGCAAATCTGACCGGTTTTGCCCAGGATATGGCGGGAAAAATTTTAGGGAGGAGTCTTTAAAATGTCACATGTCATGAAAATTGGTGGAAAGGCGACGGTTTTATTGATCCTGCTCCTGTTTTTCTGTGTGGGCTCCGCATATGGTGCGGGAGATAGCCTATCACCGGAAAAACTAAAAGACCTGATGTGGCGGGTCATGAACTTTGCCGTTCTCATGTTCATTTTGATCAAGTTTGGCGCCAAGCCTATTGGTGCTGCTCTTTCCGGAAGAAGAGAGCAGATCAAGGAAGAGATAGAGGATCTAGAAAGCAAACGTTCCGAGGCCGAACGGTCATATAAGGAGTTTGAAGCCAAACTGGCCGGTATGGAAGGTGAGATCGATACCATTGTTGATAAGGCTGTTGCTCAGGCTGAAATCGAAAAGGAAAAGATTATCGAGTCGGCTCATAAGGCTGCAGAGGATATTAAACGCCAGGCAGAAATGGCCATCCAGAATGAGATCGTAACTGTTCGCCGGTCGTTGAAAAACGAGATGGCCGACCAGGCAACCGACATGGCGGAAGAGATCATCATCAAGAACCTGAAACCGGAAGATCAGAATAAGATTATTGAAGATTACTTGAATAAGGTAGGGGCTATCCAGTGAAACAGACAATTCTAGCAAGAAGATACTCTAAGGCTCTTTTTGCCGTTGGCAAAGAGCAGGATGCCTTTGAGCAGTACAGTGAAGTACTCCAGGGACTAAAAGGTCTCTTCGATTCGAAGCCGGAGGTGGTCGATGCTCTGACTAATCCCCTTTATCCAATGGAAACCAAGGAAAAGGTAATGGCTGCTTTGGCCGAATCCGCGGGTGTTGACAAAATTATGTCCAACTTCCTGAATCTGCTTGTCCAGAAGAAACGCGCTGAAATTCTACCGGAAATAGCAGAAGAATTTCAGATCATGGTGAATGAGGAAAAAAACATTGTTCACGGCTCCGTAGTTTCCGCTGTGGAATTGAACAGTGATTTGCAGGCCAAAGTTCAGGCCACTTTAGAAAAATTAACCGGAAAGAAGGTTGAACTTTCCACCAGTGTCGATCCCTCGATCATTGGCGGTATTATCGCCAAGGTCGGCGACCTGGTATTGGACGGTTCAATAAAAGCCCAACTGGCCGGTTTAAATGATTCCATTAAAGGGAGAGAGTAGATGCAGATCAAAGCCGAAGAAATTAGTCAGATAATAAAAGATCAGATCAGTGGTTACGACACAAGTATCGACCTCAATGAGACCGGTACGGTTATCTCCGTTGGTGATGGTATTGCCCGTGTCTATGGTGTCCAGAACTGCATGGCTATGGAGCTTCTGGAATTCCCCGGTGGAATTATGGGTCTTGCCCTGAACCTTGAAGAGGACAATGTCGGTTGTGCTGTCCTTGGGAACGTTGAAGGGATCAAGGAAGGCGATATCGTCAAACGAACCGGCAAAATTGCTGAGGTTCCGGTCGGACCAGAGATGGAAGGCCGGGTAGTTGACGGTATCGGCCAGGCCATTGATGGTCAGGGGCCGATCAACACCAAAGAAACCGCTAAAATCGAGGTTCTGGCCCCGGGTGTTATTGCCCGAAAAGGTGTCCATGAGCCATGTTATACAGGAGCAAAAGCGGTTGACGCAATGACTCCGGTCGGCAGGGGCCAGCGGGAACTGATCATCGGTGACCGCCAGATCGGCAAAACCGCTCTCTGTGTCGATGCCATCATCGCCCAGAAAGAAACCGATATGCATTGCATCTATGTTGCTGTCGGCCAGAAAAAATCAACTGTTGCCCTGGTTGTCGAGGCGCTGCGTAAGCATGGTGCCATGGAATACACAACTGTTGTTGCCGCCTGTGCTTCCGATCCGGCTCCCATGCAGTATATCGCCCCGTTTGCCGGCACATCCATGGGTGAATATTTCCGTGATAACGGCCAGCATGCCCTGATCATTTATGACGATCTGTCCAAGCAGGCCGTTTCCTATCGTGAGCTTTCACTGCTCTTAAGACGTCCTCCGGGACGTGAGGCCTATCCAGGTGATATTTTCTTCAACCATTCACGTCTGCTGGAAAGATCTTCCAAGGTGAACGAGGAGTTGGGTGCCGGATCATTGACCGCTCTGCCGATCATCGAGACCCAGGCCGGTGATGTTTCCGCCTTTATTCCCACAAACGTCATCTCCATTACCGACGGTCAGGTATACCTTGAGCCCAACCTGTTCTTCTCCGGTATCCGTCCGGCGATCAACGTTGGACTCTCCGTATCCCGAGTCGGCGGCGCCGCCCAGGTGAAGGCCATGAAGCAGGTTGCAGGTACTCTGCGGCTTGATCTGGCCCAGTACCGCGAACTGGCAGCCTTTGCGGCTTTCGGTTCCGACCTTGATGCTGCTACTCAGGCCCAGTTAACCCGTGGCGAGAGGCTGGTTGAAGTTCTCAAACAGCCGCAGTATCAACCGCTGCCGATGGAGAAGCAGGTAACTATTCTCTACGCCGGCGCCAACGGCTATCTCGATGCGCTGCCGGTTGACACACTGGCCGACTATGAAAATGAGATGTACAATTATATCGAATCCAACGATCCTTCAATCTTCTCCGATTTGAAAGAACAAGAAGAGTTTACCGATGAGATCAAGGAAAAGCTCAATAAGGCGCTGGACAGCTTTGGTGAAACGTTCAAGGCAAGTAAAGGTATAAATTAACAGAGGATAAGGTCCTGACATGCCGAGTTTAAAAGACGTTCAAGATAAAATTGTCGGTGTTAAAAAGACTGCGCAGATAACAAAGGCCATGAACATGGTGGCCTCTGCCAAGCTGCGTGGCGCCCAGGAGAAAATGGAGTCGTTCAGACCCTATGCCGGGAAGTTCAACGAAGCGATGTCCAATCTCTCCGGTGGATCAACCAGTTCGTCAGCACCGTTAATGCAGAGCCGTGATGTTTCAAATGTCGAGTTGGTGGTTATTACTTCCGACCGCGGTCTCTGCGGGTCATTTAACAGCAATATACTCAAATTAACCGACAAGCTGATAGCCGGCTATGAAGCGGAGGGCAAGAAAGTCAGCCTGATCTGCGTCGGAAAAAAGGGTAACGCCTACTATAAGAAAACAGATAAAGTCCGTAAGAGCTTTATCGATATCATGGGCAGTTTTCAGATGTTTAATGCCCGTGAAATTGCCCAGGAAGTGGCCGAATATTTCATTGCTGAACAATCGGATAAGGTGGAGATTGTGTTTGGCCAGTTCAAGTCGGTTGCCGTTCAGAAGCCGGTTTCCATGAACCTGTTGCCCATTGAACCGGTTGAACAGGGTGAGGAAGAGGCTAAAAAGGCAATCAGTGGTGAATACATCTATGAACCGTCAACCGAAGAGATCATGGATGTTATGCAGCCACTTTATCTTAATGTGATTCTTTATCACGCCATGCTTGAGGTCGGAGCGTCCGAGCAGGCCGCCCGGATGACGGCTATGGATAACGCCACCAACGCGTGTAAGGATATCATTGATAATCTGACGCTTGTATACAATAAGGCACGGCAGGCAGCCGTTACCGGAGAATTGATGGATATTGTCGGTGGTGCTGAAGCCCTGAAGGGATAATCAGACCATTAGAAAATAAACGACTTTTGAGGAGGGGTACAGCCCTATGAGTGAACAAATTGTTGGAAAAATCATACAGGTTATCGGCCCGGTTGTTGATGTTGAGTTTGAACCCGGAAATCTGCCAAAGATCATGAACGCTTTGACGATTTCGAACCCCAGTATCTCCGATGAAGCTGACAACCTCGTTATCGAAGTTGCCCAGCATCTCGGTGATAATGCTTGCCGGTGTGTTGCCATGGATCAGACCGATGGTCTGGTAAGGGGTATGGAAGCCCGCGATACCGACGGCCCCATTCAGATTCCTTGCGGTGAGCCTGCTCTTGGCCGGATTATGAACGTTGTCGGTCGTCCCGTTGACGGTCTTGGCCCGATCACATCGGATAAAATGCTGCCGATTCACAGGGACGCTCCTCTATTCACCGAGCAAGATACCGAAGTTCGCGTACTCGAGACCGGCATCAAGGTTATCGACCTGCTGGTTCCCTTCCCGCTTGGCGGTAAGATGGGACTGTTCGGCGGCGCCGGTTGTGGTAAAACCGTAATCATGATGGAGATGGTCAACAACATCGCCATGCACCATGGTGGTATTTCAGTTTTCTGTGGTGTCGGCGAGCGGACACGCGAAGGAAACGATCTATACCATGAGATGAAAGAATCCGGTGTTCTGCCGAAGGCTGCCCTTGTGTACGGTCAGATGACCGAGCCTCCGGGAGCCCGTGCCCGAGTCGGCCTGACCGGGCTGACCGCAGCCGAATATTTTCGTGATGAAGAGGGACAGGATGTACTGTTTTTCGTAGATAACATCTTCCGTTTTACCCAGGCCGGTTCAGAGGTTTCGGCGCTGCTCGGCCGTATTCCCTCAGCTGTTGGTTATCAACCGACCCTTGCCACCGACCTTGGCGCACTCCAGGAACGAATTACTTCAACGAACAAGGGATCCATTACAGCCGTTCAGTGTGTTTACGTTCCCGCTGATGACTTGACTGACCCGGCACCGGCAACTACCTTTGCCCATCTCGACGGTACTGTTGTTCTTTCCCGTCAGATTGCCGAGCTTGGCATATATCCGGCTGTTGACCCGTTGGACTCAACCTCCAGGATCCTTGATCCTAACGTTGTCGGTGAGGAGCATTACAGTGTAGCCCGTGGTGTCCAGATTTCCCTGCAGAAGTATAAAGACCTGCAGGATATTATTGCCATTCTCGGCATGGACGAACTGTCTGAGGAAGACCAGGTGCTGGTCGGCCGGGCCAGGAAGATCCAAAAATACCTGTCGCAGCCGTTTACCGTTGCCGAGGTTTTCACCGGTATGGCCGGTAAATTCGTCAAGGTTGCCGATACAGTACAGGGCTTCAAGGAGATTCTTGACGGCAAGCATGATGAAATCAACGAAAATGCCTTCTACATGGTGGGAACCATCGATGAGGTTCTGGAGAAAGCATCGGCCGAATAGGCACAATGTCCTTCCCATACCGTGAGCTGTTGCTGTAAATAGAGGCAGCTTGTCAGTGGGAAATGAAAAAGGGAATATGATTCCCGTTTGAGGTAAATGAGGTTAATGCAATGGCGGAACAGATTCGACTGGAAGTAGTCACTCCAAAAGGAGCTGTTGTCAAGGAAGATGTTGACATTGTCAACGCTCCCGGATACGGCGGTGACTTTGGTGTGCTGGCCAACCATGCCCCGTTTCTTTCGACGATCAAGATCGGCCTGTTGACTTACGAACAGGACAAGCAGAGAGAGACGTTAATGATCAGCGGCGGTTTCTGTGAAGTTTCCAATAACAAGATCACCTTTCTTGTTGAAAGCGCTGAGTTCGGTCATCAGGTTGATGTTGAGCGGGCCATGAGGGCAAAAGAGCGGGCTGAGAAGAGACTGCTGCAGGTCGCTCAGCAGGATGAGACAATCAACCGTGTAAGAGCCGAAGCTGCTCTGCAGCGGGCGCTTGCCAGGATTAAGGCCAGCAACGTTCAATAAAACAGTAGTTTTTAAACTTAAAAAGGGCCGCCCCTGTAGAAGGGGTGGCCCTTTTTTTTATAGCTGTACTGCGGTAACCACTCGGGCACCAGCAAGCGCTAATTGCAATTGTTGGTGATAATTGCTGGCTGTTGGTAACCCTGTCGGTTGTTATGTTGAATCAGTTTTAGCTTTCCGACTCCGCCATATAATCATCGTACATTTTTTCCAGCTCATATTTATGCTTTGCCTCTTCCTGTACCAGGATCAGCATTACTTTTTTTACTTCTTCATTTGAGGTCTGGTCAGCCATCATGGTATACAAGTTCACGGCCTTTTCTTCTCTTTTCATGGCAAGGCGGAGAATTTCCGACATGGGCATACCAGACTTGTAGTCAATCTCCTGCATGTAGTTGCTAATTTTCAGATCCGGAATTTTCTCAAATTGATAAGAGTCAATTTGTTCCTGATTGCCTGAAATATCTGAGATAAGAGCAATATGCTTTCCCTCTTCTTTGGCAAACAACTCAAAGGTCTCTTTTATGGAGGCCTGGGTTGCTTCCTTTGCCAGGTCTGAGTAAAATCTGACGGCATCTTTTTCTCTTTCAAGAGCGAATTTCAGTATTTCATCGACCGATCCAAATTCCATTTTTTTCTCCTTCTCGTCAATGTTAAAAACACTATCCCACACTTAGGGAGATTACTCGCCAATATCTAGGTTTCAGTTGGTAAAACCCAGCCTCTAACCGACAGATGGTGTAAAAAATCCAGAGGTAAGGCGACTGTGCAAATAATAGCTGTTTACAAATACTATTTTTCCTACCGTTGTACAATAATGTTTTCGTATTTTATGCAGGACATGTGCCAATCAATACATGGTGGATACCGTAAAAGGTTGACATAGTGCTGAGAAAACAGTAAAAATTTTTGTGGTAATCTTCAAGGCACCCCCATTTTCAACATCGAATTTTTTGGCCGATGCTGATTGAGAATATGAGTTAAACTATAGGAGGACGCATGGCAAAAATTGTTGATCGTGAAGAAATGGCTCAAGGAACCATTATTCGAAACGAAATTGAAGCTCCACGTATTTCACAGAAGGCCAAACCGGGACAATTTGTGATATTGCAGGCGGATGAAACCGGCGAGCGAGTTCCGTTGACAATGGCCGATACCAATCCGGAAAAGGGGACCATAACCATTATTTACATGGTTGTCGGTAAATCCACCACCCGCTTTAAAGAACTTAAGGTGGGAGATGAGTACTATGCCCTTATCGGTCCTCTTGGCAAGCCAACCCATATTGAAAAGGTCGGCAAAGTTGTGTGTGTTGGCGGAGGAACCGGTATTGCCGTTCTTTATCCCATCACCCGAGCTCTGAAAGAGGCGGGTAACGAGGTCACTACCATCCTGGGCTCCAGGTCATATGACCTGCTGATTATGGAGGAGGAAATGAAGTCCGTATCGACGCATCTTCATATCTGTACGGATGACGGTTCAAAGGGTCATCATGGATTTGTGACCGATGTCTTAAAAGATACGCTCGAAAAGGAAAAGATTGATCTGGTGGTTGCCATCGGTCCTATTCCCATGATGAAGTTCTGCAGCCTGATCACCAAAGAAAAAGAGGTGCATACCCTGGTCAGCCTCAATCCGATCATGGTGGATGGTACCGGCATGTGCGGCTGTTGTCGTGTCACAGTGGGGACGGACACCAAGTTTGCCTGTGTGGATGGGCCTGAGTTTGATGCCCATAAGGTTGACTTTGATGAACTTGGCAAACGGCTGGCATCCTATCTGGATGAGGAAAAACAGAGCCTTGATGCCCATAAGAAGAAATGTAACTGTAAAGCATAATGAACCCCCTTGAAGGGGTCTATTTATGGAGGAATAGATGGCAGATAAAAAGAAAAAGGTTCCACGGGCAAAAATGCCTGAGCAGGATCCGGATGTGAGAAGACGGAACTTTGATGAGGTTCCTTTGGGTTTGACTCCGGAAATGGCAGTTACCGAGGCGGGAAGATGTCTGAAGTGCAAGAAACCCAAATGCGTTGAAGGATGTCCGGTTTCAATCGATATTCCAGGGTTTATCAGCAAGGTTGCAAAAGAAGACTTTCAGGGGGCCATCAGGAAACTGTGGGAAAGAAATGCTCTCCCAGCTGTCTGCGGCAGAGTCTGTCCACAGGAGGACCAGTGTGAAGGCAAGTGTATTGTCGGCAAAAAGGGCGATCCCGTTGCCATTGGCTATCTTGAGAAATTCTGTGCTGACTATGAACGGAACTACGGTAAAGGCGAGGTGCCTCCGGTAGACGAGCCAACCGGTAAAAAGGTTGCCGTCATCGGTTCCGGACCCTCCGGTTTGACAGTGGCAGGAGACCTTTCAGCTAAGGGGCATGAGGTCACTGTTTTTGAGGCCTTCCACAAGGCAGGAGGAGTTCTGGTCTACGGTATTCCTGAGTTCCGGCTGCCCAAGGCTATTGTAGCCAATGAAGTAGCCTTCCTGGAAAAATTGGGTGCCAAAATAGAGACCAACATCGTTGTGGGAGCCTCAGTCACCGTTGATGAACTGTTTGAGGAGGGATTTGATGCGGTATATGTCGGGGTCGGTGCCGGGCTGCCAAGGTTTATGAAGCTGCCGGGTGAAAACCTGATCGGTATTTTCTCGGCCAACGAGTACCTGACTCGTACAAATCTGATGAAAGGTTATCTCTTCCCCGAGTATGATACTCCTATCGCCCTGGGGAAAAACGTTGTAGTTCTGGGTGCTGGAAACGTGGCAATGGATTCCGCCCGCACCGCTATGAGGCTGGGGGCTGACTCGGTGAAGATTGTCTACCGACGGTCAAGAGAAGAGATGCCGGCCAGGGTTGAAGAACTCCATCATGCAGAAGAAGAAGGCATTGAATTTGTCCTGCTGACCAACCCCACCCAGTTCTTTGGTGATGAAAACGGCCGGGTGACGGGCATGGAGTGCTTGAAAATGGAGCTGGGAGAGCCTGATGCATCCGGCAGACGGAGGCCATTACCCATTGAAGGCTCTGAGTATAATATAGATTGTGATCTGGTCATTGTATCAGTTGGCTCCAATGCCAACCCACTGTTGACCAACTCAACGCCGGATGTTGATCTGAACAGGTGGGGTAATATCGACGCTGATCTGGCCACAGGCAAAACCTCGAAAAGAGGCGTCTGGGCCGGGGGCGATATTGTAACCGGTGCTGCCACCGTTATCCTTGCCATGGGTGCCGGCCGGGCAGCAGCCGACTCCATGCATGACTACCTGGTTCGCGGCTGGTAAGCAATATAAATGAAAAAGTGTTTGGCACTTTGACGGCGGGTAGTCGGTGAAGGCTACCTGCCTGCACTGGCCACTAAGTAGCTGTTCTGGAAGAAGCCGGCAATTGCCAAAATGCTGTGTTTCAAAGAGAACAACAAATAACAGCCGATAAGATCGTGATAAATCTTACCGGCTGTTTTGTTTTTAAATTACTAAAGTGTCGGGTAGTAACACATAGGGGTGCTGGTTATATAATACAAACACAAAAAAACACAAATCAAATAAATTTATTTTAAATGGAAACAATTAAAGAACAAATAAAAAACTTACCAAAGCCAACAAAGCAAATAGAAGAGGTGTTATATTATTTATTAAAAAGACACAATATAAACCG
>CAZUUJ010000059.1:0-23033 GCA_964623625.1 uncultured Desulfocapsaceae bacterium
TCGGTTCCTGTGTTGACAACTCCCGTCTGCTGATCGCATTGACTGAAATGGTCAAGGAGGGTGGGCTCGGTGATGATATTTCCGAATTGCCGGCCTGCGGTACAGCTCCACTCTGGATGAGTGAGAAGGCAATTGCCATTGGTCAGTATTTTGTCACCAGTGGTGCCCACGTCGTTTTCAATAATCTTCCTATATCTGGTGCTAAAAAATTCGAGAAATTCTTACTTGAGGATATAGCAGAAATCTATGGCGCTCCGTGGGGCGTTGAAGAAGATCCGATCAAGCTGGCACATAAGATGATTTCCGCGATTAACGAAAAGCGTGAAGCCCTTGGAATCAACAAGAAGCAAGACCGTGTCCTTATGGATATGGCCATGCGTCGTGAGCTTGGTACCGATGGTCTTCCAGGTGCTGGCTGCGGCGATAAGCGATAGTAACCGGAAACAACTGGAGACAGATGAAACCGGTCGAATGGAATCGCCATTCTTCAATTGGGCAGAAGGAGGCGGTTCCATTGAGCTATGCTGCAAAATCCTGGAGAGTAAACCGTGTTCGTTCGAGACACTGAATTGATCTATATATTATATAGTTTGGGTGGAAGGAGAATAACCGATGAAATCGGGAAGCAATCTTGAAAAAATCTTGAAAGCGGGAACATTTGCGGTCACCGGAGAGCTGGGGCCTCCCCAAAATAGCAATCCGGAAGTTGTCCGTGAAAAGGCGGAGTTACTGAAAGGCAACGTGGATTCGGTGAATATCACTGACTGCCAAACTGCCATTGTTCGAATGTCATCAATCGGAGCCGGACTCATGGCCAAATCTGCCGGTCTTGAACCGGTGATCCAGATGACCTGCCGTGACCGGAACAGGATCGGGATGCAGTCGGATATTTTAGGTGCCGCTGCACTTGGATTAAAAAACCTTCTCTGTTTAACCGGGGATCACCAGAAATTTGGTAATCATCCCGGTTCGAAGGGTGTCTTTGACATGGATTCCATCCAGATGCTCACCATGGTGAAGGCCATGCGTGATGACAAAAAATTCCAGTGTGGTGAAGCGATTAAAACCGACGAACCAAAGCTGTTTCTTGGTGCGGCGGCGAATCCCTTCGCCGATCCTTTCGAATACCGGGCTGTGAGGCTTGGCAAAAAGATTGCCGCGGGTGCCGATTTTATCCAAACCCAGATAATCTATAATGTCGAGAAATTTGCCAAATACATGGAAATGGTCAGGGATTTAGGACTCCATGAAAAAGCCTATATCCTTGCCGGTGTAACACCAGTGAAATCTCTTGGAATGGCGAGATATATGCAGAAATTTGTTCCCGGTATGGAGGTGACTGATGATGTCATCAAACGGATGCAGGGGGCAAAAGATAAGCAGGATGAAGGTATCAACATCTGCGTCGACATTATCAACCAGGTCAAGGAGATTGAAGGTGTCGCCGGTGCTCATGTCATGGCAATAGAATGGGAGAGTGCTGTTTCCGAGATTGTAAGCCGAGCAGGACTTCTGCCCAGACCGGCCATTGATGAAGAAGAGCCGGAAGAAATAGCTGAAGCAAGAGAGCAGGTCGTTGTCCAGACTGGTACCGACACCGACGCTCTACTTGAAAAAGCAAAAGCTGAGGCTGCGGCAATTGTTCAGGCCGCTCGCGAGGAAGCAAAATCAATTACCGGTGTTACTGCTACGGATGTCCAGGACGCACCACAGGCAGTTGGTGTCACAGATGATGCAGGAGAGCATGAAATGAATGAAAATGAACGGAAATTAGCTTTGGGTGCTGTAGATCAGGGATTGACTGCTTTGAAGAAGGCGTATGGTCTGACCGATGAGCAGTTTGACGCCCTGACAAATTTTGCTGATGCCTTTACTATCCTAAACCGCAAACCGGCTCTTGGTACGGCTGCAGCACAAACTGCTGCACAACCCGCTGCCGCTCCAGCCGCTCCAGCGGCACCTGCTGCAGTAGATACAGCGGCAGAAGATGCAAAGGCAAAAGCAGATGCCGAGGCTAAAGCAAAAGCAGAAGAGGAAGCAAAAGCTAAAGCGGAGGCAGAGGCAAAAGCTCAAGCAGATGCAGATGCAGATGCCAAAGCAAAAGCTGATGAAGAAGCTAAGGCCAAGGAAGAGGCAGAGGCTAAGGCCAAGGCTGAGGAGGAAGCAAAAGCCAAAGCTGAAGCTGAAGCTAAGGCAAAAGCGGAAGCCGAAGAGAAGAAAAAGGCAGCAGCAAAACCAAAGAGTGCTCCTCCTGCTGACATGCAAGTAGCCGAACTGAAGTTCGACGAATCAACGTTGGCTGATCGTGGCTCAAAGGTTCCTGAGAATGAGTACAAAGTTGATTATACTGGCGCCATACGTGAAACTGTACTTGGTACCGGTGACACCACCAGCACTGTTGGTGGTGGCGCTTCTATGCCGTTTCATATGTTTGAAGGTGATCAACCGAACAAACCGCTTATTGCCATGGAGGTTTTGGACCATGAGCCGGAAGGATGGCCTGAAACCCTTTCAAGACACTTTGAAGGAGTACTTGATAATCCAGTTGAATGGGCCAAGAAATGTGTCGATGAATATGGTGCCGAAGCGATTGCCATTTCGTTAGCTTCCACCGATCCTAATGGCATGAATCGACCTGCAGGCGAAGCGGCACAGATTGCCGCTGACGTGATCAGCGAAATTGATGTACCGATCATCGTCTGGGGTTGCGGCAACAGCGAAAAGGATTCGGAAACCTTAAAAGAGATAACTGCTCATGTCGGCGAGAAGAAGGTTTGCCTGGCTCCACTGGAGGATACAAACTATCGTACCATCGGTGCCACGGCAATGGCCTTCCAGCATCCTATGGTTGCTGCTTCTCCCATTGATGTTAACTTGGCTAAACAGCTCAATATTCTTTTAGAAAATCTGGGCGTTTCCCTAGATTCAGTGATGATGGATCCTTCCGTTGGCGCACTTGGATATGGAATCGAGTATACCTATTCGGTCATGGAAAGGATCAGGCTGGCTGCTCTTACCCAGCAGGATGAGAAGCTGCAGGTTCCGATCATCTGTAATCTCGGACGTGAAGTCTGGAAAGCCAAAGAGTGTGGTCTGCCAAGTGATGATATGTTAGGCGATCAGGAAGCCCGAGGAGTTTTGATGGAAGCTATGACGGCCAACTGTATGTTGATTTCAGGCGGTGAAGTCCTGATCATGAGACATCCTAAAGCTATGGCAATGACAAAATCCCTCATCAACGGTTTGATGGGTTAATATAGTAGATTTTATGAACCTGACGGTTTTTTTGAATTTGAATTGGACAAGGAGTTAAATTATGTCAAAGATCATCTGTTCTGCTGCAATTCGTGGAGCGACGAAAATCATTGATATGGCCGAAGAGACCTATGAGGAGGCCTTGAAAAAATACGGTGATGATCAGGAAGTATCACTTCCCAATACCGCCTATTTTCTCCCTATTATTTATAGTATGTTGGGAGCAAAGGTTGAAACACTCGGTGATATGAAGGATATTTTCCAGGAATGTAGAAAACTGCTGCCTGCCCCAGTTACCGACAATTTGTGGCTCCCATACCTTGCCCCGGCACTTGACGCGGGTATGGCCACCTATTTTGCCGAAGAGATGTATGAGGCGATTCGGTATATCAACGACCCTGATTTTTACACAAAATCAGAGGACCCGACTGAGGAAAATCTCTGGCTCGGTGCAGCTGACGACGTTATCTTCAGAAAGCGAGGCGTTGAATTTGTCGACGGTTCAGCCCCAGGATTTGCAGCAATAGTCGGAGCACCGCCTACGGCTGATATAGCAAAGGATATCGCACTGGAGCTTCAGGAGAAAAATCTCTACATCTTCATGCATGATCATACCAATGATGTACGTATGGCTGAACAGCTTGTTGAAGAAAATGTACAGGTTGGCTGGAACACACGTCTTGTACCGTTTGGACCAACCTATACCTCGGTTGTTTTTGCTATCGGTTTTGCCTGCCGTGTCGCCATGGCCTTCGGCGGTGTCAAGCCCGGTGATTCTCGAGGCAACCTGATCTACAATAAAGACAGGACCTTTGCATTTGTTATGGCGCTCGGCGAAGTTACCGATGAATGGTACGCCAATGCCGCTGGTGCTATTAACTGGGGCTTCCCGACTATTTCAGACTGGAAAATTCCCGAAGTCCTGCCCACAGGTATCTGTACCTACGAACATGTTGTCTCTGAAATTCCCCACGACGAAATTGTCCAGAAGGCCATCGAGGTCCGCGGCCTGAAGGTCAGTATCACCGAAATCGATATTCCGATGTCATTCGGTCCAGCCTTTGAGGGTGAGCGTATTCGTAAGGATGACCTGTTTATGGAATGTGGTGGAGGGCGGACACCAGGCGTTGAAGTTCTGATTTCTAAAGACATGGACGAGGTCGAAGACGGACTGGTTACTGTTGAAGGCCTTGACATCAAGGACCTTGAAGTAGGTCAGAATGTACCGCTAGGTATCCTTGTTGAGGTTGCTGGTCGAGAGATGCAACCCGATTTCGAGCCAATCCTCGAGCGTCAATTCCACCACTTGATCAACTATATTCAGGGCATCATGCACATGGGCCAGCGGAATATCATGTGGGTTCGGATAGGTAAAGCAGCCGTGGAGAAAGGATTTTCCTTTGCACATATTGGCAAGGTGCTGCATGGTAAACTGCATCAGGAGTTCGGTGCCATTCTGGATAAAATTCAGGTCAAAATTTACACCGAAGAAGATAAAGTCCAGGAGGTTATCGCACTGGCCGGTGATGTATATGCCGCCCGTGATGAGCGATTGGGATCAATGACGGACGAAACTGAAGACGTGTTCTACTCATGCACCCTCTGCCAGTCCTTTGCTCCGAGTCATGTGTGTGTCATTACACCAGAACGCATAGGCATGTGTGGTGCTTATAACTGGCTTGATGGTAAGGCCTCATTTCAGATTAATCCGACCGGCCCCAATCAGCCGATTGCCAAGGGTGACTGCAACGATCCGGTTAACGGCTATTACCAAGGTATTACTGAATTTGTCAACCAGGCCTCCCGAGGTGCCGTGCCCGAGGTCAGCTGTTATTCATTGATGAATAACCCGATGACGGCATGTGGCTGTTTTGAAGCCATTGCTGCTATGCTGCCGATGGCAAACGGCATTATGGTTGTTAACCGAGATTATCTCGGTATGACGCCTTCAGGCATGAAGTTTACGACCCTGGCCGGTATGGCTGGTGGTGGTATGCAGACACCCGGCTTTATGGGTGTTTCCAAACATTACATGACAAGTAAGAAACTGTTTATGGCGGAAGGTGGTATTAAAAGGGTCGTCTGGCTGCCTAAGATGATGAAGGATGAGATCGCCGATAAACTCAAAGAGGTCTGTGAAGATATGGGTATGCCTGAATTTTTTGATATGATCGCCACCGAGGAAATTGGAACCACCGAGGAGGAGATTATTGAGTTCATGAAGAAGGTTGGGCATCCGGCGTTAGAGATGGAAACCGCCGTTTAGGTACCAAGTGACCACCGGCACTGCATATTTGCATGATCGGACCTGACGGTATCACGCTATAGCGTGATTACTGTCAGGTCCGCCTGCACAAATCTCAGCACCGGTGATCACTTTAAGTAAGCATTATCATAAAAATATAAATTAAAGAGGCTGACTCGAAAAACGCATTGCAGGCCATTGGTTGTCAAAGGGAAGAGTAAGTGATCGCCGATCAGCCCGCAACTCAGTCAGCCCATAGGGCAAAATATACTAGATAGAACTGGAGGAATAAATCATGGCTTTAACAGGCATACAGATTCTCAAGATGCTGCCCAAAACAAATTGTGGGGAATGTGGTATCCCTACTTGTCTGGCTTTTGCCATGAAGGTGGCAGCGGGTCAGGTTGAAGTTGATGAGTGTCCCGATGTGAGTGATGAGGCAAGGGAAGAGATCAGTGCTGCCTCCGCACCTCCAATCCGTACAATCAAGCTAGGAACTGGCGATGATACCTTGACCCTTGGTGGCGAGACTGTCCTGTTCAGGCACGAAAAACGGTTTGAGAATCCAACAGGAATTGGTGTGCTGATTACCACTGAAATGAGTGATGCTGATATCGATGGTCGCATAGAACGTTTCAATAAGCTCGAATATGAGCGAGTCGGCGTCATCATGAAATCTGATGTCATAGCCATCAAGGACGCTAAAGATGATGAAGCATCATTTACTGCCCTTGTGCAGAAGGTGCTTGATGGATCGGCTCGTGCCAGTCTGATATTGATGAGTGATTCTGCTTCCAGTTTGGCTGCTGCTGCCAAACTTTGTGGAGACAGAACCCCTCTACTTTATGGCGCAACCATGGACAACGCCTCAGATATGGCCCAGGTATCAAAAGATACCGGAGCACCAGTTGGAGTTAAAGCCACAAACTTGGATAACTGTGTTGAAATTGCCGATGCTTTGCTTGGAGAAGGACTGAAGGATCTGGTTATCGATACTGGTGCCAGGACGATGAAAGCGGCTCTTGAAGACAACGTTGCTGCAAGACGTTCTGCAATTGGAGCCAAGAATAAGCAACTCGGTTTCCCGACGGTCACTTTTCCCGGTGAGATGACTGATGATCCGTTGATGGAAGCCATGATCGCTTCCGTTATGGTCGCCAAGTACGCTGGATTAGTCATTCTGTCAGACCTGCAGGGCGATACTGTTTTCCCGCTGTTCCTGGAGAGATTGAACCTGTTCACCGATCCGCAGCGTCCAATGGTTGTTGAAGAAGATATCTATCCGCTCACCGGACCTGGTGAAGACTCACCTGTAATCATCACCTGTAACTTCTCTCTGACATACTTTATTGTTTCAGGTGAAATTGAAGGTTCAAAGGTACCTTCCTGGCTGATGATTAAGGATACAGAAGGTCTGTCAGTTCTGACCGCCTGGGCTGCCGGTAAGTTTGGTGCAGATCTCATTGCTCAGTTTATCAATAAGAGCGGCATTGGTGACAAGGTTAATCATCGAGATCTCATCATTCCAGGTTATCTTGCATCGATTAAGGGAGAGCTTGAAGAGGAACTACCCGATTGGAAGATCATAATTGGTCCTCGTGAAGCGGGTCATTTACCGGCATTCCTGAAGGAGTGGAAGCCGTCGTAATGAAGAGCAGCAGCAGTTACTATTTGAGAACTTCAGCTGGTCTTCATTGAGAACAGAGATAACTGATCGTTCGCAGCATGATACAGCCTCGATTCCTTATCATTTTGCTGAGGTAGCAGTCAATAATTTGGCTCTCAGCTACCTTGATCGATTATCAGGGAGCCAGCAGTATAAAATCTGTTCTTGAATAGTTGTGAAGTCGGAAATAGAAGGTTTTATTGAGTAATTGTCCAATATTTACATAAACAATGTGATTTGCTAGGAGTACGACTATGACAAAAGCAATGAAACACAGAAAGGGAGCCGTGATGGTCCTTGGTGGGGGAATAGCCGGTATACAGGCAGCCCTCGACCTTACAGAACTAGGCTATTACGTTTATATCGTGGAGAAATCTCCTGCGGTTGGCGGTGTAATGGCCCAGCTTGATAAGACCTTCCCGACAAACGACTGCTCGATCTGAATCCTGGCGCCTAAGCTGGTAGAGGCCGGTCGGTCTCCAAATATCGAAATGTTGACAAACGCTGACTTTCTGAAGCTGGAGGGCAGCGCGGGAAATTTTAAAGCGACCATTAACATGCGTCCGCGATATATCATTGCCGAAGACTGTACGGCCTGTGGTCTCTGTACCGAGTACTGTCCCAAGCATCACGTCGATCCGTACAACGAAGGGCTGTCGATTACAAGACCTATTCATATCGACTATGCCCAGGCGGTTCCCGCAACGTATTATATCGATCCCAACTCCTGCATGCATATTCAGCATGATACCTGTCAGATCTGTGTTCCGGTCTGTCAGAGCCATGCCATCGACTTCAGTCAGGAACCGGAAGAGGTAGAATTGAAAATCGGTGCTGTCATCGTGTCACCTGGTTTTGGCAAGATCAGTCAACAGACCCTGGAGAAATTCTCCTATGGAAAACATCCTGACGTTGTAACATCGTTTGAATTTGAACGGATGACCAACGCTTCCGGACCTTTCCTGGGTGAAGTTAAATGTTTCTCCGATGGCCGTCATCCGAAATCCATCGCCTTCATCCAGTGTGTTGGATCTCGTGATGTTGGTTGCGATAACGGCTACTGCTCTTCTGTATGCTGCATGTATTCCATTAAAGAGGCATTGGTTGCCAAGGATCATGACCCTGATGTAGATATCACGATTTATTACATGGATATCAGGACCCAGGGCAAAGATTTTGATGTGGCCAGAGAGCGGGCCGAGAATATCGGTATCAAGTTCGTACGTGCCAAAGTGGCAGATGTCACTCCGTGGGATGACCATCTCCAATTGACCTATTCAACCCTTGACGGCCAGCATAAATTTGTAGCTCATGACATGGTTGTACTTTCTGTCGGTCTCGAGTCTCCAAAGGATGCTGAAGATATTGCCAAGAAGGCTGATATTGATCTGAATCATTATAACTTCTGTGATACGAATCTGTTTACTCCGCTGGAAACTTCCCGTGACGGTGTCGTTGTAGCTGGAGCGTTCCAGGGTCCCAAAGATATTCCTGAATCGGCAACCCAATCCTCCGGCGCTGCAACTCTGGCCGCCACCGTACTTACCAAGGAGAGGGGCAAGGGGATCATTCACAAAACTTATCCTGATGAGAAAGAAGTCACTGCGGAAGACGATCCCCGCATCGGTGTGTTTGTCTGTCACTGCGGGATCAATATTTCGTCGGTTGTCGATGTGAAATCAGTTTCCGAAAATTCCGGTGAAATGAAAAACGTCGTATTCTATGACGAAAACCTGTATGCCTGTTCTCAAGACGCTCAGGAGGTTATCAAGGAAACCATCGAGGAAAATGATCTTAATCGTGTTGTGATCGCCGCCTGTTCGCCACGTACACACGAACCTCTCTTTCAGGAAACGCTCAAAGATGCAGGTTTGAACAGGAACCTCTTTGAAATGGTCAATATCCGGGATCAGTGTTCCTGGGTACACGCAAATGAGCCGGATGCAGCCACCGATAAATCCAAAGATCTTGTAAGGATGGCTGTTGCCAAGGCAAACAAGAATATGCCGCTGCCGGAACAGTCGGTTCCTGTGATCAAAAAGGCTATTGTTCTTGGTGGTGGAGCCGCCGGTATGACTGCTGCACTTTCCATTGCCGGTCAGGGGTACGATGTTGTTCTGGTTGAAAAGGAAAATCAGCTTGGCGGCAACATGAAAAATGTGAAATTCACTCTTTCCAATGACAATGTTGCTGCCTTTGTCAAGAAACTTGAAACCAATGTTAAGAAAGCTAAGAACATTGAAGTGTTCACAAACGCCGAGTTAATTCAGTCATCCGGATTTATCGGCAATTTTTCATCGATCGTTGAAGTAACCAAGGGTAAGAAGAAAACCGAGAACACCATTGAACACGGTGTCTTTGTTGTTGCTACCGGTGGATCTGAAAACCGGGTTGACAAGTATATGCTTGGCAAGTCCAACAAGGTCATGACTCAGCTTGATCTTGAAAAGAAACTTTCCGGCAAGGCGAAGAATCGAGCACCTGATTCGGTTGTTATGATCCAGTGCGCAGGATCTCGTGGAGATGACCTGAATTATTGCTCGAAACTCTGCTGTAGTCAGGCCGTGAAGAATGCCCTTAAAATCAAGGAAATCAATCCCGACTCCCAGATCATTGTTCTCTATCGGGATATGAGGACTTATGGCAATGCTGAAGATGCTTATCTTGAGGCTAGAAAACAAGGGGTTGTCTTTATTCCTTATACTGTTGATACCAAACCTGAAGTATCGATGAAGGGTAAGAAGTTGCAGATCAGCTTTTTCGATTCGATCATGCAGGAAGATGTAGTGATGAATCCCGATCTGGTAGCGCTGTCCGTTGGTATAAAATCTGAAGGAACGGAAACGCTTTCTAAGATGCTGAAACTGCCGACCACTGAGAATAAATTTTTCTTAGAAGCTCATGTTAAGCTGCGTCCAGTAGAAATGGCCGTTGACGGTGTGTATGTGTGCGGTATTTCGCACGGTCCCAAACCCATTGACGAGAGTATTGCTCAGGCTCAGGCTGCTGCGGCTAAGGCAGCCATTCCTCTTGCTAAAGGATTTGTCAATGTCGATCCCATTGTTTCGGTCGTTGACAAGGAAACCTGTATTGGCTGTAATCTGTGCGTGAGTCTCTGTCCATATGGTGCCATTCAAATGAAGAAGATCGGTAAAAAGAAGAAGGCTGAGACCATTTCCGCCTCATGTAAGGCATGTGGAATCTGTTCTACTCATTGTCCGACATTTGCCATTTCTATGGGCGGTTTCACTAATGAGCAGATTTATTCTCAAATTGAAGCCTTTGGTTCCATTGGGTCGGTAATTAAAGAAAAAGAAGAAGCGTAGGCGAAACAAACGCATTGGAAGAACGTTCAATAGGAATACATTGAGGAGAATGTGATGTCCGATAAGGAATTTAATCCGAAGATCCTGGGATTCTTGTGTAACTGGTGCTGTTACGCCGCAGCAGACGCAGCAGGTGTATCCAGATTCCAGTATCCGACGAATCTTAGAACCATCAGGATCATGTGTACAGGGCGGATAGACCCGTCTTTTGTAATAAAAGGACTGCTCGAAGGTGCCGACGGCATTTTCTCCGGCGGCTGACAACATGGCGAATGTCATTACCAGGTAGGTAATTACGACGCTATGGGAATGGACGCTCTGGTCAGAAAGGTTCTGCGTGATGTTGGGATCAATGAAGAGAGGGTCTTCCTCGACTGGGCTTCGGCTGCAGAAGCCAGTCTCTATGTCAAACTGATCACCGAGTTCACCCAGAAAATCAAAACATTGGGACCGCTCGGTGAGGCTGAAGGTATCGATCCGGAAGAGCTTAAAGAGAGGCTGACAAAGGCTCTTGATGCCGTTTCAAGCCGGAAGGTGCGGATCAGTTTTGGCAATGCCACAAAAGCTGTTCGTAAAGATGCGATCTGGACCAAGGAGCATATCGATGAAATAATCGAAACCAAGACCGCAAAATCATTGGGCGGAGCACTTGGTTGACAACCAGCCTGTTAAAATTATATTACGTAAAAAAAGGCCCTGCAGAATCAACTGCAGGGCCTTTTTTATTATTCGTTGATCGTGGTGAATTTTGAATGATATTTTGTGTAAACTGTAATCCTGAAATAAGTTAGGTGTTTTTCTTTTGCGTTGGTTGTGTTTTGATGTATTCTGGTGTAATAATGACATTAAACCTATTTAACTTAGAAACAGTGATTCCCTGTGGTATCCTGGTTGTTTCTCTGTCTGGCTTTAAATAACTAACTATAAACCCTTTTATAATTGTACCGTTTATTCATCTAGTTCCATCTGTTGTGCTATCGTTAATAGTGTTTGTGAGAGGAATAAAAGATGAATGTAAGGGGGATAAACAGATAGGGTATTTGGCGGTTGTTTGCAAAAACAGTCTCTATCTGTTTATTTGTCTGACTGTTATTATCACACCCTGGAATGTGGTGATGAGTGTTTGATTTCCGGTATTCGGCTGAGCCGTTGTTCCTGGAAATAATATGTTAAAATTATCGATTAAGGAGATGGTGAGAATCTCCGTTATCCCTCCCTCTCAGAGAATCGATGAACTGTTCAAGCTCAGGGAAGCTTTTTTTACCATAGATCGATTTACGTATATCAGCGGCACCTGGGATTGCCTTAAAATACCTGCCGATATGATTCTTGATCACCCCTAACATTCGATCGACGGGTAAATGGGCTTTCATCAGTTTTATATGTTTTCCTGCGCCAATGACGATTTCAGGTAGCAGGCTTGGTTTGCCTTGTTTTTGGAACACCCATGGATTGCCAAGAGCGCCTCTGCCAATCATTACACCGTCGCAGCCTGTGCGTTTTATCATGTTTAGGCCGTCCTGATAGCAGATGATATCACCGTTGCCAATAACAGGAATTGAAACGCTTTTTTTCACCATCTCAATAATGTTCCAGTCAGCCTTTCCTGTAAATCCCTGTGCCCATGTACGGCCATGGACCGTTATGGCGCTTGCACCGCTTGCCTCTATCATTTTGGCAAAATCAACTCCGTTTATCCGATTTTCATCGCACCCTGATCGGATTTTAACGGTAACTGGAACAAGGCTCTTTGAAACAATACGAGTAATAATTGTTTCGGCAAGGGATGGCTTGGCCATAAGAGCAGCTCCTGCTCCTCGCTTGGTCACCTTTTTTACAGGACAGCCCATGTTGATATCGATTAAATCAGGCTTAAATTCAGATAGAATTTCAGCAGCCTTAACCATATAATCGGGATCTGCTCCGAAAAGCTGAAAAGAAACCGGTCTCTCGGCAGGGTGTGAAGCAAGCAGGGCTATAGTTTTTGGTTGGCGATAACAGAGACCATGGCAGCTGATCATCTCGGAGACAACTATTCCTGCACCATATGACCGACAAAGAAGGCGGAAAGCAAGATCAGTATAACCGGCGAGTGGTGCGAGAATGAAAGGTGATTGGGCTTGGATTTTACCTATGCGAAGCATGTTTATTTTTACTGCTGATTTTTATTTTTCAGTCGGTTAGTATGAGCCATCGCTGGAGCGACTCAATCTGTTTCCGTGAGTTCTTAGTCGGTAAAAGCCTTGTCTGTAAAGAGGTTGGGCGGAAAGGCAAATTAAAAAAACCAAATTGTTGTATTCACATTAGGCGGTTCACAACGATATGTTGAACCTGTCAAGTCAACTCTGTTGGCTATCGGGTCCCCGCAGTACACGTGATGCGACCTTTTTACTGGAGAATTATATGACACTGCAACTGAATATGCAATCTGCCGGTTTGTCTGAAGATGCTAAAGGACAGTTGGCTCAAATGAGGAAAAATTGTTCAAGAAAGATCCTTCTTTCAACCACTCTGGCAGGATCAGGGCATCCCGGCGGTTCTTTGTCAGCGCTCGATATGATGCTGGTAACTTACGGTTGCATCAATCACGATCCCGAAAATCCCAGAAGTGATAAACGAGATAGAGTAATTGTCTCCATGGGGCATATTTCTCCGGCCGTGTATTCAGTATTATCCGAATATGGATATTTCAGCGAAAAGCTGTTCTTAGGCGGCTTTCGCCGAACCGGTTCCGGGTTCCCCGGTCACGTGGAATCAATTGTTCCTGGAGTTGAGTGGGATACCGGAAACCTTGGTCAGGGTTTGTCAACGGCTGTAGGGGTTGCCAATGGCCTGAAAATCAAAGGCAAAACAAACAAGGTTGTTGTCTTTATGGGTGATGGTGAGCATCAGAAAGGACAGATTACCGAGGCTATCCGTTATGCCCGTAAATACGGGCTTGATAATCTTATTGTTATTGTGGACCGTAACCACCTTCAGATATGTGGTAATACCGAAGAGATCATGCCTCAATCAATTAGAGACCTCTATTCGATTAATGGATGGCGGGTAGCGTACCTGGAGGATGGGCATAACGTTGATGAGTACTTTAAAACGTTTTCTGGCCTGTATAATAAACCGGACGGTAGACCGGCTGTGATAGTAGCACGGACAACCATGGGCAAGGGCATCTCCTTCATGGAAAACCTGGCTAAATATCATGGTTCCCCCCTGAACAGAGAACAGCTTGCCGAGGGATTGGCTGAAATTGGTGTTGAGGAGGACCTGGCCGCCTGGGATGCGTTGCGGGCACAGGATGTTTCAACCATTACTATTATGGAACCTGATAACTGTTATCCCAAGGTTAGTGATGGAGACCCAATTGTCTATGAAAAAGACCAAAAAACCGATAATCGTTCGGCGTACGGAAATGCCCTTAAAAGTCTGGCAGAGGCGAATAACATTGATGCCGAAATGAAAATCGTTGGTATCTCCTGTGACCTTGAGGGGTCTGTTAAAATGGGTGGTTTCCGCAGTCATTCGCCTGCAGGATTCATGGAGACCGGCATTCAGGAGCATCATGCCGCTACTATGGCAGGTGGGCTAAGCAGCGTCGGGCTTGTGCCCTTTTTCAGCACTTTCGGTGCCTTTGCCGTATCAGAGGCTTATAACCAGAACCGTCTGAATGATTTTAATCACACAAATGTTAAAGTGGTTGCCACCCATGTGGGTCTGGATGTCGGTGAAGACGGCCCGACCCACCAGTGTATCGATTATATCGGGCTGATGAAAAACTACTTTCGTTTCTCAGTCTATCTACCGGCAGATCCTAATCAGTGTGACAGGGTGGTCCGTTGCGCGGCCACCAAACCCGGGAATGTATTTATCGGTATGGGCAGGTCAAAAACTCCCGTTATTCTCAAAGAAAACGGTGATGTCTTTTTTGATGGTCAGTATCGGTTTGAACCGGGTAAGGGCGATTGGCTGAGAGAGGGCAGCCAGGCTACCATAATTACCTGCGGCAGTGTTGTTCCGGCCTGTGTTGAGGCATGGGAGAAACTCTCACAGCAGAACCGATCGGTCGGTGTGTTGAATATGGGATCCATTTCTCCATTGGATACCGAAGCCATTTTAAAAGCCGCTGATATCGGCCCGATTATCACGGTAGAGGATCATCATGTCGATACCGGTCTCGGATCTATGGTTGCCGTGACTCTGATGGAGGCAGGAAAGTCCACAGCCTTCAAACGACTTGGTGTGACCCAATATGGCAGCTCCGGCAAACCTGCCGAACTCTATGGAGCTCAGGGGCTGGACGGTGATTCGATTACTGCCAGTGTCCTGCAGTTGATTGGTTGACAGTCAAAGAGTGGCCGGTGAACAGGGCCACTAGTTCCCAACTCACTTGTAAAAATAAAAAGGCTCCTTCTCAGATAGCTGAGTAGGAGCCTTTTATTTTGTATAGCAACGAAAGAGGGTTCAGGTTTAATTCTTGCTCGTAATCTTCTTCAAGGTCTTGAGATAGATTGTCTCAGACATATTGTCGATGATTTCCTCGAGGGCATCCTGTTCGTTATCGGCTGAAATTGCTGAGTCGGCAGACTGAGTGTAGTCTTCGGTCAGTGTGGTTTTCGTTTGTTCGAAAAGCACCTTGTTCTGGGTGAGGTCTTTAAAAATATAACGAACGGTCATCTTAACTTCTACGGTTGATGAATCGTTTGCTGAATTATAGGTGAGACTCGGCAGATTAATGGAGACAATTTCTCCGGCCAGAATATAATCGGCTCCGCTCTTCTTTTTAGTGACCTTGAAGGAACCGGATTTCTGGTACCATTTCAGTAGTGACCTGTAAATTTCGGTATTCAGCTTCAGCTTGCTGGTGTTGTTCTTCCAGTTGGTAATGTAGATGGTTTTAGTCGGCCCGGTGTAGACATAGGGGTTTCTATACCCACAGGAACCGATTCCTACGGCCAGTACGATCAACAGAAGTATTATTCGAGAAAATGCTTTCAAGGGTTGTCTCCAATCCGTTCAGACAGTCCTGGGTATTTTCTAGGACCGGTTAGTTAATTAGAAATTAAGCCATTTAATGGTTTAAACGTAGTAATCATATCTTTAAACAACAATATTCACAAGTTTCTTCTTGACGACAATCACCTTTTTAATGGTTTTTTTATCAATAAACCTGAGCGTCTTTTCGTCCGCCAGGGCCATGGTCTCAAGTTGCTCATTGTCGATATCAACATTTACCTGCAGCCTGGAGCGGACCTTGCCATTCACCTGGATAACGATTGTCAGCATGTCCTCTTTGGCAGCCTCTTGATCAAAGCTTGGCCAGCTTTCATCCGATATCTGTTGGTCCGGTTTGATTATCCCGTACAGCTCGGCGCTGATATGCGGAACCATTGGTGAAAGGAGGATGAGAAGAGTGGAGACTGCTTCGCCAACAACGTCATTGTCCACCTCTTTTCCGTTTTCAGGATCGTAAAGAGAGGAAAGCGTATTAAAAAGCTCCATCAATGCACTGATAGCGGTATTAAAATGGAAATTATTTTCCATGTCATAGGTAACTTTCCGGATTGTCTGATGGGTCTTCCGGTGAAGCTCCTTGTCTGAGTTACTTTTGGCAACAGCTGCGGTTGTGGCTGTTGTAATTGAATCAGCGTGGGCTACGATAAAGCGGTAAATACGATTGAGGAAGCGCGAACAGCCTTCAACTCCGGTATCGTTCCATTCCAGGTCCTTCTCAGGAGGAGCTGCAAACAGAGAAAACAGACGAACGGTATCAGCGCCGTATCTGTTAATCAGTTTACCGGGATCTACCACATTACCCTTGGATTTAGACATTTTTGAACCATCCTTGATGACCATCCCCTGAGTCAGCAAATTGATAAAAGGTTCGTCGATGGAAAGATAACCAAGGTCACGCAACACTTTTGTGAAAAACCTGGAATAGAGTAAATGGAGAATGGCATGCTCTACCCCTCCGATATATTGATCGACCGGCAGCCAGTAATCACAACTGTTTTTTTCCAGTGGTGCGTTTTTGGAACGGGGGCAGCAGTATCTGGCGAAATACCAGGATGACTCGACAAAGGTATCCATAGTATCGGTTTCCCGACGGGCTGATGAGGCGCAGGAAGGACAGTTGGTTTCAATAAACGATTTGCGTTGGTGCAGCGGGGCGCAATCGTTCTGGTCGGAGTCGTTATCATCGGGTAGGCGAACGGGCAGCTCCTCTTCCGGAACAGGTTGAATTCCGCATTGCTCACAGATGATAACAGGAATCGGTGCACCCCAATAGCGCTGTCTTGAAATGCCCCAGTCCCGCAACCGATAGGTGATATGGGAGGAACCAAATCCCTGCTCCTTGGCATGGTTTATGATCGCTTCTTTTGCCTTTTCAGAGTCAAAGCCGGTAAAGGTTCCGGAATCGACGAGACTGCCAGGTTCCAGTGAGGCTTCAGACATCTGCTCACCCTCCAGTTCCATTTCTGCTGGTATAACAACCGGCTTAATATCAAGGCCATATTTGCGGGCAAATTCAAAGTCACGCTGATCATGGGCGGGAACGGCCATCACTGCACCGGTGCCGTATTCCATCAGGACGAAATTGGCTACATAGATCGGCACACGAATACCATTGAATGGATTGATACAGTAACAACCGGTAAACAAACCCTCTTTTTCAAGTTCATCATCGAGTTTCTGTTGGTTTTTTTCACTGATAATTCTTTCGCAAAACGCTGTGACCTCCTGTTGATTTTGCTGTCCGTTTACCAAGGTTTTGACCAGTGGATGTTCCGGTGCGATGGACATGAATGTCACCCCAAAGATGGTATCCGGGCGGGTTGTGAAAATGGATATTGTCTCATCCATTCCTTCAATAGCAAAATCGCAGGCAAGTCCGGTCGATTTACCGATCCAGTTGCGCTGCATGGTAACCACTTTCTCAGGCCATCCATCCAGATAGTCAAGGTCGTTCAGCAATTGTTCCGCATAATCGGTGATTTTGAAAAACCAGCCGTTCATGTTTTTTGACAGGACTTCCTGGTCACATCGCCAGCAACATCCGTCAATAACCTGTTCATTGGCAAGAACGGTTACACACGATTCGCACCAGTTGACAGTCGTTTCCTTTCGGTATACCAGACCTTTTTCGTACATCTTCAGGAAAAGGAGTTGCTCCCACTTATAGTAGTCCGGATGGCAGGTGGCAATTTCTCTATCCCAGTCATAGGAAAGCCCAAGTCTGCCGAGCTGGTTGCGCATATAATCGATATTGTCGTAAGTCCACCTGGCCGGATGAGTATTGTTTTTGATAGCAGCATTTTCAGCAGGCAGCCCAAAGGCGTCCCAACCCATTGGGTGCAGCACATTGAGTCCCTGTAGTCGTTTGTAGCGGGCAACCACATCTCCAATTGAATAGTTTCGTACATGACCCATATGGATTTTCCCGGAAGGATAAGGGAACATCTCGAGGACGTAGTATTTCTTTTTTGTGCTGTCTTCCTCCACGCGAAAGCTTTTGTTTTCAGCCCAGTGCTGTTGCCATTTCAATTCAACAGCTTCAAAATCATATCGAGAATCGGAGTGCGATTGTACGCGAGTCATTGTTTCTTCCTGTATCGAGTTTAAGTATTGTGGGGAAAAGTTGGCAGCTCAGTTAGTACTGCTCGGGATCATCGTAGGTGGATAGATTTTCGAACATGGTGTATTCACTTAAAAAGGTAAGCTTGACCGTACCTGTGGGACCGTTACGTTGTTTACCAACGATGATCTCTGCGATGTTCTTGTCCGGATTGTCATCAGATTTGTTATACACCTCATCACGATAGATAAAGCAGATAACGTCAGCGTCTTGCTCAATGGCGCCTGATTCACGTAAATCGGACATCATCGGCCGCTTGTCGGATCTACTCTCCAGGCTCCTATTCAACTGCGAAAGGGCCATGAGGGGAACGGAATACTCTTTGGCTATGGCTTTGAGTGACCGGGATATTTCGCTGATTTCCTGGGTGCGGTTTTCGGTGTTGGAGCGCCCCCTCATCAACTGCAGATAATCGACAAGGATCAGGCCGATGTTATGTTTCGAGGCAAGACGCCTGATTTTAGCGCGCATTTCAAGTGATGAGATGGCTGGTGTATCATCAATATAGATGGGGGCATCGGTAAGCATACCGACTGCCCGGGTGAGTTTAGGCCAGTCTTCATCTCGAAGTTTACCGGTCCGAATCCGTTGAGAGTCTATTCTGCCCACAGAACAGATCAGACGTGTGGCCAGTTGCTCCTTGGACATTTCAAGGCTGAAGATGGCTACCCCGACTTTATCAACCAGAGCGGCATGTTGAGCAATATTCATTGCCAGTGCCGTTTTACCCATAGAGGGTCTGCCTGCAAGGACTATCAAGTCAGAGGGCTGTAGTCCGGCGGTCATTTTATCGATTCCGTAATAGCCGGTCGGCACGCCGGTTATCAATTCTTTACGTTTATAGAGGTCTTCAACCGCTTTGAATGTGCCGGAAATGATACTCTTAAGTGCAGTGAAATGTTGTCCCTTCTTCGAGTCGGTGATATCAAAAATAGATTGCTCAGCCTCGTCGATCAGGGCGTCGATATCTCCCTGTTCATCATAACAGCGAAGGGCAACTTCGGTATTGATCCGTATCAGATTTCTGAGGATGGATTTCTGACGGATGATATTGGCATAGCTCCCAATGTTGGCGGCAACCGGGACAATAGATGTGAGGGTGGCAAGATAGGAGGCTGAACCGGCTTCTTCGAGCAGATTGTTGTCCTTTAAGTGATTGGTGACAGTTAATACATCAAGGGGTTCACCTTTTTCAAACAGTTGGATCATCGCCTCGAAGATGATCCGATGGCTGTTTTTATAAAAATCTCCGGGTCCGATAATTTCAGTTACATCATGAAACGATCTGGATTTGAGAAGGATGGAGCCGAGGACGGACTGCTCAGCTTCAAGGTTTTGCGGAGGTATCTTGCTGCTAATAGATGAAGGCGAATGGAGCGATTGCGATGTGGCTTCAATCATGGCTCATGTGATAATTGTATCTAGTTGAAATAACTGTGTTAAATGATAATCACTCCGGTTTCCCATCATTACTGTATAGCAAATTTGGCCGATGAAGTAAAACACTTCCGATCATAAAAAAACTGATAACCCATAAAGCCCGGCCTAACAGAATGTGCTGTCGATTTACCAGTCTAGTCTCCGATCAAGGATGACTTCTTTTTGGGAAATAACACGCTGTGTTAGAGCAGTATTTCTTGATTTCCAGCAAAAAATTGGTTGGGATACATGATTCTTGAAATGCGTCTGTTGAACCAGCAATACTTAGTTTAAGATCAAGAAGCGTTGGTCATCAGATAAAAAATGCACCACCGGGCAGGGCGGTCCGGAGGTGCATTGAAGATTCACAGGACAACCAGAATCAATGGTTAAAAAGACCCCGGATAGCTGATTGAATAGAAAAAGTGAAAACAGATTATTTCTCGGATTTCTCCAGTCCTGTAACTTTAACGGTGATTGCCGTTCTCATTTGAAAACCGACCTTGATGGGAACCTGAGTTTCTCCAAGAGTTTTGATCGGTTCCGTCAGCAGGATCTGCTTTTTGTCAATGTCCAGGTCTTTTTCTGCTAGCTTGGCGCGAATATCACCGGCATTGACGGAACCAAAAAGGCGCTCGTCTTCGCCTGCAAGCTGCTCGAGTTCAATGACAATACCGGAGAGCTTTTTTGACATTTTTTCAGCAGCTAGTCTCTCCTGCTCAATTCTGGCTCCAATGGCGGCTTTGTTTCGTTCAACGATTTGAATGTTCTCTTTGTTGGCCACCACAGCTTTACCTTGGGGCAGAAGATAATTACGACCATATCCGGGTTTGACAGTAACGATATCTCCTTCTCTTCCCAGATTGTCGATGGTTTCTTTTAAAATAAGTTCCATGATCTACTCCTTATGTATTCTTACCTCTAAGGTTTTTTTTGAATATGTTCAATAATACTAACGCCTTTTATTGGGAGGCGTGGGTTTGATCGGATAGTTTGATTTTGCGATAATCAAACCAGGTATTGGTCAAACCGAGTCCAAGAATAATAATTGTTCCAATTGATTGAAATAAAATCATTATGTAAAATATAGTTCGGGCGAATCGGGGAAGGTTCCATTTTGAGAAGAAGTAGACAACGATTGAAAATCCTTGAATACAATAGAGCAATCCCGAAACGATCAACAGATTGGCCCCAATGGTTGCAGAGATGGTTCCTGGAACTAAAAACATCAAGGTCGACGCAATAAAGACCCATACCAGTTTTTCCGGCAATGTCCAGAGTTGATATCTTGGCCATGGACAACTATTGGTTCTGAGCAGCAAAAAGTAGTTTCCAGCCGACATACCGATCCAAATGACGATAATCGCCATTGAAACAAACAGTGCCGGTAAGATTTTCGGTAACAAAACCTGTAAATTCCGCAGTGTCTGCTCAAAGGATAACAATGTTTCAGGAGAAAACGTTCCGTTCTCTCGGTAGAGTCGTATTGCCTCATTAACTCCGGTTTCCAGAGACTGGATAAAAATTCCGTAAATCGACGAGTCACTGCTGAGTGACAGGATCAATAAAAAAAACAACCATCCTGCCAGCACACTGATTGTAGCCTTTATACCGCTTTGTATAACCGATTCATTGTTAATCGCACATTGAGCAAGCATATATCCGCTGGGAAACATGGTGACAGAAAATAGAATAAGCGGCAGCGCCTGTAAAAATATGGAACAAATCGTGGAAATAATGGATGCTGTCAATAAATACTTCCAACCGATTGTGGTCCCAAATCTGTACAGATAATAAAAAACCACCAGCGGCAGTAAAACATGGAGCCACCCCAATAATGCCCAGTTTAGACCAGGAAAAAGGATAACTGCGGTAATAAGAGCAAGATGCGCAATGAAATGCTTGCCGCTTTTTTGTTCTTTTACCTGGTCAGCCACTTGTCAGCTCCCGGGTTGGTTGTGTGAGGTGCCGGCATAGGGCAGAAGAGCAATCTGTCTTGCACGTTTGATAGCAGTACAGAGCTGTCTTTGGTGGGTCGCACATGTTCCGAGGATTCTTCTGGGAATAATCTTGCCTCTTTCCGACACAAAATTCTTCAGTGTCTTTACGTTTTTATAGTCAAGCACCAGCTCTTTGTCCACGCAGAAACGGCAGACTTTTTTTCTGGCGAAGAATTTTCTTCTTGGTTTTGCGGTCATCTGAATTTCTCCTGTTTATGCTATTATAATCAATCTGTTCTACGACACATGGGCAGTCTTGATACTGCCTGCTTACAATCAGGTGACTGGCAGGTTGTTACTCCTTATTGTCACTTGTTGTGTCACCTTTTTTTGCGACCGGTTCCTGTTCTTTTTCGGAACCACTGTCGGTGTCGGATTCTTCAGTTGTTTTTTCTACCGGTTTTTTGATAACTTCTTGAGGAGTATCCTCAGTTTTGGCGGCTTCTTCGGCCTGTGCAGCTTCTTGAGCAGCTTTCACAGCAGCACGTTTGTTTTGAGCTTCGCCTAGGGCAGCGGAGATTTCTTCATCGTTAATAGAGTCAGCAAGTTTGACGGTCAAATATTTAAGAACCGAGTCATCGATTCTGAATTTTCGTTCCATCTCACTGACCGAACCCGACTGGCCACTGTAATCAATATAGGCGTAAAATCCTTGCTTTTCCTTTTTAATGAGGTAGGCCAGCTTGCGCATTCCCCACCGGTCAAGTTCGATTATTGTTCCACCGTCAGCGGTGATGATGGTAGTAGCGTTATCGATGACATTGTCGATTTGATTCTCCGTAAGTGTTGGCCGGAGAATGATGATGGTTTCATACCTTCGCATAATTTCCTCCTTATGGACTGGTGTTCTGCGAGCCCGGCTTGAACCGGGTCTTGTTTTTCGGCTCTTACTCAACAGGCAAGAGCAAAGAGGGTTTCAACTGCTATTGACTGTATTCATCGGAAATACTCCGGGAATACAAACTTTTAATTTTAACAGTGTATTCCTGTTTGTGTCAAATTATTTTTTATTAGTTTTTTCATCCCGCTTAATTTCTTCCCATTGCCTGCGTAAATTCTCTTCATCACCGGTTGGCAGGTCTGCAAAAACATGGGGATGGCGTCTGATTAATTTGGCGTTTATAGAACCTAACATGTTCTCATATGTGAACCGATTTTCTTCCCTACCGATTTGACAAATCAGTAAAAGAATATAAAAAAGATCCCCAAGTTCTTCGCAGATTTCCTGATTATCGTTCTTTTTGATAGCCTCAATAAGTTCCTCGGACTCCTCTGACAGGTACTTTATTATGGAGTTCAAGGTCTGTTTGCGGTCCCAAGGACAACCTTCAGGACCGCGGAGTGTTTCAATTGTCTGTATGAGTTCTTGAATGAGTGTTGTTTGAGATTTCATATTGCTGTGCTAGAGAGTGGCTTGTTTTTTGTGGAAAACATTTAAGAATAATTTATAGAAACTATTAATGTTTATAATTATACAAAAAAATAAAAAATT
>CAZUUJ010000060.1:0-22081 GCA_964623625.1 uncultured Desulfocapsaceae bacterium
TCACGTCTTGCCGGGAATTGTATGGAAAAATTAAGAAAAAATTAAAATTGACAGGATGGCGTAAGGATTTTGAAAGCAATCGTTTTTTCGCCACCATTTCTCAACGGATCAAGAGTTCAAAATCTTCCGGGTTGTATCTCTGTTGATGGAATTATTGATCGGTGAAATGCTCCATCATGTAAGTAAACAGTAAGGTTTTTTAAAAAAATTGACAGGCGGGAGTACGGGGGATTCTATTATGGTACGCAAAGCTATTATTTTTTTGCTTTATTATTGTTTTGAGTTTTCATCCAGCTCAGAAAAATACTATCGGGAAAGGTACCATGAATTTGAATTGCCTGGCCATAGGAGGTGACCCAACAATCCATCAGGATCTTCTTGAGGCTTTCCAGGATATGGATAAGGGGGTGAACCTGAGCCTGGTTGATTCTGTGGAGGATGCTGTCAATCTGGTTGAGCTTCATTCGTTTAACGTCATCATCTGCGAATACCAACAGTTTGAACTTCTCGAAGTCCATCTGCAGGAGATCCGGAAGAGTCTTTCGTTAACCATTCCGGTCTTAATCATGGGCGGAGAGGGCCTTGATACGGTCTCACTTAATGGAAAATCGAAATTTATAACCGGTATTTCACATGATCCGATTGTTCCCGTAGACCTTGCCGCCAAACTTCTGGACGCGACTGTTACCAACAGAGTTAAGAAAAACAAAAAAAGCAAAGCCTGCCTGATGTTCGTAGTGGAGTCGGTTCGAAAACACCAAATTACCTGTACCATATTTGTCTTTCATTCGCATATTTCGGGTAAAGGTCTCCTCTATTTTCATGAAGGGAAATTGGTTGAGGCCCAGCTTGGAGAATTGACAGGTGATGAGGCAGTTCAAGAGATTCATGATATTGGGAGTATTGAAGTGGTGATTTACACCTCCTGTCCGTTGCGGGTAGGCGGAGTGACACCCGACTGGTCTGAAAGAGGGAAGGCAGGACAGGAAAAAACAATCGATAGTGAAGAAACCGCTCAACCATTCACGGAACAGTCATCAAACAGTTATTCAATTAAACGGAATATGACCGGGATTGCAGGATTTTATGCCAATCTGGGAAAAAATAAAAAAAGGCAGGGAACTGTATAATTCCTTTCCTTTCAATCCGGCACTGTGCCCTCGGTGCTGGTTGGCTCTGGAGGTTTAATGGCTCTGTTGATAACCGACTGTTCAGACAATCGCACAGTTTAGTCGTTTCCGGACACAACAGGGAAAGACTTCTGCAGACCTGTATAAAAGTTGAGGGGCTAGACTAGCTGAGGATACTTAAATGTATGCTAAACTGAGTCATGCCAGCAAAGAAATAAATATATTTATCGTTCAAGAATTACAGAGTCTAAATTCAGAGAAATTGTGAAGTACTTTTCCTAGATTTAGAGGTTAAAAAAATTACAATTCTTACTCGATTAAACAGAAATACTGTCAATCGATATTTAGCCATGTCTCGCAAAAGAATTGCTGAGATTTGCCAAACTGAAACTCCATTTAGCGGAGTTGTGGAAGTTGACGAATCCTATTTTGGTGCCAAAAGGGTTCAGGAAAACCAGGCCGAGGTGTTTCTGGGAAAACACCAGTTTTTGGTATCCTTCAAAGAAAAGGAAAAGTATATACTCGGATCGATCCGGATTGTACCAGAGCAGCACTGCAAGGGATTATACGCGGCAGAGTTTCTCCTGATAGTGTCATTCACTCCGAAGGTTGGAGAGGCTACAACGGTCTGGTTGATTTAGGTTATAAATAACATTACCGAGTCCATCATGGAGCTAATGAGATTGGACGTGTTAACAAACATATTAACGGTATAGAGTCCTTTTGGTCTTTTGCTAAAACAAGGTTAAAAAATTAATGGGGTTTCTCAAAAGACGTTTTATTATCATCTGAAAGAGTGTGAGTTTAGGTTCAATCATCGTGATCAAGATCTTCACCCTTTACTCTTGAAAACGTTTCGAGAAAAACCTCTCAACTAGTCTAACCCCGAAGTTTATACTACAGGTTCTTGTTCGTATATATTTTAGCGTCCTTTTCCAGCATTTTCAGCCAGGCAGCTATAATTCGTTTCTGTTTCATTTCCAGGAGTATCTGTTTATATTTTTTGCGGTCCCCATCGGTAAGTTGGCTTTTTGGAATTTGCCTGTTCATGAATTTAAACAGGTAGAATTTGCCGTCAACCTCTTCCGGCTGATCAGGGTATGGGGAGAGTCTGGAAAGCCTGAAGGATTGGCCGACCAGAGAGGAAGGAAATGAAGAAGATGGCGCACTCCCCATTTTTTTCAAAGGACCGGAGTCTTCTATTTTAAGCCCCAACCCGGCAGCCTCTATTTCGAAATCGCCGCCTTCTTTGAGTTTTGCAAGAAGACTGTCGGCAGCCTGTTTGGCTTTCTCGGTCGCTTTATCCCGCTTGAAGTCTGCGGTGACTTTTTCTAGTACATCACCAAGATCCGGGACAGCCGGTTCTCTGATATCTTCGGCAAACAGGATCGCGTACCCGGAGGTGGTTTCAATAAGAGAGCTTAACTCTCCCTTTTTCAACTGAAAAGCCCGCTCGAGCAGGCTGTTTTCAACAGCAAGCTGCAAAGGTGGGTTTGAACGGGCAAATAACTCCGTTTCATGCACTGCGATATTCGGGTGGGCCTCACTATAGGCCAGCAGAGAGCCTGCGGTAATGATCCCTTCATAGCTTGCGTTTGCCTTTTCAAAAGCCAGCGGCTTGGCTTTCTCAAGCTGCAGCGTTTGAGCAATGGAGTCTTTGACGTCCTCCAATGTCTTGGTCTTGGCAGGAGTGATTGCTTCCAGTTTGATAATGTGATAGCCGAACGCCGTTTTAATAACGTCACTGATCTCACCGACCTGCATGGAAAAAACAGCATCATCGAACTCTTTGACCATTTTTCCACGCTCGAAGGTACCAAGATCACCACCATTTACATTTGAAGGGCCTTCCGAATATGTTTGGGCCAGTTTGGCAAAGTCCGGATCAATTTTTGCAAGTTTTAAAACGTCCTGGGCCTTTTTCTTCTGTCGTTCATGGGTGTTGGCATCCGCTTCAGCTCCGGCGGTCAGCAGAATATGCCGGGCGCGGCGGCTCTCTTTGACCCGGTAGTTTGCGATATCCTTCTCATACTGTTTTTTTACCATATCATCATCAATGATCAGTTGAGAGGCTAGTTCCTTGAATGGAACAGAAATATATTTCAGCTTGACCTGTGGAGCGGTTTTATACTTCTCTTTATTGGTGTCGAAATAGCCAGTTATGTCCGAATCGGTTGGAGCAATGGTGTCGATATAGTTCTTTGGTTCAATACGAACGAAGGAGAGATTGACGCTTTCCTTTTCCAGCTGATGGAGATTCTGAATTTCATAGTCGGTGATAGTGGAGCCAAAGGCACCAACACTGTTGAGCGCTTTGCCAGACAACATATCCAGACGCATTGAATTTTCGAACTTGTTGGGTGTGTATCGGTTGGAAGCGAGCATCGATTTATACAGTTCCATACTGAAGACTCCGTCTTTCTGGAACTGGGTCATGTTCCGGATCTCACCCTGGACTTCCTCTCCGCTGGTCTGAATGCCCATTATCTCGGCACCCTGTCGGAGCAGAGATTCCTGAACCAGTTGATTGATCACCTGCTGATTAATGTCAAGACTGTCCAGGAGGTCTTTGGGAATTGTTCCGCCGAACTGGGTGGAGTACTGGTCGACAACCTGGTTATAGACCTGTCTGTAACGCTCGAATGTTATTTCGTCATCGTTGACGACCACAGCCGCTTCCCGGCTGTTCATGTTGGCACCGACTCCCCAGAAAATGAAAACGACGGCAATGATCACAACAATGCCTTGAATAAAAGGTGATTGTGCTTTGTTTCTTAAAGTTTGCAGCATAATGTGGTAGTATGAATGATTGTGAGTATTAGAATTTCGGACCCGCAGAACAATAACACCAAGCATTTTCTCATGTACAGCAGTTTCACAGCAAGCTGTTCATTAAAATAGTGGTGCTTCGCACGGTTACTTTCCGGCTTTCCCGGTTAGTAAATCCACGCATTCTACGCGTGGTTGTTTACTCTGTATATGGCTTCTGTGCAAGAAAAAACCAATCAGATAAAATAGAGCACGCATGTGCTTGACAAACGACAGTCGCTATAGTAATAAATCCTAGTTGAATTGCAAACGACGGTGAGAATCCTAATAAATAATTTTTAAGGAGGTATCAAATGCCCACAATTGAACACAACGGAGACAGCTTCCAGGTTGATGAGGATGGTTTTCTGCTCAAAGGAATGGAAGAGTTCAATGATAATTGGATTGACTATGTCAAAGGTGTAGAAGGAATTACCGAGCTCACCGATGAGCATCAGAAAGTAATTGACGCTCTTCAAGAGTACTACAAGAAGAACGGTATTGCTCCCATGGTTCGGATCCTTTCCAAGACCACCGGTTTCCCGCTGAAGAGAATTTATGAGCTGTTCCCTTCAGGACCTGGTAAAGGAGCCTGTAAGATGGCTGGTTTGCCGAAACCGACCGGTTGTGTATAAGCACTAGCACGACAAAGTCGTTGAATAAAAAAAAGGAGAAACCGGCAACGGTTTCTCCTTTTTTGTTTGTAGGACCTTTCTTTTCTGTCGATCTTATCTAAAGCAATTTCTCCAGCAGTTCTTGTTCACGCTGCCGTTTTTTCTTTTTTAATTCCGGAGTTGAGATTTCAGCTCCTTTGATACCGCCGTTGAGATTAATCTCTGTCAGATAGGTTGTGTTGTCAGCTGTTACCAGCAGATCGATATGACCGTATGGGAAAGCCCCTCTTGCCAAAGCGTGCTTGCAGAGCGTGGTCTGGGGCTCGGTCAGACCGCACGGTTTGCTTTCCCCGCCCCAATGGAGATTGTTGCGAAAATTGACCGAATTGGAACGGCTGTAGGCGTCTATCAGTTCTCCGACCATAATAACCCGGATATCTTTAGCCTGTTCAATAAACGGTTGAATGACAAAGGGAAAGGCGAGGACATTGTTTGCCGCCTGGGTGTAAACATCTTCGATGCTGCCAAACAGATAAATCCCCATTCCTCCATTCTTCCGGTCATGCTTGACCACAACCCTGGTGATGTTGTTCTTTTCGTAATGGCAGATCGTTTCCAACAGATCGTTAAGATCATATACTGCCCGCGTCAAGGGGATCATCAGGTCGTGGAACAGCCGTGTCTGGAAAACTTTCGAACGCGATGCAATCTGGGAGGTCGCAGATGGAATGAGCCGGACTCCCCGGTCGACGAGATCGACGAGGATCGACTCTTCGCCTCTTTTCATTCGAACCCTTGAGCAGACAATATCTCCGGGTTTTAACTCATTGTAGCGGGAAAAAAGTGAATTGTTGTCCCGTATGATTGTTGGCTGATCGGTCAACGTCTTAATGGGAGGGACAGTTCGCTGACTATTTGAGCCGGCGAAGCCGTGTGATTATTTCGGGATTGATTTTTTAGCCGCAGCAGCGGATGCCGGTTTCGTGGCTGCTGGAGCTTTAGTGGTTGTGGCTGTTTTGATTTCGCCGGTGATGGTGGCACCGGGTTCAACTGTTAAGCTGCCGGATTCGAGTTTGCCGGTAATTGTGCAGGTTTTTTTAGCAGTGACCAGTTCCGCCTTGATGTTTCCTTCGATCCTGCCCTGGCAGATAAATGACGAGGTGATCACATCACCGTTAATAGTACCGGCTTCTGAGAGGACCAGATGTTCACCATTGATGTTGCCGTCAATCTGACCGTCGACTCTGGCTTTTCCTTTAAAAGAGATCTCACCCTTTATTTTCATACTGGAATCAATGATTGATGAGATCGCCTTATTCTCGGCTTGATGAATTTGCTGCTCGATACCGGCGGAGTCGTTTTTGCTGAACATACCCATGTCAAATTCTCCCTTACTGACTGGTGGATAAAAAAGAAAGGTCGGCAACCTTCAGAAATTTTTTGGGATTAATCGGTTTGTCATTGTACCGCACCTCGTAATGAAGGTGGGGGCCTGTTGACCGGCCGGTTGAACCGACAGCACCGATTGTCTGACCGCGTTTGACCCGGTCCCCTTTTCTGACAGTGTATTTTTTCAGGTGGCCAAAACGGGTCGAGTATCCATTGCCGTGATCGATCTGGATAAAAAGGCCAAGGCTTCCCTTTCGTCCGGCTTTGATTACTTTGCCATCGGCTGTTGCCAAAACTTCACTGCCGTATTTACCGCGAAAATCGACTCCTGAATGAAAACCCCTTCGTTTATTGACGGGATCTTTGCGGCTGCCGTATGATGAGGTGACCGGTCCGGGCACCGGCCGTCCTAATGGCAGTTTTGACATCACTTTCAGGTATTTATCAGTCTGGGTAATGAGGTCTTTTCGCTGCTCAACCGGAACGGTCATATACGGGCCGCCGCTGTTTTCTTCAGAGGTGACAGTCGACTTCCTTTTTATCTTTACACCGATGTCACCCATCACGTCTTCGATGAACTGGCTTCTCTCTTCCAATTCACTGACAGCATTGTTGACAAGCGCCCGTTTTTCAGCCTGAAATTGTGTAAGCTGATATTTTAATTTGTATTGAAGCTCGGCGACCTGATCAGCGTATTTGGTATTGGCGCTATTGACCTCGGAGAGGTTCTTTTGGAGATCGGCAACTTCGCCTGTCAATTTCTTCGATTTGTGAAAAAGACCTGCTGTAAAGACGTTAAAGATGAATGAGACGCCGATTGCAAGAATGACCAGGCCCAGCCCCACTTTCAGATTCTTCTTGGAAAATACAAGGGAGCGGGTCGAACTATGATCATCCGCAAGGATAATGTGTAGTTTTTCACTCATTGAACTTTATCTCGATTATAAGTACTATTTTTGCCCTGCGTAAAAAAACGCAATTGTTAGGAGCTGCCCGTCAATACATAGAATAATTCTGTTGTTTATACTATCAGAGAGGCAAAAAAGCAAGAAGCTCAAGTTATTTTTTTTGGTTCATATCGGTTTAACCTCAAGTTCAAGAGTAGGTCAAATTATCTATGTCTCACCTGTTTAGCGGCCACTGCTTGTCCAAGTCTTTTGGCAAACAGATCCTGTTCGACCAGGTCGATCTCTTTATCAACCGCGGAGACCGCATCGGTCTGCTTGGTCCGAATGGTTCAGGGAAATCAACGTTATTAGAAATACTCTGCGGCCTGGAAGAGGCGGATACAGGAACAATTCGAAGAAAAAAGCACTTACGGACCGGTTATCTGGCCCAGGATGATCTGCTGGCAGAAGAACTCTCAGTGATGGAAACAATTCTCCGTGTATTTGATGGTGATGAGCGGCTAGATGACAGTGAACAACATACTCTGGCTCACACAATCCTGAGCTTGGGTGAATTTACTGATTCCGATGTTCGTGTTTCTTCCCTTTCAGGGGGCTGGCGGAAGAGACTGAGCATCTGCAAAGCGCTGGTCCGGCCATCTGATATTCTGGCCATGGATGAGCCGACAAATCATCTGGATATGGAGTCAATCCTCTGGCTTGAGAAGATGTTGAATGACTCTGGAGTTACTGCCCCGGCAGCCGTTGTCCTTGTCAGTCACGACCGTCGTTTTCTGGAAAACTGCACCAATAGAATCGTCGAACTCTCACCAGGCTATCCTCAGGGTTCATTGCAGGTAAAGGGGAACTACTTGAGGTTTGTTGTTGAAAAGCAGCGTTTCCTCGGCAGCCAGCTGGAGCTTGAACAACGGTTGTCCAACAAGGCAAGAAGGGAAATAGAGTGGCTGCGGCGGGGACCAAAAGCCAGAACCACTAAGGCCCGATATCGGGTGGATGAGGCCTATAGGCTGCAGGAAGAGCTCCAATCCGTAAGGATACGAAATCGGGCCGTGGCATCAGCCAGTTTTGATTTTGACTCCTCCGGCAGGAAAACAAAAAAACTGCTTGTCGCCAGCAAACTAACCAAGCATTATTCAGGAAAGCCGTTGTTTACCGATCTCGATATCACGCTTTCACCCGGCACCAGGTTGGGGCTACTTGGAAAAAACGGCTGCGGTAAATCGACTCTGATGGCTATCCTTGCTTCAGCGGCCGAACCAAACCCCATTCCTGTTGATTCCGGCATAATCAGAACAGCAGACTCGGTTCAGGTCGTCCACTTTGATCAAAAACGAGAAAAACTCGATCTCAACCGGACCTTAAAGAGAGCACTGGCTCCAGAAGGTGATTCTATTGTCTACCGGGGCCGATCAATCCATGTGGTGTCTTGGGCCAAGCGATTTCTTTTTCGGGTCGACCAGCTTGAGAGCCCGGTCTGCAACCTTTCCGGAGGTGAACGGGCCAGAATACTGATCTCCTCACTGATGCGTACACCCGCAGATATTCTGCTGCTCGATGAGCCGACAAATGATCTGGATATTGAGACGCTGGAGGTTCTACAGGAAAGCCTCAACAGTTTTCCCGGAGCACTGGTTCTGGCTACCCACGATCGCTATCTCATTGACTCAGTCTGTGACCGCGTTCTCGGTTTCAACAACAGAGGTGGTGTTCATTACTACGGCGATTATCATCAGTATCTTGAGGCAGTAAGCAGCGAAAAAGGCTCGGTAAACTCCAAAGCCTCCAAGGAAAAATCCGAGATACAGAAAAGCAAAAAACGCAAGGCTCCGAGTCAAAGGTTATCCTATCTGGAACAGCGGGAATATGATATGATGGAAGAGAAAATCCTGGAGGCGGAAGCAGAGGTTGAGGAATTAAAAATTAAAATGGCGGAGCCGGAGGTCGTGGCCGATCCGACAAGGCTGCAGGATTATTGGCAACAGGTGGAAGATCTGGAGGTGGAAATTGTATCTTTTTACGAACGTTGGGAAGAGCTAGAACAGAAAAAAGCTGCTCAAATTGACGGGTAGGGATGGCTCGTGTCGCTCTGGAGTCTACAAATGATAAAGAAGATCTTATTTAATCAAAAGATTACCATCTCGGAAGATGTGCTTACCTCACAGGTTGAGGATGAACTGGTTCTTCTCCATCTGGAGAGAGAAAGCTACTATGGCCTTGATGCTGTCGGTTTGAGGATGTGGACTGTCCTGCTGGAGAGTGAGACCATCGAAGAAGGGGTTAGAAAACTGTTAAAAGAGTATGACGTTGATGAAAATACATTGAGGCAAGATGTTCTCAGCCTTGTGGAAAAACTGGTTGAACATGGCGTCGTCAATGTAACGTGACAACGTTTCTTAACCAAGCTTACATCAATTTTTTTCTTTTGTATTTCTTTGAACAGATGGCGTTTTTTTTAACAGACAATTTGCGTTCAGCCCTGATTACCGCCAAAGCGACTGTGGTCATTCCAGTTGTTGAACTCTGGATGCGGAAAAAGGGTGTCCGCCATTGTCAGCTTGGCCTTCTGCGGTTGGCATCTCTCTTTAGCAAACGGAAAAAGAAAAGAGGGAATTGTAAAGCAGAAGCAGAGAGAGTTGCTCAACTGGTCAACAGGGCCAATAGCAGATACTCTATCTATCCTGCTGATTGCCTTGCACGCTCTTTAGCTTTGCAGTACCTACTAGCTTGCGAAGGGATCGAGTCGGAGCTTCTTCTTGGTGCACGTACGCTTGGTGGGCAGTTCGAAGCGCATGCCTGGGTTGAGGTTGGAACTACTGCCTTACTGGAGGAAGAATATGTGCGTGAGGTGTATCAGCCATTTGAATTTTTACATGGGAAGCAATCGGGTAAATAGCAGGCAATGAGCTGTTTTGCGGTTATCTTGACCGAAGAAGAGAGCAATCCCGACCAGGCAGAACTTGAACGGATGGGCCAGTATACAGCCCAAGGCATCAAGGATAAACTCTCTGTCCGAGTCGAGCATCCGATAGGTGTCGTTTGTTCCGAACAGACGAATAGTCATCAGGGTGGAAACGGCACGCTGCGATCTTTTGTAACCGGGTCTACCTGGGTGGTCGGCGATGTCAGGCTCGATGAACGTAAAGAATTGGAGGCAGCACTTGGTAAGCATGTTCGAAAAGACCTTTCGGCGGCCGCCGATATCGAGCTTATAGCCTATGGCTGGCAGGTTTGGAGGCGTGATATCGTTAACCGGCTGTTGGGTGACTTCTGCTTTGTCACTTTTGATCGTGTGACCGGCAGTCTTTTTGCTGTCCGGGACCAGATGGGTGTAAAGACACTCTATTATTCCTTTCTTGGAGAAAAGCTTCGAATTTCCAACAGGTTGGGTTGGCTGTCTGAACTCCCCATTATAGGCAAAGAGTTGAATGACCAGGCTGTTGCCGATTATCTGATCTTCGGTTTTAACTATAATGTTTCAACAACCGTTTACAGGAACATACAGCAACTGCCGCCAGCGCACTTTCTTACGGTAGAGAAAGGATCTTCTCAGTTACAAAGGTACTGGTCCATGCCGGTGGAGGAGATGATCCGCTACCACAGGAAAAGTGACTATGTGGATCACTTCCGATTTCTTTTTAAGCAAGCAGTTAATGATCGTATAGCTACGGCTCATACCGTCGGTATTCTGATGAGTGGTGGTCTTGATTCCACCTCTGTTGCGGTGACTTCTGCTACACTCCAGAAGCAGCAAAAACAGGAAGCATTTATACACCTTTTCACACTGGATTCAAAAGAGGTCTGGCCAGAGGATGAAGAGGTCGCGTATGCTCAAATCGTTGCAGACCGACTCAAAAGGGAACTGTCAACCGTATCAGTTAGTGCAGGTGATCTTTATCAGCCCTTGCTCATAAATGGAGGAGGCTCGCCTGAGCCATTGATGCAACCCTTTATTGACGGTATTTTTTCCCTTCTCCCATTGCTGACAGGGCGATGCCAGGTGATGCTGACAGGGCAGGGAGGTGATCCGGCTTTTGCGGGAGCACCTTTTTACCTGCTTGATCGGTTGGCTGCAGGTTATTACTCGCAGTGTTTTGCGGATTCCTTTCGCCATGTTGCCATGTTTCACCGGTTACCACCCCTTTCCATCAGAACATCGTTGAAAAGAAGATATGAAAGAAAACGCTGGAGGCCCGTACTTCCCCCTTGGCTGCAGCCGGAGTTGGTGAAGCGGCTTGGATTGCAGGAGCGATTTAATCACTATATTGAAAAACTGGATGGTGATCGAGGGCAGCATCCAACACGGCCAGAATCATACGGTGATCTTACATCTGCGTATTGGCCGCATATTTTTCAGAGGTTTGATCAGCAGACAACGGGAATTATGGTTGAATTCAGACATCCCTACTTTGATATCAGGCTGCTGCGATTCCTTCTGAGAGTCCCGCCGGTCCCCTGGTGCAATGGTAAGCAGCTTTTACGGGTAGCCATGAAGGGCAGGCTGCCGGAAAAAGTGCGTTGCCGGCCCAAAAGTGGCCCGCTTGTCGATCCGGTCTATGTGGCGATGAAAAGAAAAAGTGCTGCTGAGCTGAAGAAGCATATTCAACATCCAGGCTACATGGAAAGGTTTATCGATTTTGACAAGTTGTCTTATCTGGTGGAAAATGTGCGTAGAATCAAACCTGACGAGTCTCGGTTTTTGTCTTATCCTCTTGACTTTTTGACCTGGCTGACCCATAGTTAATTATAAGGGCAACACTTTGAATTGGACAAGCAGAATGGGTAGCCGACAATTTAACTTCCAGCAAAATAAAAAAAGATCATCGGCAGAGTCTATCCGGAAAAAATATCACTCCCCCAAATTCATTGAATATGGTGACCTTCGCGATCTTTCAAAGGGACAGTGGGCCTATACCTATAAAGAAGGGGTTTACCAGGATTTTAAATCAACATCATAGGCATACTCAGTGCCGACCATTCGTCATCTATGGCTGATGGCCTCTATTCTTATTCCGTTTACGGTCTCCAGATTCATTCCAACCGTACTCTTCCAGGTCTTCTTCAAACCGTTTCGGCACCGGGACACACATTAACGGCTGTTTTCCAGCAGGGGATACCGGTCGAAGTGTCAGCTTCGGCACGATCTATGTTTGAACCTGTTTCCAATGGGCAAAAAGAACTTATGCCCGGTCCCCGAATAAAATGTTCAAGTGACCAGAAGTACTATTCTATTGAATACGATGACGGTACAGACTTCCTGATCACTGGCGATGGATGCCGGGTTTGGGTCAACTGGCCGAAACAGCTGATTCTGGAAGAGGTTTTAACCTATTTCCTTGGTCCGGTGCTGGGCTATATTCTCAGACTGCAGAATATTGTCTGTCTCCATGCAAGCGGCATCGTTATAAATGGCTGGGGTGTTCTCTTCATGGGGCCAGGGGGTGTGGGAAAATCCACAGTGGCAGCCGTTCTTTCTCTTCAAGGGAATAAGGTTCTTTTTGATGATGTGGCACCGCTGTATGAGAATTATAAAGATGTTGTCCTTTTTCCAGGATACCCTCGAGTACGACTATGGCCGGAGAGCGTACCGTTGTTGTTTGATAAAGATACAACATTACAACAGCTCTGTCCCGGCTGGGATAAATGGTTTTTAGATTTAAGCGGCCATAATAAGAGCTTTGCCAGGCGCTCAGCACCGCTGAAAGTAATCTATACATGTTTAACCAGTGAGGAACCGATTCGTCCTGCAGTCAGACCGGTGCCAAAAGTACAGGGTTTAATGGCATTGCTGGCAAATGGTTACCCAAATGCTGCTTATCCTCTTGGACGGGAAAGACGAAAACGGGAATTTCAGTTTCTCCAGCAGATGAACAATCGTGTTGTTATGCGGGATATCAGTTACCGATGGGGAAAAGAACATTTACCGTTACTCTGCGACACCATAATACAGGATGTTCATGCGTTGATATCCGATAATAATGGCCACAGTGAGTAAACAAAGTACTGTATTCGATTCATGACAGCAACACTCGCTCATTTACTGCCTGTCGTTCGACCCTCTTTTCCTGAAGACCTCGTTTCCCCGAAGGCATATAAAAGGCTGGAACAGCTGGCCTGGCTGTTGCCGCCTGTTGCCAGATTGCTATTTGAATGCAGGTTGTCAGCCGGTGATGAGCAGGTCGACCTGAGCCAATGTGTTCTGGCCAGTAACGGCGAAAGGGAATTGTTGTCCAGGTGCCTTGCCGGTAGCAAATTCTCAGCTGTTAGTTGGCAGCGGCTACGGCGGCTTGTTGATTGTTGGTGTGATTGCGATCATATCCTGTTCAGAGGGTTGTCCTCGCTCTGGCTTGAGTTTGATGTAGGGTCGGAGTTTGACCCGAATTGTCCTCCCTCACCTGCACTGTTTCTGTCATTTTCCCCGGTTGCCCCGGGTGATGGCGGTGACCTGGAAATGGTGCGCAGACTCACCGCGTTCTTTACAATAGTATCAGGATCGGGATGTACAAAAGAGCAGGTGGAAAAAATTGTGCAGTTTTATCGAATTCTGCCATCGGATGGCCAGTTGGGTAAGATCGGTATGATGCTGTCAAGGAAGCCTGAGCAATTGCGAATTTTAGCCTCCTTCCTCTCTGCCGGTCAGGTGAAAGCCCTGTGCAGGAAAATTGGTAATGGGACCCTTGAAGGACATCATTTGAACCTGGTTGATACTGCATATTCAATGGGTGCGGCTGTGACTCTCAGCATCGATATTTCCATGGGCCTGTCGGACCGAATCGGTTTTGAGCTTTTCTTTAATCATATAAATGGAGGGGAGGAAAGCCTGAGACAATGTTTGAGAAAATTAACCGAAAAGGGGTGTTGCAGTACCGAGAAAATGGAGGCGCTTCTTGGGTGGCCCGGATTGACCACTCCTGAAAACTGTGGAGTTGAGTGGCCGGAAAAGTATATTGTTGAGTCATTACTCCATGGGCCTGATGAGTTCAGCTTGATAGACCGTCAACTCAGTCATTTGAAACTGCTCGGGTATGGAGATAGTTCAATAGAGGCTAAGGCCTACCTGGAGGTCAATCACAGGTGGGCCCGGTTTGATAATGACTGTATGTGATGTTTGAACTCAGATGGTGAGAAGATATGAACTGGAATATTAAAGTCTTTTGATTGATCGGCTGCCGTAGTTGTGAGCCCGCATTGACCAGTTCAGGGTAAAAGCCTGAACATATTCAGCCCGGCTAAAGTCAAAGCCATGGGTTCCGGCAATTTGCCTGAGGCGGTTAAACGTCCATTCATCCAATGCTTCTATTTGTTGGCGAAACGGTTCATTACTCGTAATAAATTGGATAAAATCGAGTGCAGTTTGAACGGACATGGGCTAGTCTTTTGATATCTTTATCAGGATGAACAGGATTGATTAGTTTCGCAACAGTTAGCCGTTCGTCGGTAGTATTACCATACACCAGAATTTGAGACAGAGCAAATGTACAGCCTATCGGCCTATGGCAGGATGATTGAGGATCGTGTACGAATGGAGGCCTATCGGGATGCCTTGGCATCAGTGGTCACACCGGAGTCTGTCGTTCTTGATATAGGTACCGGAACCGGAGTTTTAGCACTGTACGCCTGTCATCTTGGAGCCAGAAAGGTGTATGGTGTCGAGCCGAACAGCCTTATTGAGATAGGGAGAACGGCAGCACAGGAGAATGGCTGGGAAGAGAGAACTGAATTTATCCAGGATGTTTCAACCAGAATTAACCTTGATGAGCCGGCAGATATCATTGTGGCTGATCTTCGAGGAACCCTGCCCCAGGCCGAGTTGCATATTTCTTCAATTATTGATGCCCGTGACAGGCTCATGGCCGAGGGTGGCGTGTTGATTCAGCAGCGGGACCACCTTTGGGCAGCTGCAGTGGAGGCTGAAGAGCTCTACCATTCCATTACTGCCCCCTGGTCTCAAAACTGTCTTGGCCTCACCATGAAAAGAGGCAAGCAGATGAGCTTGAATCAGATTCATCATGGTAGCGATGAAAAAGCGTGTCGATGTTTGATGCAGCCTGTCAAATGGGCAACCATCGATTATACAACAGTCAGTAACCCGGATTGTCGCGGGAAAATGACTGTGCAAGTTGAGTCAAAAGGGGTCTGCCATGGTTTGCTGCTCTGGTTCGATGCTGAATTAATAAACGGGTTCGGTTTCAGCAATGCCCCTGATAAGCCTGAACTTGTTTATAGCCGTTATTTTTTTCCATATCCTTCACCGGTAGCAGTTGAACCTGGTGATACGATTACTTGCGCACTTCGTGCAGATCTCGTAAAGGGAGAATACAACTGGAGCTGGAATAGCCAGATTCGGGGCTGTGACAAGGGGGCAAGCAACAAAGCGGATTTTTCCCAGTCAACCTTTTATGGTAAACCGCTTATTCTTTCTGAAATTGCGAAGATTGCCAAAGGCTACCGCCCAACTCTTTCAAGAGAAGGCATGGCTGATCAGATGGTACTATCAGAGATGACTGGTGAAAAGACACTTGAAGAACTTGCCCAACGCGTTTTTCAACGATTTCCCGATCAATTTGCCGATTACCAGTCGGCAATTGCCCATGTCTGTTCGTTATCAGGGAAGTTCAGCAAATAGATCAATGAGTGAAGAAGGAGTGTGGGAAGGAGATTGGTCGTTAAAGCGGGAATGAGCAGGCTCAGGATTTAAATTTACCGCTAGAAGACCCATGCATATCATTATGGGTTTGAGGGTTTGATCCTCTGGTGAGTTTCAAAATATCACCAAGCTCCTTAAAATGAGGTTTTGAATATTGTTTCTTTTTTTTCTGTTTCATTTCACTTGGTGCCTTCAAAATTGACTTGCAGCCACTTCTCCAGACAAAATAGACGCCACAACTCGTTTAACCGGTAATGATCAAGCGTATTGTCGAAAAAGCCTGAAACCAGATTCAGATAGTATTCTTGCTTTATTATATGCAATTCGGGCAGCATTGTCATTGTTGAAAGCTGTTTTTTTCCTGTTTGGCGGAGTTGAAGTTTGATAGTTGGAGTGAATTCAGCCTTTTCCTCTCTTTGAATAACATTCTTAGGTAAGAGATCTTCCATTGCTTCTTTCAGCAGGATTTTTGAACGATGGCCCTGTCGTTTAAAATGCACCGGTAAGCAGAGCAGGAACTCCACCAACCTGAGGTCGAAAAAAGGATGACGATATTCGATAGAATAGTGACCGCCAACGGCTGTATGGGGATTGCTGTCGAGCCAGAACAGATGAGAAGGGCCACAGAGAAGGCCCCAGTCGAACTCTTGAACGAAGGTGGGAAATGTCACCGGCTGTGGTGAGAGACTGAAGTGAATAGGAGAGAGGTGTTGGTATTTTCTTCCGGAAACAGCAAAGAGAGCCTGGACGACCGGTTGAGGAAGTAGAGGGCGCAATACGTGGGACTTGAAGTTGCTCCAGTTGAGTAGTTTTGATCTCCAGGCGCTATAGAGATGCTGGAGTTGAAACCGTTTGCACCAGTCGGCAAGAACATGATCATTGCCTGCCATCACGTGATCACCTCCGTGACCTGTTAACATAACGCGTATGCCACGATTCCGAGCCTCTTCGCATTCGGCGAGAATATCGAGGAATGCCCCTTTGCCAGGCCAATCAGGGGCCAGTTTGTAATAGGTTGATAATGACATTTGAGAGGAGAAATCGAGTTGGTCTCCATGTGAGACGACCGGCGAGACCTTGTGTTTGTTGGTAACAGCCTGAATAAATCGACTTTCATCACAGACCATTGACTCATAATAGGTTGCAAAAGGAGTAATTTTGCCTGCCGTTTGCGCCACGGCAAGGGAAAGGATGGAAGAAGAGTCGATTCCTCCACTGATCTCACAGCCGACAGGGAATGCACTTCTCGTTCGGCACTCAACAGCTTGACCAAGGAGGCTCAGTAATTGCTCATGTGCCTGTTCATGGGTTATTGTGGTGATTGGGTTGAGTCGTTCTGGGAACCAGTAACGCTGGAATTGTAGCTTGTTGTTTCGTACAATCAGGCTGTACCCTGGTAAAAGACGCTCCACCCGATCGAAAAATGTTTTATGACTGGGGATGGTGAACGTGTCAAGGAAGTTTTGTAATTGAGTTATTGCAGGTTTTTTAGCGAGTTGAGAGGTGCAGAAAAGGGATGAGATGTTTGAGCCAAAGATAAACTGTTTCGGTAGCCTGCAATAATAAAAGGACTTGATACCCATGGGTGCTCTCGCACAAAACAATGTCCTTTTGTCCTCATCCCATAGAGCAAATGCGAAATCACCAAGGAGATGCCTGGGGCATTGTTTACCCCATTTTACGTACGCATATAAAATGAGCTGAGAGTCGGTAAGGGATGGTTGCTCTTTTTGCTCCAGGAGAGAGCAGAGTTCTTTGCGGTTGTCAATTCTGCCATCCGCTGTGATACACAAACCGTGTTGAGGATCATGAAATGGCTGATTTTCCTGTAGAGATTCCTCTGTGGTCCAAAGCATCGTATGGACAAGGCCAACAGAGAGGCCGAGCCAGGTCTCCTGGCAGTCTCCACCCTCTTTTTTTAAAGCCTCTGTCATCTTTTTAAGGTTTGTGGGATTGACAGGAGACTGGTCTAAGTTGATTATTCCACCAATACCGCTCATGTTTCTTTGGAAGATAAGGGGAAGAGGACGATTGGGGTTTGTTAAACGGAAGGGTTAAAGAGAAGGGTGAGCAACTATTTCCAGAAAATGTTGCTCGGTGATTATCTCTTTTCCCATTTGTTCTGCCTTTTTCAATTTTGATCCCGCTTTTTCACCGGCAACCACATGGGTGACTTTTTTAGTCACACTATTGGTGATATTGCCGCCTTGTTCTTTGACCAGTTTCTTCGCCTCATTCCGTGAAAGGTTTTTCAGTCCGCCGGTGAACAGGAAGGTCATACCGGACAAGGGGAGACGAACCTGATTGGTTGTCGCTTTTTTAATGGTGACTCCAGACGATTTAAGTTCTTCAAGCATATTTTGAACTGACGGGTCCGAAAAATAGTCGTGAATCGATTCGGCAGCCTGAATGCCGATACCGTCGATATCCTGCAATTCACCCAGGCTGGCGGACGCCAGTTCTTTGAGTGAAGAAAACTCGGACTCCAGCAGACCGGCATTCACCTCACCGATAAACCGGATACCGAGGGCGGCCAGCAGTCGCCCCATGGTCGGCTGTCTTTTTTCGTTGATGGCCTGGATAACATTTTTTGCCGAAAGCTCTCCCCAGCCCTCAAGGCCGTTCAATTTGTCTTCTGACAATAGGAAGATATCGGGGACATCTTGGATCAACCCCAGTTCAAAGAGCTGGGCCATCGACTTTTTTCCCAGCCCTTCTATATCCAGCCCGGCTTTGGAGGTAAAATGAATGAGCGATTTCAGCCGTTGGGCAGGACAGTGTGGATTTGGACAGCGGGTGACTGCTTCGGTTTCCGGTTTGACCAGGCGATGCTCGCAGACCGGGCAGCTTTCAGGCCAGACTATGGGCTGCTCCTTTCCCTTGCGCTCATTGAGCACAGGTTTAATGATCTCCGGGATCACGTCACCGGCGCGTTGAATGAGCACGGTGTCACCGATTTTCAAACCCTTGCGTTCCAATTCGTCCCTATTATGCAGGGTTGCCCGGCTGACCATGACACCTCCGACATCGACGGGTTCCAAAAGAGCCACCGGGGTCACCGCTCCGGTCCGGCCGACCTGAAATTCTACATTGAGTAGCCTGGTTGTTGCCTGGACAGCTGGAAATTTCAGGGCCATAGCCCACCGAGGAGCCCGAGTTTTCTGCCCCAGTCTTGCTTGAAGTTCAAAATCATCGACCTTGACCACCATACCGTCGATTTCATAGGGGAGTTGTTCACGGATTGCCGACAAGTGGCGGAAATGGGCCATGGCCTCATTGATCGTTGCACATAAAGAGACATGTTCATTAACCGGCATGCCAAGCTGCTTGAAGTAATCCAACAATTCCTGTTGGGTCCGGCATCGGGTCTGGGTTGGATCGGCGATAGCGTAAACAAAGAACTTCAGAGGTCTTTTGGCGGTGATTTTCGGATCGAGCTGTCGAAGTGAGCCTGCAGCTCCGTTTCTTGGGTTGGCAAATAGCGGTTCACCGGCCTCTGTTCGCTCTCTGTTCAGTTGGGCGAATCCTGCCCTGTCCATATAGACCTCGCCCCGGATATCAAGGAGACCATCGACCTGTTTGTGGAGACGAAGCGGTATGGATGAGACCGTACGGAGCTGCTCGGTGATATCTTCGCCGGTGGTGCCGTCACCCCGTGTGGAACCCTGTTTGAAAACCGAGTCCTCATAACGGAGTTCTACTGCCAGACCGTCCAGTTTCGGTTCTGCCGAGTAGCAGATCTGTTCCGTGCTGTTTAAAAAACGATGAATCCGCTTTTCAAAGTCGAGCAGGTCCTGGTCCGAAGAACCGTTTTCCAGGCTGAGCATGGGAATGGTTCTGACAACCTGGTTGAATCCGTCCAGAGGGGGTCCGCCGACCCGTTTGCTGGGAGAATCGTCACTGATCAGGTTTGGATTGGCCTTTTCCAGCTCGAGCAGTTCTTTAAACAGTCGATCGTATTCACCATCTGAAATGGTGGGATCATCAAGAACATAATAGCGGTAGTTGTGCTCATGCAGAATGGTCCGCAGTTCTTCTATTCGGGTTTCAGCATCCATATATAATGGTTGAAAACTGATTTCCTGGATACAAGTACATAGAAATACTTCGATGCTGCCTATAATCGATAGCAGGTGTGCTCTGCTGTCGATTATCTATTTCTTTTCCAGGAGCTTGCCAGCCTTTGAGATATTCTGGTGTTCGACTTCGTCGATAAAGATCAGTACCGACTCCGGCGGCTTATTTGCCTCTTTTGAAATAACATCTGTCACCCCGGAGCAGATTTTTTCTTTTTGGGTTCTGCTTAAATTCCCGGCAACCCGAATGTTGACATATGGCATGGATGTTCTCCTGTATCTAATTTTATGGGTACCCCTTCAGCCTTTGCCAAAAAGGACTCACATTTTTTTTAGCGTATGTATATAACAGATACTATATACTCATTTTCTGTTTGCATACCAAGAGTTCATCTTTTTTGAAGAGGGAAATAATGCATATTCTCGTAACGGGCGGTGCCGGGTATATTGGCAGTCATACCTGCGTGGAACTGTTGGAATCAGGACACACGGTGAGTGTTGTTGATAATCTGTCAAATGCCAGTGTTGAATCGCTGAACCGGATAAAGAAACTGACCGGAAAAGAGATCGATTTTTTTGAAGTCGATCTGCTTGACTATCCTGAATTGAAGCAGGTATTTGCAGGTCTTTCCACTCCGGCGGATGCTGTTATCCATTTTGCCGGGTTAAAAGCGGTTGGCGAATCAGTGGAAAAACCGCTCTGGTATTATCAGAACAATCTGACAGGCACCCTCAATCTGTGCAGGGTGATGGCCGACAATGATGTGAAGAATATCATTTTCAGCTCATCAGCAACCGTTTATGGAGATCCGGCCACTGTGCCCATAACTGAAGAATTTCCACTTTTCTGCACCAATCCCTATGGGCACTCAAAGCTGATGATCGAGCAGATGCTGAGTGATATTCAAATAGCAGACAACGATTGGAATGTGGTTCTGCTGCGCTATTTCAACCCAGTGGGAGCTCATAAAAGCGGTCGTATCGGTGAGCATCCCAGGGGAATCCCAAACAACCTGATGCCCTATATTTCCCAGGTAGCCGTCGGTAACCTAAAAGAACTGTCCGTCTTTGGTGACGATTATCCGACCAGGGATGGGACAGGTATCCGGGATTATATCCATGTTGTTGATCTCTCTGTTGGTCATGTCAAAGCTCTTGATGTTGTAGAGAAAAATCCTGGAGTTGCCGTATTCAACTTGGGGACGGGCCAAGGTTATTCGGTGCTGGAAATGGTCCGGGCTTTTTCAGAAGCGTCAGGTAAAGAGATTCCCTACAGGATCGTTGACAGACGTCCGGGAGATATTGGGGTATGCTATGCCGATGCCACCAAAGCCAAAGAGCAGATGGGCTGGCAGGCTGAACGGGGGATTGAGGAGATGTGTGAGGACAGTTGGCGGTTTCAACTCAATAATCCTGATGGGTATTGAACCTGATATTGCCTGAACAGATGAGAAGTTCAGCCACAGGATAAATCCTGACTGATTTATGGTTTGAACTATTTATTCTAAAAGCTAACGATTTAAATCGACGCTCGACCGAGTTGTCCGGTTTCATAGGACACGTATCAGGATCATTTTCGGATTTTTTCGCGATAGGCTATCCAAATCAACCTGTATGTCGGGTATTTTCAGGTATGATTCACACAACCGATGGCCCGGCATTCATCGCCGGCCGGACTCTCTGAAATTGGCAGAGGCCCCGCTTCAGGAAAGCTGTTGACTTTAACCATCCTGTTTTGTAGATACCACGATGTATTATTTGATAATGGAGTGGATGAGAGGTAGTCGACTCACCATACCGTTGGATTGGCGAAACGTTCATCAACCATCTTTCAACCCAAATCTACAACATCTAGCTTAGCTTGTTGTAAACTCCTTTAGTTCGTGTAATTTGCCCATTGAGTAATAGACAGCAACACCAACATCCGACAAAGCGGCTATGACTATTTATCTGGACAACGCGGCAACAACCAGACCCTACCCGGAGGTGGTGGAGGCAATGCACGCCTGTCAGGAGGCTAATTTCGGCAACGCCTCATCCATCAGCAATCCTGGAATTAAATCAGCAACGGCTATTGAAAAAGCAAGGTCGATCATTGCAAGACAAATCGGCGGGACCTCGGAAGAGATCTTTTTCACATCCGGTGGAACCGAGGCTAATAATCTGGCCATTTTCGGAGTTGCTTATGCCAACAAGGACAAGGGAAATCATATCATTACATCGGAGATTGAGCACCCGTCTATCTATGAGCCTGTTAAATATCTCGTCGATCAGGGATTTGAGGCCAGCTTTCTGCCGGTCGATTCCATGGGGTTTGTCGACCCTGAAGACGTGCGAAAAGCCTTACGGAAAAACACGATTCTGGTGTCCGTCATGCAGGCCAACAACGAGATCGGTACCATCGAACCTATTGAGGAAATAGGTTCGATTTGTAAAGAGTCCGGTGTTCTTTTTCATACGGACGGTTGCCAGAGTTTTACCAAGACAACCCTTGATGTCGCCCTGCAGCATC
>CAZUUJ010000061.1:0-21595 GCA_964623625.1 uncultured Desulfocapsaceae bacterium
GCTGCAAAGGGAGGAATGAAGAACAGCTTCCAGTCGATTTTGTCTGGGACCGGGTCTCCTGTGAATTGTGTAAGATGGCGCTGAGTGACCGCCGTTATTCGAGCCAGGTGATCGACCATCTGGGAAGACCCTACTATTTTGATGATATCGGCTGTGCTATCCTCTGGTTGAATGCGCAAGGATGGAAATCGGGGGCGCGGATATGGGTCAATGACTTTAAAACTTCACAATGGATTGATGCCGAAGAGGCCAACTGGATTTATGGAGATCCTAAAACTCCAATGGGATATGGTTTCGCAGCAACGCTCTCTTCTGTTGAAAAGCCGCTGGATTTTTATATTGTTAAACAGATGATGTATGCCGGTAAGACCCTTGTACGGGAAAACAGGCTGAAACTGCTAAAAAACAGCCTTCAAAATCAAGGTGAAAAAGGTGAAGAAAGACCAGAGTAAGAAAACAATTTCAAGAAGGGCTTTCCTCAAGACCTCGACCCTGGTAGCCACCGGTGCAGCCATTGGTCTAGGGGCAGTCAGTGTGCCGTTGTTGAAAAGTAAGGACATACTGTTGCGTCCCCCCGGCGCTCTCAATGAGGATCTGTTTTTGGCCTCCTGTATCAAGTGTGGTCAATGTCTGCAGGTCTGTCCTCCCCAGATTCTCAAACTGGCAAACATCAGCCAGGGATTCGGGATCGGCACTCCCTATCTTGTGCCAAGGGAAGGAGCGTGCATTTTATGCTCCGGTCTCCCCTGTGTTCTTGCCTGCCCGACCGGAGCGCTTGATCATCATCTTTCGCTTGGAAAAGATGCCCAGATGGGACTTGCAGTCCTCTCCGGCCCTGAGAGCTGTCTTTCACCGCAGGGAATCAATGACCTCATCTTTCGGTTGAAGAATTATCAAAAGAACTCATCTTCTCTGAATAACAGCAGTGAATTGGAAGAAATTCTGCTCTCTTTGTTCAAACGATTGAACGGGGATGAGAAGAAGACGTTCTCAACTCGTTTTTCATTACCAGAACTCTCTGATGCGGTTGGAGCGGACCTTGCCGGGAAACTTAAAGGAGAGGATTTGGACTGGTTGGTCAAGTTTGTTGAATTATCTTCCCAGGCTCAGACTCCCTGCCAGATTTGCCTTGATGAATGCCCAATAAAAGAAGAACAACCGATTCAATTTATCGCCAAAGAAGGAAAAGATAATGACCGTTCCATTGTCCTGCCTGTGGTTACCGAAACCTGTGTAGGCTGTGGCGTCTGTGAGGAAAAATGTCCTACGCCCAAGGCTTCCATCACAATTGTACCGCGACTGCGTCCTGAAAAAAGGAGCATGGCAACACGGAAGCCGGAGGAACAGTCATGACGGGACAGAACAAAGAACAACAAACAGTCAAGACATACAAAGGGGCAGGGCTTCGCCCCAGAAATAATCCTCAGCCAGGTCATCGACGGTATAAATGGAAGGTGATTCGCTGGTCAATTTTGCTGTTTGTCAATTTTCTCTTTTTTGCCTCTTTTTATTTTGATATACAAATTCTCGAAGGCACATTGAGTGGCTCCAGGTTTCTGGGATTTCATCAGATTGATCCATTGGCTGCTATTCAACTCATTCTTGCAAGCAAGATCATCATGGTCAACCTGGTTATCGGCACCTTGACTGTTTGTATTGTTTACCTGATTCTTGGAGGCAGATCATTCTGTTCATGGATATGTCCTTATCATTGGCTGGCTGAACAGACAGAAAAACTACATCTGTTTTTAAAGAGGAAAAAGATCATCAAGAGTCATAATTTTGACCGTAAAATCCGCTACTATTTTTACGTTATTTTTCTTTTTTTCGCCTGGCTTACCGGTTATACGGTCTTTGAGACTATCAATCCAGTCGGTATTATCAGCCGTGCCATTGTTTACGGCCCATCTTTCATGCTTCTTTGGGTGTTTCTGCTTCTGGTTTTTGAAGTGTTTTACAGCCGGCGTGGCTGGTGTCGATATTTTTGTCCCATGGGTGTTTCATATCAGCTGATCGGTATGCTATCTTTTCTCAAGGTCAAATGGGATAAAAAGAAGTGTTCAAATTGCAAGCGGTGTCAAAGTGTCTGTATGGTTCCCAGCGTACTGACGGACTGTGTCAATACCGGCAAGTCTGAATACGTCGATTCGTCGTTGTGCACCCGTTGCGGTATGTGTGTTGACATTTGTGATGATGAAGCGCTCGGCTACAGCTTCAAGTATCTTGATAAGCTGATCTGAAAGACGACGGAGTTGGATGTGAGGAAAAGGCAATTGTGTCTGATTTTACCGGTTTTTCAATTCATTTTCATTTTTTCAATCGCTTATGCTGATCAGTTACCAAAAGGCAACTGTGATTCTCCAGAACCACTGACCGATTTGAGACATTGCCAGTTTTGGAATAAATCGATGAAAGGGATTGATCTCCATGGTGTGTTATTGGATGGAGTATCCATGCGTTCGACCGACTTAACAAACTGCAATCTACAAGGTGCAAGCCTGCTTGGCGCTGATCTGCGCTGGTCAAACTTAAGTAATTGTAAATTGGATCGTGCCGATTTAAGCAGAGCCAACCTGTTTCACACAACATTTGATGGAGCTGTCACGGATGGTGCCAAGTTTCACAAGGCATATATGTTTGGAACACGGTTCAATAATGTTCAGGCAAAAAAAGCAAATTTTACCCATGCCTTTATGAAGGATCTGAATATTTCCAACAGTAATTTATCACAAAGTAATTTTAAATATGCCTGTATGTTTCGGGCGGTCATGATTGGCAGTGATTTCTCTGGTGCGAACCTTGAATATGTTGATTTAACAGGTGGCGCTTTGGAAGAAGTTGATCTTTCCGGAGCAAGCTTCAGCGGTGCTTCTTTGCATGGAATTACTTTTGAGAACACGATTTTTCCAAATTCCGATATTGATCGTACTGGCTTTGTTGGTGTTGTACAGAAAAACAAGGATGAAAAAGCGCTGAAAACAATTCCTCATTTACCTTGTAGATTTTCAAAAAGCAGACAATAGAACACCTTTGACCGTTTTCCCTCTTCATCTTATTCAAAGGGAGAGTACGGCGCGGGTAATAACTTTAGCGATTCTTTATTATTAACTCTGTATTGTATCGGTATTTCGAGCTTTATAGTCAAAATTTGGTTGAAATACATGATCCTTGATATACGTTCGTCAAATCGACAACACCTCTCTTTCACTCCAGGCTGGCAATCATGGGCAATCGGGAATATGAACAAAGAGGGTCTTTTTGAAAATCATCTTGTGTGACAGAGTCATTTTATGGAGGTATATATCCGGCATTTCCGATCACAGATCAATTATTTACCTTTAATATTTCATCCGGAGCGGAATCTGATCCATTCTATTTTTGTGGACCAGATAGACGTAACATTCAAAATATTAAAATTTCTTTAACGAATTATTACTTCAAATTCCATCCTTTCTATGCTAACCTGAATTTCTACTAAACATTGTGTCAATTTGTTGAAAATAATTGGAGTTACTGGGTATTATCTACCTCGTAAAAGAGTCGCAAATTTACACAAAATTTATCCCACAAGGGTGTACTGAACCGAACATCGCTGGTCAATTGGTACATTCAACTGCTGAATTAGTTGCCAGCCCGGCCTAACAGTCTGAAGGGGTACTTGTTTTTTAGAGAGGATTAATGTGTCAGGTTGTGCTATGACAACTCAACATTCTCATATACCCGAAAACGATTTACAGCAAAAAGATAGATCTTGTGCTGTACTCGGAATCGGAAATCCTCTCTTGGGAGATGAGGCCATTGGCATTCATGTTCTTGAGAGACTCCGGAACAACTACCGTTTTTCCCCGGAAATTGCATTGATTGACGGGGGATGCGGAGGGCTCAATCTCTATTTTATCCTGGAACAATATGACAAGGTAATCGTCGTTGATGCCATTGCTCCAAATACCAATCCTCCCGGATCGATTCACATCATCAATCATGCTTCATTGACAGGAAAGATGACCAACGGCTGTTCAGCACATTCCGTTGGAATTCAAGACAGTCTTATGATGCTTCAAACTCTTGGGAACCAACCAAGAGATCTGGTTATTGTCGGGATTGTACCGGCCGTCATTGAATACAATTTCGACTTATCTCCTGTCATGAAGCAAAGACTTCCCCTGATAGAACTTGCAGTAATAAAACAACTGCGACTTCGTAATGTTGAGGTACTCAAACAATGAACCGAAATAATTACGACAAAATGATTCCGATTATCAACAAACGACTTTATAAAGGTGGTCGAGTTGGGAATATATGGTTCATTTTCAGAAAAAACAAACTGTCGGGAATATTTCATATTGCAGGATATGGTCTGGAGTGTGTTTTTGTAATAAAAAAAGGGAAAGTCATCAAATTCACTGTTCAAGACCAACTTGGAAAGTGGATTGGTGATCAAGCAATGACTAGATTTAAGTATCTCGTCCGAAGAAGTAATGTTCGATTTTCCATATATGTGGCACCGTAGTATCTCCCCGGCAAAGATTGCAGGCAAAGCTATACGTTTTAGACTGGTCGTTTACAGAAAACAGGATTGGAGAGGATAATGAAAATAACCTTTATGGTTACTCAAAATGATGATTCGATTAAGTCGTTAGACATTACCCAACTCGAACAGCAGGCTGATATTACCCTGCGGATTGAGGATTCGAAAAATGGGTTGGAACAGATAATAGACACCTGTAATCAACACAGACCCGACAGTGTGGTTCTCATCGCAAAAGAGCCCTTACGCTTCCGTGATGACCGAAGGATTAACCTTCAACAGCGGTTGATCGATATCGGAATGAATCCGGCATCAATAGGTTTCGTTAATCTCAACATGATAACATTATGCGCAGAAGATGAGACACAGATTGTTGAACGGCTGTCACTCACTGCAGATCTCGCACATACCAGAGTAGCTCATGGCAGCCCATTGCCCATGGAACAGGTTAAACCCGTCAGCCGTTGTCTGATCATTGGAGATGTGAATGAAAACGAAGTCAATCAAATAAAAGAGAAAGGTATTCATATTGATACGATCTGGTCCGATCTTACAGCTGGAAAACCTTCTTCATCAGTTTTTGACAAATTTTCCGGATTACCAGGGGAGTATCGGATTACTCTTGGCGATGATAACGGTGAAAAAGAAACAATTATTTGTGGTGCGGTTGTTATCAATGTTGAGTCACTCAATGAAGACCAGAAGGAACAACTTGCTGAAGCAATGAAGATCCCGCTTCCGGATGGCGAATTCACATTACCACCGGACCGTTATGTGCTGACTACCGGAGTCTGGCTGATAAACGGGAGCAACAACCAGATCAATGGTCAATGGCCCGATGCGGTTTCCGGGTTCCTTAATCAGGAAGTTATCTCAATGCACCTTGACGCCTGTAACGTTGATCTTGACAAATGCAGTTTATGCGGAACGTGTGTCAAAACATGTATGTTTTCGGCGAACTCCATTGATACTGAAAAAAAGGAAATTTCCTTTGATCAGACTCGCTGCACCGGATGCGGAAATTGCGTCACAGCCTGTCCGGTTTTGGCAAGAGATCTGCCACATTATTCAAACAGCTATATGACTCACCTGGTGGGTCATCTTCAATCATTCAAGGACAACAACGGTGTAAAGATACTTGCTCTTTTTTGTGAAAACAGCGGCTATAAAGCTTTAAATGCTATTGCGAATGCGGGAAAAAAACTGACGCCGTCCTACTTTTTCGTTCCGGTAAAATGTGGTGCCCGAATCGGAACCGAGATTATTCCCGATAGTTTTCGGGCCGGCTTCGACGGTGTCGCTCTGCTTGTCTGCGCGCGAGACCGCTGCAATGATCTGGTTGGCAGCCTTGATTTGGAAAGACGTTTTAATCTGTATAGAACGATTATGAAGGCTCAAGGCCAGGAAAGCGGTCGAATGCGAATTTTTTCCATTAAACTGGACCAGCTTGATACCACCTTTAAGGGTCTTGAACAGTTTGCCGAATATCTAGAGGATTTGCAGGAAGATGCATTTGTTTTTTAAATCAATAAGCCGGCTGCCTGTTGAAATGAGTTTATGAGTTTTAATCGCAGTTAAGAATCGTTAAATAACATCAAAGAGGAGAATAATAATGCAGGATAAACCAACAGTTGCTATTGGGTTACTCAGTGGCTGTTTTGGCTGTCTTACAAGTTTGCTTGATATTGCGGACGACCTGCCGGGTCTTCTTGAAAAAATAAATCTCCGCCGAACTCCATTTAATGATGTAAAGGAAGTAGAACAGGTCTCAATAGGAATTCTTGAAGGAGCAGTAGCAACCAGTGCAAACGTTTCCTTGGCCCAAGAAATGCGGAAGAAATCGGAAGTTCTTATCGCACTTGGAACGTGCTCAACTTTTGGCGGTATAGGGGGACTGCGTAACCTTGAACCGGTTGAGAAAGTGCTGGACAGTGTTTACAAAGGAAAAATCCCTAACGCCTCTGATGTTCCTGAATTACTCCCCAAGGTCATGCCACTTGGTGCACTGGTTCCTGTGGATGTTATGATCCGAGGCTGCCCACCATCGTCCGACGATATTCTTCAAGCATTAACTGCCCTGTTGTCCAACGAAAAACCGGCAGAGTATATAAAAAACCTTTGCAATCAGTGCCCGAGAACAAAGAAAAATATTATGAATCCAAGAAGGGAATTCCTCACCGAAGGAGTTCGGGCAGTCATGGAGCTTGAAGAAATTGATCCGTATCGCTGCTTCCTTGAGCAGGGAGTTGTCTGTGCCGGGCTTGTTACCGTCGAAGGATGTGGCGCAAGATGTACCAGCAACAACATTCCCTGCCGTGGCTGCTACGGACCAGTACCCGGTGTACATGGACAGGGGAATAAGTTCGTTAACACCATCTCCTGTCTGCTCCCGGCTGGCGGCATCATGTTTCATGATGACATCGTCGGCACGGGATATCGCTTCTGCCTGGCAGATGATACCTATTTTCATGACAAGGAAAATTGATGAAGAAATTAGAAATAGAACCAATCAGTAGAATAGAGGGAGAAGGCAAAGTAACAGTCTTTGTGGGTGCCGATGACGAGGTCGTTCAGGCACGCTTCCAGATGATGGAATTTAGAGCTTTTGAGGAGTTTGTTAAAGGCAGGATGATCTGGGAGATGCCGCTTATCACCAGTAAGATCTGCGGCATTTGTCCGGTGCCCCATAGTCTTGCTTCATTAAAGGCAGCGGAAGCGGCCCTGGGTGTGGATGAGATTCCCGATACTGCCCTTGTTCTTCGCAAATTACTCATTGGTGGAGGGGCTATTCAGGATCACGCTCTTCACTTCCTCTATCTTGCTTTTCCCGATTTCATTTTCAACGCGGAAACACCGCCGGAAAAACGATCTGTAAACGGATTGCTTGAAAAGCATCCTGATCTTGCCAAGAAGGCGATTTTCCTGCGGAAATGCGGGGTGCGTTTGGTTGAAATGATTGGAGGCCATGCAATATACCCGGTCACTGCCATTCCTGGCGGGATGAGTAAATCACTGAGTCTAAATGACATTAGTGAAATAAAAGATATTTATCACAAAGGTGTCGCTGTTGCAGAAGAATGTGTTGAGCTGGCCTGGAAAGTTGTTCATTCCAAGGTAAAAGAGAGGTTTCCACAAGATGTGTCGTCATCAAAATACCTGGCGCTTATTTCACCGGATAACGGACTGACCCATTATGACGGCCAGGTCAGAGTTACAGATGAGAAAGGCAATCCTCTCGAAACGTTTGCTCCATCAGATTATGCAACGTTTATAGAAGAAGATGTGGAGCGTGACAGTTGGGCAAAATTTCCATTTTTAAGAAGAAATGGACGGCATGATGGCATGTATAGAGTGGGCCCTCTGGCAAGATTAAACACAATAGATCAGATCAACACCCAAAAGGCTGGTGGGTGGTTTGAGAAGTTCCAATCACTTGGAGAAGGGTTACCGCTGCATAACATTATATACTATCATCTCGCCCGTTGTATTGAGATACTCTATGAGTTTGAAATGTCTTTAGAACTCCTGGAAGATAAGGCTGCAGCCGGTCAAGAAACACGGATACCTGTAGCCAGGCAAGCTGGAGAAGGTGTCGGCATTGTCGAGGCTCCACGGGGAACCCTGATCCATCATTACAGTTGCGGACAACGCGGAGAAGTTACTCAGGCAAACATGATTGTTCCGACAACGCACAATAACGCTGCATTAAATGAAACCGTGACTGCTGCGGCCAAAAAAGCCGTGATCAAAGGTTCATTGGATGAAACAGGGCGACAGCTGATTGAAATGGCAGTCAGGTCATATGATCCCTGTTTAAGTTGTGCCACGCATAGCTGGAACGAAAATCACCGTCTGAAGATTGAAATAATTCGGGTCTAGACAGGGGTACATCTATGGAACATCATGATATCGCTGTAGAAGCTTTCAATCAAGTAGTTGGTTCATACTTACGGAAAAGGCTGGGCAACGAAATTGCAGTTCGACTTATCGAAACTGTCAGTAGGTTACCCGAGAAAGATGATGTATCCATAGAACGTTCATTTACTCACCTTTATCAACAGTTGCTTGAAACCAAACTCGATGGTTATGATGGTCCATTTTTAAACCTTATCCTGGAAAAAGATGAGCTGACATCTCTGCCAACAGCCTTTAATCGGGATTTTCGTTCACTATTTGGAGCAAATCGTGAAAGCCTCACGGCGATCAATGCCTTCGATAAACTACTGGCTCCCAATCTTGCAGATATTCTTGGAGAAGAACTTATTGAGCTTTCAAAGAATATCTACAACGATGCCATCGAAATACAGGTTGGAGTTGCCGATCATGTACGTTTCTTTGTAGCGATGGACAAGATGATGGAGACCATACCGCTGTTGAATGAAGCGGAATATATTGAACAAATCCGATCAATTGCCGAGACACTGAAACAACATCAGGCCGATTATTTTCCTGATGCAGAGGAAATCACTCCAACAGTCACTTTTCAGGATGGTGTTGAACAGATCATTGTCTCTGATCTAGCAGAAATTTTGGGCCACGGACCTTTGCTTAAATCACTTATCGATGTAACTCATGAAAAATCCTCCGGAGTCTTTCCTGATGATCTTGCCAAGTTCTCTCACTTTGTTGGAGAATTAAACAAATCGGAAATCATTTTAAACATGTTCGGCGATCATTGGACCTCAAACAAAGAACAGGAATGGATCGACACTTTCAAAAAGATGACTGTCTAACGGTGACAGATCGACAATTTAGCCGTTAACCGGGCTGGTTTCCACAAGAGATTGATTACAACGAAAGTGTCATTTCATATCCTAGGTTTTCAGGTAATTTCCCAAGGTGTCCTTCAGCGAAAAGTGTTTCGTCCTGTCCAACCTTGCCCGAATAAGCGGAATCTGGAATAATTGAATGGATCATTCTCTTGGTCAAAGTTTCCAGTGTTTTGGAGGCCAGGCTCATAGAATTTGTACATGAGAGAACCGTCCTGATGAGGATGATATGAGTTGTAGACGGGTTTACCAACGGTTGAATACAGGAACACTGGATTATGATTGAACAGTATCGTTTTGGTTCCATAGTAATTTCCGGTAACAGCTACACTTCCGATGTAAAGATTATCGATGGCAGAGTGGTTGCAGACTGGTGGAGAAAATCCGCTCATCGTGTCGAGATTGATGACATACGGGATATACTGGAGGCAAAACTTGATTATCTGGTGATCGGCAGTGGCAAGTTCGGTATCATGAAAGTCGGCGAGGATGTTACAAGCTGCCTGCAAGATCGTATTATTGAGCTTGTTGTCGAACCGACAGCGGCTGCCGTGAAGATTTTCAACAGACTGACAGAAAAAAACAGGAATGTGGCTGCTGGTTTTCATCTCACCTGCTGAATGAACGGACTGGTTGATGTCAGAAAAACCACATCTTTTTTCTCTATTTCCTTATAGGGAAAATCTCCTTCTTCAGGGCTGTTGGGACGTGAGTCGTCCCAAAACAAGATTGAGGTATATTCCTGCAATATGGTTGCTTCTGTGTCTATGGGGATGCTCCGGTCCCCTGTTTTACAAACCAAAAATCGTCTATTCTCCCGCTCCACAACCTGAGCAAGGTATCAACACAAGCCCTTCTCCGGCAGTTGACAAGCTGCTCAACCAGTACCGTCAATGGAGAGGTGTACGTTACAGAGAAGGAGGCCAGAGCAAGAAGGGGGTCGATTGCTCTGCTTTTGTTCAAATCACTTATCGAAAAACATATGGTATTGATGTGGGTCGCACCGTGGATCAGCAGATTCGAACAGGCCGATCAGTCAATCGAAGCGATCTTCGACCCGGTGATCTGGTCTTCTTTAAGACCGGCTGGTTTACCCGTCATGTGGGGATCTACATTGGCAGTCGCAGATTCCTCCATGCCTCGGTTTCCAAAGGTGTCACAATTTCGGATCTTATGGATGAGTACTGGGGTCCCCGGTACTGGCAGGCGAGGAGGGTGCACTGAATAGCCCATTTTTTATATAAACAGTTTGTCAGTACTTTTTCACACAATCCTGGATGAGTCGTTTGCCTTAAATTTGATACACAAACATTGCCGGCTTGACAATATCAAATGGTAGTTTCTTTTTTTAGCATGAATCTTATTTAGCTAAACGTTTTGCTGTATTCCAGCGGCGGATCAATCGTAGCGGTACCTCCTATGTTTACAGTACGAATGACAGGCTGGCGAGCAGGGGGTGGCCCTGGGTTGGGAGACAATTAGACTATTTTGGGAAGAAACAAAAGCGGGATCGGAACAAATTGTATTGGGGCTCCGACTCAACCGATAGGAGGATCAACATGCTTTTTAGTTGATACTCCTATCGGTCGTGAGTTAATTGAGTCAGCGAAGATTTTGAATGGCCGCTCTTCCGCCAAAACGGGCAGCGGGTCCAAGCTCTTCTTCGATGCGTAACAGCTGATTGTACTTGGCAACCCGGTCAGTGCGGGATGGGGCACCGGTCTTGATCTGGCCTGAGTTGACGGCTACGCTCAAATCGGCGATTGTGGTATCTTCCGTTTCTCCGGAACGATGGGAAATAACGGCTGTATACCCGGCACGATGGGCCATGTCGATTGCCTCCAGGGTTTCGGTTACGGTACCGATCTGGTTCAACTTGATCAAAATCGAGTTGGCGACGCCGGTCTCGATCCCCTTTGCCAGGATCTTGGTATTTGTGACAAAGACATCATCCCCAACGAGCTGAACTTTTGATCCCAATCGTTCTGTCAGCTTTTTCCAACCATTCCAATCACTCTCATCCAGGCCGTCTTCGATGGAAATAAGCGGATATTTTTTTACCCACTCTTCATAGAACGCAATAAGAGCAGCAGCACTTTTCTTCGGCTTTTTTTCCGCTGCCAGAATATAGCACTTCTTCTTGTTGTCGTAGAGTTCGCTGGCAGCCACGTCGAGGGCTATACAGATATCCTTGCCGGGTCTATATCCCGCTTTTTCAATACCCAGAAGAAGCGATTCAACAGCCTCCTCATTTGATCGGAGATTTGGGGCAAAACCCCCTTCGTCACCGACGGATGTGAGATGGCCTCCCTTTTTCAGAACCGCCTTCAGGCTGTGAAATGTCTCCACACCCATCTGTAGTGCTTCGGCGAATGAGGAAGCACCAATGGGCATAACCATGAATTCCTGGATATCCACATTGTTATCGGCATGGGCTCCGCCGTTCAACACATTGAGCATGGGAACGGGAAGCGTCTTACCATTGACACCGCCGATATAGCTGTATAGAGGTATGTCCAGCTCCTGGGCTGACGCGGAAGCAACCGCCATGGAAACGGCCAGGATGGAGTTTGCCCCCAGTTTTTTCTTGTTTTCCGTGCCATCCAGTTCCAGCATCATCATATCGATCATTGGCTGTCTGGTCGATTCCTGGCCGATGAGGACGGGAGCGATCTTTTCATGCACATTTGAAACCGCTTTTCTGACACCTTTGCCGAGATAACGCTTTTTTCGGGTATCTCTTAGCTCAAGCGCTTCCCGGATACCTGTTGAAGCACCAGATGGAACAATGGCACGCCCCATAACACCACAATCGAGAAAAACCTCGACCTCGACCGTTGGATTTCCACGAGAATCGATTACCTCACGGCCGACAACATCAATGATTGTTCCCATAGTTCTCTCCTTGGTTGTTGTATGATTCTCTTCATGATAACTGAATTCGTGAATGGTTCTTTTAAGTATATCAGATTATTATCAACCAAAACAATAATCTCCATTATAATTTCAAGCTATATGTGCAAATAGGATAATCTGTGACCCCAGTTTGTGGTGATAGTGCTTGCCAGTAACAGGGCGGATATGATTTGATAGAATCAATTGAAAAACGCGCAAGCTTCAACAAAGTCGGCTTTATTATCGCGCTGCGGTTTCACCACAAGCTGTAAAAACCGTCGGCTATACCGGCGGATAACACTGCTCATTAAAACATAAGTGCTTCGCACATGTGCTCCCCGGCTAGGCCGGGAAGCAAAGCCACACGTTTTAAGCGTAGTTGTTTACTGTCGTCAAAGCAAGAGGAGAAGATGAAAGAGCAGCTCCAGAATATCTATGATGGATTTGCCGACACCTATGAAGAGAATAGAGGACTCTTCGATATGACCGAGGTCTTCGCCTCCTTTTATAATGGCCTTGACAGTGATGGCGGATGTCTGCTCGATTTAGGATGCGGGGCCGGTGAACCACTGGCCAGGTTCTTTCTCGATCGGGGTTGGCAGGTGACCGGAGTCGATTTTTCAAGCAGAATGCTTGAGCTGGCTGGGCACTATGTCCCGGAAATGGGACAGGTAGCCGGTGATATGCGGGAAGTGCAATTTGATCCCGTAAGCTTTGATGCGGTTGCTGCAGTGTATAGTCTGTTTCATGTTCCGACAACCGATCATCGCCGGCTGCTGGCCAATGTATTGAACTGGCTGAAACCGGGTGGCCGGCTGCTGTTTACCTATGCGACTAAAGAGTATACCGGGGAGGAGGAATTCGACGGCTATAAGGAGTTTATGGGGCAGCAGCTCTACTACAGTCATACCCGGCCGGAAAAGCTGCGGAAGATGTTGGAAGAGGTCGGTTTTACAGTTGTTTCTTTTGACTACAGGGATATCGGGGGAGAAATATTTCTCTGGGTGACAGCTACCAAACAGGAGTAAGTTCCTGTGTATAGGGATAGGTAGAGGGGGCATCACTATATGGTTTCGACCTTTACCCACTACTACATATTTGCTTACTCATAATGCTCAACCTTACACGAGGTGTTGTCGATTTGGCAGTCTATCCTTCGGCCAAGGATCACTCCTTTCAGGAGAGTAATCTGCTGCCTTGCTTATTTATTCTTTGGCTCGAAGAAAAAACCTGGACCAGATCTGTAATCCTTAAAATACGACTGCCAAACCGACAACACCTCTTAAACTGTCGAGGCTTAGAACAGAACCATTGGCAATCAGATATCAATAGGCAGGATGGAGAAAGAAATGGAGTCGCATGAAGAGCAGGACATCCTCGAAAAATCACTGAGAATCAACCGGATTATCTGGGTAGCGATTTTTTGTTCATTGCCGGTGTATCTGTTTATTGCTGTTTTTCTCGACAGGGAAAAACTGATCAGTCCCGATCTTGGTCTCTCCGTCAATACTCTCTCTATTGCTCTATTTATTGTCTCAGTTGTCACCCTGTTGTTGACCTATTTAATCCGGAAAAAACTGCTGGAGCCGGGATCTTTTTCCGCAGTTGTCACCGGCTCAGACGGAAAACCCGTATCCAGAACTCAGCACGCCGCAGCCAGGTACACCGGAGCGATTATCATCTCAGCAGCACTGTCCGAGTCCATCGGTATTTATGGTTTTGTGCTTTTTCTTGTTACCAAGGAATTTCTGTTGTTCTGCGAGTTTCTATTTTTATCAGCCGTTGGCCTTATCCTCTATCGTCCGCGTAAAGATGAATTGATGACCTATAACGCTTCAATGAGAACAAAGGGATAGAGATATCCTGAACCCGTGAGCATACGCTAGCCAAGGATAAAACTGCTCATTGGACGTGACTGTTTAAAAAAGACTTAGGATTGCAGCACTTTTTATTTTAAAAACACGAGGATCTGCCATGTTGAAAAAACTGTCTGATATTATTTGCTGTCTCATTCTATCATTTCTCATGCTGCTTACCATTGAATCATACGGGTTTGCCGGTAGCTGTACCGGTCTGTTGAAAAGTGTGTGTGAAAAAAAAAGGAACTGTAATTGGATAAAGGGATATACCAATGACAGGGGGGAGCATGTAAAGGGCTACTGTCGAAAAACAGCAAAAGCGAAGGCAACCGGATCGGGGCCGAAAGCCAGGAAAAAAAGCTCTTCAAATCCATGTCTGGAGTTGCATAAGACTCAGTGTGAAAAAAAGCGAACATGCGACTGGGTAACCGGATATTCCAATGACAGAGGTGAGCGGATCAAAGGCTATTGCCGCAGAAAAGCAACAGGCGGTACCAGTAGCAAAAGAGGAAGCACAAATTGTTCCGAGTTGCTGAAAGCTGATTGTGAGAACAGGCGAAATTGTGGCTGGGTAACGGGATATACCAATGAACGGGGTGAGCGGATTAAAGGATACTGCCGGAAAAAGGCTGAGAACTCCAAAAAAAAACCGGCAGACAGCAAAAAGAAAAAGAAAGCGAGTGTTTGCTCGGAACTATTAAAAGCCGAATGCGAGAAAAAAAGAAGCTGCGGCTGGGTGAAAGGGCGTACCAATAAGAGGGGAGAGCGAATCAAGGGCTACTGTCGTAAACAAACATCATCCTCAACCAGGTCCAGCAGTAAAAAGAAATCATCCTCTACAGGAGAGAAGGTTCTGGATGTATTGGAGGATCTGCTGAAATCAGAGAAATAACAAAAGCAAGACTGACGGGTTTAGGACCGGATTGTTGGCCACAGGAAAATTTCCAATATCGAAATCGGTATCGGGTTCGGTATCGAATAGCTGTTAGATTTTATAGAAAAGACTGGATGTATACTACCCTGCAATAGGGTATCAGACTCTCCATTGCTGCATGGAAGGAACCCGATAGCGATCCCGATTGTTTCGAACTGTTTCCTGTGGGCATAAAACAGATCAGTGCTGCTTCTTGACCTTCATAAACAACCCTGCAAGCCCTGTCGCTTCGCTTTTCTTCCGGCTGTCGCTTTTTGACTGAAGACCTTTGTAGTCCATGATCAACTTGCTGCAGTTTGTATGTAAATGATCGGTGATGAGAGGACAGTTGTTGTACATGGTGATGATCAGATCATCACGGGAGAATATCTGTTTGATAGCTGCCTGGGCCTCAAGCCTTTCCCAGAGAGCATCGATGGGATTTCCATCCAGAAAGAAAACAAATCCCTGGCCGGTGAGCGACGGAGTCGACAGAACCAGTGTACAGGTCAGTGCGTCCAGTTCAATGAGCTGGAGAACTGATACAAAGTCAATCCCATACATTTTGCCCTGATAATAGGTCGTTTCAAGGGCCACCAGAAGTCTGCCCGCCAGGTCACCAGGCATTACTGGTCGTGGAATCATCAGTTCTGTCAGATTGCTTTTAACGGCGACACTGTCTTTAGCATCGCCATTATCCTGTAACTGGAGGATTGGAATTGCGAACTTATTGGCCTCCAGGAAGCGCCGCAGGTTCGCTTTAAGAGTATCTCCATCGGAGAATTCGCAGAAAATGATAGCGATCTTGGTAAAGTCCACCTTGTTGATCGCTTCAAGTCCGTTTTCTACAAATAGAATCTGGAATTGATCTGAAAAAGCCCGAAATGCTCTATTCAGTTCCCAGTGATTTGCCTGGTCAATTCCAATGGCAAGGCATCGAATCATATCTTCCTACGGTTGTCTCTAATTCGGCGCTACGCTGATTATTTATCTGCAAAATTCCAATTATACATGCCGGCTGTTTTACAAATATTTAAAATGTTTAGTTTTTATTGCTAATAGTCAAAAAGATCACCCTGATCATTATCAAGTGAGAACACCAGCGGCAGCTTTCGATCGACCAGGCTTTTTCTAAAAAGTTTTTTCAGCTCATCGATCCTGTCTTCTGCACACATGGACAGGATGACCTGGACGAGTGCCTCAAGAGCCTCCATGGGCTCTCCCTTAATATCACGGATGATGTTGTTGCGGTCTATCGTAAACAGGGAAGGGTATGAGCCATCGGGATGGAAGAGCCCGAAAACCTCTTCAATAAAACCATCTCCCAGTTGACCGGCAGCGGTCTTGGCAATGTCATTAGCGGTTTCGATGATCATTTCAAGGCGTGAGCCGACCTGAAGTATCAGATCCATTCCGACCTCCAGATCCTCGATTCGGGACAGGAACGTCTCCATGACGTCTCCCTCGAGCAGGGTACCATGCTGGGGAGCGATCATAATCGGCTTTGGATCAAGGTTCCGGATCTGCTGAACACTGTATCGAAGAGCCGTTCGACTGGGCATATAGAGTTGGTGAAAGGCTTTGATGCCTTCCCAGTGAGATTCGTCACCGTACAGATCCGAGGTTGAAATACCGCCTAAAAAGTCACCTGAAAATAGAATACGGCTTTCCACATCGTAATACATGCAAGCGCCGCGGAAATGACAGAACGGGGTTGGGACAAACTGTAGTGTCTGCCCTGTTTTGATCTTAGCCCGCATTTTCGGGAATTTTTCAACAGCTTTGAATTTGGAATGTTTGAGACCATAAAACTGAACAAGACGCCAGGTGTCTTCCATCATTAATGTCTGCAGTTTAGGGTTGAGCCTTTGAATATGAGCAGCATTGGTAACAACATCCGGGTCCTGATGATTGATAAATACCAGGTCCACATTGCCCAGATGACCAATGATAGATCCAACCTTCTGTTTTACGACTTTCAGATCAGAAGGAGGCCCGGGATCGATGAGAAGAGAGTACTGGCGGTCATTTCCCGTAAATACCCGCAGATAAATATTCCTACGGAGCAGGGCCTCTTCGGAAGAGCCGACCCAATAGATGTTGTTGCTTATCTCGATAGGTTTTTCTAGATCGAAAGTAGTCATTTCACGCTCCTGAATAAGTGGATAACCTCCGGATAACAGCCGGGATATGACGATTCACCATGAATAATTATTACTCCCAATGATAAGATTAATCAAACTTTTCCTTACCAAGTAGCGAAAAAAACGGCTGTTTTTCCAGACTCTATTATCGTTGATCCGGTTTGAACAAAATGGTGAGTCGATCTTCTTCTATCCGGACTTGTGTTCTTGAGTAACCGTGAAAAAACTTCGAAAAACTGCTTGCTGACAGGTCGCTTAATAGAGTAATTACATCTGTTGACCATTACGCTTTTAGGCAGGGAAAATGCGGGAAATGGTCCGGCACCCCTTCCTTGCAGATGATGAGCGTGTTCAGAATATAAGAGTGGTAGAAAACGGAGCAAGCATGGAAGAGCGGGATGTGAACAAACCTGCGGCTCCCAAATACCGGCAAATGCCATTAAATAATTGAGGAATAACAGTGAAAAAGAAAGGGAATCAGTCGTTGTGGATGTCGGGGAATGAAGCGATTGCCTTGGGTGCTTCCGAAGCAGGGGTGAAAGTGGCTTCCGGGTATCCCGGCACTCCTTCCACTGAGATTATGGAAAATCTCTCGAAGTATGAGGATGTGTATACCGAATGGGCACCAAATGAAAAGGTTGGACTTGAAGTGGCTCTGGGAGCATCTTTTGCAGGAGTCAGAGCGTTGGCGACCATGAAACACGTGGGTGTGAACGTTGCTGCAGATCCATTGTTTACAGCGTCCTATACCGGTGTTCGGGGTGGCCTGGTTGTGTTGACGGCAGATGATCCGGAAATGCATTCCTCCCAGAATGAGCAGGATAACCGCAATTATGCGTTTGCTGCAAAACTGCCGATGATTGAACCGTCGGATCCATCCGAGGCAAAGGAGCTGCTTAAGGAGGCATTTAATTTGAGTGAGCAGCTTGACTGCCCTGTTATGTTTCGGATAACAACACGAATAGCCCATGTAAAAGGCGTTGTTACTCAGGGCGATCCGGGCGTCTCTGCCGTTGAGAGGGGCATTGAGAAAATTCCGGCAAAATTTGTTATGCTGCCGGGCAATGCCAAGCAACGGCGGGTGGAAGTTGAAAAACGGATGGTCAAGTGCCGGGAGCTGGCTGAGACCCTCCCCTGCAACAGGGTTGAGGATGGAAATACAAAACGGGGTTTTATCACCGCTGGAGTGTCCTATCTCTACACGAAAGAGGCCTTCCCCGACGCCAAGGTTCTTAAACTCGGTATGTGCTGGCCGCTGCCTGAAAAGAAAATCAGAGAATTTGCCGATTCCGTTGATGAACTCATTATCGTTGAGGAACTAGATCCCTTTCTTGAGACCCATATTAAAGCCATGGGCATAGAATGTACGGGCAAGGCCATGGTCCCCAGCCAGGGCGAGCTGAATACCGCCATAGTCCGCAAATCCATTGATCCGCAGTCGGCTTCCGGCTTATTTCCTCCGGTCGAGCTACCGATGAGACCCCCTAACATGTGTGCCGGCTGTCCCCATCGAGGCATTTTTTATAATCTATCTAAAATGAAGCTGTTCGTCTCCGGGGATATCGGTTGCTATACTCTAGGAGTCCTGCCGCCGTTGTCCGCCATGGATTCGTGTGTCTGTATGGGGGCTTCAGTATCCGTTGCCCATGGTATGGCCAAAGCCCTGGGTGAGGGAAGTCATGATAAAATCGTTTCAGTCATTGGTGATTCCACTTTTGTTCACACCGGAATAAACAGTCTTATCAACTCGGTGTATAATGGTTCCGCGTCAACGCTGATCATCCTTGATAACAGGACAACAGCCATGACGGGGCAGCAGCATAACCCTGCAACCGGGTATAATATTAAAGGCGAAGCGGCAACCGAGATTGATCTCGAAGCTCTATGCCGGGCCGTTGGCGTCAAACATGTCTATGTGGTCAATCCCCATGAAGTGAGTGAAAGCAAGAAAGTGCTCAAAGAGGCGGTCGAACTTGATGAAATGTCGGTTGTTATTTCCAAGGCACCATGTGTTCTGACACCGGCAATGAAGAAACAAAAACACATCCCCTTTGTCACCAAGGATGAAAACTGTAACGGCTGCAAGGCCTGTGTCGGTCTTGGCTGTCCTGCCATCAGCTGGATCGGTATGACCCCGGAAGAAATAGAGGCAAAGGGTTATCGGAAAAAGCAGAAAGGTATCGCTCATATCAATGCTGTCCAGTGCAATGGCTGCGGACAGTGCGTAGAGGTCTGTAAATTTGATGCCATTGTCGAGGAGGAAAAGTAAGCGATGGAGACTAAAGGAAACATTCTTTTTGCGGGTGTTGGCGGCCAGGGTATTCTGCTGGCCAGTGAAGTCATAGCTTACAGCCTTCTGGCAGACGGCTTTGACGCAAAAAAAAGTGAAGTTCACGGTATGGCCCAGCGGGGCGGTTCGGTCACCGCCCAACTGCGATATGGCAAACAGGTCTATTCACCGCTGATTGAGCCTGGAACTGCCGATATCCTGATTTCATTTGAACAGATGGAGGCAGTGCGTTACTTGCCCTATCTGCATGATGAGAGCAAAGTTATTGTCAATTCACAGCAGATTTTTCCACCGTCGGTCGCTTCCGGCCAATTGGAGTATCCTGAAAATGTATTGTCCCGGATTAAAGACAAGGGTGTGAAATTGATTGAGGTCGACGCTTTCGGACTTGCCAGGGAAGCGGGAGAAGTTAAGGCGGCAAACGTAGTTATGGTGGGTGTCGCTTCTCATTACTTACCGCTTGATCCATCACGGTATGTAGAGGTGATTGAGACCAGGATTCCCGAGAGGTTCAGGGAGGTGAATCTCAAGGCATTTCAAGCTGGAAGAGAAACAATCGGCTAAGGGCTTTATACTCCCTTGAGTGAAAAGAGAACGAGCAGAACAAGAATGGAGCAGCTATGACAACGAATTATTGGGAAGAAGAGATTGAAACACTGCCAAGGGTGGGGCTTGAGTCAATTCAGTTGACACGTCTGAAAAAATTGGTCGCCAGGGTGTATAAGACTGTTAAACCTTACCGACAAAAAATGGATGAGGCCGGGGTCAAGCCGGATGATATACAGTCGCTTGGTGATTTGCAGAAACTGCCGTTCACAGTGAAGGATGATCTGCGTGACAATTACCCTTTCGGCCTTTTTACCGTGCCTCTTGATGAGGTAGTCCGTGTTCATGCCTCTTCCGGGACAACAGGGAAACCAACAGTTGTCGGCTATACAAAAAAAGATATCGACACCTGGGCAGGTGTAATGGCCCGGGCATTGGCGTGCGCAGGAGCCCATACAGGCGATATGATCCATAACGCCTATGGTTACGGCCTCTTTACCGGTGGTCTTGGAGCCCATTACGGAGCAGAAAAGCTGGGTGCCACTGTCATTCCTGTATCCGGCGGTAATACCAAGAGACAGATTACCATCATGCAGGATTTCGGCTCTACTGTTCTGCTGGCTACACCTTCATATGCCCTGAATCTGGCAGATACCATGGAAAGTGTAGGGATTGATCCTGCTGATTTGAAACTCAAGGTCGGGGTGTTTGGGGCCGAGCCGTGGAGCGAGAATATGCGTGAAGAGGTGGAGCGCAAGCTGAATCTTAAGGCTGTTGATATTTACGGGTTGTCGGAGGTCATCGGACCCGGAGTATCCATGGAATGCCTGGAGACCACCCATGGTATGCATATTTTTGAGGACCATTTTCTGCCGGAAATCATCGATCCGGATACCGGCGAAGTGCTCCCTCCAGGAGAACAGGGTGAGCTGGTGTTCACAACGCTGACAAAGGAAGCCTTCCCCATTATCAGATATCGGACAAAGGATATTTCCCGGCTGATCTACGAGCCGTGCGAATGTGGCAGAACATTGGTACGCATGGAAAAAGTAACCGGCCGTACCGACGATATGCTGATTATCCGAGGCGTCAACGTGTTTCCATCCCAGGTCGAACATGTGTTGATGGGGGTGGAGGGAGTTGCTCCCCATTATCAGATCGTTGTCGACCGACAGGGCAACATGGATACCATGGCCGTGCAGGTTGAGGTGAGCGAGGAACTGTTCTCCGATGAGGTCAAGGATCTGGAGAAACTGGCAGGTAAGATCCAGCTCGATATTAAGGATCTGCTGGGAGTGACCTGCAGGGTGAAGCTGGTTGAACCTAAAACAATTGCCAGAAGTGAGGGCAAGGCGGTGAGGGTAATAGATAATCGCCAATTTTAGAACGAGATGAGTTCCCTGACACCTCATCTTGGTCCATTTCAGTCCTGTTGCTGCAGTTTGGCTATGCAACAGGGCCAAAACGGACAAGATGTGGTGCTGCTGGACTTTTATCTTACATAAGGAGGTGGAGATGCTTGTAGAACAGATAGCGGTTTTTTTGGAAAATAAGTCGGGACGGCTTGCTGAAATCACGTCGGTTCTCGCAGAGAACAATATCAATATCCGGGCGCTTTCCGTTGCCGATACCGCTGATTTCGGGATATTGC
>CAZUUJ010000062.1:0-21508 GCA_964623625.1 uncultured Desulfocapsaceae bacterium
TCCAGGTAGTGCTTGGCTTGCTCAGGCTGGGCATGATGGTCGATTTTCTTTCCCATCCTGTGGTCATCGGTTTTACCAATGCGGCAGCCATCGTTATTTCCAGCCTGCAGCTAGGTAAAATGCTGGGTATTGATAGTCCGTCAGGAGACCATCTCTATGAAACGATCTGGTCATTGATCCAGGCTATTCCCAGCCAGACCCATATGGTAACGCTCCTTATGGGCGGTGGATCGTTGCTGTCTCTTTTTCTTTTTAAGAAATTCGCTCCCAGATTACCCGGAATTCTGTTGACTGTGGTTATTGCTACAGTTGTGTCCTATGTGACCGATTTTGCTGGTCATGGCGGCAAGATCGTCGGTGTTATCGATAAAGGTCTACCCGCTTTTGTGATACCGACGATTAATTACGATCATTTGCCGAAACTCATTATGCCGGCCTTTATTATCGCTCTGCTCAGTTTTGTCGAGGCTTTTTCAATTGCCAAGGCGGTTGCTTCCAAAACCAGGCAGCACCTTTCGGCTGATCAGGAAATGGTGGGTAAAGGGTTGGCCAATCTGGTGGCTGGTATCTCCCAAGGGTATGCTGTTTCCGGTTCTTTCTCACGTACGGCTGTGGCTTTTGAAGCCGGGGCAAAAACAGGGTTTACCGCCATCGTCTCCGGCATAATCGTTGGTTTGACTTTGCTTTTCCTGACTCCGCTATTGTATCATTTGCCCGTCACCACGCTGGCCGCGGTCATCATTGTGGCCGTTATCGGTCTGATCCATTTTCAACCCTTTAAACACGCCTGGCGGGTCAATCCCCACGACGGTTTCGTTGCCTTTGTAGTTTTTGTGACCACCCTCTATTTTGCCCCTCATCTTGAGTGGGGAATCTTTATCGGTGTCGGTTTATCGCTTTGCTTTTATATTTACCGGACCATGAGTCCCCATTTTGCCGAAGTAGCCATGGATGAGGACGGCGTTTACCGGGACGCCCATATCTTCGGGATGGAGACCAGCCCGACACTGGCAATTTTTCGGTATGACGGCGATCTCTATTTTGCCAATGCAGGATATCTGGAAAAACGATTGCTCAACGCGGTAGCCGATAAACCGAGGTTGAAGGTTCTTGTCCTTGACCTTGAAGCGGTCGATCAGATCGATGCCACCGGTGAAGAAATGTTGACCCATATGTCCCAGTGGCTGGAAGAGGCGGGCATTGAATTGTATATTACCCGTCCCAAGTTTAAGGTTACCGATGCCTTGAAGCGTTCCGGCCTCTATGAAGTGATCGGGGAGGAGCATATCTTTGCAAAGAGAGTACGGGCGCTTCGAGCAATTAAGGAGAAATATGGTGACCAGGTGGATATCAGCCATCTGGTTTATCACAAGCCAGTGGAAAAAATAGAGGAAGAACCAAAGAAAGAGGATAAAGATTTAGGCCAGTTTATCCCTTAAGGCCACCTTGGAAATATCTAATTTTTCAAGATGGGTTTGAGCCTGAATCAGCTAGGATTTTGGTGAGTAATCGACTCATGCCGCTCTTGTGAGAGCCGGACCAGTAGATTTTGTTACAGCCCCGACAGCGGTAAAAGGTTTCATAATATTTTCTGGTCAAGGGTTCCAGCCTGTCGACTATGTCCTCTTTAGCGACACCCTGTAGAGGGGTATTGCAGACCATACATCGTGTAAATGGTCGTAATCGCTCATCCAGGCCGTAGAACTCAATGATTTCTTTCAACTGCTTCTCAGGGAGATTAGCCCGTACCAGATGTCCGTGGGTAATGATCTTACGTTTGAGCAGACCTTTGTCTCGGCTAAGTATGATCCGTTGTTCGCGGACACCGATTTCTGCAAGAGTCTTATCATTTATTTCCGGGATATAGAGACTATCCAGCCCGGCCATACGGAGAAGTGAACAGAGTTTGGCCACGTTCACATCAACAATGAAACGAATAGCGGCAAAAGGTTTTGGCCGCAGGAAATCGGCAACACATGGGTTGACCGGTGGTCTGTGGGCCACAACCGATATTTGATCACAATCCTGAACCTGGTGTGAAAAAAATACTTGCTGCCCATTGATCATTATTTTTCCGACTTCGGTATGAGGGACACGTAACGACTCGATCACATCTTTGACTGATCCGTTATAGTTGATGCGATGGTTAATTGTTTCAACATGTCGATATTTCGGGTGGAGCAGGTCCCGCAGCGAAGGATGAAAATCAATGGTGCAGTTTACTTGTTTCATACCTGAAGGGGTGCTGAAAGGATCGTCATTGTGAGATGAATTTATATCCATTGTATCACGTTATTGAAAAAACACGATGAAACTGTTTGAGTGTTAACAGTATTCATCCAGTTGAGGAAAAACTATGCGTCAGACGATCAGAGTAAGTACCGACAACAGAGAAACTCTAGTCGACATAACCGGTGAAGTTAAAAAGGTTGTGCAGGCAAGCGGTGTACAGAACGGCTTAGTCAATGTCTACTGCCAGGGAGCTACCGGAGCCATCATGATCCAGGAGAACTGGGATGATTCGGTTCAGAACGATGTGATCAACCTGCTGAGAAAGATGATCCCCCGCGGGGTATGGCTTCATGACCAGCAGGACGGCAACGGTGACGCCCATCTGAAGGCTGGGCTTGTCGGTCCTTCGGAAAGCGTACCCATCATCGACTCGGAATTGGGACTGTCCACCTGGCAGAATATCTTCTTCTGCGATTTTGACGGCCCGCACAATGAGCGAAGAATTGTCTGTACGATCCTGGAGGATAGGTCATAGCGGATTTCTTTATAATTTATAAATCAGTTCTCATCTGTCATTCAGGCATGGTTTTAGCTGGAATCCAGGATCAGGTTTTTATTATTGGGCAGCGGTTTTACAACAAACTATAAAAACTGCCGGCCAGGGCTGGAATCAAAGCCACGCGTTTTACGTGCGGTTGTTTATTCAGTTTGAGTAAAGAGAGTGTTGACAACCCAATGAAAAAGGTGATCATAGATAAACAACTCTGTAATGGTTGTGGGCTCTGTACTCCCGTCTGCCCGGATAGAACAATAGACCTGGTCGATGATAAGGCGGCGGTGGTCGGTGAAAAGTGCATGGTGTGCGGACATTGCCAGGCGGTCTGCCCGACAAAGGCGATCAAGGTTTCATTGATTGCAACCGAACTTGGGCTTGAGAATATTCAAGAGAATTTAAAAGCCATTCGACCCGGTCGATACGATACCGATGAACTCGTCCGGTTGATGCGTTCCCGCCGTTCCTGCCGAAATTTTAATGACAGGCCGGTAGATCTTTCCATACTGACCGATCTTGTGAAAATCGGCACAACGGCTCCTTCGGGTACCAATTCACAGGCCTGGAATTTCACCATTCTACCCACCCGAAAAGAAGTGGCATTCTTGGCTCAGATGACGGCTGATTTTTATAGATATTTGAATAAGATGGCAGCCAATCCGATTATTCGAACGATTGGAGATCTGTTCTCAGGCGGTGTACTTACCAACTACTATCGAAAATATTACACAACGGTTAAGACCGGGCTAGAGGAGTATGAAGCGGATGGAACGGATCGACTCTTTCATGGAGCACCGGCAGCCATTCTGATCAGTGTCAGAAAGGCTGCTTCCTGCCCCGGTGAAGACGCGCTGCTGGCCAGCCAGAATATTCTGCTTGCCGCCCACGGGTTAGGACTTGGGAGCTGTCTGATCGGCTTTGTGGTTGAGGCCATGCGCAGAAGAAAGAACATGAGAAAGGCGATGAAGATTCAGGAAAAGGAAGAGATTTATGCGGTTATCGCTCTGGGATATCCTGATGAACAGTACAAAAGGGTAGCCGGACGAAAAGTTATTCGGCCCCGAATTTTATCAACAGGTTAATGATAAATAAAACTATCCTCGTCATGGGTTCAGGAATAGAAACCATAGAGAATACATTATGAGGCTCATACTTTTCTCATTTGGATTTAAATATGACGATCCGCCGAAAGCGGAAATGGTCTGGGATGTGCGGTTTTTGCCAAATCCTTATTGGGTGGAAGAGCTTAAACCCCAGACCGGTCTGATTAAAGAAGTGGCTGATTATGTGATTGAAAGTCCTGACGGTAAGAACTTTGTGGAGTTGTTGGGACCGCTCCTGCGTTTGGTCGTTGAGAAAAATAAGGCTGCCGGAAAAGAAGAACTGCGGTTGGCCATTGGTTGCACCGGTGGCAGACACCGTTCGGTGGCGGTGGTTGAGAAATTAAAAACACGTTTTTCCGACCTGGATATCGAGTTGCAGGTCAGTCACCGGGATATCGAGAGAGATAATGGCTAGTCACCTGAGCACTAAGTACAGTGATGTAAAACCCTATATAACAAAAGACGGTTCCATTATTCGGGAACTTGCCCACCCGGATCACCATCCGGTCCGTTATCAGAGCCTTGCTGAAGCAACACTGTTGCCGGGAGAGTCGACCCATCTTCATAACCACAGGGCTACCGAAGAGATTTATTTCATTCTGGCAGGCTCAGGAGTGATGAGTTTGGCAGACCGGGAATTTACCGTTTCCCCAAGCGATACCATCGTCATTCCACCTGGAACCAGCCATAAACTTTACAATGATGGAACTGGGGAGCTGAGGATCCTATGCTGCTGTTCTCCACCTTATAGTCACGACGATACTGAACTCATAAAAAAGCATGCAACATTCTTTATCCACGGCCTGTACTCATCGTCGAAGGGAATTAAGGCACGTTGGTTCAAAGAGAACTTTCCGCATGTGAGTGTTGTTGATTATCCGGGAGACCTGGCTGCAAGGCTGGACAAGCTGCGACAATTGTGCAGTTCTTATGAGCAAGTCACCCTGATCGGTTCTAGCTTTGGCGGACTGATGGCGGTCGAGTATGCTATTCTATATCCGCAGAAGTGCAGGCAGCTCTATCTCCTGGCTCCTGCATTGAATTTTGAAGAGTTTGCCCCACCAGAGGACAAGCTGGATATTAAAGCTGAGGTGTTCATTGGCCGGTCTGATACGGTAACTCCACCCGATATTGTTGTTCCAGCCGTTAAAAATTGTTTTATTAATCCGTCGATCACTCTTTTTGATGACGATCACGGTTTGAAAGAGAGCTTCATATCCATTGACTGGCATACATTCATTTCCGACTGATTATAAGTGAAATATGAGTTGTATTAGAAAAAACCTTTTTATTCTATTAAGTGCACTCTTCTGTTGTGCTCTGTTGGTTTCGACCTATGTTCGTTGTGGGTATGCAGAATATCCGTTACTCAGTGCTGCCCGGTCGGGAGATGCCGCCGCCCAATATAAATTGGCACTGCAATACACTCAAAATTTGAAATCGCAGGCTGACGTGAAAAACGCGTTTTTCTGGATGAAAAAAGCGGCTTTACAGGGCGTTGCCAAGGCGCAGTTTTTTGTCGGCGATATGTATTGCAATGGTAGCGGAGCAGAGCAGAGTTATATCCATGGGTATGTCTGGCATACGCTGGCGGCTGAAGGTGGATTTTCTGCGGCTGAAGAGAAACTGGAGATTCTTCAGGAAATCATGCTGACGGAGCGGGATATCCAGGAGGCATTACAAATCGTTGCCGGGTTAAAAGAGAAAATAGTTAAGGTTTCGAAATAAAAGTGTTTCTCATGCTTTTTATAATAAAACCAAACCAACCACACCGCAGTATAAAAACGATTTTGTATGTTCTGGTTGTTGCGCTGATTATCAGTGCTGTTGCCACTGTGCCGTCAACCGGCCGGGCGGCAGATGTCCGGCTTCTTCAAGCTGCCGAGTTAAATAGTGTCGGGCACGGCTGGGTCGTTCTTGATGCCCGCCCGGTAAAAGACTGGGAAAAAGGACATATTCCAGGAGCGCTGTCTTTTTCCTGGGAGATGTATGCCCGCACTGATACTGACGGCATACCTTACCGGATATTACCGCAAAAAGAGCTGGCCGAATTACTTGGCAATATCGGCATTACCCACAAGACGCCGGTGGCGGTCTATGGGGATGCTGACAGTAGTTGGGGAGGAGAAGGGTGGATCAGCTGGATGCTTCAATTTCTCGGACATCAGGGGACCGTTGGGCTGCTATCCGGCGGAATCCAGTCCTGGAAGCAGCTTGGATATCCGCTTGAACAGGATTCCTTTGTACCGCCGACAGCTACGGATGAGGTCAACCGTAAAAGCTATATTATCCGGATACGCTCGGATCTGAATATAACAGCAGAACAGCTTCTAAAAAACCGGGACCGTCTTCAGATTGTGGACACTCGCTCACTCGGGGAATGGGTTCTTGGTCGCATTCCCGGTGCTGTCCATATCTACTGGAAAAACTTTTTTACCGGCAAGAACAAGACGCCTGTAAGCTCCGAGAAATTGAAACTGCTTTTGAAAAAGAAGGGAATTGATCCGAACAAACCCATCGTCTATTACTGTACAGGAGGTATCCGTTCCGCCTATGTATGGATGGTGCATGAGCTTTCCGGTCTTCCAAACAGTGTCAATTTTGAAGGCGGTATAGAAGAATGGGACAGAAAGACCAACCGTATGCGATGACATCGGCTAGGTTTCAACAGCATAATAACCGTTTTTTGAAGTCCATTCCCCTTGGATAAACCATCCACTCCCTACAGGCTTGTATTCCACCTGGTGCCACTTGGTATCATGCTCTTATATGGACTGCTTGCCATTCCGGAGGATCTTCGTCTCAATATCCCGCTTTTACTGGGAATCACCGGCAGTATCACTGTTCTTATCTTTCTGGCCTGTTATCTGGGGGAACAGGCAGATTACCGTTACTCCGTGTGGGTTGTTCTGACAACGGCTGTTGTTATTCGTCTTTTTTTTCTTTTTCTGCCGGTACAGCTTTCTGATGATATTTACCGTTATCTGTGGGACGGTCTTGGGATACTTGACGGTGTCAACCCATATGTGAAGGCGCCGGCCGAAGTTCAATTACAGGCCGAATCCCGCGTAGAACTTTTTGAACTGGTCAATCACCCTGAGTTGATTACTGTGTATCCTCCTGCTGCCCAGGTAATTTTTAGTATTGGCAGCGCTCTTGGGGGCCAGGTCACAGGCATGAAGCTTCTGCTGGTCACTATGGACCTGGTCAGCTGCCTGTTCCTGGTAAAGTTATGTTCGCAGATGAAACTATCACCGGTGAGGGTTGTGTTGTACGCCTGGCATCCTCTGCCGGTCCTTGAAATTAGTCACTCGGGCCATATCGACGGTGCTGTTGTCTTTTTTCTTTATGGCGGATTACTTCTGGCCGCTTCAATGTCCTTGCGTCAAGGTATGACAAAGGGCAGGAACAACCGGGCTGAAGCCGGACAGTATCTTCGCGCTTTTTTCTCAGGTCTGCTGCTGTCCTGTGCAATCATGACCAAGATATTTCCGCTGATTTTCATCCCAGGCTTTCTTTTGCTTATTGGCTCCAACCGTCGCCGAGTCGTTTTTTTTGCTGGTGTAACTGCCGGATGCGTACTCCTGGTCCTGCCTTTCCTGCCGTATTGTATCAATGTGATAAAAACGCTTTTTGTATATGGGCGTGACTGGGAGTTCGGCGGTTTCCTGTTCCGTTCTCTGCGAGACCTTCTTGATTCGGGCTTTTGGGCCCGGTTTCTCCTTGGTGCCACTTTTTTTCTGGTAGTTGTCCTGGTCTATAACAGGATGTCGGGTGGTATAAAAAAGGACAGGGAGCAGGTGGGTGGGGTTGGCCCCATGAATCGGATGACAACGGCTTTTTACAGTATCGCTTTTACTTTTCTATTGCTCACACCAACACTTCATCCCTGGTACGCCCTCTATCTGGCCTGTTTGCTCCCGTTTGCTGCCGGGCCTGCGGGGCTTGTTTTCGGCTGGTCAGTGTTTCTTGCCTATCAGGTTCAGATTGGTTACACATTATTGGGACAGTGGGTGGAGAGCGATATGACTGCCTGGATGATCGTCTCAGCGCCTGCGGCGGCTGTCCTTTTTTGGTATTTCTTACGCTTGAACCGCAACCCTGAATCTACAAGCACCTATTAGATGATAGCTTCATTGCAGATTCAGGGTGATCTCATAAAATCTGTTGTGGCTGTAACCTAGTTTTCGGTACCGTTTTTACCCTTATACTTATAGATAAGAGAAAAAGAGTAGGTTACTGAGTCCGAAGTGTTCACACCCCAAAGTGAAGGTGTATAGCCGACTTCAATAGCCCAGTTATCGGTAATGGCATAACCAAGAGCGATATCAAGTTTTCCAAGATCAAAATTGGGGTTGAGGTTCGGGTTGCTGGCGCCGGCGCCGTTGTCATCCCCATTACCGATTCCGGCAATACCATCGAGTTTGACACGTCCGTACATGCCTTTGAAGATATCAACGCCAAACTCTATGAGATACCTGAACTGGTCTCCCGGTTCCTCAAACCGGTATCGATAGCCGACTTCGATATTGATATATCCGGGAATGTGAGGATAAAGGGATTTTCCATAGAGAAGCCGGGCCTCAACATCATACTGTCCGTCCCCTAGCTCCGGGATATCCTCGACATCATAAAACGCGGGTATCTTCACCAGTCCCTGGGCCGAAAACACCCCGTAGTCACCATTGTAGAAATTATATTTGAGCCCCAAATCGACATCACCTGTTCCCTGGGATCTGTACCAGGAATTATTTTCCGAGTATTCCAGAAATTTGAACGGGATAGAACCAAATACAGTCAGTTGGTCAATGATCCCGTATTCAACATAATAGGTAATGTTCTGGTCGGTAAATTTGCCGTTTCCGCAGAAATCGACCCGGTCGCCGTTTGAAGCAAATTCCCCCTCCGCTATCGAATAATTATATGTAAGTTTATTGTACATTTCGCCCTTGGCTGCGGTCCAGGCACCGGCAAGTACACAATTAGCCCCGAGCAGCACAAAAGAAACAGCCAGTAGGATTTTTGGTAACACACTGAATTGTCTCATCATAAACCTCCTTTAGTAAAAAAATTGACTTCTGAATCTGTGATGGAATTGTTGCTGGCGCTGGGCAAAGTTTTATAGAATAGAATATTGTTGGTTTCCGTTGGTTGACTTTAGATACCGACTCGCCCCTCGGGGTTTCCGCCAGTACTGCATCTTTACTTGATTTAACTGATCGATATAGCTAACTACTATCAACCAGTTAAATCAAGTAAAGCTACAGCACTATCGAATGCACTCCAAGAGCACTTCCTTAAGGGCGCTCACGGATTCAGGAGACTTGCAATAAGTACCACAATGTGGTTATTATAGTTCAGAGAAAAATATTTTTCAAGGAGCATCACCGAGTGTGAATGTCTTGTGATAATTACAGGAGACGTGGATAAGGAAAGAAGGGATGGCTTTTAACCTCTATCAGTTGCTGGCCATAGTCCATTTTCTCGCCCTGTGCGGGTTGGTTGTCTATGGATGCCATCGGCTGTGGTTTTTATATTTATGGGTGAGGCTGCGAAAAAAACAAAAACATGACTATTCAGCCTACCGATCTCTTGATATTCCATACCCCAAAGTAACGGTCCAGTTGCCGATTTATAATGAACGGTTTGTGGCTGCCAGGTTGCTTGATGCGGTTGTCCGGCTGGATTGGCCTCTTGATCGGCTTGAGATCCAGGTGCTTGACGATTCCGATGATGAGACGCAAGATCTTCTCAAGGACCGTATAGCTTACTGGCAATTACGCAAAAGAGACATCAAACTGATAACAAGAGAAACTCGGGACGGTTTTAAGGCCGGTGCCCTTGAGTGCGGCTTGAGGCGTGCAGAAGGGGAGTTGCTGGCGATTTTTGATGCTGATTTTATTCCCCCTAGGGATTTTCTCAAACGTACGGTATTCAAGTTTGCAGACCCTTCTGTCGGTATGGTCCAGACCCGTTGGTCGTTTGTTAATACGGATCATTCATGGTTGACACAAATACAGGCGATGATGCTGGCGCCGCATTTCAGCATTGAGCATCGTGTACGATCCCATCAGGGCTATTTTTTTAATTTTAACGGTACGGCTGGAATATGGCGAAAAGAAGCCATTTTGTCTTCAGGCGGCTGGCAATCCGATACGGTGACCGAAGATCTGGATTTAAGTTATAGAGCCCAGCTAAAAGGATGGCGATTTAACTATCTTGAAGATGTGGCCGTGCCTTCGGAACTGCCTTCAACCCTTGGAGGTTTTCGCAGCCAACAGAAGCGTTGGGCAAGAGGCTCTATTCAAACAGCCAGGAAAATCCTGCCGCTTGTGTTTCGCTCTCGGGCCCTGCCGTTTAAAGTAAAGATTGAGGCCGCCTTTCATCTACTGGCTAATATGGGATGGCTATTTGGTGCTCTTGTCACGCTCACTCTCTATCCGACGATTGTTTACCGGGTTGAAAGCGGTCTGTACCAGTATCTTTTTCTTGATCTGCTGCTTTTTTGCGGAGGATGCGGAGCGATCATGCTCTACTTTTCCTGGTATGCTCTTTTCAAAAAACAGCGAACACGGGTCTTATGGGTGTTGCTGTTGCCTGCTTTTGCCATTGGGTTGGCACCAAGTCTGGCTTCTTCCGTCATCCAGGGAGCGATCCGCAGGGGTGGACAATTCGAGCGAACCCCTAAGTTTGGAATTCGGGGCAAGAGCAGATTACCTGGAATTGCCTCAATTTATCGCCGGACTACGGTGGCTGCTTTTGGTATTGATGCTCTATTTCTCCTGTACTGTTTATTACCGATCGTTTTTGTCATGCGGAAAGAAACATGGGCGGCAGTACCGCTGTTGCTCCTGTTTCCAATCGGTTTTCTTATCGTCAGCACCAAAACATTCGATGAACTTGTAAGGCAGAGAGCCAAACAATGATGAATCACAGCTTGGGACAAACCGGAGTTGGCGATGTAAGCATCATTATCCCCACCTTGAATGAGCAGGAGAGCATCGGAATTCTGCTGCAGAGTTTACAGGAGGTGTCTGCAAGAGAGGTCATTGTCATCGATGGAGGATCTGTTGACAGGACAGTGGAATTTGCCCACCATTTTGGTGCCAGGGTCATTCATGAACCCAGATCAGGATATGGACAGGCCTGTCTCACTGGTGCTTACGCCGCAACCGGTAAAGTGGTTGTATTTATGGACGGTGATGGTGCGGATAACCCTGCCCATATTAATGAATTGCTGGAAGCTATACTGGATGCGACAGCGGATATGACCTTAGGGTCGAGATTTTTAGGAGAAATGGAGCCCGGCGCCATGCCCTGGCACCAGAAAATGGGTAACCGGCTTATTGCATGGCTGATCGGGATCAGGTGCGGTGTCGTTCTAACAGATTTAAGTCCGCTCAGGGCTGTAAACCGGAGGATGCTGATAGATCTGGATATGCGGGAAATGACCTTTGGCTGGACAGCGGAGATGACCATTAAAGCAATTCACAACGGTTGGCGTATCAAGGAGATCCCGGTGAACCATCGACCGAGGCTGGGTGGCAAGTCAAAGATCAGCGGGACTGTCCGGGGTACCGTTTTGGCGGCTTACCATATACTCAGTGTGATTTTAACCTTCCGCCAAAAAGGACTGATAACACATGACTGATATCGCATTGGTTGTCATGGCCAAACATCCTGAGCCGGGCAACACAAAAACCCGTCTCTGCCCGCCGTTGTCGGAAGAACAGGCCGCAGATCTATACGAAGCGCTGCTCAAAGATACAATACTGTCGGCATCAACTGTTGACAGGACCAGCCTTGTAGTTGGGCTGACGCCAGCCGAATCAATCGGCTATTTTCGTGAAATCTGTCCCGGTACAACACTCCTGCTGCCGGTATCAGGGAGCGATGTTGGTGAATGTATGGATCTGGTTACCACCTCGCTTTTTCTTTCAGGATATCGCTCGGTTGTCGTCATGAATTCGGACGGACCATCGTTGCCTGCCAAGTATCTTGGTATGGCTGTTGAGGAACTGGAACAATCAGATATGGTTCTCGGACCATGCGAGGATGGCGGCTACTATCTGATCGGTCTTCATGAACCCAAACCCGCTCTTTTTAAAGGTATCGACTGGAGCACCAATCGTGTGACCTCTCAGACCCTGGCAAACGCCAAGTTTGAGGGGATGAGTGTTGCTCTTCTTCCTGCATGGTACGATGTTGATACACCTATGGATCTACACAGGCTGATCAATGAGCTGACAAGCCTTCCACCTGCAGCGCTGCCCCATGTAAGGCAAGTTCTTTCTCACATCAAAGAGGATATGGGAGGATTCAAGATGGCCGGACTACCGGCCTCCAGAGCGAGATCCTTTTTGGCCCAATGAAAATAGTGGGAGCGCTCTTCTCATCCATTTATTAACATAGGATGATGATCGTTTATGACCTGAAATGCACCTGTGGATGTCAGTTCGAGGGGTGGTTTGAAAACAGCACCCAGTTCGAACAACAGAGCTGTGAAAACAGCATAATATGTCCACAATGCGGTGGTGACGATATCGATAAAATATTGTCTCCGGTGGCCGTTTGCCGCCATTCATCCAATTCATTTGTTGCAGGACAATTGGTCGAATCTCCTGAACAGGCCGGTGAAACATTTGCCAAACTGCTCCGTGAAGTCCAGGAGTATGTTGAAGAGAATTTCGAAGATGTCGGCCATAACCTGGCAAAAGAGACGCTCAAGATCTATTATGGCGTAGGCGAGCCGAGAAATATCCGCGGTGTAGCAACCGATGATGAGGAGAAGATGCTCAAAGATGAGGGCATTGAACTCCTCAAGATTCCCATGGTGAAGAAGGCAACTGACCCTGATGTCAATTAATCATGACTTTTTGGCTCAGGAATTCTCATGATAGTAAGTTCTAAACGGGATCATCTTCGTTAACCCCAATGGCGGGCGACATCTCCCTCATTCCAAATACCATCACACCAGTCATTCCAGCATGGTTTTAGCTGGAATCCTTTAACATCTTGAATTCCGAATTAGAACATTCGGAATGGCAATGGAAGTGAAGATGCCATATTCAAAGATATTCTTTTCCAGAAATCCGGACTAGAGATGATGCTCGGCAATCTTCTTAAACATCTGAACGATGCCGGCGCATAAGGTGAAGATTGATTTGACGTGCAGGTTGGTCGCGCAGCACTCATCAAAGAAGAAATCGAGTTTGGACTCCAAGTCTTCTTCGGCCCTTTGGTAGCAGATAAGGATCGGAATATGGGGCAGGGGGTAGAGGATAAAGCTGATATCAGCATCAAAGATATCGATCGGTTCTCCCATAAAGAGTTCGATGATATCTTCAAGCAGGTTTGGGTTATCGTCGGCCAGCTTGCACAGCCGATCTTCGCAGCGGTGGACAAACAGGTTCTGCCACTCCATCCCCCCATTAAACTCTCTGAATGAAATCCATTTACCGGTAATGTCGCTATGGGTTTTATGGGTGATATAGGACAAAATAGGAGCGACTACCCAGGAAATAATATGACACTCGGATTGTACTTTCCCTTGGTTATCTACATGAAAGTCTTTACCAAAAGAGTTGATGGTCAATAAGCTGTTTGTATAAGTTGCCCCGATACGCTTTGCTTTTTCGGCCAGATCCGATTGATTGAATTGCGATATCTTTTTCTCCAGTTTATCGATAAACTCGGCCTGATCCGGTTCATTTTTTTCTATGACTTCGAGTCGTGAAGAAAAATCGAGAATTGTTTTTTCATCCAGAAACGGACACTCTGTTAACCGTATCTTCCCCAGGACAACAGATGTGGCAAAGGCAAAGCATGTCGGCAGAAAACAACGACTGCAGTTGGTCTGCGGCAGTACTTTATAAATCTCGAGCGGTGAAAGGCTTAGCTTTTTCGATGTTCTGCTCATATCTATAAATGTAGTTACCTTTGAATATACTTGTTTAAACCGGGTAAAAAATAACCGGAAAAGGAGTTTCAACCTAATCTAAACGGGTAAAAGTTTCCCTCTAAATTTTTTGTAACCTGTCAGATCCGCAGCCATTCGGTATAGATTGTATAGCAATATCAATATGTTGAACAAGAATGTTTGAATGCTGGCACGCTCTTTGCTGTTATGAAAGTGCAAAGGAAAATATTTTCCAAAACCAATAACTAACTCCGATCCAGAAACGGCTTTTTTCCTAACCCTTCGTTGTGGAGAAAAATTTATCCTCGGAGGTAAGCGAAGACTCCGATATCAATTATATGCCTGTGGTAAATTTTCCACTACGCCTCGATTTAGAACAGGTAGGCAAAGACTCTGCAGAAATGCTCGTTTCTAGACAGACGCTAACTTAAGCAAGGAGGTAACGTATGAAAAAGACAGTAATTTGTTTGATGTTGATTGCAGGAATGACTCTTGCCACCGGTCAATTGGCTTTTGGTAATCCTTACCAGGGTGGAAAAGGAAAAGGTGGTCCTTGTGGTCCCTCTTTCCAAGCCATGCAGCAATTAGATGATGAGACCAAACAGAAATTGGGAGCTTTTCAGCAGGGTAATAAAGCCCTAAGAAAAGAGATGATGGTTAAACAGGCAGTAAGGCAGGCGATCATGGGAAGTAAGAATCCTGATCCTAAAGCGGCTGCTAAAATTACCGGCGAACTGTTTGACCTTCGTCAGCAGATGAGAGAGAAGGCGGTTGCTGCCGGAGTTGCCGAATATATCGGGCCAATGGGTCCCAGGGCAGGTGGTCCCCGGATGGGGAAACGTTTTGGCAAGGGACGGTTCCAGAGTGGACCTACCCATCAAGGAAGATTCCATCAGAGAATGGGTTTAAGAGACCTGGATGAAGAAACCAGGGCAAAAATCGAGAAATTTCGCACAGATAATAAAGATCTGCAAAAGAAGATCGCCATGAAAAGGGCTGAGAAGCGAGCGCTCATGAATGCTGAAACAATCAACCATGATGCTGTTGCCGCTACAGCAGGCGAATTGTTCGACCTCCATTCAGCCATGCGCGAGAAAGCCCAGGCTGCCGGAATCGAACAGCATCTCAGACCAATGGGTCCCGGCAGGTTTGGCCCTCCTCATCCCGGTATGGGCCGATATCATAGCGGTCCAGGCCGTTCGTAACATCTATCTGACAAAATGGGATTTCAGCCGGGATTTCTCATCTGAAGCAGTTGAGAAATTCCGGCAAAAAAAAAATGGTACTTTTTTGAACCTTTTTCTGTTTCAGGGCACAAAGAAGTAACAATCTCTCCTGAAAAACCTGTCGGGCCGTAGAGCAGCCTGGCAGGTTTTTTGTTTTTAACATGGGTTCAGGTTACAAAAGTCGAGAGTGTGCCAGGAGAAGCTGCCGGGTTAACCCATCATTATCAAACGGGGAGTTACGGAGAGTATTATCAAATCTATACCTATCGGCCAAGGAAGAGTTGTTTCCAGGTACCCAGGGAGCGTCGTGGCCCAGTTTCCTGTAACGGGATCTGGCATAATCCACCAGATCCCAGCCACGAGCAAGGCTGTCCAGCCAGAGGATAAGCGGTATGTTGATGTAACCTGGAGTATCAATATAATTAGGGAACCAGTCAAAGAAGCTGTCAGGCCGCCGGTATCCTGTTATCTGTTCCATTTCATCTTCCAGTCGCAGACTGATGGTGTTCTGCGGCTCATCATCCCCAAGGTGTTTGACAGCTTTGAGATGTTCATCAAACTGGTCGGGCTCGGCAGCTCCCACACTGATCGACACAACCCCGGGTGTTCTGAGACAGAACAGGTCGTTGAACAGCATGGGGGAAAACGGCTTACAGAATTCTTTCATTTTTTTTGGGGGTGATTGAAGACGGCCGCCTTTATCGGTCGGGCTGATGATATACACGCCTAAATCCCGTTCAGCCGCTCGTTGAACAGCTGGCTTATGAGCGGTGAAAATATAGTAGTAATGAAGGTTCATATAATCAAAGCCGCCATCCTCCTGGTGTTCGACTGCAGACAGGATGACATCGGTGGTTCCGTGGCCGGAAAAACCGATATGACCGATTTTCCCCTGGTCCTGAAGTTTTCTGGCAACAGCCAGACAGCCGTTCTTCCGGCAGCTATACCAGAGGCTTCTGTAATCGTTGATCCCGTGAATGGCCAGCAGATCGACATAATCAACCCGCAGTCGCTCCAGGGACTGCTGCACGCGTTTTTTAAAGCCATCGGGGTTGTTGCAGGGTGGGACTTTGGTCTGCAGGATTATTTTTTCTCGTTTGAAATTGCCAAGCAGTTCACCAAGCTGTCTTTCTGAGGAACCGTAGCCTGAGGCGGTCTCAAAATGATTGATTCCAAGACTCAAGGCGGAATCCATAATGGATCTCAATTTGGTCTGGGACCAGTCCGGAATGATGTTCAGCGGCTTGTCGGACCAGTCGTACATCGAGCGCATGCAGCCAAAGCTGATCACCGGCATCTGTATTTCTGTCTTACCGAAGCGTCGATACTGCATGAAGCCTTATTCCCTTTCAAAAAGTTGATTCAGTTTTATAAGGATCTCCAGACCGTCAGGAGTAAACGGCTCTTCCTTGCTCAATTGAAAACAATCCTGTATGGAGAGAAAACGACCATATTCGATCTCTTCCTGCTGAAGGGTAAAGGGCCCGTCATGAATACAGGTAAAGATGCGGCCCCAGACCCGGTTATTTTCATCCTCATAGAAATGGTCAAAGTGATGATGGAGATTCACCCCCGTGACTCCCAGCTCTTCATCAAGCTCACGAATGGCCGATTCCTCATAGGATTCACCAGCCAGAACGACGCCACCCGCCGCCACATCCCAGGTTCCCGGAAAAACGTCCTTTGTCATCGTCCGTTTTTGTAGAAACAGCTCTTTTTTTGAGTTGAAGACCAGTATGTAGCTGGCCCGATGGATCAGGTGCTGATTGCGCATCACCGATCTGGGTACGCTGTCGATAGCTTGATTGTTACGATCGACAATCTGGACGATTTCGTTTTGCGGTTGATACATGACAAAGGTGTAAACAGATCAGGTTGAGTATCTTGGAGTGAATTGTTTAATATGTACACAAACTTTCAGGAAATCACATATGACAACTACGATTTCCACTTCATATGCCAGAAAAAGTTCATACTTATTATCGACAGAGTGGTTTCAATTGGTTGGCAAAGGTCTGGGTCAGCTTGGGTGTTTAGTGAATGTCCCTTCTTCATACTCTTTAAAAGCCGTTTGTAATTCCTCCTGGGTGTTCATGACAATAGGCCCATACCAGGCAACAGGTTCGTTGAGGGGTTTACCGGAAATAAGAAGGAATCTTACGCTGTGTTGTCCGGTAACTACAACTATTTCCTCACCGTCGTCATACAATATGATTGTGCCGTTCTCAGCTATACAGTCTCGGTCTTTCTCCTTACCAAAACACCCCTGGCCGTCAATAACATAGGTAAATGCCGTATATCCCGAATGGGTAGGGAATTTGGATTCGCTGTCCGGAGGAACGGTAATATCAAGATACTCAGGATCAATCACAATATCCTGTACAGCACCTTTTCTGCCCGCTACTTCCCCGGCAATGATCTTGATGGTTGTCCCATTCGAAAGTGTGACTTCAGGAATCTGTTTATGACTAATATCCCGATACCGCGGGTCCATCATCTTGTTTTCTTTCGGCAGATTGGCCCAGAGCTGAAATCCATACATCCTTCCTTTTTCATTGCCCTTGGGCATTTCCTGATGGATGATCCCGCTCCCGGCAGTCATCCACTGCACATCTCCTGAACCGATAATTCCTTTGTTCCCCAGGCTGTCTCCGTGTTCCACATCTCCTTCCAGAACATAGGTGATAGTCTCAATCCCACGATGGGGATGCCAGGGGAAACCTTTCAGGTAGTGATCCGGATTGTCTGAGCGGAAATCGTCAAAAAGTAAAAACGGGTCGAACAGAGGCAATTCACTGCGGCCAAAAACTCTTTTCAGGTGAACTCCGGCACCTTCGACTGTTTGTTTGCTTTTAAGAACCTTGCGTATTGTGCGAATTTTTGCCATTTTATTTGTTCCTTTTAATATCATTGTCAGGGGTCTTATTGTTCTATCCATTCTTTATTATATGCATATTTGCCTGATAGTCCTTGTCGGAACCAATCATTTTTTTTACTCACAAAACATAAAGGTTTATAAATTACTCATCATAGTTGTTTATTGGCTCTTCTCTTTTGGTGTCAACAGCACTCCCACAAGCTGTTTGAATTTTGCCTTTTCAACGAGGAAATCATAACCAGCTTTTGGATAGTGGCTTCTAGAAATAAAATAATCTCTTTGGGAATTGAGCACATCAAGAAAAGTATAGAGCCCTTCGCCATATCCGGCCTGAATGACCTCCAATGATTTCTGGCTGGCAATAACAGCCTTTTCATAGGCTTTGATCATCGTTAGTTCGCTTTGCAAATTTATTCCAAGTAGATTTCACTGATCGATTAACAGAGCATCTTGAAGCATCTGAGCGGGAGAAATAGGTCAGGGAACGTGTGTAATTCATTAAAGTCCTTGCAAGTTGATGCTATATGTTGGAAGAATAAAACTCCTGTTATTTTTAGATCAGAAAATTTAACAGATGAGAATGAATTTATGAGTGGCAAAAGAATAGAAAAATGTCTGAAAACCCACAATGTGGATATAACGTAGTTGCAGGGAAAACTACAATATTACGATCAGATAAGCTCATTGTCCAGAAAAGCCTATTATTTATATATCTAGTTATACGGATTCCGTATAACACCTTAAGAAGTTGATTTAACAACTCGTTATTATGGAAGAAAAATAATTAACAATCCGGCAAATCTGGAATGTTCTTCACGAAGAACTATGAAATGACCGAAAAATACGGAATCCGTATAGAACCAAGTTATGTGCTTAGTAAAGCGTTGCTGATGAGGTGAAAGAATGCCAACCATATTTTGGACAGGCAAGATATCATTTCCACTGAGGCTTATGGTAAATATGGGGAGTATCATAGCGTGGATAACGGGGAATGCTCGGGACTCTTCTGCAATGAAAGAAAGAATGAAAGATGGATACAATGGCAAATACTCTGATTATATCCATAAATACGATGAGTTGGCATCATTTCATTATGAGAAAATTTCCAACACCCTCATCCAGAAAATAGACCTTGTCGATAAAGAGGTCATTGATGTTGGATGCGGATCGGGAATCCTTTCGCTAATAGCACTAACGAAGGGTGCTGCAAAATTGAGTTGTGTCGATATGTCTACTTTAATGCTGGAAAAGTGCCGAAAAAAACTTGCTACTAAGGGGTATAGTGAAGACGTAGTATCATTCCGTGAAGGGGATGCAGAGAGATTACCCTTTGATGACGATACTTATGATGTTGTATTCCTAAATATGGTCTTGGGAATGGTCCCAAATCAACAAACAGCCATAAAGGAGCTAATAAGGATTCTTCGACCAGGCGGAACTATTGCACTGTCCACACACGGTCCTGCTCATTATATGGAAGCAGTAGAGGCTGGCATAAAATCAATGAATATGCGTTACTTTCTGGGTCATCGATTTGAATACTGGCCACGGGATGAAAATGCGATAAAGTCATTATTCACGAACGCTGACGTGGATAACATACAAACGGAACGATTAGTCTGGATTGATGAATTTGAGGATGGCGGTGAAGTGTTAGATTTTTTTGCCTCGACAACTGGATTGTGGTGGTATCATAGATTACCCCCAGATATAAGAAATAAGGAAACAATAAAAGCTCGCTCCTATTTTCAGCGCAATAATGTTACTAAATTGTCAAGTGATGTGGTTTTCGCATTTGGATCAAAAAGAGTGAAGACACATAACAAGTCTAATGCAGACGACGCCTAAAGCCGCATGGCTGATTAGGGGCGTTAGAAAATAAAATATTCTCAAAAGATGATAAATGAGGAGATAATTATAAGTGTCTCTTCTCAAGACATTAGCAAACAAGCTGTCAAAAACCACATTTGGTCAAAAATCCATGGCCCAAAAGGATATGCAATCAATTTTCAAGAAAAAACCTGATATGCGTGTTTATGTCGGCCTAGGTTTATTAATAGTAAGTTGTTTTATTAGTGTACCCGCCTTTGCCTTTTTGACCTATTTGTCCGTAAAATCGAGTAAACCGATAATTATTGCAGTAGGTGGTCCTGTTATTTTCATAATTGTGCATATAGTTTTCGGGTTTGGTGTTTATCTGGCTGGAAAAAACTACGCTATGGAAGCATTGCAGTCTGCAACAAAACGATTTTTACAAAAACATACATAAAATAGTTTTACCTAGTCTTGACTCATTATTATTTTCTAACAAGCCTATAAACGCTGACTGCAAAACATCGGCAGTATTGCCAAATTATGTGGTACGTATTATGCGGCAGGTTATCGCAACATTAGAGCCCAAAAATATGAAATACAGACTTAAGCAATGATGGGAAAATTGAAAATTGAGCCACTTGCAGACCACCCGGAATTTCTGCCATCACTGTTATGTTTGTTTGAAACTGAATGGGTGTCTTATTATGGTTCATGTGGGCCAGGGAATGCACAGGTTGATTTAAAAGAATATGCGAATAAGAAGGGATTACCTTTTGGAGTAGTTGCAATTCTTGATGGGAATCTTTGCGGCGCGGCTGTTTTAAAAAATGAATCAATTTCGATACATCCACATCTGTATCCGTGGGCAGCCGCAGGAATTGTTACCCCCTCTTTTCGCAGACAAGGTGTAGGAAGCAAACTTTTGGCGGCTTTAGAAACCGCAGCGAAAGATTTAGGTTTTTCGCACATATATTGTGGTACGAACACCGCAAATAACATTCTTGAACGACAATCTTGGCAATTCTTGGAATGGACAATTCAAAACGGTGAGAAAGTCGGTATATATGAAAAAAAGCTCTAACCAATCAATTCATTGGGTGCCGAGAACGTCTGCGGCCCTGCGGGAGCATCTTCGGTGGCGGCACCATTGATTTCAGACGTTAGCAGTAGAAAAAATAGCACTCAATATCAATGGAATATTTTATATCAACCGATAAAAAGAAAATTGATGTGGTCGCTGTCCATGACTATCTCTGTCACAGGTCATATTGGGCAAAAGGTCGCAGTTTAGAGTATGTCAAAAGCTCAATTGGAAACTCAATATGCTTCGGTGTCTATCGCGCAGAAGCCGAAATGGTAGGTTTTGCTAGAGTGGTCACTGATAAACCAGTTTTTGCCTACTTAATGGATCTATTCATTCTTGAGGAATACCAAGGAAAAGGCCTCGGGAAATATTTAGCTAAGCATATTTTTGGACATCCCGATTTTCAAGTCAGATTATGGTTTCTGGCAACAAAAACTGTACATGATCAATATAAAAAATTTGGTTTTACATCCGTAGATAATACCGAGAAATGGATGCTTAAAACTGCTATAAATCGCTGCTAACAAGTCACGTAACACTGATCCCAAGCAGCGCGGTTTTTCAAATGACATTGGTAGGTTATAGAAACTCAAAGCTTCGTATAAAACTGGCAGATAAAATGCTTGGGGCAGGTTGATTCAAACGTGTGTGCCGGGCATGGCACAGAACTAGCGGGGTGCAAGTCCCCGTACCAGGTA
>CAZUUJ010000063.1:0-21420 GCA_964623625.1 uncultured Desulfocapsaceae bacterium
AATATTTCTTGCAGCACCAAAAAAACGTTTCGGTCTATGCAGGGCATTGGCCTCAACACCACCTGAGAGGATTTTGCCACTTGCCGGAGTAACAGTGTTATAGGCCCGTGCCAGCCGGGTAATACTGTCAAGGAGAATGACTACATCTTTTTTATGTTCGACCAGTCGTCTGGCCTTTTCAATAACCATCTCGGCTACTTGAATATGGCGCTGAGGAGGCTCGTCGAATGTGGAACTGACCACCTCGGCTGTCTTGACTGTCCTCTCCATCTCTGTAACTTCCTCCGGTCTCTCATCAATCAAGAGGACAATCAAATAAACCTCTTTATGGTTACGAACAATGGAGTTAGCGATTTTTTGCATCAAAATGGTCTTACCGGTCCGGGGAGGAGAAACCAGGAGTCCCCGTTGTCCTTTTCCGATTGGAGCAAACAGATCCATCAACCGCATGGAAAAGTTATCCGGCTGCCATTCGAGATGAAATTTTTCGTTGGGATGAAGGGGCGTCAGGTTGCCGAAAAGTGTTTTCCCTTTAGTTGCCTCCGGTGGATCAAAATTAACACTCTCCACTTTGAGCAGGGCAAAATATCTCTCGCCTGACTTTGGCGCCCTTACCAGTCCTTCAACCGTATCCCCGGTACGCAATCCTAAACGCCTGATCTGTGATGGTGAGACATAAATGTCATCCGGACCCGGCAGATAGTTGTAGTCGGGAGCCCTCAGAAATCCAAATCCATCGGGCAATATTTCCAGCACACCTCCGCCCCTTAGCTGCCCTTCCTTATCGGCCTGAGCCTGCAGAATGGCAAAGATCAGTTCCTGCTTTCGTTTGGTATTGACTCCTTCGACACTGAGCTTTCGGCCAAGCTTGACCAAATCTCCAATTCTCTTGTCCTTTAATTCCGCCAGATTCATCAATTTTCTCTCTCCTTTTATCTTTATTGGCAGGATATAATATCAGGTTTTAGAAATAGCAGAGCAATCCTTTTCCGAGTCTAATCAAATGGATCCATCAGCACCTATTGTACTGATTGCAGGATTTGATTCTATAGCGCAACGATGTTACCCAACCTGTCGGACAAGACCGGACACCACTATCAACTAGCCCTACCGCAATTGTCATGCAGCAGGAATGATTCCACGGACTGTATTGTTGTTTATATCAATTGAAATAGAAAGGGATTGTCTGATCGGATTTAATTCGATAACTAAAAAGCTCAACAGCTGCCATCGATATGAACCAATATTGATTCTTGTTAATTGGACTCTTAATGATTGTTTGCAGATAGTTTTGAAGAAATCATTTCGGCAGGCTTTTGTTCCTTAACACAACCCTCTTATACGGTTAAAGGCCCCCACTGTCAAGCTTTTTCATCAGAAAATGGTTGGGATCAACCAAAAGGCCCTTTTACAGATGCACTGATGTGTTATTTTGATGTTTTAAGGTGTGAATCAGATGGTTAATCTGCAGGACGGTGTCTGCCCAACTGCCTGTATTCTTGATAACGGTATCTGCCAACTGAACTTTCCGGCCGGCGTCCATCTGGGCTGCCAGGATCTTTTCACCTTGACGGCGTGAAGTATTGTCTCGTACCATCAGCCTCTTAAGACATGTTTTCGGATCGGCATATACCATCACAGTGATATCAAAAATATCTTGCCATCCAACTTCGAACAACAGTGGCACTTCGACAACCAACCATTGCTTGATTTCTTTTGCCTTTTCCATCTGCTCCAGTATCTGGATCCGTACCAACGGATGTAGAATTCCTTCAAGTTCTACTCGAATGCGGGCGTCGTTAAAAACAGCCTCTCGAAGCTGTACACGATCAATATCGCCACCAGATTCAAGAAAACGGTGCCCCCAGCATTTCACAACACAGGCATAGCCGGGTTTTCCCTTTTGGAGCAACTCTCTACAGATATCGTCCGCATTCAATACAGGAGCATTGAGTTGTCTGCCCATATAGCGGGAAACGGAACTCTTGCCGCAGCAGATTGAGCCGGTGACTCCTATATTCATTGCATTCATATGGTCGATGTCTCGTTATGGGAAGCCCGTTTTTAATGACTTAAGACCTGTCTTATTAGCCTGTTTTTTTCTCCTCATCATGTGTCAGGCTGTGTCTCTCCTACCCAACTCCTGCAATATCCTGTCAAAATCGGACCAGATAGGTGCCTCAACATTCATCCACCTTTTAATAGCTGGATGGATGAAGCGGAGCTGTGAGGCATGCAGCATCTGTCTTGGAAAAGAATCTAAATTCCTCTTCCCTCCATAGAGTTGGTCCCCGGCAACGGGATAGCCGGCTGAAGCCATATGCACCCTGATCTGGTGCGTCCGACCGGTTTCAATTCTCAGCTTGATCAGGCTGTAACCACTTTCATACTCGCGAACAACCTGCCAGTTGGTAGCCGCAAATTTTCCGTCTGTCTGCCTGATTGCCATTTTTTGCCGATTGATTGGATGCCGTCCGATATTAGAAACGATTCGTCCCTGCTTTTCCATCATGATGCCGACAACAAGAGCATGATAATATTTCTCAACCTTATGGTCTTGAAACGCTTCGACAAGGCGACGATGAATGCTCTCCTGTTTTGCCACCAGCATAATACCGGAGGTGTCTTTGTCAAGCCTGTGTACAAGACCTGGTCTGACCGGGTCCCCTACACGACTGATCGAACCACAGTAATGAACAAGCCCGTTGACAAGCGTGCCCCTGTGGTGTCCACTTCCTGGATGAACTACGATACCTGGGGGTTTTGACAATATCAGCAGATGCTCATCCTCAAACAGGACTTCGAATTCAATCGGTTCCGGAATGACTTCCATAACGGATTGTTCGATCAGTGACCCGGTTACCCTTTCTCCCCTTTTCAACCGGTAACTGGTTTTTCGAATCTTGCCGTCTACCAGGAATTTCCCCGCACGAATAGCTGCGCTGATACGCGTCCGTGACTCCTGAGGTATCTGATGAGTAAGGAAATGGTCAAGGCGAACAGAAGCCCGATTATCATCAATGATGAATTCGAAGGAATCGGACATAACAATAAAAACAGTTGATAGGCCCTTTATACAGACGGTTGGCAACAGCCATGTCAAAACCGTAGCAGCCTGAGCCTAGTAATTAAATTGAATTGGACTTAATCCTATTTATTATTGGTTGGGAGGAGAACCGGTCATTTCCAGAAGAGTAGCTGCTTCTGATGCAACTCAAGTTAACCGGAAATACCGGTGCGAGTAAAGAGACGATTTACATCCCGGCCAAGCCAGGGAGAAAATGAAATACCAATAGATTGGTATGTAACAAGGGCGAAATGACCTCCACCCACAGATGGAAATCTTCACAAAGCTGACTAGGAAAACATTTTATCGATTTTCTGAGAAATTTTCTCTTCATCGACCTGCTTGGCCAGAGAAATCTCCTTGACCAGCAACCGCTTTGCTGTATCTTTCATTTTCCGTTCTCCGTAAGATAAATCCTTGTCCACACTGAGCAGGAAAAGGTCACGCAGTACTACGGCTACCTCGTGAATAGAACCGGTCTTGATTTTCTCCATATAATCCCGGTAGCGTCGATTCCAGGTTTGTGAGACGATTTCAATATTGCGATCTTCAAGAATCGACAGCACATCTTTCACCTCGTTCTTTTTGATAATCGCACGTAATCCGACATTTTCACTTGACTGAGTCGGGATCATAATCGTCATATTATTATCAAGAATCTTAAGAACGTAAAAGTCCTGATCGAGACCGGCAACAGTCTGATTTATAATAGACTTTATGACGCCTACTCCATGGGCCGGATATACAGCCATATCACCTTCTGAAAACACAAAAACCTCCTACTGGATAAAACGCTTTTAAACAAGCGGCCGCTTTAATTGTAAACCTGCCTTAGGCTTCAACATTAAAAACCACCAATTGAAACGCATCAATGAAATACGGACAACAAAATAGGAAATATCAGCACCTTGATTGAAGAGGAAACGATCAAAGACAATACCTTTTGCTGTTGATGAAAATGAAAATCATTTGGATTCCTCAGCCATTGCATTAGATGGAATCGATTTATAACTGGCTGAGGTTGTTGAAGATCCCCTGATTTATAGCTACTAACAACATTTAATTTATCAATAATAACATATTTTATGAAATAAATCTTGTTTTTTCCTGTCCAATGCTCTGATCGACAGCTTATTGCGTTAGGCATTCATAGCTGGAACACTACGCTATTTTACCGAGTTGATACAACTAAGAGCACCAGCTCTATCCCCCTGAACCAGTAGTTCAATGCCCTGGAGAATGGCATCAAATCGATCACTGACGATTTCTGTTTCCGGGTCGGAAAAAGGTGCAAGAACATATTTCTCTACCGGCATCCGATGACCATTCTCCATCAGCTGCGGCCGGCCGACCCCAAATTTAAGCCGATGAAAATCACCGGTTCCCAAACAACTGATGATTGAACGTATCCCGTTATGCCCACCGCTTCCACCACCGGAAACAAGCTTGAGACGGCCGCAAAACATATCGATATCATCATGAATGACCAGTAACCGGTTCATAGGGGTTTTATAAAATCCGGTAAACCGGGCAACAGCCTGACCGCTGCGATTCATAAATGTCTGGGGTTTGACAAAACAGACCGGCTTACCCCACACTTGTGTCCTGTGGTACAGTCCATCCCATTTGTTGATGGACAGGGAAAAGCCGAAATAATCCGCTAGTTGGCCAATAATATGGAAGCCGACATTGTGGCGGGTGCCGTCATATTTTCTTCCTGGATTTCCAAGCCCGGCAATAACCCAAGTCGTTTCACCCATTTTTTCTCACCCTGAATCCTTGATTAAAACCTGTTAAAAAATAAGTAATTGTTCATTGATTCAGGATCTTGAAAAAAAATCCGAAAGGGAAATCCCTTTCGGATTTAAATAAACGAACATAGACAGCCACCTGCCGTGAGTAAACCTGAAAGAGTTGTATTTACTCTCCTTCTTCAGCAACGGTCTCTTCTTCTTCAGCTGCCTCGCTTTCCAAAGCTTCCTCATCCTCTGTCTCTTCTTCTATCTCCTGGGCAGCCACGTCGACTTTTACACAGACAAGATCCTTGTCTGTAATCATGGTTACACTTCCAGGCAGGTCCAAAGCGGACAGCAGTGTTTTATCACCGATATCAAGATCAGTAACATCGAGCTCACAATCATCCGGCATGTCCATGGGAACACCTTCCAACACAACAGTGTCATTCTCAACAATCAGTCTACCACCCAGATCAACTCCTATTGATTTACCGGTAAAGGTAATTGGAACGGCAAACCGTCTTACCTCATTGATATCGATCTTCTGAAAATCGGCATGGATGAGAGTGTCACGAACCGGGTCCGTCTGAACATCCTTGATCAACACATGATGGGTATCTCCATTATCAAGGGTCAATGTCACCAGCGCGTTCCTTCTCCGAAGCTGAACCAGTTCCCGATAGAGCAGTGTGGTCTCAAGCTGGAGAGCCAGCGGCTTGGTCCCGGATCCGTACAGAACCGCAGGGGTTTTTCCATCCATGCGTAACCGGCGCATAGCCCCTTTACCGAATTGATCACGAACAGAAGCCGATAATTCAACCTGTAACATTTTTTACTTCTCCTTTATTTTTATCACTCCGGAAACATAGTGGTATTCCGGAACAGTCAATTTGTATTCAAGACGTTACACGAACAGAGAACTGACGGAATCCTCATTATGAATGCGATAGATGGCATCGGATAGCAATTTGGAAACCGACAGCACTTTTATCTTTTCACATGCTTTCGCATCCTCTTTTAAAGGAATCGTATTCGTCACAACCAGGGTTTTTATGACCGAATCCTGTATCCGCTGAATGGCCGGTCCGGAAAGCACAGCATGCGAACAGCTCGCGTGCACCTCCTTCGCACCATTGTCTACAAGTGTTGCAGCTCCATTACAAAGGGTACCAGCCGTATCGACCATATCGTCGAGCATGATGACTTTCTTGCCCTTCACATCACCGATCACATGCATTGCTTCACATTCATTCGGCTTATCCCGACGCTTGTCAATAATGGCCAGACCGGCACCGAGTCTCTTGGCAAAGGCCCTTGTTCTTTCAACCCCGCCAGCATCGGGCGATACCATGATCACATCCTGAAAATTCTCATTGATATAATCAAGAATAACCGGTGCAGCAAAAAGGTGGTCAACCGGAATATTAAAAAAACCTTGAATCTGGCCGGCATGCAGATCCATTGCCAACACTCTGCGGACACCGACAGCCATGAACATCTCCGCAACAACTTTTGCAGAAATCGGCACCCTTGGAGCAATCTTCTTATCCTGACGGGCATAGCCGTAATACGGCACGACAGCGGTAATCCGCCTGGCAGAGGCTCTGCGCAGGGCATCCACCATAATAACCAGCTCCATCAGATGATCGTTCACCGGCATACAGGTTGGCTGCACGACAAAAACATCCGTTCCCCGAACATTTTCTTTTATCTCGACAAAGACCTCACCATCGCTGAATTTTTTCACAGTGGCTTTTGAAAGAGGCAGATTAAGATTGTCCGCTATTTCCTTTGCCAACACTGGATGAGCGTTACCTGAAAAGATCTTGATTATATTCGGCATAACGATTTACAAGATGTATTTTTGTCGTTTTAGCACGCTGCCAGTATTCAGTTTAACAATAAAACACTGTTTTTCTTTATGTGTATATACATGAATGATCAGAGGCGCCTCATCTTCATGTGGCTGGGGCGGCAGGATTCGAACCTGCGCATGCCGGGATCAAAACCCGGTGCCTTCACCGCTTGGCCACGCCCCAGCGCATTTGGTTATATAAACTTTATCACCGTAGAGTCGACGAAGCCTTGCGGCCGCATCATCTAATCGAGTCTGTACTCTGTGGGCACCTTTAAAAATTCCGAATACGGTTGGACCGGACCCCGACATCAGTGCACCGTCCGCACCAAGTCCTATCAAGGTCTTCTTGATTTCATCGATAACCGGGTATTGTTTGACCGTCACCCATTCAAGATCATTATGCAATTGGTTAACATGAAAAGGAGCCCGCTTTTTTTCAAACCTCGCATTTTTAAATGTTTTATCGGCTGTTGTCAATGTATAATTTTCATAGACTGAACGCGTCGACACCGAAAATCCCGGATTGACTAAAATAAAAACACAATCCTCAAACGGTTCGACTGCGGACATTTGATCACCGATTCCTGTGGCTACAACCGCGCTGTCATCAACCACAAAAAATGGGACATCGGCACCTAATAGGCGGCCCATCTCGATCAATTCTTCCACGGCCTTATTTGTCCCAAACAGCTCATTGAGCCCCTTGAGAACCGTTCCGGCATCGCTGGAACCACCGCCGAGACCAGCAGCCACTGGAATGTTTTTTTTTAGTACAATATCAACCCCGGATAACTGAGCCTCGGAAACCGACTTAAAGAACATATCTGCCGCCTTCCAGGCCAGGTTGGTCTCATCCTCCGGCACTTCCGGGTCCGAACAACTCAGACCGATTCCGGGCTGCTGCCTTTTCAACAGCGTAATCTCATCAAAAATATCCAGCTTCTGCATGCGGGTCTCAAGTTCGTGATACCCATCAGCTCTTTTGGCAAGAATATGCAGGCTCAGGTTGACCTTGGCAGGAGCCCAAAGCCGGATGGTTGTGGATGGTTCCACCGTTATTTCTTTACAGCCTGGACAAATTTCAATTTCACATCGTAGAGAATGTTTTTCAACATTTCCTCTTCTTCGGCTGAAAGGTTCCCTTTGGTTTTTTCCTGTAACATGACAAGGGTATCGATCCCATGCCTGGCTAATTCAAAATCGGGTTCCTTTTTTCCTGTACGCGGATCTCCGATTTCGCCGAGATGATAGAGCACCGATGTATTCAAAGACATAACAAATGCTTGAAAGGTTACCTCCGGCATGACGCATTTACCATCCTTATCCGGGACCTTCCCCTCACCGCATAAACAGTCATTTTCTAGTTTTTCATTATCCATATTCACGTTCAATTTAATGTTTACTTACCTGTTATAGCCCGAATTTCTCACGGACATAGTGTCATATCTCCAAGACCACGGCATCATTGATATTCTCAAGAGCCTTGACCTGGCCGAGCAGAACATCATCAATGGGTTGATCGGTACTAAGCAGGATAATATTCTGGTTGCTATCCAATGTCTGACCGACAGTCATGGAATCAATATTAACACCGGCATTGCCGATGGTGGTACCGAGGGCACCGATCACACCGGGAATATCATTATTCTGCACCAGCAGCATGGAACCCTCAACCTGTGCTTCCAGCCTGAACGAGTTGATACGTACCAACCGCGGTTCTTTTTTACCAAACACTGTACCGACCAGAACATTCTGCCCCTCATTGGTCGACACAGTGATGGTTAGAGCATTGATAAAATCGTCGGTCTCTTCTGTTTTTGATTTAATAATCTTAATGCCTCGATCCTTGGCGATCATCGGGGCATTGACATAATTCACAGCATCTTTGATGATCGGGGTGAACAATCCCTTTAAAAAGGCTACTGTTACCGGACTTGTGTCCATGTCCGCCAGTTCTCCACTATACTCGATATTTACTTCCTGAACAGAGCCTTTGGTCAACTGCATGTGCAGCGATCCCAACATTTCACCAAGTCTGACATAGGGATCCACCTGAGCAAGGACATCGCTGCTGACCGAGGGGACATTGATCGCATTGGCAACCACACCGTTGTTGAGGTAGTCGGCCATCTGCTCGGCGATGGTGAGAGCCACATTTTCCTGGGCTTCACTGGTCGAGGCACCAAGATGAGGCGTACAGATAAAATTATCCAGCTTCAGCATTGCGCAGTTCTTAAAAGTTGTTGGCTCGACAGCAAAAACATCAAGCGCCGCTCCGGCAATCTCATTATTAACAAGGGCGTCGTACAGAGCAGCTTCGTCACAGACTCCGCCACGGGCACAATCGACCAACATAGCGTCGCTTTTCATATTCTTGAAGAAATCTGTGGACAGCAGATTTTTGCTCTCTTTTGTCAGCGGCACATGGACAGTTATGTAATCGGATCGTTTGGCGAGCTCTTCAAGGCTGACCAGTTCAATACCGAGTTTGGCAACCGTCTCGGCAGGCATGTGCGGATCATACGCGATCACTTTCATCTTCAGCCCCTGTCCACGGCTTGCGGCAATACCCCCGATACGACCAATGCCGACGACCCCCAGAGTCTTTCCTGTGACTTCCCTTCCCATGAACTGTTTTTTCTCCCATTTCCCTTCTTTCATGGAGGCTGTTGCCTGTGGGATATTACGGGAAAGCGACATCATCATAGCTATGGCATGCTCGGCAGCCGTTGTCGCATTACCGTCAGGCGCGTTCATCACCACGACCCCTTTCTGGGAGGCTGCCGGGATATCTACGTTATCTAGACCGATACCAGCTCGGCCGACCACTTTCAGTTTATCCGCCGACTCAAGCAGATCCGCTGTTACTTTAGTAGCGCTTCTGATGACCAAGCCGTCATAATTACCGATGATTTTCTTCAACTCTTCAGGAGCAAGGCCTGTGTTCACATCCACATCCAAACCAGCTTCCTCAAGAATCTTGACACCGGAAGGGGAAAGGTTATCGCTGATCAGTACTTTCATTTCTGCTCCCTCAGCCACTTTCTCAATTCAAATTCCGTATGTTAATACCGGCTCTACAGGTTTTTTCCCCACAGACGGCATAGCTATCTTCCCTCGCAAAAGGACGGATTATACCCATTTAGGAAAAAGAGGACAACAAAAATACTGACTCGCTGTAATCACTTCAGTAGTCGGGCGTGCAGCCTGATCTTGCCATGAATCGGATAGGCCGGAATATGGTGCAACAATCCGCCACTGAGAAACCATCAGGAGCCGATATTGAAGACTAATCCATCGACCCGCTCATGATAGCTATTGATCAATCGATATAAAAACGATATATAGCATGCCATATTTACTGGTGCCGTAATCAGTGGCTGCCATACAAAATTCAACTCTTTCAGGAATTCGTTCATGACCGAAACACGACTTCGTTTTCCACCCAGCCCAACGGGATACTTACATATCGGTGGTGCCCGCACCGCCCTGTATAACTGGCTGTATGCTAAAAAAACCGGCGGCAAGCTCATTCTCCGTATCGAAGACACGGATGCCGAACGATCAACCCAGGACTCCATCCAGGGTATTCTGGACGGACTCACGTGGCTTGGCATCAACTGGGATGAAGGGCCGTACTTTCAAACGGAATATGCAAACGACCATGTTCTGGCCGCAGAACAGCTCCTGGCAGATGGACATGCCTATAAATGCTTTTGTACAAAGGAAGAACTGGACGCCAAGCGGGAAGCGGCACTGGCTGCCAAGCAGAATATCGGATACGATTCGACCTGCCGTCATCTGAATGATGAGCAAATCTCTCAAAAGGAAGGTTCCGGCACCCCGTATGTCATTCGCTTTAAAACCCCTCAAAGAGACGGGATGGTCGGCTATGACGACAAGGTACTCGGTAGAATAGAATGCCACTATAGAGAAGTCGAAGATTTTGTCATTGTTCGATCCAATGGTAAGCCGTTATATCTTCTCAGCAATGTAGTCGATGATATCAGAGATCGGATAACTCACATCATCCGCGGCCAGGATCATATGACCAACACCACCAGGCAGGTTCTGCTGTATGAGGCGCTGGAGGCGCCTGTCCCTGTCTTTGCCCATATGCCGTTGACCATGGATACCAAACGGGCAAAAATTTCAAAACGATCCCACGGTGAAATTGTCGCCGTCCATTTCTATCGGGAACACGGCTTCATCCCCTGGGCTTTCTGCAACTTTCTGGTGCTGCTAGGGTGGGCGCCGGGTGACGATCGGGAAATTTTCAGCCGGGAAGAACTCATTGAGGCCTTCACACTCGAACGAATCAACAAGTCCAACTCCGTATTTAACTATCGCAAGGGAGACCCGAAATTTTTTACTGATCCCAAGGCGATTGCCATCAATGAGCATTATTTACGGACCATGGATATTCATGACATTGCCAAGATGGTCCGGGAAGACTTTGTAAACGAGGGCATCTGGGACCAGAGCTATGATGGTGATAGAAAAGAGTGGTTTCTGGCAACTCTCGAGCTGATCCGTGACCGCTTTCATACCTTAAAGGATTTTGCCACCCGGGGCAGGGCATATTTCGACGACACCTTTGATATCGAGCAGAAACCGCTGAGAAAAAATATACTTAAACATCCTGGATTACAAGAATGGTTGCCAATGCTGGCTGAACGTTACGAGAAGTTGGCCAATTTTGATCTCGAATCCACCGAACAGGTTGCCAGGGAGTTGGCTACAGAGCTTGAGATCAAACCAGGCATTCTGATCAACGGTATGCGAACAGTGGTGACAGGCCAGCTGGCCGGACCATCCATGTTCGATATTCTGATCGCCATTGGACGACACAAGGTTGTCAGCAGGCTTCGAGACGTTGCCAAACTGTATGAGCAGGGAGTTGAATAGAGATATGGATAACACCAATTCACCGGATAAGCCGCTGGACTTTATCAGGCAAATTATTAAAGAAGACCTGCAGACCGGAAAACACCAAACAACGGTGACCCGTTTTCCGCCTGAACCGAACGGTTTTCTTCATATCGGTCATGCCAAGTCGATCTGTTTGAATTTTGGTATTGCCCAGGAGAACAACAGCGTCTGCCACCTCCGCTTTGATGACACCAATCCCTGCAAGGAAGAGACCAAGTACGTGGAGTCGATCAAAGAAGATGTGAAATGGCTTGGATTCGACTGGGGAGTCAATCTGTTTTTTGCCTCCGACTATTTCGACCAACTACACGATTTCGCCGTCCAGCTCATTCAAGAGAATAAGGCCTATGTCTGTGATCTCAGTGGAGATGAGATCCGGCAATACCGCGGCACACTGACGGAACCCGGCAAAGAGAGTCCCTATCGAAACAGATCTGCCCAGGAAAATCTCGAGCTGTTTACCCGGATGAGAGCTGGAGAATTTGATGAGGGCAGCCGGGTGCTGCGGGCAAAAATCGACATGAATTCTCCCAACCTGAATATGCGTGATCCGGTAATTTACCGTATCCTGAAAGCATCCCATCATCGCACAGGAGACAAATGGTGTATTTACCCCATGTACGACTACACCCATTGTTTATCGGATGCTATCGAAAAAATTACCCACTCCCTCTGCACACTTGAATTTGAGGATCATCGCCCACTTTATGACTGGGTACTCGATGAATTGCAGACACCGTGCCATCCACAGCAGATTGAATTCGCCAGGCTCAACCTGACCTACACGGTCATGTCAAAAAGAAAGCTGCTGCAACTGGTTGAGGGCGGCTATGTCGACGGTTGGGACGACCCCAGGATGCTGACCATATCAGGCCTCAGACGGCGAGGTTACACTCCGGCTTCTATTCGTAACTTCTGCGATCTCATCGGTATTGGTAAACGGGACTCATGGATTGATATGACCGTTCTTGAAAACTGCATCCGAGACGATCTTAACGACTCAGCCCCCAGGGTCATGGGCGTATTGAGACCTCTGAAGGTTATTATCGACAACTATCCCGACGATCTGGTAGAGGAAATGGAAGCCAAAAATCATCCCAAAAAACCGGATATGGGCACCAGGACACTTCCCTTTTCAAAAGAGCTGTATATTGAACGAACCGACTTCATGGAAGATCCGCCAAAAAAATTCTTCCGGCTTGGTCCGGGAAGAGAGGTCCGGCTTCGCTATGGCTACCTGATTCAATTTGTTTCCATGGACAAAGACAAAGAGACCGGTGAAATTACGGCGATTCACTGTACTTATGATCCTGAGTCCAGAGGCGGAAATGCTCCGGACGGCCGCAAAGTCAAGGGTACTATTCACTGGGTTTCGGCTTCCCATGGTGTTCAATGCCGGGTCAACCTGTATGACCGGCTGTTTAATGTTGAAAACCCTGACCAGAATAAAGAGGTCGACTTCAAAGAGCATCTGAATCCCGATTCCAGGGAGATTCTGGAGGACAGTGTGGTTGAACCGTCTCTTGGTGATCTGGACGCGGGGCAGCAGGTTCAGTTTGAGCGGCAGGGCTATTTTTGTCTCGACCCGGTAGAGAGCTCAGCAAAACAACCTGTATTCAACCGTATTGTAACCATGCGGGATTCTTGGACAAAAATGCAGAAAAAATAACTTTTAATACCCTCTGTTCTCATATGGCTATTATCAATATGCGCCGGATGCATAAAAACCAGTCCGGTATCATCACAGCCGTCAAGGTCGGCGGCATACTCGGCAGGCGAATCAGAGAAATGGGCCTGGTACCGGGAACCGAAATCACCATACAGGGGAGAGCACCGTTAAACGACCCAGTCGCTTTGCGGGTCATGGGCGGGACCTTAACGCTTCGAAACAACGAAGCCGATTATATCAGTGTGGAAGTTGAGGAGTAGCGTCACCTCAAAGATATTTTCACATAATAGAAGCTGATTATCAATGTTTCCCAAACTAGACAGAAAAACAAGTATTGTCGGTTTGACAGACGTATTTCAAGGATCATGTATCTCAGCCAAGTCTTTGCTTTAAAACAAAAAATACTGATATAGTACAGAGTGCCATCATCCAGAAAGGAGTGAACCTTAACCGGAGGCTACACTGGTAAATCGACAACACCTCGTGTCAGGCAGTACTACATGGGTGTTCAGGTAATTGATTATCTGTGTAAACCCTTCCACTTTCTGTTAAAATATAGACATACTGGATCGGTTTGCTGTCAACATAGACCAAATGCCACAGGGAGCAGTACTGATGCCTCTTAGAAATTTTCCGGAAGCCGTTAAAGAATTTGCCATCCAAGTGTACCAGAAACCTAAAAACATGGCGAACCTGGGCGACACTCATGTTGCCTATACAGGCACACCTCAAAAACATTATCACGATCCGGACAAGGTTATTCTTGTCATCGACCCGTACAGTACCAATATATCGTATTACGAATTTTTCTCTGCGGATATAACCTTTGTTGAAGAGCTGCAAACTGTTGTCGACCGAAAAGGAGAGACCATCCCCATCACCCGTATCTGGGTTAAGAAACAGGCAATCGGTGTCCATTGCACTCCGTTTGTAGTGGCGGACACATCCTCACCACGGTAAAAGAAAAATTCCCTTTTAGAAAACCAGAAGCAAGATCTACTCAATCTCTTTGAGCATCCCCGCAACGACATCAAGTCCCCCATGCCAGAACTGAGTATCGTTTAGATCGATACCAAACGGTTCCAGCAGCTCATATAGAGAAAGACTCCCCCCTTTGGACAACAGTTTCGTATATTTTGGAACAAAGGATTTGCCTTCCATCCGGTAGAGGTTGTAGAGAGCAAGAACCAGCAATTCACCAAAGGCATAGGCGTACACATATCCCGGAGCATGGAGGAAATGGCCTATATAGGCCCACCAGATGGAATAATCCTCACCCAAGGTTACCGAGTCATCAAACATCGGCTGCTGAGTCTGGATCCATAGTTGTGAGATTCTGGTGGATGACAGCTCCCCTTCGTTGCGCCGACATGTATGAATCATCTCTTCAAAACGGTTCATGGCTATCTGCCTGAAAACTGTGGCGAATATCGACTCCAGCTTTTGACAGATAAATCCCTTCTTCTGTGTCTCACTGGAAAGCAGATCGAGCTGCCTGTGAAAGACAAGCAACTCACCAAAAACCGACGCTGTTTCGGCCAGCACCAGTGGTGTATCACTGTTGAAATAGCCTGTCTGCCGCGCCAGATATTGATGGATGCCATGTCCAAGCTCATGGGCAACAGTGGCCACATCCCTTAGATTTCCCGTATAATTGACCAGCAGGTAGGGATGGGCATCGGGGATTGCAGGATGGGCGAAGGCGCCACCTCGCTTGCCATCCATTAATGGTGCATGGATCCAGTTGTTGTCAAAAAAAAGAGCTCCAATCTCTGCCATTTCAGGTGAAAATTCATCGAAACTCTCTAACACTATATCCCTGCATTTCTGCCAGGGTATCAATTGATCGGGCAGGTCGGGAAGCGGCGCGTACCGATCATAATCCTTCAACTCATCCAGCCCCAGCATTTCTCTTTTTAGACGATAATAGTGATGAACAATATCGTATCGTGAAACAGTTGCTTCAACCAGCGCATCAACGGTCTCAGCGTTCAGTTCATTTTCAAGATTCCGCGAACTGACCCAGGAAGGATAGCTGCGCAGCCGATCTTCGATCATCTTATTGGCCAGCACTGTATTAAAAATATGGGTAAGGACGTGGAGCTGAGTTTTCAACCCTTCAGTCAGATCCTTTGATGCCTGAAATCTTATTTCCCGGTTGGAGCTGTAGAGATCAGACAGTACCTCTTCCTGGCTTCGATCATGCTCTCCGAATTTCAGATGGCCCATGACCTTGGTAAACAGGTTGGTCCAACTGGACACCCCAACCGGCTCAAATTCGATGAGCAGGGTTTCTTCAATTCGGGAAAGAAGATGAGCCGCCTGGTGTCGAATCTTTTCAAGATAATGGTGATGGTGGCTGGTTTCCTCAGCCTCAAGAAAAGTTGTTGCCGCTGCCTCATCCATTTTGGACCATTCCAACTCAAAAAAGACGACTTCCTTATTGATTTGACTGGCTATCTCCCTTGTTCTCTGAAGAAATGCTCCAGCTTCTTCATTGTTGACCTGTGTTGAAAAATTGAGAAAGGAATAGGTAGCAAGACGACCAAGATTTTCAGCAATCCTTTCAAATCGTTTTACTGTCCGGGCAAAGACGGGCGGTTCCAGTTCAGCCAGATGGGTACTGAAATCATGCCGTAATAACTCAGCCTCTTGAGTACAAAGGTCTATATCATCATCAATCAGCTTGTCTTCTGGTGATTCATAGAGGTCATCCAGGTTCCAGACCACATCGGTGGTCCCCAGTTTATCATTGAGTTCTTTAGACATTACTTTTTCCTTGCCATGTACTTGAAACGGATTATCGTTGCGGTGAACATTCACAGAGCAACATAAAGTACGAAATGGTTTATATGATGTCAACCGCATTACATACGAGATGTTCATTACCAGATCGAATAGCAATCATGAAGATGTTCTTTTCTTTCCCGCTGGTTTCTATATGTCTGCTCATGCTGTTTCCAACAATGGGCCAAGCTGATAATCAACCAGTCGGGACACAGGCTCAAAGGTTTTCAAATAGTATCGGTATCGAGTTTGTCCTTGTTGCCGCCGGCAGTTTTCAGATGGGAACCCATGAAAACGAAGACGGAACCAACAAGGAGAAACCACGCCACCGGGTCTCCATCTCAAAACCTTTTTATATCTCCAAATACGAAATTACCCAGAAACAGTGGCAGCAAGTTATGGGACACAATCCCAGTATTCATGTCGGACCGACCCGACCTGTAGACAAGGTGTCGTGGAATGATGCCCAGATGTTCCTTCAGCGACTGAACGCGCAGGAAAAGACAACATCCTACAAACTGCCGACCGAAGCCCAATGGGAATATGCTGCCCGGGCCGGAAGCCAAACAAGCTATTGCTACGGCGATGATCAGCAGGGGAATAAGCTGATTCAGTACGGCTGGTTTGCAGACAACTCAAATAAACAGAGTCAGCCGGTGGGTGGATTGAAACCCAACAATTGGGGAATCCATGATATGCATGGCAATGTTCAGGAGTGGGTCCAGGATCGCTATGACAGAAAATATTACAGTAAAAGCCCCGCAACCGATCCGCAGGGACCGGAGAAAGGCGGAAAGCGGGTGACCCGGGGAGGAAGTTGGATCAACCCGGCTTATCACTGCCGTTCTGCTGCGCGGGCCTATTACTCTCACGATTACATCGATAATGATATTGGATTGAGAATTATAAAAACCGTTCAATAACGAGAAAATTCCGCTCGAGAGCTAAGCCGAAATTGTCAAAAGCAAGTCCGTTGCTTGACAGGTGTATTTTAAGAGTCACATTGTTATTGAAGGAAAACATGAAACCTGGTTCGTATATCAATAACCTGAGTGAGAGACTGGTCAATGAGCAGCGATTCTTGACCACAGGCTGGCCTCGCAGGTAGCCGGCTCTCTCCCATCAGCTGAACTTCAGGTGAAAATAAATTCACGAAGAATTGCCGGTAATCCATTTGGCCAAAACAGTAAACAGCAGTTTCGGGTCAACCGGTTTTGTTAGGTAGTCAGTCATTCCTGCTTCGAGGACCTTTTCCCGATCACCTTTCATTGCGCTGGCAGTCAGGGCTATGATCGGCAGTTTCTTGAATTTTTGCTGATTGCGAATCCGGCGGGTTGCCTCGTATCCATCCATAACCGGCATCTGGCAGTCCATCAGGATACCATCGACTTCGTTGCTCCCCAATATCTTCAATGCGGCTTTTCCATTCTCGGCTACCAGAGTCCTGATTCCTGCCCCCTGTAATAACTCCTTTACAAATTCCTGATTGATGGGAGTATCTTCGACCAAGAGAATACTGGCATCCTTCAGTTTAGAGACAGCCCGGCCGACATCCGTTTTCCTGTTATCACCTTTTTCCTTTTCCTGCAACGATGCGCTTTCCTGCTGTTTAAGGAGCAGAATTGCAAAACTAAAGGTACTGCCGACACCTTTTTTGCTTTCAAACCAAATGATGCCGCCCATCATCTCAACTATTTTTTTAGAGATAATCAACCCAAGCCCTGAACCCCCATATTGCCGAGTTGTCGAATTATCAGCCTGAGTGAAAGGCTGAAACAATTTTTCCTGCTGCTTTTGACTCAAACCGATACCGGTGTCCGCAACATCAAACTGCAGATTTGCCCTGTTATCGTCCGACTCTTTCAAGGTAACTTTCAACGAAACGCTATCACCGGAACTGCTGAATTTAACAGCATTGCCAACAAGATTGATCAACACCTGGCCTAAACGCAGCGGATCACCATACAGCAAACGGGGGACATCCTGATTGATATGAATAGAGAACTTAACCTCTTTTTCACTGGCTTTGAGCTTAACCAGGTTATACATATTGCCGACCACATCGGCCAAGTTAAAATCCATCTCCTCCAAAACCAGTTTATCCGCCTCAATCTTTGAAAAATCGAGTATATCGTTCAATATCTGGAGTAGATTTTCAGTTGATTGATGGATATTGTTGACGTATCTTAGCTGTTTGTCATTCAAATCCGTCTGCAGAACCAGATGAGACATGCCTAGTATGGCGTTCATCGGAGTTCGGATTTCATGGCTCATGTTTGCCAGAAAAGAGCTCTTTACTCTGTTTGCCGTTACCGCCTCTTTTTTTGACTCTTCCAGTTGAACAGTCCGTTTCTCCACTAGATCTTCAAGATGCTTCCGATGACGTTCGAGATCCGAGGCCATTTTATTAAAACCATTTTCAATAACACTCCACTCGTCTTTTCTGTCGAGTGCAATTCGAGTTGTAAAATTACCGCTGCCAAATGATTGCACCGCTGAAACGATTCTACCCATCGGTTTCTGGATTTCTGCTCGTATCAAATAGTTGTTCAAAATGACCAACAGCAAGGGAATGACGATGGACAATCCTATAGCAAACAGTGCGGCAAATAAGATAATTTTATTGATCTGATCTTTTGTCCGAATAGAGTATCTGGAAATTTTGTCCTCTATTTCCATTACAATTTGAACAATGACAGCATTCAACGTATACAACCCTTCTTTGACAACAATCAGTGCTGTTCCTTCAACATGCAGATCATCGATGATCCTTTGATACTGTTTAATGGCGTTGATTAGAGAGACTCTATATTTTCTTAAATCGGGCCTGGAAACGGCCAATGTCTCCACCTGAATCAATAGATTATCCAGGGCTGGCCTGACCGGACAGTCTTCCAGCTTTACAGGAATCTGAAAATGGTGTCTGATCTTTTCTGCATGCAGCAGAGCGACCTGCTGGAGGTTTTCACGCAAGGACATGAGAAGAATGAGCAGCTGTTCAGCGTATGCCGTGTCCTGACCTGCAAGTGTCGCTTGAATGAGCATATCGCTGGTTAAGGACTCAAGACCATTCAATTGCTCTTCAATTGTTGCATTGATAGATTTTCTTGATGAGGCTAGATCGTTAATTGCCGCCTGCTGATGAACGAGTCTTTGAAAGTGTTGCGGTAACAGTTCAAGTTTCTCCTTCAGGAGAGAATCATTCGTTTTTGCAGCAATTTTCTGCGAACGGCCGATCAATTTTCTACCGGCTTCTTGGAAGTATTTCTGGTTGCCATAGAAAAGACTATTCAGCAACTCGGTTTCATGTAAAATATCAGAGAGTTCCCGGATTACTTGAGAGCTTGAAATAATATTGTCCGTTTCATGAATGGTTACATCCAGAACAAGGTGACGAATATAAAGAAATGAAGCTAACAGCATAGCAATGACCAAGATAAAGCCGATACAGGTCAACAGATTGACAAATCGAAGCCTGGATCTGAGCTTCAGTTCTGAAAAGAATCGTTTCTTGAACATTACTGCTCCAAACCTGAATATCTGATGGTTCAGGCCGCAGCTACTCTTTGGTCGTCACCAGATGAACTCCAATCAACAGCCTCGGCTGCGGTTTAATTCCAAGACCATGCATAGTGGTGATATTGATAATTCGTTTCCCTTTGTAGTTTCTGGTAACCGGCAGGTCTGTAATCGGTGTCCCTTCTAATGCTCTCAGCAGCATAGCTGCCGCTGTCATTCCCTGTTCCTCTCCGGTTTTGACTACAGCACATAACGCACCATCTTCAACATGGTACAGGTTTGCGCCAATGATCGGTTTGTTTGTTGTTTCCATGAGAATCTTGGTGATTCTGAAACTATTCAATGGAATTCCCAAATCGTTGGTGATACCCTCGAGGCTGTCAATAAACAGGGCACATCTGTCACAGAGCCCATTTGTAATGTTTTTCAGCTCCTTAACTTCGGTAACCAGTTTAACGCCCATAATCGGGGCAAGATAGGTGTGGGACTCTTTTTCAATCTGCCTTTTTAATGCTTTTCCGGATGGGCTGTCTTTGGTAAGAACAAGCACTTGAGTTAAAGACGGATAGAGCTGTTTTGTGAATGCAATACTCTCCCCGATGTGTCCTCGCTCCAAAGTGCCGGAAATAAAAGAAGTGGGATAACCATATTTCTCCGCATCGGCATTGACCCCGCAAAACATCACCGGAACATCTTCTTTGCCTTTTAAATACGGCAGCACAAACATCCACTGGGCATTATCATCCACCGTTATAACCCCATCCGGCCGTATCTGCTGAAAAAGAGCATATGCCTGTTCAGCCTTTTTGTTGCCGCCTTTAAAATCCCTTTTGGTATCCATGTAAAAATAGGTCAATTCGGAGTTGGCGGAAAGGACCGAATCAATACCCTCTTTAATTGACTGACACCAGGGATTGTCCTGTTCATAACTCATCACAACAAGAATTTTGTATTTGGCCGCATAAGCCTGAGTCACGAACAAACAACCATAAACGAAAACAATCAGCGCCGTTATTACAGAATATTTCTTCATTTCACGATCTCCCTGTTCCCGATAAACATGTCTGCAGCGAAAAAATCATATATATTGCCAGCAAACCGCAACCGGTTTCTGCAGGTATACTTGCCGATACTGCAGCAACAAAAGGTCAGGCTTATTTTGCATCTGGGTATTGAGTTCCATGAATACAGTATATCACACTATTTGGATACAATGAAGAATTCGCCCGTCTATTTACCATTTTTTTACAAATGGTGTGATTTGCTCAATCATGAATGTTGACCTGATGAAAGCAAGTACAATCTGCGTTTGCCGATAGAGATGCAGCTCGAAAAAAAGGCCATTCAATGATTATTCCGAAACCGTGGCCAGCTATTGCTGCTGCTCTAATAACACCCTGATATACATTAATTATTCGACTATGTGGTGCTAAACTTAGAAAACAACTCGCCCATTGGGGCATCCGCTGGCACTTCAGAAGCACTTCCTGCGGGAAGCTCACGGATTCAGGATTATTTTCTGAAAATCCAGAAAATAATGGTCAAAACTACGGAAATGATGATACAGGTTGTTAAAGGGAAGTAAAACTTGATATTGTCCGATTTGAAGAAGAAATCACCGGGCAGCCTGCCTAGGTTTAACTTTTGAATCAATGGCCAGCAGAGCCCGAGGACAATGAGGATACATCCAATGGTAATCAGTGTTTTTGCCATATTGTTATCACCTTGAAACGTCCTTACCGGATGATAAAACAATCATTACTGATTACTACTTCAGTTCAGCTTATGGGGAGTCGGCTACTTGCCGTGCTAGCTTCCGGGCAAGTAGCCGACTCCTCCCGACCGTTTGCTG
>CAZUUJ010000064.1:0-21097 GCA_964623625.1 uncultured Desulfocapsaceae bacterium
AGCCCAACAGAAAAATAGATTTTCCTTTAATTTGGAACGTCATTTTCCCCTCCTTATTTCCGTTCTACTTTTTAGCAAAAGTATGGTTTAGGGGTGTTGCCTCCCCCGCTTTTACCTCAATAGTCTTCATCTCTTCGCCAAAACCCTCGTGCCATACCATCACTTTATAGGTACCCGGCAGAAGATCATTGATTTCAAATTTGCCGTCAGCTCCGGTGACAGCAGCATAGGGGTTCTTGGCAGCATAAATGTATGCCCGCATCCACGGATGAGCATCACACTTTACATTCTGCAGACCGGTTCGCTTGACCGGCTTTTCAATCACCTGATTCAGGTTAGGCAGAGCCAGGTTGTAGACTGTAGAACGCTTCCCTTTAAGCATGAGGCCTATTGAAGTATTATGAAAAACCGGATCACTGTTCTTGATCACATATTTGGTTTTCTTATAGGCAATTCCAACCAGCGGTACGAACTGGCACTTAACATTATCCACGACCATATTCTCAGTGGGCATGGCTTTACCTTTCTTGGCGTTGGTGACTGCTACAACAACATTCTGAACACCCATGTCAGCGCCGATAAGATATTTGTTCATCTTGAATTCGGCTCCACAGAGCTTGACCTCTTCAGGCTTCTTGGTCTCGACTTTCATTACCGGATCGGCCACTTTTTCAGCAGCTTTAATGGTTCCAACAATGGAGCCGCCACTGGTTACATCAACAACTTCATATCTCTTTCTTTTCCTGGCATCAGCACTTGTAGCCGGAATGACAAGAGCCATAACGATAAGTGATAAAATAAGTTTTTTCATACCATCCTCCGTTTGTTCTTTTTATCTATCTCTCAATTGAGTTTGCACGTATTCCAAAACCGGCCGATCTTCCAACCGGTTTTTTATTTTTAGTAGAGGTTAATGACCTCCAGCATCCTTATTAGCGCCAATCTTGCCCATAAGTTTCAGAGTATAGGAAACAAGGTTCCATCTCTGCTCTTCAGACAGGGAGTCCTCATATGAAGGCATACCGGTACCGTCGAGGCCTGCGGTGAAGGTCATATAGATATTTTCAGGAGTTGATCCACGCTTGAGCTCACCGGTCACAAAGTCGAACGGCAGAAGCTGCTGTCCCCAGTCATCTTTAATATCCAATGACTTAGGTCCGTCTCCCGCCCCAAGTTGGCCATGACATTCCCAGCATTTCATGTCGTTATATACGACTTTTCCTTTGTCGATGGATTTATCTGATCCGACATACCCCGGCTTTTTAGCTGCAATGACGTCACAGGGATCCTCATCTTCAAACCGCAGGGAGAACGTCTTGATATATTCAACAATAGCGGCCAGTTCCTCATCGCTGATGCCATCCTGAGGAGGCATAAAGGATTGGGTAATCCCGCCTTTGATGGTAGTTTTCAAGTCCTGGTCATCCGGCAGACAACCGGTTGATGTTGAACGAAAACGATACAGACCCACAGTAAAGTCACGGGGATAGGTTGTCAGTACCCGGCCTTTTTTCTCCGCGTACTTGATGGTGGCAACAAAGCCTTTGCCGTCCCCATCTTTGCCGTGACACATCCGGCAGTTAACGCTGTAATATTCCTCTCCCAGTTTAAGCTGGGCCTCATATGCTGCTTCCTCCTCCTCTTCAGTCATCTGCTGCTCTTGAGCAATCGCTGAGAAAGGGAACAGTAATGATGTGAAAAGAAGAGCCGATAATAATGCCCTTAATGTAAACAGGTTCACGTATAGTCCTCCAAAATACAATTTCATCTTGTACGGGTCTCTTCTACTTCTTGCCCAGAGTCTTGACATAGCCAACTACATCGGCGATCTGCTGATCAGTCAGCCCTTCACCTTCGGCTCCAAAAGCCGGCATCGGTGTTCCCTTCCTGCCGTCACGTACGGTTGTTGCAAGGAATGCGGGATCAACGATTTTCTGAACAGCATCATTTCTGAGATTCAGGCCAAGCTTACGACCACCGCCCTTTCCTTTTTCACCGTGGCAGAAAGCACATCGTCTGTCATAGATGGCCTTGCCTTTCTCAGGATCCCTCTGGAACTGGGCATAGCTGAACGGATCAACTGTCTCACTCCTGTTCTGGGTCAGATAAGCCATAATCTTATCCACATCGTCCTTCTTTACACCGGAAGCTGTATGTTTCCACGCGGTCATCTGGGTGCCTGAACGGCCCTCATCAACGAAGACTCTCAAAGTCTTATCATCGATTTTATTTAAGAAATCGGGATTTGTGATAGCTGGGACAGAACGGTCAAAAACCTCTTCGAATACCGCTGTTTGGCCATCACTGTGACAGGCCGAACAGAAAATGGTGTACAGCTCTTTGCCGCTTCTGTTTGTATTAGGCAGATTCTTGATCAGCTTATATTTCGAAGGGATCTCATCCGATCGCATGGAGAACATGTACGTTGTCAGCTGATCAGCCTCATCACCCTTCAAGGTTAATTTCATTTCACTGGTCGGTACGATTGCCCTAGGGTCATCAAAATGCTGCTTGATCCAGTTGTAGGCCGTCAGCTTGCCCTTCACGTGTCCCATGGGAAAGTAGTGAAGAGGCTGTGAACCGATTTCATCGAGTTCTTTGCCAAGGTCACCACCGACACCTTTCACCTTATGACAGCCCTGGCAGCCTTTTTCTCTGAAAAGCTGTTCACCTTTGACGATATTGGTCACGCCTTCATCGGCCAACATCTTCATATCGTGACATCTGGCGCAGGCGGATTGCACATATTTGGCAGGAATAACAGGATAATCCCAGTAGTTCTCTCCCCGCTCACCACCGTGGGCCTGACTTTTATTGGTGGCGCGGCCCTGTCCGTAATGGCATATTGTGCAGCCGAACTTGGCCACCGAATGATTGGCAAGATGATTGCCGGGATGGACTTGATACGGATGATCAACCTTGGTCATCATCGGATTTTCGACACCGATATGACAGCTGGTACAGCGATCGGCCTTTTTCAGGCTGGGAATAAAAATCTGCCGGATACCGGTCTCGATATTCTCCGCCCTCTTTTTGGCGGCATCATCCTTGGCATTCGCGATAAGATAATCCTTATACTCAGCCTGATGCTGTTGCCACTCCGTCGACATTTCCCTGAATGTTGCCAAGCCCATAAAGCCAATTACCACGACCGAAGCAACCAGTAATAAAGATAAATAAAATCTACTGTGCATTGTTCTACCTATGTAAGAATATTTTTCTATTCCGCTTGTTCAATTCATCTTCGATTCATTAGTGCATCGGCCACTGGCTTTGAGACCAGTAGAAATCCCAGTTGGGTCCGCGCAGCACTGTTCCGGTATATGTAAGAATGACATACGTAACCAACGTCATTGTGAACAGGGCTATGGCGCCCATGCGGGTAGAGCCGGTCCTCTTAATAATAAAGAGTGACCAGACCATTATGAAACCGACCCAAAGATTACCGGGATTAACCAGAATAATGATCAGCTGTGGAATATCGGGCCACCAGTTCCTGAACCAGCCGAAATTAACAACAAAGGCCAGCATGCCGATCAGACCTATTATTGAAAGGACAAAGGACTGAATGGCAACAGATCGGCCCTGACCGTTGGTGAACCAAATACCAACGTTGTTGTCTTCACGGTCAAGGTAAGGAATGAGAAGCAGACCAAGAACCGCCATGGACGGTAACACAATTCCACCCATAAAAGCCGAATAGCCGACAAGCTCCTGGAGTCCCAGGAAGTACCAGGGCGCTTTGGCAGGATTTTCCGGAATGGCTGCGTTGGCCAATTCTTTTAGGGGAGCATCAATGTAAAAGGCATAAGCCAGAATTCCTGCCAGGGTCACCATAAAAACCGCTAACTCGGCAACAAGTAGGTTTGGGTAGCTCATCACCGTGTTTTCAACATCGTTGTCCACTGCAGGAGTCTTGCCTTTGGCCAGCTCCATCAGGCCATATGTCTTGTAACTTGGGAATATGCCGCCTTTCTTGTCGGCTACTGGGGTGTAGGAAGCATCACCTTCTTTGGTCTCAAAGGAATCCGGTCTGGTGAGGCCACCGTCCTTTCTGATTCTCCAGAAATGAGCACCGAGGAAAACAAGGATCAGCGACGGCAGTACCATGATATGGAACAGATAAACCCTGGTCAGCGACTCCTGACCTGGGTTAAGGCCACCCAGGAACAGTTCTTTTTGAAAGCCGCCGATATCGAAATATTGGGTCAGTCCCAAAATATCGGTCAGCTCTTTGGGTGAATTCATGATATTGGCAACAATGACCAGCGCCCAGTAGGAAAGCTGATCCCACGGCAGCATATACCCGGTCAGATTGAGAACAAAGGTTAGGATCAGCAGTACAATACCGATCACCCAGTTGAACTCTCTTCCCTTTCGGTAAGAACCAGTGAAGAACACCCTTGCCATATGAAGAATGACAAAGATGATCATCGCCTCTCCGGACCACTTATGGATATTTCGCATAAATCGTCCGCCGGTTACCACAAAATTGATATCCTTTACGGTATTAAAGGCATTTTCGATGGATGGGTTGTAATACACCATCAGGAAAATGCCTGAGATAAAGGCTATGATTAATAAAAAGAGTGAGATGAGACCAAAACCGACAGTGTAGGATGGCCTCAATGTGTTAATGTGGGTCTTGACTCCCTGAACATGGAGGAAGAAATTGTTAAACATCACGGCAGCCCGTGATTTGTCTGACGAAAGCTCCCCGCTTCGTAAATAAGATCCAGACATCGAATCTTTCAATGAGAGTAAATTATCCTTGAACTTTGTCAGTCCGGATTTATTCATTTCATTCATCGTTCGTATCCGCTTTTTCCTTAACGTTTATGCAAAGATGTACTTTGTCCCGATGGGTACTGCCTTTGCTGTATCAACAACCAATGTTCCATCCACCTCCTGACTGATTTCATGCCACTCAAGCGGTCGAGGTGCCGGTCCGGCGATTACCTTGCCATCCGGAGTATATTTTGATCCATGACAGGGACATTGAAATCCCCACTCGGTCAGGCTGACAAGGCAGCCAAGATGGGTACAGATGCTGGATATGGCATACAACCCATCCGCATCGGCAAAGATCATCACCTTTTTATCCGACAGGTTTTTAACTGTTCCCTGGGGGAACTGTTCTACCTTGCCGATCTTGAACTTTGTCGGCTCTTCATAGCGAACATTAGGCTTAATCAGTCTCAATGCGCCACCAACGACACCGGCCGTGGCAACAACGGCAGTAATAAAGGATGCTTTTTCTAAGAAATCACGCCTTGAACTACCCGGTTTATCTACAGTTTGACTACTCATTAACCAAGACCTCCTTCGATACAAATCTTTCCATAGTTATAGCGTCGACGGGGCAACGTTTCGCACAGAGGGCACACCTGATACATCGTTCTTCGTCCTTAATAATGGCGGCTCCTTCACCGATCGGTTCGCTCCCGTATCTATTCTTATAGAGTCGAGCAAGTTTCCCGTCTTTGGCAATGTTTTCAAGGCTGACGAGGCGCAGGCAATACTCGGGACAGACATCGGCACATCCGCCGCAAAAAATACACCGATCACCATTGAATATGGTATTGACCGCGCAATTGAGGCACCTGGCTCCCTGCTCTTGGGCCATTTCCTCTAGAAAACCTTTCTCAACCAGGGCTTCAATCGATTGAATACGCTGCTGAACTGGAATGGCAGGGACATGCTCACGCTGAATTTTTTCGAATTCCGGATAGTGAGTCACCTTATTGTCTTCAACTTCACCCATATATGTTTCGGTATGATCTTCCAGCTTCTCCAGGTCAATATGCTTAGTACTGATATACTCGTGGATCGCCAGAGCTGCCTGCTTTCCGCTGGCAATGGCGTCGATAACCAGGCGTGGCCCATAGGCAAGATCACCAGCTACATAGAGACCCGGGACTGATGTGCAAACCTGATCATGTCCAACCTGAATCGTACCCCTGTTGTTCATCTCCACATCCAGCTCAATATTATCAAGCAATGAGAGGTCAAAGGCCTGACCAATAGAGAAAAAGATCGTGTCGGCCTCAATGGTTATCAGGTCTGATTCATCGTATCGGGGATTGAATTGGTGATCGCTGTCAAAAATGGAGGTACAACGCTTAAATGTAATGGACGTGACATTGCCGTTTTCATCACTGTTGATCCGATGTGGACCGAATTCATTGACACGGCTGACACCCTCCTCTTCTCCTTCTTCTATTTCGATATCATCGGCAAGCATCTCCTCAAATTTCTCAATACAAACCAGGGATACTGCCTCGACTCCTTTCTGCCGCACCGAGGTCCTGGCAACATCATAGGCAACATTACCACCACCGATAACAACCACTTTTCTTCCGATATCAACTTCTTTACCAGTGAAGACATCCCGCAGAAAATCTACACCGCCGATGACACCTTTGGCATCACTGCCTTCCATTGGGATAATCCGTGAGTTTTTCGCACCCACAGCTATCAGAACAGCAGCAGAGGTGTCGTAAAGTTCCTGAAGGGAGATATCCTTGCCAACCTGGACACCAAGCTTGATTTCAACCCCTAGAGCCTTGATTGCATCTATTTCTGCCTGGAGCAGTTCCCTGTCCAGACGATACGGTGGAATACCAACAACACACATGCCGCCGGCAATTTCTTCCATCTCATAAATAACCGCTTTATATCCCATCAATGCCAGCTCATGGGCACAGGCAAGGCCGGCAGGACCGGAACCGATTATGGAAATCGGTTTAGTTTCATCGGCCGCAATATCAATCAAACTATATCCGTTATCCTTGAGCTTCTGTTTCAGCTCTTTGGCAAATTTCTCACTGTCACCGACACATTCAACACCGTACTTTTCGGTAACGAATCGTTTGAGGGCTCTAATCGATACGGACTCATCAATCATTTTCCTGCGACAGGCCATTTCACAAGGAGCTGCACAGATCCGGCCACAAATTGAAGCTAGCGGATTGGGCAATCGGGCAATCCAGTAAGCTTCTTCATTTTTTCCTTCTGAAATAGCCCGAACATACCCCCTTGAATCAGTGTCAACGGGACACCCTGTTTGGCATTTAATGTTCTGTCTCCAATACTTGTAATCTGGAATGATTACGTTAAATGATTTCTTGTCCATATCTCATCTGTGTAAAAATATTAGTAACTGTCTCAACTCTGTCTGAATAGTTTCCGGGCAGCATGTCTCTATTATTTTTGCTTTGGCCTTTCAACGCCCTTGATATCTGCACCCCTTCTCATAACAAGCTCCATTTTCGCTTCTTTCTGCAGCTTAAATGAGTAATCAAGTACATCTCCAAAAAACAGGCGACTTCTCTCTGCGGTAGCCATGTCAATTCCTTCCCGTGCAAGACCAATCAGTTTTTCAGTGACTGCGACAATTTCTTCGATCAAATTCTCTTCTTGTGGTAACTCCATAGCACCCCTTATCTGCAAAAACGATGCCGGAAAATAACAATGACAGTCACCAAAACAAACAGCCTCATGCATTTGTCATCATTTTCTATAGTTAGCTGCAACCCATTGTTCTGTTGCAATTACAGCAAACGTTGTTTTTAAAAACATCCGAGCAAATGAGACAATATGATACACAATTAAAAAGCTGCACATTTCAAAAACAATGCTACTGATAAACACCTTATTTTTTTAGCTTTTTAAACACATCTGGAGATGGGAAGCCCAAAAAGAAAAGTGTCTCACGCAATGTGAGACACTTTCAGGAAGAGAGACATGCGAGACAACTATTGTACCGACCACTCAATATTTTGACTATTATACGCTGGATTCTCAACAACTGTAAAACTACCGACTTTGTATGCTTGTAAAGCCACTTATAAACAGAAGACCTTGGTGTACTTCATTCCCGACTTTGACAAACACGGATGACACTCGTTCTCTCAGTGGTTATTTTTTATTTTATCACCTGTCCGTTTGGGGTTGCATTGTTAACAGAGTCAGCTTTTAAGAAGGTAATATCTCCGTACCAACTGGTGGCTGCCTCATGGGTATCATCCGAATCGGTCATGACAGCCACACCGGTAATCAGAGTAGGATCGTTGCTAAATATCTGTCTATAATCCTCTAGAATATTACGTGTATAGCTGATCCAACGACCAGTTCTTGCCCCTCCGCTCTCCACAACCACCATCATACTCTCTTCCGCGTACGGACTTGGCAACACTTGACCAGTTATCAATTTGCTTGCCCAGATATAATTAATAGTGGCTAAGGGCGGGTATTGGCCATAAAGTGCTTTGATCAAATTAAATTTGGCTTTCTGCAAAATGGAGACCCGGGAAGCATCGTGTCCAAAAGTAAAATAGATCCTTGCTGGATAATCGTCACCTTCCCGAATCCTTCCATTCCCCTTTTCATATACATTGGACACCTTCCAGCTCCACCGGATAAATGGAAACTCTTTTGGATCAATTTGTACCTTTTTATACAGACCTGAGGCTGACCCATTGCTTACAGCCTGCAGGACCATACTACCAGAGTCGTTGGCCAGGCGATAATCGGTACGCTTTTTTCCATTATTAAAGTCAAGTTCCTGCCAACCAGAGGGTATTTTTCGGTCAGGCTCGCCTCTGCTGAAATATCCGACTTTAAGAGCTTCGAGGGATGCTGCCGGTTTCTGGTCGAGAAACAAACTTAAGAAACAGATCGTCAGTACAACCCACAGGAAACGCGACAATGTGGCAACTTCTTTACTCATCCCAGTAAATACAATCCTCAGGGCAATTTTTTATTGCCTCCTCAACATCTTCAACCAGATAGCCATCTGACTCAATAACTTCAATAAGACCAGTATGTTCGTTATAGCGAAAAATCTCAGGGGCTATTTCAACACAGCCACCACACTCGGAGCATAAACCAATATCTACAACAGGTGCTGTCATCGTTCCTCCTGACTGCAGTAATCGATTGGAATCCTGATGAACCTCTTCAGGACTCAAAACTTCACTGTTTCTACTTGACAACTTCAAGATTTATAGTAATAATTATTTTCATATAATAACCATTATCATTTAGAGTCAATATAATTTTTTGTTTTTATTCATTGGCCAAAAAGGTTAAAAGTGGAATAATTCTTGCCTTAACAATAGCAGATTACCCAAAACCTTTCTAATGGATAAAACAGGAACGCTCTATGTGGCATGTTGAAGTTGATGAAGAGAAGTGTATCGGGTGCGGTGAATGTGCGGAAGGGTGTCCCGGTGATGTTTATGAATTGGTTAACGGCAAATCAAACGTCGTAGATGAAGACGAGTGTCATGGATGCTATACCTGTCAGGAACTCTGCGAAGCCGAAGCCATTAAGATAAGTGATGACTAAGCCTGATCATCAATAATAGAAGATCAGTGTATAGATAGAAAACGAAAGAAGTATAACCAGTTTACAATTACACAAAGGAGTTTGTTATGTGCCAGGAAGTACGCCAAAAATGTGAATGTGGTCAAAGTGAAGTTCAATTTCACCTTCGCGATAATGTCATGGCCCCTGAGGTCATTGAACATCTCTATTGCCCAAAATGCTCAAACAAAGTAAGCCAGGATGATGATACCATTATCAACGATAATGGCTGGGTTATTTCATATGATATGGAAATTGCCAGGATGTTTGCCATCACTAAATTGCAGATAGATCCTGCTACTGTCAATCCGGAATTTATCTTTGACAGCGGTTATGCAACCTGGCGGGAAATGTATCCTGGAGAGACAGAAGATATCACTCATGAGCGAAACCAGATTATTGCCACAAAAGACCAGGATCCAATGAACTATCTGGAAAAAATTAGAAGTTGGAATATTGAAAGGATTGAACGACTCAAAAAGGATGGCTGGAGAAAGGCCCTGTATGCGTAAAACCTAAACGACCTGAATTATTTTTACAGCCTGCTGCCGGGAAATGGACTGTTCCCCGGCAGCAGGTTTTTACTTTTACTTTGGATGAATTTGATCTTCACAAAGAGCCTGAATTTGAATTTTCATCACTCACGGCTGAAAAGTACTGTGAGCTGTATGACTATGAAATGGCTTCTTTTAAAAACGACCTTCCCTTCTATCTCTGTCATACAGAACCGGGCAGCAACACGCTCGAACTCGGTTGTGGTACAGGCCGCCTGACCAGAGAGCTTGCTCGAAACGATCAGCAACTTACAGCCATTGATATTAATTTTTCAATGGTGCATAGGGCTGCCGCTTTTTCTTCCGGTGACATCCACTATATCTGTGCAGATATGACTGAGTTTTTTGTACTCAGACAATTTGATAGTATCGTTATTCCCTACAATACTCTTAACCTGCTTGCTGATATCCGACAGGTGGAAAGATGTCTTTCCTGTTGCGGAGAAACGCTTCGGCCCGAGGGGAAACTTCTTATCCATCTTTTTGTTCCCGATATGGTCCTGAAAAAAGCGGCGGATACGAGACTCTTTCAGTTTCAAATTATCACCGTTAATGAAACTACCAGCATAATCAAAGAGATCATAAAAAAATATGTTCCAAGCAGGAAAATATTGCTGCTTGAAGAACGATATCGAATCAGAACAACTCTACAGGAAACAATCTTAAGAGAAGATTACAGCCGCACCTCCACCCTTGTTGCCATTGACCATCATGATTGGTTTCAGCATATTGAGAAAGCGGGATTTACAATAAAACGGCTTTATGGCAACTATCAATTAACCGAGCATGTTGCTAACGAGAACTCTCATCTCATGGTAGTTGCCTCCAAAAATTAGACTTTTTTTATCCAAATAACATCTCTTTGATTTAGATCAAAGTTTTACCCACTTCACACCTGTATAGTAGCCTCGAAATTTAAAAAAGCGGTTTGTCCGAATCATCTTTGAAGTCATTTTCTACCCTAGATTCGACAAGCTATTAACTTAGGAATACAAGAAAAAAGGATTATTGAAATGTTTTGTAACCAATGTGAACAAACTGCCAAAGGAACCGGATGCACCAAGATTGGTGTTTGCGGAAAAAACGAAGACGTATCAGATATTCAGGACCTGTTGACCTATGCTGTCCAGGGTCTATCCCTTGTAGCTGCCGAAGGGAGAAAAGTAGGTGTTGTCGATAATGACGTTAATCGTTTTACAGTAGAGGCAATCTTCAGCTGTCTGACCAATGTCGACTTCGATGAAACACGCTTTGAAGAACTGATCAACAAGACCGTCCAGCTTCGTGATCAGATGAAACAAAAGGTTGAAGGTGCTGGAGGCAATGTTAATTTTGCTGCTTCCTGCGCATCATATACACCTGCTGACACCATAGCAGGTCTTGCAGCTCAAGGTGCTGAGCTTGACTATATCAATACTCTCGATGAAAATGAAGATCTCCGTTCATTGAAGCAGATCATCATCTACGGCCTTCGTGGTCTTGGAGCCTATACCGATCACGCTGCGGTACTGGAGAAGGAAGATGATTCTGTTTACGAATTTATCCATGAAACCATGGGTAAGCTGACTGAGAGCTTAAGCCTTGATGAACTGGTAGGTATGGCCATGCAATGCGGGACCGTTAACATTAAAGCGATGGAACTGCTTGATGCCGGAAATACCGGAACTTATGGTCATCCAGAACCGACCAGTGTCCCTCTAGGTCATAAAAAAGGCAAGGCTATCCTGGTCACGGGTCATGATCTGAAAGATCTTGATATGCTGCTGAAACAGACTGAAGGTAAAGGCATCAACATCTACACCCATGGTGAAATGCTGCCCTGCCACGGTTATCCCGAACTGAAGAAATATGATCATTTCTATGGCCATTATGGTACCGCCTGGCAGAATCAACAGAAAGAGATGCCTGAATTTCCTGGTTCCATCCTGTTTACCACAAATTGTATCCAGAAGCCGAAAGATTCCTATAAAGACAATGTCTTTACTACCGGTCTTGTCGGTTGGCCAGATGTCGCGCACATTGGCGATGACAAAGATTTCACACCTGTTATAAACCGTGCTCTTGAGCTTGAAGGATTCACAGAAGATTCCGATGCAGGCTCCGTGATGACCGGTTTTGCCAGAAACACTGTTATGAGTGTTGCCGACAAGGTTATTGATGGCGTCAAGTCCAAAGCGATCAAACACTTCTTCCTGGTTGGCGGATGTGATGGAGCAAAGCCTGGTCGTAACTATTACACCGACCTGGTGGAGCAGATCCCAAATGACTGCATGGTTTTAACACTGGCCTGTGGCAAATTCCGATTCTTTGACAAACAGCTTGGAGATATTGGAGGGATCCCGCGTCTTTTGGATGTCGGTCAGTGCAACGATGCATATTCTGCCATCCAGATTGCCGTAGCCCTTGCCGGAGCGTTTGACTGTGACGTAAATGATTTGCCATTGTCTCTGGTCCTTTCCTGGTACGAGCAGAAAGCAGTAGTCATCTTGCTGTCCCTGTTCAGCCTGGGTATCAAGGATATCCGTCTTGGACCCTCCCTGCCGGCCTTTATTACACCCAATGTGCTGAATGTACTGGTGGAAAACTTTGCAGTAAAACCGGTTGCGGAAACAGCTACAGAAGACCTGCAAGCAATTCTTGGCTAAAAGAAGAATGAAATATCAGTAAAAAGTAAAATAGCGGGTTGCCAAGAGAGGCAACCCGCTTTACCTTTTAATTAAATACGTGGTAAATACCCGGTTTTTACATTCTCACATCAGGTTTTTAGACCTTTATGGATTCAAATAATAAAACATACACAACTGTCCCAGGGTTGAATATGGGACTTTTTACTCCTAAAGAGCTGGAACAGATTATCCAGTTAATCAGGAAATACAAGGTTCCCATGGTCAAGGTCACCTCTGCCCAGCGTTTGGCCGTGCTCGGCATGGATGAACATCTGCTTGAAGAATTCAAAAAGGACATCCAGCAATTCACTCACACTCCTGTTAAAAACGGGATCAGTTTTGTCCAGGCCTGTCCTGGTAAAAAATGGTGTAAATATGGTGTGAAAAATACCATGGGCCTGAAGAAAAAGCTGGAGCAGCTCTCATTTGAAGAGCCATTACGGGCAAAAGTAAAGGCAGCCGTAGCCGGCTGCAGAATGTGCTGTACCTCTCCCAAGGTTCGGGATGTTGGTCTCATTGCTTCAAAAAAAGGCTGGAGCGTTATCTTCGGTGGCAATGGGGGCAATAATGCCAGAATTGGTGACGAAGTAATTTCCGGTCTGACAGAGGATGAGGCTGTGGAAATCGTTCAAAAATGCCTTCTCAACTATCAAAAAAATGCGAAATACAACACCCGCACTGCTCGTTTCATGGAGCGTTTTGGTGTTGAGTATCTGCGGGATGCTGTTCTTGATTAAAACCAGTAACACGGGTTTTTTATATATATTTTTCAAACCAGAAAAAAACAAACAGGGTAATCGATATGCAATGTCCGGGACAAGATAATCGGTATTGGGCGGGTTCAGAAGTATTTAATTCACCCTGCTCTCACTGCGGTCATCAAATTGAGTTTTTTAAGGACGACAGCCAGAGGAAGTGTCCTCAATGCGGCCACAAGGCACTCAATCCGAAAATCGATTTTGGCTGTGCCTCGTACTGCCAATATGCAGAACAATGCCTCGGCTCCATGCCGCCTGAGATCTTGGCACAACAGAAAAATCTTTTTAAGGATCGTTTGACCATCGAAGTGAAAAGACAGATGATCAGCGACGATGAGGGTTACAACCTTGCTATTAAACGGGCGGATTATGGGGAGATTCTTTGTAAACATGAAAACTGCGACATGGCGGTCATTCTCACTTCCGCACTTCTGTCAAAGGTTGAAGATCCTCAGGAAACGCTAAACAAACTGAAGGCCAAAGAAGAGCTAGTCGACCAGGTCATAACCCTTTTGAACAATACGGAACAACTCAACGAAGAGGACAAGCAATTGGGGGTGGTCTTCCATGATGTCTGTCTACTGGCCGACATGGAACAAGGCAACCGTACAACGGTTTCTCTTGAAGAATTTCAAACAACTAGCGGCGAAGAAGAAGGGAAAAAACTCCTTGCTCAACAGGAAACCGCTAACCCACATGTCTCATCAACAGTTTGACACAACAGTTTAGCTCTCTATTAATATGCATTTATGTTATTAATGTACTACAAAGTGTTGTTCATATACTATTCATGAGAAATGCAGGCTAACTGATCTTTTATTATTAGGATATAATATTATGAAAAAAGAAAATGGTGATACCGATAAGACTATGGCGTGTGGCTGCCCGTCACACCTTATGCAGTCGTTTACAGACTCAAGTCCGTGTCAGTCTGCCAACAAACCGGTAAATGTTCAAATGGCAAACGCCTCCGGTTCAGCACTGACCCACTGGCCCATACAGATCAGCCTGATTCCCGCCCACGCCCCATTTTTGCAGGGTTGCGATCTTCTTGTTGTTGCCGACTGTACTGCTGCCGCTCACCCCGGTTTTCAGGAAAAATACCTTGCCGGGAAAGTGATGATGATGGGATGTCCGAAGTTTGATGACGCCAGCGGCTACGTTGAGCGATTCAGTGAAATCATTGCAAACTGCAACCTGAAGAGTCTGACCATCCTGATTATGGAGGTCCCCTGCTGTTCTGCCATGAATGTTATTATTAAACAGGCCATGGACAAAGCAGGCAAAACGGTCCCGGTCGACCAGGTCACTATCTCGACGAAGGGTGAAGAGCTGGAAAGGATCAGCTGGTAATCTCCAGCAGAGAGAAACCGATCCGGGATGACTTATGTATAAGTGAGAAGAATCCCGAACCGCTTATTCAACGTTTGGCTTCAACTGCTTGCTGAGGGATCAAAAAGCAGCCTCACGCCACCTTGCTTCTGAAAAACAGTGAAGCCAAGCGGTCTGAGCTGTTGGAATAGTGGACGGCCGATTAAAAAAAGTTCATCGTCCAATTCAAGGGAGTGGTCAACAACAAGCCGGTTTCTAAAAGTCAGATCATCGTTGATCTTCCTTTCAAGATCCCGACCGTTATCCTGGAAATCATCCCCGGTCCAGCCAGCCAGAGCTTCCATATCGGGACAGGGAAATCTCCGTTCATACTCTTGGACCACTGCCAACATCGGATCGTCGGAATCCAATAAATCGAACCGGGAGAGAGTGTCCTGTTCAACCAATGCCAGCAGCTCTTCCGGATCCCAACATTTAAGGGCTGAGCAGGCATAAGGTCTATGCTCATAGATTCTGCATCCGTTTAACGATTCATCGAAAAACAGGCAACACCATTGACTGCCCTTCCCCTTGATCTTGATAAGTTCGCATCCAGCCGGTCTGATATCGCCATGCACCGGATGATACACCAGCTCACCTTTTCTTACTGTGATTAATACATTCCTTGGTAGAGTCCCATCTCGGTACAGATGTAAATCACGGCTGTGAAGAGCGGGTCCACCCTGTCTGCAGCATTCACCGCAACGTTGACAGTGGGTCTGGTTTTGTCTTTTTCTTTTCATCTCATTCAATGGTTTAGAAACAAGAGGCCTACGAAAAAAAGGATCTTGGTTACGGCCTATTTCCTACCATACTTTCTCTTTGTGAACTTGATTTTTTTGTGTATTCTCTTTTCAAAGAGACTTGTACCCCTATTTAAACCCAGTAGTTCCGCTGATGATTTCCAGTAAACAACCACGTGTGAAACGCGTGGCTTTGGTTCCCGGCAAAGCCGGGGAGCAAATGTGCGAAGCACTTATGTTTTAATGAGCAGCGTTATCCGCCGGCCTAGCCGGCGGTTTTTACAGCTTGTGGTAAAACCGCTGCGAAATAATAAAAGAGCGAACAATCGCAAAGGTAAACGAATAATGAAAGTGACCTTTTATAAGCAGGCACTCTGTCCGCGCTGCCATATGGCAGGAAAGCATCTCAAAAAACTACTGAAACAAACTGATGGTTTCGTTCTGGAAGAGGTAGACATGATGGCACAACCCCTTAGGAGTTGGCGGGATGGAGTCAGGATGATACCTGCAATAAAAGTGGAGGATGATATCCTCTCAGGAATATATCTCAGCAAGTCCCCTATCGAACGGTTTCTTAAGAAAAAAGCTGTCTTATGAAAAAAGATACCAAATGGATAACTACTCCAGCATTTTCTTCTTCAGCTCTCTTAGCCTTTTTGCGGCATGCTGATTGTCCGGTTGAAGCAATAAAATCTGGTTATATTCCTCTTCAGCACGATAATAAATTTTCTTCTGCAAATAATGATCACCTAAGCGCAGATGGAACGGAATATGATCCGGTAAATACTGAATACCTTTGCGAATGATTTCAACCGCCTTTCCCTCTTTTTTCTGTTTTATATAAAGTTTGTAAAGATTGGTAAAATAATTAGGGTTTATTTTTTCATTCTCACGGAGAAATTTCAAAGCATTTCTTAAGTAATACTCTGCCTCCACAAGGTTATTGAATCTATCTTTCACGAATAAACCAAAAACAATCCATGCTCGGGTTGATGGAGGGAGAATTCTGCCTATCTCTTCTCTGGTAAAAGAATTCCTGCCTAGGACCGGAGCAATGGTCTTGAGCAGGTCTAGGTTTGTGGCCGTCCTCTTCCGCAAGACTTCTATTGCTTTTTGTCGTTGTCCCGTAACCAGATAATGTTCCGCGAAAGCAAGTACATAATTTTCTTTCAACAATTCCCGCTGATAGCCAAGCTCTATAAACGTTCTGCCAAGTTGTTTGTCTCTTGTTTCAAGTAAAAGACCAATTTGCTGAAGAAAAGATCCCTTCAGTGGGTTAAGCTCAGCAGCCTGGAGGAAATATTCATATGATTGTTTATAGTTGTGTTGATAGAATTTGACAGCTCCCTGGAGTGCCGGATACAGACCATATAACCGGTCCCATCGCGCTGCTTTGGCAGCTGTTTCTTCTGCAATCTTTAAGTTTTTAGATCCTGTCTGACTATTAATATTGATCTTCTTTATAAGAGCATACTGATTCCTGCCAACGGCTTGACCTGTTTGGATCGTCAAGGTCCCTGCAAGCAACAGCAAAGCCCCTGCAAATAACAGTCGATTTGCAGATGAACCCATACTATTCAGCAATGTTGACCTGGAACGATAATGTGATCTTGTATGTCCGGCTGAAACAACAAGACCACATAAAAAGAAGAAATAGAGTCCATCAGCACCGTTATACATATTAAAATCAGTTATTGAGTGGATTAGCATTCCGATAAGACCACATATTGCCCCGATGGTCACAAGAACAGAATAGAGATCCCTTCGTTTTTGAACCATTCTCCAACCTGTTCTGAAAATTGTAAAAACAAACCAGACAACCAGTATGAACCCAATGACTCCACCATCTGAGAGCAATTCAAGATAATCATTGTGGGCATGGTGAAAGATTTTATCACTGAGTATGGTTTTATAACTCGGAAATATATGTAAATAGGTGCCAAACCCACTACCGGTTACAAAAAAGTCACCAATTAATGAGATCGTATTTTGCCACAGCTCCAGTCTACCTTCTTGAAGTTCCCCTGTTACCGAGAAAATATTGCCAAATCGGCTTAAAATTGGTTGCCAGCCAAACCAGCCAACGCCCATGAGCACACAACCGACAATAAAAGCTGCTATTGAAACTGATCTTTTCGATTTCCCTGCTTGGCTTTGAAGAACAAAAAACATTGCAATTGCACCGCAAAGACTGATCATGCCCCCGCGGCTCAAACTCAGAAAGACGGAAACCACCGCAAGAATAAGACCGACTCCCAAAATAATATGCATATGAGATCCAGGCATGGTGAAAAAAGAAACAAACTTCATCCGCCATGATTCCTCATAATGCACCATGGGCCGATAATAAAAGAAAAGTGCCAGAATTATCGGTACCAACATTTCCATAAAACCGCAGTATTGAGAACGGGCAACCCATGGCCCGGTAACGGCAACGTTTTCCAAGGCCGGTCTGTACCAATAAATTTCGTTAGGTGAGGTCAACTTCTGCAGGATCATCAAAAAGGCAACTCCAATAGCCAACCAGGCAACAACTTTCACCGTTAACTGCAACTTTTCATCGTTTCTTAGGAGCTGGACAGTTAGAAAGAAAAAGAGTGTATATGAGCCGATTCGCAGCAACTCGTTCACAGTCCCTTTCATGTTTACCGTAAGTGGGATAAATTGTGCGCCGGTTAACTCAATAACAGGCTTGTAAACTTCATAAATAGAAGGAGAAATAAATTTTACCAGAAAAACAGGAAGAGGAACGATCTGCACTGCCATAAACAACAGCAGAATAGCCATTGGTTTCAAGCCAGGGACAAACAACAAATTTTTTTTCTCTTTTTTTACAGCAAATAGAAACAGGATTGTAGAACAACAGATAAGCAATTCAACAACTGCAATTGACCAATCTTCAGTAGTACCAAATGCCAGTGGCGCGAAACAAAGAGTGAAAAGAAACAGGATATAAGAAAGTTTTTTCATAGATTCCCGTGAAGAATTGTTGCTTCATCAAGGATAAATCAAGAAATCAATTTGATCTACAACGTCACTGAACCGACTCGACATAAACGGTTACTTGCAGCGTTAACATCAACACAATATGAAAATTAATCCATTAAATGGCTATGTGTCAAGAGTTACCGGGCTAACCAGATCGAAGGATTTTTTGGGGATTATTTAAAACAAGCTTGACCGCTTCCTTTTTACCAATAATTCGAGCAGCAACATTGACTGCCTGCAAAAGGGCCGGTCGTCTGAACCTTGGAGAATGGGAGTCGGTCGCAATAAAATCGACCCATCCTTTTTTCAGCAGGTAATCAGCACAACGTTTGTTATCAGGACCCAGAAAACCGGTCACACTTTCAGCAGTAATCTGGGTTTGGGCACCTGCACGAATCAGTTCAATCACTTTGTCGGGTTGAAAAGTAATTGCGGAATTCCTCTCAACATGAGCAACGATCACCTGATACCCACTTGAAGTCAAAGATCTGACCAGACTGCCACTATCAGATGGTAAAAACGAATGGGGAAATTCGATCAATACATAGTTGCTTGATGCCAGAGTGTGGATACTAGCTAAAGAGGTAGCTTTATGTGACTGGATCTCTCCGCCCGGGTAAATTGTCAGATCAAGATTGCTTTTTTCCAGTGATCTGTTTAGTCGACTGGTTTTTTCAATGATGGTCTCCCGTTGAAGATTATTATCGCCAACATGGGGAGTGGCAATGATGGACCTGATGCCGTCTTGAGATGCAATTTGTGCCATTTTCAACGAGGTCTCCAAATCTGGAGAACCGTCATCGATTCCCGGTAAGATATGGCAATGAATATCAATCATGTAATCAATTCATGGAAAAACTTCGCTTCTTTCGGCCAATTTTGATGAATTCGTAAAAATGGAAGGAGCGATTTTGTTATTGCGAGGAGTGAAACGACGTGGCAGGTAAGCGTTAGACTCCGATCTCCCAGTAAAATAAGGGGATTGGAGATCGCCACGCTTCGCTCGCGATGACGGTAAATGACTTCTTGTGAGTTTATAAGTTTACTCACCAGATATTCAATCAACTACGCGTCTGCTCCTCATTATCATCTTTGGCGTAATATTTTGAATACCCATAGCCATAACCATATCCAGAGCCATAATAATATCCTCTTACCGTATCGCTTTTTCGACGGGCATTTAGCACAAACCCCAAAATATTACTATTAACGTCACGTATTTTTTTCAATCCGCTTTCCAGCATCTCATATGTAGTTTTTCCTGCTCGAACTACAACGATAGTGCCATCAACCAATGTACTTAAAGTTAATGCATCGGTAACACTTTGAATGGGAGGAGAATCAAGCAATACATGATCATAAACTTCTAACATCTTGGCTAGCAGCAGCTTCATCTTGTTTGAAGTTAGTAACTCGGCAGGATTCGGTGGAATAGATCCGGCAGTGATAATAGTAATATCCCCTCCCGGAATAGTATGAAGAATTTTTCCTTTGAATGTCCCCGAGAGATAATTGCTCAACCCAACATCATTCGGCATATCAAAAATGGTATGTAGCCTTGGTCTTCTCATATCACAATCTATGACGAGAACTTTCATTTTATTCTGAGCAAGAATTCTTGCTAGATTAAGGGTGGTACTTGTTTTTCCCTCCTGGGGCCCCATTGATGTTATTAAGATCGTTTTAGGAGGATGTTCGGCAGATGAAAGCAGGATACCGGAACGTATCAGCCTATAACTCTCAGAAATAGGCGATAATGGTTTATGCACCATGAATGTTTCAATAGTATCATCTCCTAATACTTCATCCACAGTTCCCAAAACTGTATAGCCAAACCGAGTCTCCAGATCTTTTTCTTTTTTCACTGTATTATCTAGATATTCGATTAAAAAGGCGAGCCCGACACCACTGACTAGACCCATCATCAAACCCAGAAGAGCCGCTTTTTTCTTATTCGGTTTAGCAGGACTTCCAGGTAATCCCGCTTTTTTGATAACCCAGATATTAACACTGTGAGTCTGTTCGGTAACACTCTCCCTTTTAATACTTGATGTCAATGCGTCATACAGAACCCGGTTGGTATCGACCTCTCGCTTCATTATCGAGTACTGGATGAATTTCTCGTTGAGGTCCAGCAACTCCGCTTTTGCCTTTGTCTGCATTTCCTGCAAATCTTGTTCTTTTGACTTAATCTGTGTGTAAGAGCTTTTAGTCGATTCAATTATCCTGTCAATTTCAAATCGTTTTTCATTTAGCAAAACGTTCAATTCATCTTTGGCTTTCACCATTGTGGGATGTTTGGGACCGAACTTCTTTGATAGTTCTTTTATCTTCTGACGAGATTTATATATTTGTTCCCGTAAGTCTTTTAGAACGGTACTCTCGGCAAACACAGAAATGGACTCAAGAGCTTTCGAGTCTCTACCTAACGACTTGACCTGCTTTACCAACGATTCCAATTCTTTCCTTTTTGTCTGAGCCTTGAGTAGCTCACCACTAAAAGCGGACAATTTCTGAGGATGAATTGCCAATCTATCTTCAATTGTTATCAGATCATTGTTTCGCATATATTTCTGCAAGACGAGTTCAGCCTTTGTATGTCGTCAGAGCATTTGGGACAAATCAGCTTAAAAACTAAGAGACACTT
>CAZUUJ010000065.1:0-20843 GCA_964623625.1 uncultured Desulfocapsaceae bacterium
TTCACCAAAGAGGGACAGGTGGAGCTTTCAAGAAATCTTCAGATAGCAACTGCTGTTATCGACTCCACCGGTATGTGTCTGTTTATCGCCTTTGCAGCGCTTGATGATGAGACCTGTCTGCCGGCGCTCATCGATATGGTCAATGCCCGCTTCGGCATCAATCTGACCGGTGACGATGTCACCAGTTTAGGTCAATCCATCCTCAAAACCGAGCATGAGTTTAACATGGCTGCCGGATTCACCAACAAGGACGACCGGCTGCCCGAGTTTTTCGAACTCGAACCGCTGCCACCCCACAACACCGTGTGGGATTTCACTGGTGAGGAGATCGATACTTTCTGGAATTTCTAAAAATGCAGGTAACCATTAAGCTCTTTGCCTACTTCCGCGACAACCGTTTCAAGGAAGAAGGCAGAGAGTTGCCCGAGGGAACAACCGTTGGCCAGGTTGTTGACGGTTTAGATATCGATAGAGAGGAGGTGGGGGTTCTGATGATCAACTCCCGCCATACTCAGTTTGAAACCAAGCTTGAAGAAGATGACCGGTTGGCTATTTTTCCTGTTGTCGGTGGCGGATAGGAAAGGCTACGCTGCCTCAGCAGGAAGATTTCAGACACCCCGCCTCCAGCTGGATAGTTTTTTCGGCCAGCTTTTGCATCTGTGACAGTGAATGAGTTGAAAAAATAATTGTCTTTTTCTTCTCCTTCACCATTTGAGCAAGGATATTCAAGATTATCTCCTGATTTTCTTTATCCACGTTGGCAGTTGGCTCATCACACAGCAATACCTCTGGGTTCAAGACCAATGCCCGGGCCAGAGCGATCCGCTTGGTCTCCCCGCCGGAAAGTGTTCTTGCGTCAGCCTGGATAAAAGCGGTCATGCCGACCTGTTCAAGGACGCGCTCGATTCGCTCTTTTCTCTCTTCGGCGGATACCTTTCTCACCTTGAGGCCAAACTCGATATTCTTCCATACGGTTCCGGTAAACAGCAGAGGATACTGATCAACCAATACAACCCTTCTGCGTAAATCAAGCAGCTGTTTGCTGTTGTTGTCCACAGGTCGGCTGCAGAACGTCAATACTCCCTGATAGTCAACATCAAGAAAAGCCAGGATCTGCAGCAGGGTCGTCTTACCTGCCCCGTTGGGACCGATCAATGAATAAATCGTTCCCGCCTCAATATTGAGCCTGTTTATATCGAGGATGGCCTGGCTACCATGAATACACTTCACATTGTTCAATTCATAAAGCGTCATATTCACCTCTTCCCTGAAAAAAGTGAAAGAGCAGATTCAGACTGAATGCTATGGACATCAAAATGATGCCAAGGGCCACGGCCAGCACAAACTCTCCTTTATCATATTCAAGGGCCATGGCGGTGGTCATGGTCCGGGTAAACCCTTTGGCATTGCCACCCAGCATCATGGATATGCCGACTTCGGCGATCACCCGGCCGAAAGCGGCAATAACGGCAGCTGTAATCCCAAAACGTGCTTCCTTGAGAATAACCCAGGCGACCTGATACCGGTTGGCTCCGAGAGTCAGGGCGGTACGGCGGTAGCGTCTGTCAATCTTGCTAATGGCCGCAATAGTCAAGGTGGTCACCAACGGTATAATCAAAATGAATTGACCGATGATAATCGCCTTCTGGGTATAGAGCAGTTCCAGGGGGCCGAAGATGCCTTGTCTTGAGATGAATGAGTAAACAACCAGTCCGATAACCACCGTCGGCAAGGCCAGCAGAGTGTTGAGGCAGGTGATCACAAACCGTTTGCCAAAAAAACGGCTGTACGCTACTGCAAAGCCGAGCGGTATGCCGACAATGGCTGCAGACAAGGTAGAAAAGCCGCTGACTTTCAAAGATACCCCGACAATTGAAATAAGCTCCTCATCAAGTGAGATGAGAAGCAGAATAGCAGAGGTTAAGCTGTCGACCAGAAGATCCATGAATAATTAGAAACCAAAAAATCTATTGTTTATGTAAGATTTGAATGACGAATAATTTGTATCAACTCAGCTATGCTTGTCTTTATGAGAACGCCACAGCCGTATTGTTACCTGGCAACGACAGAAATGAGTTTGGTCGCTGCGGGAAGCAAAACGACAGTACCATCCTGCTAAAAGGAGATCCATATCCGATCGGTACTGTTATTTGATTACATCGGGATAAAAAAGCTGTTTGCCGACCAGACGATACTCATTGATCAGCCGCTGCCCTTTTTCCGATGTGATCCAGCCAACGAACTGTTTGGCAAGATCATGTTTGACATGGGGATGTTTCTTGGGATTGACAGGAATGATGCCGTAAGGGTTGGCCATCTCCGGATCGCCTTCACAGAGAACGATCAAATCGACAGCAGGTTTCTTACCATACTTATACTTGATGTACGTGCCTCGATCAGAAAGGGTGTATGCCTGCTTTTCATCGGCAAACGTAATGGTCTTTCCCATCCCCTGACCGATGGAATAATACCAGGAGGACGAATCGGCCGGGCTGTTAAAACGAACCCTCTTTTTTTTGCCCTTTTTGACAATCACCTGCTCCTGTTCGGCAATCTTGACCCCTGATTTCTTCCAGAGATACTGCTCTTTGGTATGGGTGCCGGAATCATCCCCTCTAGAAATAAATACTGATCCTGCTGCTGCAATCCTGGCAAGTGCTTTGCTGCAGTTGTTCATCCCTTTGATGGTTGCCGGATCCTCCGGGGCTCCGACTACGACAAAGTCATTATGCATGACTGGATACCGCTTTGTACCATACCCATCAGCAACAAATTTAAGCTCTCTACCTTTTGCATGAACAAAAATCACATCCACATTGCCTTCCTTACCGTCCCGGATTGCCGCACCCGTTCCTTTGGCAATCACCTTGATGCTGATTCCGCTGTCAGCCTTGAAAGCCGGCACCAGCAGGTCGAGCAGACCTGAGGATTGAGTGGAGGTGGTAGTCGACATGGTCAGGGTCTTTTCCGATCCAAACGATGAGTTGTTCCAGGCAATAAATAATATGTGTATCAATACAAAGCAGCTAATGGCTGATCTGTTCATTCCAAATCCTCTTTTTCTGTTAATGTGTCAGGGAAAACAACTTTTCCGCAAAGGGATAAATCATATCCGTCAAACGATTCAGCTAACTGATGGAACGCTTTATCCTGCAAGAGAGCAAGAAAGGACTGCACGGCTGGATCAAAAAAGCATTCATGATCGACAAGCAGGTCAAATCGCTCCCACCTGAGCGGCATGAAATCAAGATCAAGAAAACCGGCAACGGCCCTGATAGCCGGAGCCGCATCCGCCCTGCCCGAAAGGACCTCCAATCCGACATCGAGATGTCGGGACCGCTCGTTGCCATACCCGTCTATCTCGCTCACCGAGATCTCAGAGCGGCTGATCTCATAATCCAGAAGCAGCCGGGTTCCTGTCCCCAGGGGACGATTGATCATTGTCACATCCCGCCGTGCCAGATCAGTCACCGAGTTGATATCTTTTGGGTTGTCTTTCTGAAGCAGCAGCCCCTGCTCACGTCCGGCAAAATTGATAAAAACCGGTTGATGGTCCAGCTCTTTGCCGGCAAAGTCAAAGTTGTATTCCTGCTCATCATCCTGAAGCAGATGACAGGCAGCAATATGACAAAGCCCTCGGCGTAGACTCTTCAAGCCCCCCATACTCCCAAGGTTGGCAAAAAATAAAGTTGGTTCCTTAACCTTTGCCCGGTAGAAACCAAACAACTGTTGCAGCAGCGGATCATCGCTGCCGGCAATATAGAGCCGTCCGGCGTCGGTTGTGGTTTCCGCTCCACCCTTTTTGTAGTTCAGCAGATTGGTTTCCAGCCACTCTTCGACTAGCTGACGAGGAAACAGCCACTTGCCCGTGACCTTTGTTGCCGGCAAGCCCTTCTGATGGATCAGCGAATAGATAATCTTCTCGTTGACCTGAAGGAAACGGGCTACCTCTTTCGTGTTGAGATAGGTATCTCTCTTTTTCATATTCATCTTCATTGCCTCTTTAACGGCCGATTGAGATTCTACAAAAACAGACAAGAACAGCCAGAGAATACCACAGAATAACAAAAGATGACCAATAATAACTTAAATTGGGGAACAGCCAAGGTCTGGACCAAATGATTTCATCCCAAAAAGAACGATTTACAAATCGAGCAAATCGGTTGGTTGATGCTGGTAGGCCACATGAAGACGGGCTGCGAATTCGGTGGGAATCCTGGTCTTTGCCTCCAGAAGGGCTAAAGCCGGATCGTTGTTGGTTTCACTCAGATGAGCGAGAATGACATGTTTCAAGTCATCATGGAGGAGTTTGTCTAAGAAAGCAGCGGCATCGATATTTGCCAGATGTCCGTGGCTGGATTTGACCCGTTGCTGAAGCTGAAGAGGATACGGACCGTTCTTCAACATCTCAAGATCGTGGTTGAATTCCAGAACAAGCGCGTTGCAGTCGGCAAGATGGCGCCCGACCAGTGCTGTCACCTTGCCGATATCGGTACAATATCCCAAGCTGACCTTACCATCGCTGATCATATAGCCGACCGGTTCCGCCGCATCGTGGGAAATAGAGAATGAACGGATGTGAAAATCGCCAAAATCAATCGCCTCACCCACTTCGGTCTCCACCCGTTTGTGCAGTTTACCGAGCTTCTTTTCCCCAGCGGAAAAGGTTGGTACATTCGCATAAACAGGAAGCCTGCATCGCCTGGATAGAACGCCTACCCCTCCGATATGATCGTGATGTTCGTGGGTGACAAAAATGGCCTCAACCTGACCGAGTTCACGGTCGATTTGCTTAAGCCTTGCCTCTGTTTGTATTCCGGAAAAACCGCTATCGATGAGAATACCACTGGAACCGGATTCGATATACACACTGTTGCCACGACTGCCACTGCCAAGAACGGAAAATTTCACCAATTACACCCCGGTATGCCCGAATCCGCCGCTGCCTCGCCCGGTTTCATCCAGAGAATCAACAACATGAACCTTGGCCCTGCAAACAGGAGCAAGAATCATCTGGGCAATACGATCACCTCTGCTTATGATAAACGGCTCCTTGCCCAGATTAATCAGACCGATTCGAACTTCTCCACGATAATCGGCATCAATGGTTCCCGGTGTATTGATAATGGTGATCTTATGTTTGATTGCCAGACCGGAACGCGGTCGAACCTGAAGCTCGTAACCAACAGGAATAGCGACAGCAAAACCGGTTGGTACAAGATGCGATTTCCCTGGATGAATGGTAACAGATTCATCTAAAAAGGCGGCAACATCCATACCGGAAGCAAATTCGGAGTGGTAGTGTGGCAATTGCATATCCATGCTTTTTTCTGGATTAAGCCATGTAAAAAGGAGTGTTTTTTCTTCCATTGGACACCTGTTGGCTGCGCTATTGCTGATTTATCCGAATCTGTAGATTCATTTACCGGTTTCACCCAGAGACGCATGACATGCACAAACGGTGCCATTCTATACAATCACCCGGATAATGGAAACAGAGAAAACCTTGAAACAACAACAAGAGGGTCTTTTATCAAAAAAAACATTTCAATACTCAATTTTCTCCATATGAACTGGGAAATCAATTGAATCAAAAGACAGTATATGCTAATCAACCCTGATACGAACTGTTGTTACTCAAGTTCATAATCAACCTTTTTTGATCAGTAGTACCGATATCATCCTAAACCTATTCCGAAAAAAGGAGACACCATGAAAAAGATCATTTCCGGTATCGCTCTTGGCGTTATCGCCTCGCTGCTGTTTTCATCAAATTGCTGGAGTTTTGGACGGAAGGCCGTTATCAAAATAGGTATCAACGCTCCTATAACCGGCGATATTCCGAAGGTTGGGGAAGGGACCAAGTTTGCGGCCAAAATGTGGCTGGCTGACATAGAAGCAGCGGGCGGTCTGAGTGTTGGTGGCAAAAAATACCCTGTTGAGCTTGTCATTGAAGACAACGAAGCCAAAGCCGAATCAGCGGTAAAGGCAAACACCAAAATGATCACTGAAGATGAAGTCCTCTTTATCGTCGGACCTCAGTCCTCTAAACAGGCTGTACCGGCAGGTGACGTGGCCAATAATTATGAGACACCTATGATTACTCCATGGTCCACCAATCCGGATTCGACTAAGGATCGGCCCTTTGTATTCCGTGGCTGCTTTCTCGACCCCTTCCAGGGTCCGGTTCTGGCAAACTTTATCACAGAGGAATTCAAGTTCTCCAAAGCGGCAGTTCTCTATGATGTGGCCAGCGATTACCCCAAAGGACTGGCAGAATTCTTCAAGCAGGCCTGGGAGAAAATCCATGGCGCCGGCTCGGTTGTAGCTTATGAAAGCTTTACCACCAAAGACACCGACTTCAGTTCACAGTTGTCCAAAATCAACAAATCTGGAGCCCAGGTGCTGTTTACCCCTCAATATTACAATGAAGTTGCCCTGATTGTTCAACAGGCTCATGAACTCGGCTGGAAAGGACCCATTGTCGGCAGCGACTCCTGGGGCTCCGCTGAGACTGTTACTCTGTGCGGCAAAGACTGTTACGGCCAATTTTTCTCCACCCATTACGCAGCAGCCGGTGCCAAAGGTGATACCAAGGCCTTTATCGACCGTTATCAGAAAGAGCATGGTTATGTACCTGATGATGTAGCGGCGCTTACCTGGGACTCTCTGAGACTTGTACAGACAGCTGTTGAAAACAGTGGCAAAATCACGGGTAAAATTAAAGAAGACCGTAAGGCCGTTCGTGATGCCATGGCAAAAATTAAAAATTTCAAGGGTATTACCGGTGATATGACCTTCACTGAAGATGGTGATCCGAAAAAATGTGCCGTTATTGTCCGGATCAGTGACCAGGGTGCTTATGAATTTTATAAGTCAGTTTGCCCTAAATAAACGGAAGTAACTTTTCGAAGATCGGTATGAAAATTTACCGGTCAGGTAACAAACTATATATAAAGGGCGGGAGTATACGTAATATAACTCTCTCGCCCTTCTTTTATTACGTTGTTCTCAGGAGCAATTGGAATGGATCTTTTTTTGCAAAACATAGTCAATGCTCTTCAGTGGGGTAGCTTTTACGCTCTGATTGCCCTTGGCTATTCCATGGTGTACTCCATCCTGATGCTGTTCAACTTTGCCCATGGCGACATCTTCATGGTCGGTGCCTATATCGGTTTTGGCATTGCAACCGCTCTGCTCGGCCTGGTTGCGGTTATCAGTCTACCGGTCCCAGGATGGCTGCTGCTTGTTATCACCATCCTCATTGCCATGTTTTTGACCTCATTTGTGGGTATGTTCATTGAACGGGTCGGTTATCGTCCCTTACGGGAAGCACCCCGCGCCTCTGCCGCAATTACCGGTTTGATGATCGGCATTATTCTGGAAACCGGCAACCTGGCTATTCTTGGGGCCAGACGGTTGAGTTTTCCCCAGCTTATCGAGTCTACCACTTACCAGTTTGGGGGAATTTTTGTCACGAACAAGAAGATACTCATAGTCGTTGTTGCCCTGGCGCTCATGTCGGCTCTGCATCTGTTTATTCAAAAGACTAGATGGGGAATGGCCATGCGGGCCATGTCATACGATTATCTTGTCGTCCCCCTGATGGGAGTATCAATTAATAAAATCGCACCGCTGACCTTTGCCATCGGTTCAGCCTTAGCCGCTGCGGCCGGCATCCTCTACGGTACTGCATATCCGGTCCTTGACCCATATATGGGTATTCTACTTGGCTGGAAGGCCTTTGTCGCTGCTATCCTCGGCGGTCGCGGATCTATCCTGGGTGCGGCTCTTGCCGGATTTCTCCTTGGTTTTATCGAGATATTTACCGCCTGGATCTTCCCATCGACATTTAGGGATCTTATTGCCTACTCGATCATTTTATTGATCCTGACCATGAGGCCCCACGGGTTCTTCGGTCAGCCTCACAGTACACAATTGAGATTGTAGATCAGCATTACTACTAAACCGGTGAACTGTCTTATGACTACTGATAAAAAAGAACGAACAACAAATTCATCAGGCATCAGGCTGAAGGAGCGACTGGGCAAAATATATGGAAATATTCCGCTGATCGGCTGGCTTTTCGGAATTTTCTGTGCCGTTCTGGTGGAATATTTTCTTGGTGATGCGATCTCCTACTATCTCGGCCTTCCCAAGATCCCTGTTCTTTTCGGCTGTTTAATTATGCTGAAAAAACCGCTGTTTATCCCCAGCGTCGTCGGCTATATGTTTCTTGTCTACCTGATACCTGTGACAATCATTGCCAAAGTCACTCGGAGTGGAGCAAACAGGTTGGCGGCCTACCTGGACAAAGGTCCTGTTACCATTGCTGCCGCCATTCATCTTGGCCTGTTGTATGGTATCCTCCATATCTGGGGCGATATGAGCGACTACCGGGTGCTGGTTCTCAAGCTGACTATGATAGCCGTTATGCTGACCCTGTCCGTTAATGTCATTAACGGTTATATGGGAGAATTCTCCTGTTCCCATCCGGGATTTATGGCTTTAGGGGCTTACGCATCATCTACTTTCACGTTGATGCTGTTTGCCAACGACAAACTCTTTGGTGATGCTTTACTGCCGCAGGCTCTGGGGCCTTACTTTTTCCCCATTGCCCTTATTTTCGGGGGTTTTGTTGCCTCACTCGGGGCCCTGATCGTTGCCATCCCGTCATTTCGAACACGAGGGGACTATCTGGCCATTATCTCTTTGGCTTTTCTCTTTATCGTTAAAAGTGCTATCGAGAACCTTGAATTCGTCGGAGGTCCTCGAGGGATGGCCAGTCAGCCCAACTACTCTACATTGCCGGCCGTCTTCATCGGCATGGTCCTTTGCATCTGGGTGATTAACAACTTCGTCCGTTCGACTATGGGTAAGGCGCTCTGCGCGGTACGGGATAATGAGATGGCTGCCGAAGCCATGACAGTGAATACAAGGAAAACAAAGATTATCACCTTTATGTTTGCCGCCTTTTGGGCCGGGGTGGCCGGCGGACTGTTCGCCCATGTCCTTCGCTATGTCAACCCGGGCTCTTTTGGAATCCAGAGGTTGGCTGAGATCCTTGCCATGGTCTACTTTGGCGGCCTCAACTCGGTGACCGGCTCAATCGTCGGCGCCATCTCCATCAACCTGCTCAGTGAAGCTTTGCGGCCATTGGAGCTGTTTAAATGGATTATCATTCCGCTGCTGCTCATTATTGTCATGCTGGTCCGCCCAACCGGACTGATCTCCTTTACCGAATTTAAGCCCAAGGAGCTGATGAAACCGAAAAACCAGACGGACAAGGAGCAGCAGCCATGACATTACTGCAGGTTGATAATGTGACCCATTACTTCGGCGGTCTGCGGGCTGTCCATAAATACAACCTGGTCCTGGAGCCTGGGAATATCAAGGGGCTGATCGGGCCAAACGGTGCCGGCAAGACTACAATATTCAATCTGATTTCAGGTATCCATACACCGACCGAGGGAAATATCGAACTGGACGGTCATAACCTGATCGGTCACAGGACACACGAAATAGCCGCATTGGGTCTGGGGCGCACCTTCCAGAACATGTTGCTCTGGCGACATATGACGGTTATCGAGCATGTGAAAATGGCCTGTTACTCCCAACTGGAGTATGGGCTCTTAGGTGCTTTTTTCGGTTCCGCCCGTTGTCACCGGGAAGAAAAACGAATCCATGCCAAGGCCCAACACCTGCTCGAAACATTTGATGTGGCCAATTTCAACGAACAGCTGGTGACAAGCCTGCCATACGGTGCCCAGCGTCGGGTTGAAATGGCCAGAGCCATGGCTACCAATCCCAAGGTTCTTTTCCTTGATGAGCCGACTGCCGGTATGACCCCCGATGAGCTCAACCGAATGATTGACATTATTCGGCAAATTCACCGTGATTTTGATGTGGCCATTTTCCTGATCGAACATCGGCTGAAATTTGTTATGGAGCTGTGCGAAACCATCCAGACACTGGTTTTTGGGGAAGTGATCGCCGAAGGAACACCCGAAGAAATTCAGAACAACCCCGAGGTGATTGAAGCATATCTTGGAAAGGAGGATATCCATTAATGCAGCTTACAATTGAAAACCTGCACGTCTCCTACGGTTCGATTAAGGCGCTTCACGGGATCAACTTCAACATCAAACAGGGTGAAATCGTCTGTATTATTGGAGCAAACGGTGCAGGAAAATCAACGACCTTGAGGGCCATCTCCAGACTGCAACCGTCTGAGCCAGGCTCAAAAATGACCTATGAAGGTAAAGACCTTCTTAGTTATGAACCGGACAAGGTTGTCAGCGAACTGGGTATCTCCCATGTTCCGGAAGGTCGTCGATTGTTTGGCAATCTTACTGTTCTGGAGAACCTTCAACTCGCCACTTTTGCCAGGAAAGATACGGACCAGATCAGAAAGGACATCAAGCGAGTATTTTCAATTTTTCCCCGCCTTGAGGAACGTAAAACACAGTCATCCGGCACGCTCAGCGGTGGTGAGCAGCAGATGCTTGCCGTCGGCCGGGCCTATATGAGCGGCCGTAATATCATGCTGCTCGATGAACCATCCATGGGACTGGCGCCGCTAATGATGCTCTCCATGTTTGATGCTTTAAAAGAGATTAACAGCAAAGGTACTACAATCCTGTTGGTTGAGCAGAACGCTCGATTGGCACTGAAATTCGCTCAGCGAGGGTATGTGATTGAGAACGGACACATGGTCCTTGAAGGTGCTTCCGCTGAACTACTCAATAACCCCGATGTGAAAAAAGCATATCTGGGCGGCTGATTATCTTATACAAAATAACGGCAGATCGTTGGCTAACGATCTGCCGTTATTTCATTCCCCGTTCCTTTGTTTCACTCAGACAGCAATAGTTTCAACAACTGAACAATCTCTTTTTGTTCTTTCTTGGTCGGCGGCTGTTTGCCCACAACTTTTTTCTTGAACTCGACATCCTTGAAATGGTCGCCCATTTCCTCAATGGTTTTTTGCCAGTTCCTGGTTGCTGAATCGTCGGTGACAACCTGGCTCAATTCATGACAGAGAGAACAGGACCGGTCAAACAGCGACCGGGTACTAAGATATTGTACGACATTTTTTCTCTCTTTGCGGTTGAGACCAGCACCATAGGCTACCATCTTTTTCACTGTTTTCTTCCACTCAGGTTTGGTTTGGATGCCGGTCAGGGCTTTTGTTAATGAGTGACAGCGCCCACACTTGCTTTCAAACGCTTTTTTTCCCTGTGCTAACGAGTCGCCTGCACCGGCAAAAGACGTTTGCAGAAATAACATGGCAATAAGGATGAAACTGATGAAAAAAAATAAACCAACTCTCAAATATGATGCCGTCTTCATTTTTTTCTCCTTTCAAACAAAATTGAAAATACTCTCAATACAGGCTCAAACATCCGTAAATAATTGAATAAGAATTGTCACATGGTTTAGTTATAAAGGGAAACTCTCATCCATCAAAGATTATTCTTATTACAAATGATTCACAACCCAGACTGACAAATCGACAACACCTCGTGTTAGGCATAGTTTCATTGGTAATCAGAAAGATAATAGGATCAGATCAAAACAGGGTCAAGTCTCAAGACCACTTTTAGACGAAAAAAACGATCAGAAAAGCCATAAAAAAAGGGGCTGTCCCTGTCGGGACAGCCCCTTTTCTTTTTTATAATAAGGGGTTCGGTTTCCGTTTAAGCCTCTATTCTTTTTCAAGAAGGGCTTTACGGCTGAGACGAATTCTACCTCGGCCATCAACCTCAAGGACTTTGACCTCAACCTCGTCACCTTCCTGGAGGATATCGGTTACTTTATTCACCCGTTTATGGGCAAGTTCTGAAATATGAACCAGCCCGTCAGTGCCCGGAAGCACCTCGACAAAGGCGCCGAACTCCTTGATGGTCTTGACCACACCTTTGTAGGTCTTACCTACCTCAGCTTCAGCGGTAATCTCTTTGATCCGCTCAAGCAGCGCATCAGCCTGTTCACCACCATGGGTAAACATCTTCACCAGGCCGGAATCATCTACTTCTATCTTGGCATCATATTCGGCTGAGAGCTCTTTAATGATCTTGCCACCAGGCCCGATAATATCACGAATCTTATCGGGATTTATCGTGTGGACAAAATATTTTGGTGCGTGTTCGGAAATCTCTTCACGGGCCTCGGCAATGCCTTTCTCCATCTCATCCAGGATATGGAGACGGCCTTCTTTGGCCTGGGCCAGTGCCTGGCTGAGAATTTCTCGGCTGACACCTTCTATCTTGATGTCCATCTGCAAAGAGGTGATTCCCTCATCGGTACCGACAACCTTGAAATCCATATCGCCTAGGTGATCCTCATCACCCAGGATGTCTGAGAGGACAACGATGTTTTCACCCTCTTTAATCAAGCCCATGGCTATACCGGATACCGGTTTTTTAATGGGCACACCAGCATCCATCAGGGCCATGGAACCGCCGCAGACGGTGGCCATGGACGACGATCCGTTTGACTCCAGAACTTCGGAGACAACCCGGATGGCATAGGGAAACTCGTCCTCGTTGGGAATAACAGCTGAAATACCTCTTTTGGCCAGGGTTCCGTGGCCCACATCCCTTCTCGATGGACCTCGTAGAAAACGGGCCTCCCCTACACAATAAGGCGGAAAGTTGTAGTGGAGCATGAAACGATTGTATTCTTCTCCAGCCAGCGTTTCTACCCGCTGCTGATCCCTCTCACTGCCCAGAGTCGCTGTGACCAGGGTTTGGGTTTCACCACGGGTAAACAGTGAAGAACCGTGGGTTCTGGGCAAATAACCAACCTCGCAGCTGATGGGTCGCACTTCATTGAAAGCACGGCCATCGATACGCTCACCCTTATCGACAATATTGGCACGCATTACTTTCTTTTTATAGGTCGAAAGTATACCAGCGATCTCACCGCCACGCTCACCATCCTCATCAAGCTCATCAATGACCGACTCTTTCAGCTCATCATAGAGACGGCCGCGCTCAAGCTTATCAGCGGTGGTGACCACCTTATCCATACCGGCAGCGGCAACACCCTTGACCTTTGCCATCAGGGCTTCATCAAGCTCAACCGGTGCGACAACCCGTTTCTCCTTACCATTGGTGGTGCGAAGATCATCCTGTAGAGCAATCAGCGGTTGCACTTGCTCATAGGCAAACAGGATCGCGTTAAGAACTTCATCTTCACTCAATGAATCGGCCTTTCCCTCGACCATCACAACGGCGTTGCGAGTTGAGGCGACAACGATATCCATTGCCGAATTCTCTAACTCTGTTGTGGTCGGATTGATAATAAATTCACCATCCACACAACCGACTCTGGCTCCCGCAACCGGACCGTCAAAGGGAATATCCGACAGAGTGAGAACGCAAGAGGCGCCGGTAAGGGCCAGGACATCCGGATCATTTTCCTGATCGGCGGACAGTACGGTGGCAATCACCTGGGTCTCAGAACAATAACCCTCCGGAAACAAAGGACGCATCGGGCGATCAATAATCCGACAGGTCAACACCTCACTGTCGCTTGGCCGACCTATTTCTCGTCTAAAATAATTCCCTGGAATTCGCCCGACCGAGGCCAGCTTTTCCTGATATTCAATGGTGAGTGGAAGGAAACCCAACTCCGGTTTATTTTCTTTAGCACCGACCACAGTTACCAACACGATGGTATCGCCGCACTGAACGGTAACCGAAGCCGAGGCCTGTTTGGCCAATTTTCCTGTTTCGATGACAATGGTCTTGCCGCCGATTTCAGCTTCTACTTTTCTATACATTATTTCTCCAATGGAAAACGCGGTAAAAAATCAATTTTTTACCAGGCCCGGGCGGGAAGGACCCATCTTTCCGACTTAATTAATTAGTTGGTGTGAAGGTCGGGAAATTGGTCATTTTGTACAAAACCTGGGACTGCTGAAAAGAGTGGGCGACATGAACCGTCACAACATCTTTTTCGCATGACACAGAGTTTGAACAAAAAGGCAATTTCCTGACCAAACACGTAAAAAAACAAAACACCACCGGCTGTTCCCGCCTTCCGGTGGTGTTTCGATAATTCTAACTTAAGAGGTACCAGCTTATTTTCTGATACCAAGCTCTTCAATCAGAGCGCGATATTTGTTCACATCCTTCTTTTTGAGATAATCAAGCAGACTTCTTCGCTGGCCGACAAGCTTCAGCAATCCCTGTCTTGAGTGATGATCTTTCTTGTGGACCTTGAAATGTTCGGTAAGGTACTGGATCCTGTCTGACAGCAGGGCAATCTGAACTTCGGACGACCCCGTATCGGATGGATGAATCTTGTATTTTTCAATAATCTCGTTCTTCTTTACTGCCGTTTGTGCCACAACAAACCTCCTGATATGGTAATAATTACCTATTCTATTCTCTTATCCATACCATGATCTATTCTTATAATTCTTAAGAATAGGTCATAGAATATTTACAAGTCTCGTTTTGATTATGCTGATCAATTCGCTGGATCGTTAATCAACCCTACAATTAATCATTTCAGCCGATTTTTGCAACTATTTAGATGGACAAAACGGTTTGCTGTCAAGTCATTTCCTGTCAACCCGACTGTCGCTCATCGCTTTTCTTCCACCAATTTATCAAGTACCGTTTCCACCGGTTTATACACGCTCATTAAACTCTCGAGGCTTTTTTCACTAAAGAGCAGCTGTCCGTCAATACTGTTATCAACCGAAAAGAAGCCAGATCTTGTCCGGCGAAGCTTGACAAGACAGCCGCCGCAGCCAAGCTTTTGGCCGATATCCGATGCCAGCGTCCGGATATATGTCCCCTTGGAGCAGACAACTCGTATTTTCAGGTCAACAGTATCTCCTGAAAGATCTTTTCCTCTACCGGTTCGCTCAAGGCTTTTAATGGTGACCCGCCTGGGTTCTTTTACTATTTTTGTACCCTTTCTGGCATAATAGTAAAGTGGCTTTCCTTTATGTTTCAAGGCCGAATAGGCCGGAGGAATCTGACTGATTTCACCCCGGAAATGTTCAAAACAGGTCTCAACCTGGTGGGCTGTCAGTTCACCCACGCTTTTCCGACTGATGATCTCTCCTTCCGGGTCCTGGGTCATGGTCTCCACTCCCAGCCTCAGTGTTGCCAGATACTCCTTTTCTCCCTCCATTATTGAGGAAATCAGCCTGGTTGCCGGTCGCCCACCGCAGACAACAAGCAACCCGGTAGCAAATGGATCAAGAGTTCCGGCATGGCCAACTTTCTTAATACCGAGCAGATATCGAACACGACGAATAATCTGAAAGGAGCTGAACCCGGCCGGCTTATCAATCAGGAAAATTCCGGCTGAAAATATACCATTATCCTGTTTCGACACAACTCTCTTTTATTATATCCCAACTGTATAATGCGTGGTTATTTATCCGACTGATTCACTGGCCTTCCTCGATAGAAACCTCCAGTGTAATTCATTTGAGTTATCAACCCAAAGCGTTGCCCAATTTGGTCAACATCTGCTCACGAACCTGTTCCAGGGTGGAATCGAAAAACCGGCAGCCGGCAGCGTTGCGATGACCACCACCGCCAAACCAAGCGGCTATGGCGGCCACATCGCATTCGCCCTTTGCCCGCATACTGACCGCAATCACACCATCTTTCATTTCCTTGAGAAATACAGCCACTTTCACTGATCGAAGCGAGCGTGGATAATTAATGAATCCTTCAGTATCGCCATCGCTAGCCCCCGTGTTGTCCATCATTTCCCGGGTCACATGGATAAATGCCAGTTGCCCGGACCTGTGCAGTTCCAGTGTAGAAAGCACCTGTTCCATCAACCTCAACCTGGCAAGGGAATAATTGTCATAAATATTTGAAGCCGTTTTTGCCGGATTCACTCCCCTGTCAAGCAGATCGGCTGCTATTCTCATGGTTGTTGATGTTGTCGAATCGTACCTGAACGATCCGGTATCGGTGCAGATTGCCACATACAGATTCTCGGCGCATTCAGCCGAAATGGTCGCACCCAGTTCCTGCCCCAGTTTATAGATCATTTCACCGGTGGACGATCGAGCCGACTCCAACCAGAGATCCGTACCATACCGCTCATGACCCCGGTGATGATCAATCACCAGAAACGGCTTAACGGCCAGCAGTTCATCCTTATGGCGTCCCAGCCTCTCAGCAGAACCGCAGTCGAGCGATACAATCGCAAGATCCCCGTCTGCCGAGGCAGCAAACTGCTTGACCGCGTCAATATCGATAACGGCCCGCTGACAACCCGGTAAAAATTTCCAGATATGAGAAACCGGTTCTTCAAGGTAGCACAGTACGTTTTTACCAAGTGAGCGCAACATTTCAGCAAAGCCGAACATAGAACCCAGTGCATCCCCATCGGGGTTCATATGGGTGACCAGGATCACACAATTTATCTGTTCGATTTTCTGTCTGATCCGATCAGGAATCACCGCCTGCCTCTTCCTCACTGCCGTTCTTTCTTTCCTGGGCTATTTCCTCGAACAGTTTTTCGATCTCTTCCACCTTTTCAGCTGTGTTATCATAGATAAATCTCAGCTTCGGGGTGTACCGAAAATTGAGGGTCTTGGCCAGATGACTGCGGATAAATCCCTTGGCCCGCTCCAGACCATCTTCGGCACTGCGCCTTTTTTGCTTGCCGTAAAGCAGGGTGAAGAAAATCGTGGCATATTTCAGGTCATCGGAAAGCTCGACTCTGGAAATCGACACAGATTCGAGTTTAGGGTCTCTTATTTTACTAACCAGCAGCAGGGAGATTTCATTGCGGATCACATCGGCAACCCGGACGGAGCGCTTCTGCTGAGTCCTGCCCAGCCCTATGGAATCAAGGGTCTCTTTAGGATTCCAGATCGACACTACTGCTCACCTTCGCCACCAAGCTCCGTTTCAACTTCCCGCATCTCGAAGGCCTCCAGGAGGTCACCGACCTTGATATCGTTGAAATTCTCCACACCGATACCACATTCATAGCCTGAGCTAACCTCTTTGGCATCATCTTTAAACCGCTTCAACGAGCCTATTTTACCGGTGTAGATGACTACACCTTCGCGTAATACCCGGACACCCGCCTTCCTTCTGATAAGCCCTTCAGCCACAGAGCAGCCGGCAATGGTTCCAACTTTGGGAACTTTGAAGGTATCCCTGACTTCGGCAGTGCCGATGACATCTTCTTCAAAGGTGGGCTCGAGCATACCGGCCATGGCCTTTTTGATATCATCAAGGGCATGATAGATTACATCATACGACCGAACATCAATGTTCTCTTTGGCGGCCAGTTCTTTCACCTTGGCCGTCGGTCGAACGTTAAAACCGATAATGATCGCTTCGGACGCGGAAGCAAGCAGGATATCGGATTCGGTAATGGTTCCGGTGCCTTCATGGAGAACCCGGACTTTCACCTCATCGGTAGAGAGCTTTTCTGCCGCCTTGGCAAAGGCCTCCAGTGTACCCTGGACATCGGCCCGCAGAACAACCCGCAGTTCCAGCACGTCTGTTTCACTCATCTTTTCAAACAGTTTATCAAGCGAGATCCTGGAACTGCTCGCCAATCCCTGCTCCCGGGCCTTGAGCGAGCGAGACTGGGAAACAGTCTTGGCCATTTTCTCATCGGTCACAACAATAAACTCATCACCAGCAGACGGTACTCCAGAAAGCCCCTGAACTTCGACCGGAATAGACGGCCCAGCCTCTGCAATGGGCTTGTTTTTATCATTAAACATGGCCCGAACTTTACCGCTGAACTGGCCGACAACAAAATGGTCTCCCTTTTTGAGTGTCCCTTCCTGAACAAGTACTGTGGCAACGGCACCTCTTCCTTTATCGAGTTTTGCCTCCACAACCCTGCCGGTAGCTTTCCTGTTGGGATCGGCCCTGAGCTCAAGCATCTCCGCCATGAGCTGCATATTCTCCATCAGGGTGGAAATACCGCTATTATTCTTTGCCGATGTCTCACAGTAAATGGTGTCGCCTCCCCACTCTTCAGGGGTCAGATCAAGTTCGGCCAATTCCCTCTTGACCCGATCCGGATCAGCATTGTCCTTATCAATCTTATTCACAGCTACAATGAGCGGTACTTCAGCTGCCTGGGCATGGTGGATTGCCTCTCTGGTCTGCTCCATAGCCCCATCATCTGCAGCCACCACCAGAATGACCAGGTCTGTGATCTGGGCACCACGGGATCGCATTTCAGTAAAGGCAGCATGACCAGGAGTATCGACAAAGGTGACGTCTCCATCTTTGGATTTGACATGGTATGCACCGATATGCTGGGTGATTCCACCGGCTTCCCCCTCTGCCACATCGGTCTTGCGAATAGCATCGAGAATTGAGGTCTTTCCATGATCGACGTGACCCATGACGGTCACTACAGGAGAACGGGGAATAGCTTCACCGCCTTCTTCCTGCTCTTTGAGCTGCTGGATACCGATCTCCTCTGTAATTCCCTGTTCAATCTCATATTCAAAATCAGTGGCAATGATGGTTGCCGTATCCACATCCAGGGCCTGATTCATGGTGGCCATGACTCCAAGTCCCATCAGCTTGGCAATAACTTCACTGGCCTTGACACGCATGCGTGCGGCGAGGTCACCGACGGTAATGGTCTCGTAAACCTTTATCCGTTTCTTGCTCGCTTTCATTTCGGAGGGAGGCTGGGCGGCCTTCTTTTTCTTCCTCCCTCTCGCCCGCCGGCCCCTTGGGCCAAAACCGCTTTCATAATCAGCTCCGAAATGGGTGAATTTAACCTTTTTACGACCTTTCTTCTGTTTTCTGCCTTTGGTTGCCCGGTCTTTATCAACTTCTGAGACGCGCCGATCCTTTTTTTTGCCCTTGGCTCCCTGATCAGTCAACGGACCAGGAGCTTGATCGGCTACGGAAGGCCGTTGAGTACGGATTGTTCCCGACCGTTTCCCTTTCTTCCTGCCCCGTGCCGGTTTTTCCTTTTCAACAGGAATATCGATAGTACCGACAACTTTGGCTATCGGTTTTCGGGCTTCGGCTTTCTTTCCCTTTTTCTTTTTCTTCGGTTTCTCTTCGGCCTCTACAACTTGTTCCTGAACCTCTTCTTCGGAAGGAACCTCTTCTTCCTTGGCCACAACCTCCTCAGGAACGGCCTCCTGTTCGACCTCTTCCTTTACAGGCTCAGTTGGCGGAGTTTCCGGCTCACCTTCTTTCGACTGCTCTTCCTCGCTGAGTGCTTCTTCATCAACTTCTTCTTCGACAGCCGGCCGGCGACGTATCACTGTTGACCGCCGTCTGATTACAGTAGGCCGTTTCGAGCCGCTGATCCGTTTTTCAACCAGTTCGGTATTGGAGGTCTTTAAAACGGTTTCACGGATTCGATCAGCTTCTTCGGCATCAACTGTCGAGCTGTGTCCCTTGATGTCGAACCCCAGTTCAATCAATTTATCAGCCAACGCCTTACTGCTCATACCGGCCTCTTTGGCCAGTTCGTAGACCCTCACCCTGCTCATTTAATACTCCCGTCTTTGTGGTGCGATGACCTCATTCCCACTCATTACAGTTTGATACGAAAAGCTCTTTTCCATTTGTTTCCGTTTTTCAGAAACAGCCTGTTACATTGTTTATTCTTACAGCAATACGCCCCTCTGCCATCCATAGTTGACGAATGGTCCAGGACTGGCGCGGCGTCGCGTAATACATATCTATTCAGATTCTGTTTACTTGTTTTTTTACCACACGTTTTACAGGTACGAAGAACCTTGCTCACCGATCAATTCTACTCTTCTTCGGAAGGAACCTGTTCTTCCTGCAGCTCTTCTTCCAGCTCAGCTGTTGGTTCCTCTTCTTCCAGGTTCTCCACCATTTCCTCATCACCGGCTACTTGGTTTTCTTCCGGCTCCTGAGCCTCTTCCACCGGCTGTTCCTCAGCCGATTGTTGTCCATTTGAATCAGACTCCTCAGAAGATTCATACTCTCCGCTTTCTATTTTTTCCTTTGCGGAGTTGATAAAAAATCCTGCCATTTCATCATCAATCGCCCTGATTACAGTCAGATCTTCAATGGATGCTACAGCCATATCGCCGACAGATTTTATCTCACGTCCAAATAGCTTATCGGCCAGAGCCTCACTGATACCCTCTATAGTGAGCAATGACTGGTAGCCTTTATCATCGAGATTGGCCCACCGCTGCTCGCTCTTGACATCAATACGCCACCCCAGAAGCTTGGAAGCCAACCGGACGTTCTGTCCCTGACGGCCGATGGCCAATGAGAGCTGATCATCCGGAACAACCACCAGCAGCGTCTTTGCCTCTTCGTCGGCAATGACCATGCTTACCCGGGCGGGAGCCAGGGCGTTATATACATATTTTGCCGGATCAGGACTCCATGGAACAATATCGATACGTTCTCCCTGAAGCTCCTGAACAACGTTCTGGACACGAGAACCTTTCATGCCGACACAGGCGCCTACCGGGTCCACATCGGTCTCCAGTGAACTCACGGCAATTTTGGCCCGAAAGCCCGGATCTCTGCTAACACCCATAATCTTGACGATGCCTTCGGCGATCTCTGGTACTTCAAGATTAAACAGTTTCTCTAAAAACTCATCACATGTTCTTGACAGCAGCAGTTGGGAATGTCTGCTGTTCTGCTGAACATCCATAAGATATGCCCGTATACGATCTCCCTGTTTGAAAGAACGTTTGGGAATCTGCTGATCCTTGGTCAATACAGCATCGGTACGGCCGAGGTTGACGATCATATTGCCCCGCTCAAACCGTTGAACAATACCACTCACAACCTCACCGAGCCGGTCTTTGAACAACTCGTAAATAACCTCTTTTTCGGCATCTTTCATTCGAT
>CAZUUJ010000066.1:0-20432 GCA_964623625.1 uncultured Desulfocapsaceae bacterium
AATTATCAGAAATATGGCTTTTATTTGAAAACTCAATTTTTCAAGGCACCCTATACAGGATTATGATCCAGGTGATAAAAAATTTGATATTATATTAATGTATGATTCCATTAATCATCTTGATGAAACAAGTTGTATCAAATTGTTAGAGCAAGAAGAATGTAGGCAAACTTATTTGAAATTGTTTCTGAAATTACGATCAATGATGAGTAAAGGTGCAGATGTAATTATTTGTGATTGCTCAAGATATAATCTTTATCCATTATTAAAAATAAAAAATCCTATAGATCCGGGTATTGAATGGGAAAAGCATCATAAACCTGATACATGGATTGAATTATTACGAGAAGCTGGTTTTTCAAATCCTATAGTAAGATGGACGACTTTTAATCCATTGGGATATGTTGGGAAATTCTTATTAGGAAATAAATTTTGTTCATATTTTTTAACCAGTCATTTTCGATTAACAATGAAATGTAAAGATTGAGCTTTAAAGCTGATATTTGTCCAATAGTAATATTTGGAAAATGAGGATTTTAATTCCTGCTATCTGTTTTCTTCATCAAATTATAAGATTATCTTTATATGACTCGAATCTTAGGACTTATTCCCGCACGAGGTGGTTCAAAGGGTATTCCCCAAAAGAATATATACCCTCTTTTAAATAAACCCCTTTTGTCCTATACCTGCAATGCCGCTCTCGATAGCAAATACCTTGATCGAGTTGTTCTTTCAACCGACTCGGAAGATATAGCTTCAGTTGGAAAGTCCTGCGGGGTAGAGGTTCCTTTCAGTCGTCCTGAGGATCTTTCAGGTGATAAAACTCCGAGTATCGATGTTGTGCTCCACGCTTTAGAATGGTTTAAGCAAAACGATAATTATCTGCCTGACGGCGTTGTTCTTCTACAGCCCACGTCACCCCTTAGACGTTCTAAACATATCGATGAAGCAATTGAGATTTTTAAGCAGCAGGATGTTGATACTGTTGTGAGTGTTGTACCGGTTGATCATCGTTACAGCCCTTATTCCATCATGACATTGGAAAACGGTTTGTTAAATGATTTCTGGCAGGAGCCACTACCGTTTGATAAATACCAGAGACAAAATCTTCCAACGTTATATGCTCGAAACGGCCCGGCTGTTCTTATAACCAGAACCTCGGTTTTGATTGAGAAACAGAGCTTTTATGGGGAAACTGTTAAACCGTATATTATGAAAGAACAGCATTCTGTCGATATAGATTCCATGCTCGATATCCAAATTGCAGAGTGTCTGCTCAATTGCCAAGAGAAACAGGACTGATGTGTGGAATCGCCGGAATAACCGGGAAAAAAGCTGATATAGAGATCGTCCGAAGGATGACCGGGTTGATTCAACATCGTGGTCCGGACGGATTTGGTGATTGGTCTGACGACGGTATTGCCCTGGGACACAGAAGGCTGAAAATCATTGATCTCAGCGATGCTGGTCGGCAACCGATGACCACAAGTGATGGGCGATACACCATTGTCTATAATGGTGAAGTCTATAATTATCTTGAACTGAGAAAAGAACTGGATGGCTTTGCCTTTTTTTCTGAAACAGATACAGAGGTTGTTCTGTACAGCTATGTTCGCTGGGGTGTTGACTGTCTTAAAAAATTCAATGGAATGTTTGCCTTTGCAATATGGGACAATCTTGATAAGACCCTTTTCTGCGCGAGGGACAGACTTGGCATAAAACCATTTTATTTCTCTGTCGCTGACGGTAGCTTCATATTTGCTTCCGAAATCAAACCGATTTTAGCGGCTGGAGTTGAAGCCAGAGTAAATGAAAAAATTCTCTACGATTTTTTGGCTAGAGATTTCTATGAACATACGAATGAAACTTTTTTCAAGGATATTCACAAACTTGGCTCCGCATGTTGGATGATTGTCCAGGACAGTCAACCTGGGGCGCAGCAAAAATATTGGGATGTTTCAGATACGACCAGCGTTGGTCCCATCGCTGAAGATGAGCTGGAAAGGGAAGAGAAATTCTTTCATTTAGCGACAAGTGCAGTAAAAGAACATCTGAGAAGTGATGTTCCTGTTGGTGTCGCTTTGAGTGGTGGCTTAGATTCAACAACATTGCTGTCCATACTCGACAAAGTGCATCCAGACTCTTCGCTGGTAGAAGCCTTTTCCGTATCTTTTGCTGAAGAGAAATACAGTGAAAGAAAACATGTAGAAGAGATGGCACGGCTTACTCATCGAAAAGCCCATTTCGTTGAGTATTCCTGCCACCAATTTGCCGATAATGTCCAACGACTGTGTACGATTCAGGAGGAACCTTTTGCCGGAGTACCCATTGGTGGTTACACTGCCTGTTTTGAGCTGGCCCATCAAAAGGGTTTTACCGTCATTATGGATGGGAGTGGACTTGATGAAGGGCTTGCGGGCTACAGTCGTTTTCTTCCTGCGTTGTGGGCCGATCTCTATATGCAGGGGAAGTTTTCAGAACTTGAAGAGGAACTTACCTGCTCAGGCATCACGACACCAGAACAGAGAAAGATGGCTTTTTTCCAGATGAAAGAAGCAATTCAATCCGGATCCGATTCTGGAAAAGGTCAGGATCTGACAAGCAGTGTCAGAGCCGACTGTTTATCACAAGATTTTATTGACTCGGTCGATAAACAGCAACCGGTATTTGACACTCCATTTTCTGATGCACTTCGTAACTTGATGTATAGAGAACTTGTTTATACCAAGTTGCCGCGGGCTTTGAGATTTCGAGATCGATTGAGTATGTCTGCTGAAATGGAACTACGGCCTCCTTTTTTAGATCATCATTTACTTTCTTATGAATTTGCATTACCTAGAGAGGATTTTATTCAAAAAGGATTATCAAAGAATATTCTAAGAAGAGTTGGACGCAGATTTTTACCGGAATCAATTCGAATGGCAGCCAAACATTCTGTGCAAACCCCGCAAAGAGAATGGTTTCGTTCTGAGCTGAAGGAATGGGTCAGGGATACCATTGACACACCTTCATTTTGGCAACAGGGGTGGGTGGACCGGAGTAAAGGTAAAAAGGCGATGGAAGATTTTTTTGCAGGCAAAGGGGATAATTCTTTTTTTCTTTGGCAATGGATTAATCTCAATATCTGGGCAGAACAGATGCTTAAAAACTCAACAGCACACCAGTCACAATGAAAAGAGTTGTCTTACCTATTGAAACAAAAGTAAGGGAGTTTAACGGTAAACTTTGGTTGGCAGCTCACCTGGCTGGCAGAGGATATAAAGTTGCACTGGGTGAACTGTCAGCTTTAAAAGAAAATCTCGATCATGTAAAACCGCATATTTATATAGGTGACAGTGCAGTTTATAAAGAAGCAAGAGAAATACTCTACAGGAGTTTGCAGCAGGCCGGAGTGAAGGTTGTTGTCCATGATACCGAAGGGGGGATCATTTATTCTGCTGATTATTATAAGGGAAGACTTTCCAACAGGATCTTGAAGGACGTTGATTGTTTTATGTCCTGGGGGCCGGAAACGGCTCAAATATTCAGAGACAACGTAACGGTTGAGAATATTCTTCTTCGATCAGTGGGTAATCCAAGCTTTGATCTTCTTCATAAAAAGTATCGATCGTTTTATTTTGATAAAAGGGACGCAATTTTAGAAAAATTTGGCCGCTTTGTTTTACTTAACACCCATTTTGGCTTTTATAATCACTGCGATCCTGAAAAGTTTGTTGAACCGCTCAGGCCTAAGTGGCCTGGCATGTATCAGTTCAAGAAAAAACTATTTTATGCATTTGTTGAAACATTTAAACAGTTGGCAAGTACCAATAACGATTTGAACTTCGTCGTAAGGCCTCACCCTTCCGAGAATTTTGACACATATCGAAATACTTTTAAAACATATCCAAATGTTTTTGTTGAGCATTCAGACTCTGTTCATCCCTGGGCACTTGCCGCCAGAATGGTCGTCCATAATGGCTGTACCACGGCTGTTGAAACAGCTCTTCTGGGTCAGCCGGTTGTAGCCTACAGACCCGTAAGAGATGATGTCTGGGAGGGGGATGTTCCCAACTTTATAAGTATCGAAGCGAATAATCCAGAAGAGCTGCAGAAATCAATAGACTACTACTGCCAGGAGAGTACAATTCACCCGGGCAAGCTCGATCAAGAACAAAAAGAACTGATTGAGAATTGCCTGGATACTCAGGATGGAAACGCGGCCCAGAGGATATGTGACACGTTTGATTTGCTGGATATTTCTGAAGAAAGAGAAATTGGTACAATAAATAAAACACCCTGTATCAAAAAGATAAAGAAGGTGTTAAGCCTGATGCTGTCAGTTTTACAGCTTAGAAAGAACCAGGATAAAGTGCTTGATTCCTACAATAAGCAGAAATTTTCCGGGATCTCTCTGGAAGAGTTGAATACACTACTCAAGAAAATGGTTCACTTTGCTCCTGACATGAAGGATGTTGTTGTTGAGCAGGATCAATCCATTGAAACGATTTTCTGGATTTATCGTCAATAGGTAATTGATACGCACTTTTTTGCATTCTAAAATATTGTAATTTTATGGCGATCAAGGAGGTAATAAAAAGAAATATCCCGGAAAAGATACGATTTTTTTTAATGTTAGAGAATTATAAAGATCTTTATTTTTATTCTTCAATAATCGTAAAAAGATTCCTGAGTTATTTCTGCTCATTTCCGCATAATTTTCCCCTCCGGCAACAAATTTTCAACGTTTCTGTTGATATTAAAACTGTTGTTAAAACAACAGGTTATATTAACTCGATTCTTCAAGAAGCCAATATTCGGTTTGATCAGGGGCGACACAGTGTCTATCTCGTTTATGATGAGAAGATAAAACAATTACTGCCGCCTTTTTTTTCTCGCTACCCTGAATCGGTTGGACTGAAAATAGTCAAGAGTACCGATATCTCATATGATACTTCTCCTTATTATACCTCTGGTAAAATTGCACCTGCCGCCAACTTCATTTCAATAAAAGCTGTAGGCACTCTCTTTGAGAAAGTCATTATCAGTAACATTTTAAACCTCTCAGGTTTTGCACCCAGAGTGTATGACTGTATTGTTTTGAAGATAGGCAATTTTCATTTCTATGGACTTGTTGTAGAGCATATAGGCGGGAACCAGATTACAGGTGCAAGGGGAGTGGAGTTTATTCATTCATTGAAAGAATGTTTAAAAAAGGAAGAGATTGAAATCGTTGCTGCTAAAAGGAATAAAGATTTTCAACCACCTGAGTTTAATGAGAATATTTATGAGCAGGACGATGGTATGGTCTATATTGATATTCAAAATTTTGCATTTTTACATAAAGGTCATAATCGATATTTATTCGACAAACTTGTTTTGTCACAGATCAAAAATAACTCAACAACAGGGTTGAAGAAGATCTTTCAACAGTTTTCTACATTTTCCATATGGATGCTGAATAGGGAAATAAGAAATTTCAGTCAAAAATTGATGCTATTTCTATCTGAACAGAAAATCGATATAGAAAACAAATATATCCTGGATATGGGGTGTCCAGCTGGATTGTATACTGCTCTTCTACTGTCAAATGGCGTATTTTGGTCATATCTTTTCACAAGGAGCGGTACAGATAAAGAGGAAGTGGAAAGATTTCTGTTTGAAAAAGGTTTTTCGCGTTTTCAGGGATTGGATGTAGAAAAAGAAAATTATTCTTCTGTTCCATTAGAGGAAATTTCGTTACTTGTTTTCGATGTTAGTTATGGTATTTCTAACTTGCTTGAAATATTGGGAAATTATAAAATCCAGAATCTTCTGATTACCTTTCCATCGGAGAATTTGGATAGTACTCAACAGGAAAAAATCGTTCTTGAACTCGACAATATCAGCTATCAGCAATTTGGAACTGCTGCAGAGAATTTTTTTGGAAATCAACTGTTTTTATTTAAAAAGAAATAGATTGGGATGAAGATTGGGATCATTGAGACTGGGCTTCCACCTCACCAGATTGGAGGGGCTGAATTGCAGGCGTGGGAGCTGGCCAGGAGGTTGAAACAAAAAAATCATGATCTTTATGTTTTTACCAGGCAGCTTGAAGGGACAGAAAAATATGAACGCAAAGAGGGCATTGATATATTCCGCACATTACCGTTGAGAAAGCCATTTGGAATAATCTCTTATCTGTTAGGTCTGTTTCTGATCATTTTTAAGCAGAGGAAAAACCTAGATGTTCTTCTTTGTTTTAGAGGCTGGCCAAATGGAGTTATCGGCTGGATGGCAAATAAAATTTTGAACATACCTGCCTGTGTGACAATTAGAGGTGGAGATTGGTATTTTGTTGAACGTTATTGGTGGGGAAAATTAATCTATGCACTTCTGTTTTCTTCTCAAATGCCTGTTGCTGTTCAGAGTAAAAAAATTCAAAAAGAAGTGGTCGCTCAATATCCTCGTGTAACTCCTCATATAATCCCAAATGGTATTAAGCAGTCAACGCAACAGGATAAACCGGGACAGTCGATCGTATTCGTTGGAAATCTAATACCTAGAAAAGGTCTTGATGTTCTTATAAAGGCAATTAAAACAAAGCCTGATTACACTTTAATCATAATCGGAGATGGTCCTGAACGTGAAAGACTTGAAAAGATGGCTGCAGGACTACCCAATATCACTTTTTATGGCAGAGTGAATCCTGAAGATGTACGTTCGATAATGAAAAAAAGGGCAAGATTGCTTGTTTTGCCTGCCATTGAAGGGGAAGGATTTCCCAATGTGCTTTTAGAAGCGATGTCTGTAGGAGTGCCTGTTGTTGCAAGCAATATCGCAGGGGTGGCAGATTTACTTGAAAATGGTAAAGCAGGTCTTCTGGTTGAACGTGGCAATGTAGAAGAGCTAAGAGATGCCATCTGCTCAATAATGAACGATGATGAGTTGCAAAGAAAGATGGCGGCTGCGGGTTTCCATGCATCACAGCAATATACTTGGGACAAGGTCTCCCGGCAATGGCTCTATCTTTTCGAAGAAATGATCAAAAAAAAATCTTTACCGATTGAATAAAATAAGCTCTTGAGTACAAAGAAAAACAAATCCATTCTTTTTATTATAGGCAGCTTTTATATCGGAGGCAAGGAAAGGCAGCTAATAGAACTGATTCGAGGTTTGAATAAGCTTGGATATGAAACCCACCTGATTGTAAAAAATTATGATCCAACTCTCAGGGATAAGGTCCTCAATAGCTTGGTTTCTTTTCATTCTTTTGATCAGAAACGATTCCACCTGCTGGACTTTCTCAAGATTTCCAGGATAATCGATCAAACCAGGCCTGATGTCGTTTCTACCTGGGTTAATGTGGCCGGATACTTCTCTTTTCTTTTTAGACTGTTCTCCAGCCACAGCTACAGACTGATTAACTGTGGCATCAGGAACGCGCCGATTCAACTTCCCTTATCAAGAAAAATTGAACGGTTCATGTACACTTTTTTTCCGGTGGTTGTGGCCAACTCATATGCCGGTTTGGCAGCGTATGGACAGGAGAACAAAAACGGAAGACATGTGCTGTACAACGGATTTGATTTCAGTCGTATTCCTCAAATCAATCGGCAGGAGGCCCGTCAGACACTCAACCTGCAGACTCAAAAATACAGTATTGTCATGGTGGCCGGTTTAACTGAAAAAAAAGATCACAATATGTACATTGATTCTGCGGCATTTTTATTGACTAAGCGGGATGATATCACTTTTTTTATAGTCGGCGAAGGGGCACGCCGTAAGACCCTGCAGGCAAAAGTACGTAATCTTGGAATTGAATCCAGAGTTCTGTTTCTTGGAAAACGGGACGATGTAGAGTTGATATTGCGAGCAGCTGACATTTCTGTTCTCACATCCACAGCGCGGTTTGGTGAAGGGATATCAAATACGATACTGGAATCACTTGCCTGCGGAACACCGGTGATTGCGACAGACTCTCCCGGGACAAGAGAAGTGATCGAAGATGACAACAACGGCCTCATCGTGCCATGTGGTGATCATTTGAAACTTGCAGAAAAGATATCACTGCTGTTGGAAAATAAAATGTTGAGAGAACAGCTTGGACAGCGTGGCAAAGAGATGGTTACAGACAAGTTCAGCATTAAAAAGATGATTTCGGGTTTTATCAATATCATTGAGAGCTAACATGTTTTTCCGCCGGAAGCTGCATATCCTCTTTGTGCTGTATTATGATTTCAGCACCTCAAGTGCCATTCATGTGCATAACTTCGCCAATGCTCTTGCAAAAAAGGGACATCGCTGCGGGGTAGCCGTGCCGGTGAATAAAAAGAGTGTCACCCAATACATATCCGGTGACATCCATTACCAGATATTTGAATTTCATGAAGTATTAAACCATCCTGTTTTTACTCGCCAGTTTGGCCATATCGATATTATTCATGGTTGGACGCCAAGAGAACTTGTACGGGTCCACTGCCTTGAATTGAAAAAAAGATTTATCGACAGCCATGTAATCGTCCATTTGGAAGACAATGAAGAGATAGTTGTTGAGACCTTTTCAGGGCTGTCATATAAGGATTTACTTAAAATGTCTGATAAGGAAGTCAGCGAGAAATTACCGGATGTGCTTTCGTATCCGGGTCGATATGAAAAATTTCTCTTAGCTGCCGACGGTGTGACCTATATCACTGATCAGCTCAAGGATTTTATTCCAGGCACTCAACGCTCACACAGGTTATGGCCGATCATAGATATCAACAGATTCTCACCTACTGCCGGGTCAGCAGCAACTAGAGAGAAAATTGGGCTTGACCCTGATGATTTTGTTCTCTGTTATATCGGCAGTGTCCATGGTGTGAATGCGCAGGAAGTCAGGTATTTGTATGAGGCTGTAATGTTAGCCAACAGACAGGGGTTGCCGGTTAAACTGATTCGAACGGGCAGAGATACTGTTGATTTCCTGGGAGAACAGGTGGAAGAGTTGAAAGAAAATGTTATTGAGCTCGGCTATGTGGAGATGGAAGATGTGCCGGCTCTCATGGCCTCGGCCGATCTTCTTGTACAACCCGGTTTAGCAGATCGATTCAATCGGTATAGACTGCCTTCAAAAATTCCAGAATTTCTAGCCACAGGTAAAGTTGTGGCTGTACCGAGAACCAATATTGGACTATCACTTAAGGATAATGATAATGCCATTGTCTTGGAAAATGCTGACACTCAAACCATTGTCCAGGTTATCAGCAGGGTGATCGGTGATCCCGCCTCAGCTGAGAAAATAGGGGCAAGAGGTAGAAAATTCGCCAAGAAGCACTTTAATACCAGGAGCATCACTAAACAACTTGTCTCTTTTTATCGCCACTGTATGGTTCCATAATGGACAGGCCAGTGCTACAATTTGATCTATGTTCAGCAGGATAAATAAAAAACTTAAAGCAGTTTGGAGCTTTGTCCGCAGCTTTAATTATTGGCAGATAAAGCATACCGGACTTTTTCATGCTCACTATTATCTGGCTGCAAATCCGGATATTACCAGGTCGCCTTTCTCAGCTTTTGTTCACTATATCTACAGTGGTTGGCAGGAAGGCCGCAGACCAAATGTGTTTTTTTCCCCTTCATTTTATCTCCGCCAATATCCAGAGCTTAACCAAAAAGATATTGAGCCTCTTTTACATTACCAGCAATTTGGCTGGCGGGAAGGAAAGGCACCGTCACTTCTTTTCTGGCCCGATTACTATGTCAAACAACATCCTCCACTGGGCGACCAAATCGGTAATCCTCTTGTCCATTTTCTCCAACATGGTTGGAAGCAGGGCCGCAAACCCAGCCCATATTTCGATTTGGAATATTACGTTCAGAATTATCCGGATGTAGAAGAAAGCGGTCTGTCTACGCTGGATCACTTCATGACCGTTGGAATAAAGGAAAAACGACGGCCCGGGCCTTTTTTTAATCCTTCCTGGTGCGTTGAAAGTGAGGTTGTTTCCCGGGATCTATCCGGTGAGGGTACCCCTCAAACTCTGTTTAACCGTTATCTGCGTATTGGCCTGGCAAGCGATGAGGGAGTACATGATTGGTTTGATCCTCAATTTTATCGAACCTACTATTCTGATGTGGCCTCCAGCCCTTTATCTGCTTTGCACCACTATCTTGAAAAAGGACTTGTTGAAGGCCGCTACCCAAACAGTGAGGTCGAGTCATTATCCGGGAAAACTCTGATTTCAATTGTTGTACCTGTCTATAATCCCGATATCGATTATCTCAATAACTGTATTCGTTCTGTTCAATGCCAGAATTATCCTCACTGGGAGCTCTGCCTGGCCGACGACTGCAGTACTGATCCGGCTGTTCGAATGACACTGGAGAAGTGGAGCAGTCTGGATCAACGTATCAAGGTCGTTTATCTGGAAAAAAATCTGGGGATATCGGGTGCGTCAAACCAGGCTGCAACAATGGCAACCGGAGAGCTGATAGGTTTTCTGGATAATGATGATGAACTGGCTGTTCATTGTCTTTTTGAGGTGGCAACAAGTTTTGACAAGACTGGGGCTGAACTGTTTTACAGCGACGAAGACCTGATTGGTAAAGACGGGCGTCAAACCAGTGTTTTTTACAAGCCTGATTTTAACAGGGAATTGCTGTACAGTCACAACTATGTAACCCACCTGGTGGTTACAACCAGGAAACTTTTTACGGAAGTTGGTGGTTTTTCCAGTGAGCATGACGGCGCCCAGGACTTTGATCTTTTTCTAAAGCTTTCCGAGCGAGCGAACAGAATTGTTCATATTCAAAAAAATCTCTATCACTGGCGTGCATCCCAAACATCAACAAGTATCAATCACTCTCAAAAACAGTATGCTGATGAAGCAGGGAACAAGGCTCTCAGTCAAGCCTTAAGTAGAAATAAGATCTCAGGTGTGGTTGAATCAACGGATTGGAAGTTCTATTACAGGTGCCGGAGGACTATTAAACAACGTCCGCTGGTTTCAATCCTGCTGGATGTTGACAGCGATGACTATTTAAACAAGCTGCAATTGTTTCATACACTGCTTGAGACAACCGGGTACTCAAACCTGGAAGTCGTGCTGCTTTTGCCCTCTGATTTTTCCAGTCGGTCTGCTGAAGAAGAGATATATTCCTTGAAACAGGTTGCAATTGAAAAGGCCAACCCGAATGAGACAAAAAGTACGTTTTTGAACAGAGCTGCTCATCAATGTAACGGTGCGTTCCTGGTTTTGCTGGGAAGCAATGTAACCCCTGTATCTGATGACTGGATCGAATCAATGCTTGAATATTGTCTGCAAAATGATACAGGGTTTGTCGGCGGCAGGATCAGGCAGCAGAACAGAGAGACTGAAGTTAACTTCACTGTGCCGGATATCAGCAATTCGGACCCGCGCTATTATGGTGATTTTTTTGGGAACTGCTCAACCCATTTGAACAGCCTTGAGTGCGCCCAGGAAGTATTAACCGTTTCTTCCAGGATGGCTATGTGTTCAAAAGAGCTGTTTGTCCAATTAGGTGGTTTTGATGATCAGCAGTTCCCGCAACTGTTTTATATGTATGACTGTTGCCTGAGGCTGAGAGAAATCGGTTATAAAAACTATTATACGCCGCACAGCGTTGTAGAGCTGCGTGAGCTAAATGTAACAGATTCCGTTACTGAACAACTGCTTGGTCTAAAACGTGAGCAGAAACAATTTCAACAAAAATGGAAACGGATTTTACAAACAGGCGACCCTTTCTGGAGTAAAAATCTCCTTGCAAAGAAAGGGATAGACCAGGATGCATTTTTGTCCTGGTATGCGGGTGATTCGTGAGTTTAGGCTTGTGAAAAGGCGCTACCTGTTATAAATATAACTCCTTTTGACTAAACCCTTGTTTAAAAAGAAACCTGAACGCTTCAATCAGCTAGATCAATGATATCTGTAGTTATTCCCGCATATAACCATGAGCGCTTTGTTGGCGCCGCAATAGAATCCGTTCTGGAACAGACTTGGGACGATCTGGAATTGATTATTGTTGATGACGGCTCAACCGACTCTACCGCAGAAGTCATCAACAGCTACAATGATCCCCGTTTGAGCTATTATTATCAGGAAAATCAGGATGCCTACAACACCATTAATCGAGGTATCAGTTTGGCCAAGGGAACTCATATAGCCATTCTCAACTCAGACGATATTTTTCGCCGCAACCGGCTTCAGCGATTAATGGAGGTATCTGAGGAAACCGGAGCTTTATGTTTGTTCACCGATGTCATTCCAATATCCGACAGTGGAGAGATTTTCGATGATCCCAATTTTGGGTGGAATGTCTGGCATCAAAGAAACAGAAATTATTATAAAAAATGTGGGGATCTCTACACCGGTTTCCTGCAAGGTAACTTCATGGTTACTACTTCCAATCTCTTTATGACATCGGAAGCGTCTGAAAAAGTCGGTAAATTTTGTTCTTTACGATACCTGCATGACTACGATTTTATTTTCAGAATGATGCTGGCCCACCCCGGGAAAGTACATTACCTCTTTGATGAGCAACTACTTTATTACCGCATCCATGATGGTAATACCCTGGGAGAAGCGGCAATTATCGGCAGGGAGCAGGACCAGGAATTAATTAAACAATATATGCTTGCAATTCTGCCAGAAGAGGCACGGCAGTATGCCCAAACGGGCGCTGAGAGGCTGGTTACCTTGGAGCAGGAATTGTTTTCCGTCAGACAACAACTGGCACTCCAGGATCTAACAGGACTGCGTTTATTGGCGGCTAGAATAAAACGCAAGTTATTTAGATAAAAATGTCTATCATGTCATGCAAGAAGAGGCCGTTCACGCTGCTTAACATGTTGGAATTTTTGTTATGACAATACAAAAATTTTACACGCTTGAATCACTGATTCAAGCAGGTCGTGCGCAAGCAAAGCAGTGCGAAACCGTCTCGTTTGATCTCTTCGATACGCTGCTTATTCGCCGTATTCACGATCCAGACCTGGTTAAACTTCCGGTAGCCAAATATATTGCCGATCTGGCGGCTGAGAGAGATATCCGAATACGTCCGAAAAGAGTCCAGCATCTTCGTGATTCCATTGAGAAAAGGCATCGGCAGGAAACGGCCGAGTCGTTTGAAGATCATGAGGCCTGTTATCCCCGGTTTATGCAGGAAGTGCTGGAAGAGATCTTTCAGGATGCGATGGGTGATGACCTGCTGCAGCAGGTTACCGATTATGAACTTGCCATGGAAAACAGTATGCTTGTGCCAAGAAAGCAACTGGTTGACTGGCTCTTTGAATTGGCCCATCAAGGAAAGAAGATTCTTGTCATATCAGATATTTACCTTCCTTCATCTCACCTTAAGGTCCTTGTTGAATACGCAGGGTTTCTTGATGTTGTCGAGGATGTTGTTTCATCGGCAGATACATTTCTGGCAAAGGCCTCGGGCTTAACCTTTAAGCCGGTAGAACAAAAATACGGGTTAACCAGATCAAAATGGCTTCATGTTGGTGATAATCCAATTTCCGACGGTCTGCGTCCATCCGAATTTGGTATCCGTTCTCTGGTATTGCATGATGCTTCCGAGATGCAGAGAAAGGCGATCATCAAAAGATATTTTAGTTATGGGCAAGGGATTACGCTTTGGAGAGGACGGGCATTGCAACAGCTGATGCAGCCCCATGAAGGTGAAAATAGCGATCAGCCGCCCCTCTACAATGAAGGATATAATTTTCTAGGGCCAATGATTGGCGGTTTTGTTCAGCACATTGCCGAACAATGCCGCAAGCTGGACATAAAAAAAGTGTTTTTCCTCTCCCGGGAAGGCTGGACATTCAAGCAGTTCTGGGAGAAAAGTATGCCACTGATCTTTCCGGACAACAATCTTCCGGAGATCGAATACCTTTATGTCAGTAGAATGGCATTGGCTGGCCCAAGTTGCGCCTATCAGGGGCTGACACCCGCGAATGCATCTATTGGTTTTTTACCGCCGGGAAATAAGAACTTTAAAGATATTTGTCGAATATTCAGCCTTGATCCTGAACCTCTCACAAAATATTTAAAAGAACACCGGCTGTCACCTGACAGCTGCCTTAACCACCTTTACAGTGATTTCCTTCCGGAAAACAGCAAACGGTTTAGAGAATTGCTGGATAATACTTCGTTCCAGAATGAGATAAAAGCGCAGACAAGACCATTGAACGATGCCATGATGCGCTATTTTGAAGAGGCCGGTCTTTTTGATCATAAACGAGTGGCAATTGTGGATATCGGCTGGCTTGGCACTATCCAGCGTTTTCTGTTTGAATCTATCAAGCATCGCCAGGATACACCACAATGTTTTGGTTATCTTTTTGCGGCAACCCGAGGCATACCGTACCCAACAGCGCCGGACAATAGCATTGAAGGGGTTATCTACGATAAAGATCGTTTTCAGTTTTCCGCCAGTTCGATATTGTATGCAAGAGATCTGTTTGAGGAGGCATGCAGGGCGCCGCATCCAACACTGAATGGATATCGATTAACAACTGAAGGGTATGAGCTGGAGTTTCGAACGGCAAAAGACAAAACCGGAGAAGCTGAAAAAGAACAGGATAACTATTTTGCGCCTCTGCAAAAAGGTATTCTCGATGCGGCTCCCAGATACGGTGCTGCATCATCTCTTTTAGGTTACTCCATTAAAGATTACCGTCCATGGTATTCTTACATGCTGGTATCTAAAATGGCTTTTGCTAAAACCGATGAAATTATCAATATTCGCCATAAACATCATCTGGATGACTTCCATGGCAGCTCTAAGCCGGATGGCGTCCGCTTCAAACCGAAAAAGGAGCTGTGGAATCTATCGGGAGCCAGTCTCAGGTTCAGTCCGTTTCTCCGTATCAGACTGTTTTTGAGACATTTAAGGGAAAGAATTAGAGAATAGTATGAAAAATCAACCCCTTTTCAATACACGATATGATCTTTCAAACAGTGGTTTACCCCGTTTTGTCAAACACATTGTTTTGAATCGGTTCATGATGATCGGCAATATATTCGGTAATCCGGGTATTAGAAATTTAATCGTATTGACGTTACTTCACTACTTCGGTAGACCCATTTTCTGGTTAAAATCCAGATGGGGACGATATTTTGGATATATAGCCAAGTTACTTAGAAAATTAAACTAATTGATGATGCAGTATCAGGATAAACAGATTGGTGAACATGAAACAAAATTTGTTCTGGCAAACAACAGAGCGCATGTTATTATCAACTGGTTAAAAAAGCGGTGTCAACCTGATCCCATATACCCCAAAGGCAGGGTGTCCAGCATCTATTTTGATACGCCGGACTGGGTTTATCTTTCTGAGAAAATTAACAGCGATTACCTCAAGACAAAAGTAAGGCTTCGCTGGTACTCTGAATTCACTACCGGAAAACCGTTTCCAGCGACTTTTTTTGAGGTTAAATCAAAAACAGGCAGTGCCAGGAAGAAGGTACGAATTCAAACAGACATTGACAGCTCGGTCATCTGCAGCACCAATTTGAATGATCCTGCCCTGATATCACTGAGCAAACTGGCGGAAGAAAAAGGGTTGATTCTTGAAAGAACACTGTTGCCGGCGTTTCAAATTGACTATATTCGCTATCGTTTTATTGATCCGATGACAGGAAGCCGGCTCTGTGTAGATCACAATATTCATGTTTCAAGGACCAACCCGATAATGGTCAAACAACGAAATCCGGCTCCGTTAAAAGATTGTGTATTTGAATTAAAGGAAAAAACAGGTGAACTGCCGGACTGGCTGCATCAGCTGACATTACTTGGTTGTCGTAGAGGCGCTTTTTCAAAATACAGCAACTGTTATGCACAGTTGGAGCGAATAATTTTTTAATCTCAACTATCTGGAAAAATGGGTAAAAATTCAAGTGAATGGCTGACAATGTTGTCAGGTTTCGGCTCCAAGCCGATGGATGAAATTGGTTTTCTGCCGTTTTTGGGTATTATGGGTGTTTCTCTCTTTTCGGCAATTCTTATTTCTCTGCTCTATGTCCGTTTTTATAAATCGCGTTCCACCGGAAGCCTGATCTATCGGTCATTCCCACTTCTCGGTACCTCAATAACAGCTATTTTTATCACCATCCAGTTTTCATTGCCGCTTTCTCTTGGGTTGCTTGGCGCCTTATCAATAGTCCGATTTCGTACGCCTATAAAAGAACCTGAAGAAATAGGTTTTATTATGCTGGTTGTTGCATCGGCTTTGTGCTGTGCAACGTTCAATTTTCTGTTTCTATCGATCATTCTTGGTATTGCCGTACTAGGGCTGCTCTTTCTTAGATTTGGTCGGGGGGTCCTTGATATACGCGAGAATGACGGTATGCTGATTGTGACTGTACCAACCATGATGTTTAAAGAAAAAGGTGAGCAGATTATTCAGCTCATTCAGTCCACATTAAAGAAAGGGCGTCTGGATTCAGTTGCTGAAAATGACAAAGACACTGTTCTTTCATATAACTTCATGAATCAGAAGGATGAAATGGTTCTTGTTATGCAGGAATCCTTACGCGAGGTTTGCGAAAATGCAAAAGTTGACGTTTTTTACAACAGGAAAGACGCAATATAACATTTTCATTGTCCTCTAATGGAATCATGAGATCCCAGCTCAAAGAACTGGCAGGTTACATCATTGTAGTTTTTATATTCCTGCTATTAAATCTCTATCTTGCTCATACAGCCAGTGTAGTTACAGCAGAGTTGCATATTGAGAGTCACGATCCTTCCACTTTTGAGATTTACTGGCGCTCAAGTGGGGAAACGTTCAAGGAAAAAAACACTGTAGAGGTTAAGATAACGCCCGAGAAAACAAATTATACGTTTAAACTCCCCTCTTTTTCTCATTTCACTTTTTTGAGAATAGATCCTACTCGAGACATCACTCCTTTCCGGATTGAGCAATTAACTCTGCGCCATGAACTCTACCATACCGTTCAGATCGTTCCTCGGGATTCTGAAATCTCTTTTCTCAGTGTTAATCAGATTGATAATTTGCGACAGAGCAGAGAGAAAGGGCTTTCTTTTGAAACAACCGGAAAAGATCCCCACTTTGAATTAGAGGTAACATCAACGTTGAACAGATCCGTGTTGGTCCTGTTCTTTTCTTTGCATATTGTTGGAGTTTTGCTGGCCTATCTGTTGCTTAATCAGACCCTTTTAAAGGGAAAACAAACCCATGCGACGCTTGTTGTAACCATTCCAGGTCATGTTGCCCAAACCGTTATCCAGCAGTTTCACAAGCTTGTAAAGAAAAAGCATCCTAAGAGCCAGCTCATCTCAATGGTAATGGAAAGAAATGGTTTCCAATATACTTATGATATCCCCTCCATTACAAACAGTGTGATCGTCTCTTTTTTACAGGAGATAAAAGATATTTCAGACCATATTCAATATCGAGTCCACTATAACCGCTCCTGTGAAGTTTAGAGGATACGTTCCATGGTGAGACGTCGCAGCTTCCTCCTTCTTATCCTGGCTATCTGTTTTCTGACCTTGCTGGGCCTCTATCTTGAGAAGAGTTCCCATTTTATCCGTTTGAGAACATTTCTTCAGTCCGATTCCATTTCAACGGAGATGCTTAATTATGGTTCAATGGGGAAGATTTTTAAGAGAATGGACTATGTCAGGGTTACATCAAACAGTGGTGAACGTTTTATAAAAAGTGAAAAGGACCAGGATGATCTTGAGCGCATTACTTTTCAGAAAAAACGTAAAGTAGGAGATTTACTTTACCAGGCCACACCTCCACGATTTAAAGATCCGAAGAATATAAATAATCAAACGTTGAAGAACAAACCTCATTGGCCGATAGTCTCAATAACTGTTGACGATGAGTATCTGTATGATCCTGAAATTGGAATACTGGTTAACCGTGGACATAATGATAACAAATGGGAGCGTAAGGCTCATGTTGAAATAATCAAAGATAACCATTCAGTATTCCAGTCTGCCATCGGCCTGCGCGTACATGGAGGCAAGAGACGATTTAAACAGGCATACAACGATTTCAGAGTCTATTTCAGAGAGGAATTTGGGGCAGCTAAACTTCCTGACAATTTGCTGTTTGATAATAAAAACATACCGATACGCACCCTGATTCTCAAAACTACTGACTGGCCTGTTGGATATCCCATGAACAATCCTTTGGCCTATGATCTGGCTGATCATATTGGTTGTATTTCACCCCAGACACGACTTGTAGAAATTTATCTCAATAACAGGTCGCTTGGTATGGGGTTTGCGACAGAACATCAAAGCAGAAAGCAGTGGCAGCATCATGTCGGACATAAGGATTTCGGATTTTACAAGTATAAAGGCAATGTATCTGAAGAAGATAACCGTATCTATCACCGCTACTTCTGGGAAACGACCCGGAGTCCGGACCGGTTATCCATGAGCAGGGTTGGTGAAAAAATTGATCTTGATAATTTGTCACTTCAGATAATTATCTGGGGGTTTTGCGGCACAACCGATTTTTGCCAGGGAACCGGTGTTATCGATCTTGTTGATCCAAAGGCAAAATTGCACTGGATCATATGGGATATGGATCACAGTTTTTATGATTTTTGGGGAGTGACTAGAAAATCAAAACGAAAAAGCTGGCAACAGAGCAGTATGAGGCTGCTATATGGTAAGGAAGCGGATGTCTGCGGTCGGACGATTCTGTTTACCAGGTTGATGAAAGAGTCTCAGGAGTACAGACACAATTTTATCAAACTGGCAACCGAAACGCTTAATCACAAACTGACTCAGGAACTCCTTCTGTCAAGGGTCGACTATTATAAAACGATGCTGAAAAGCTTTGGTAAGCCTCATGAAGAATATATTACCATACTCCAAAAATTTATGAGAAAACGGCCTGATCATTTCAGAAAAAGGATGGCCTATAATTTACAACTTAATGGCCCACACCGGCTTGATGTGACACTACCTGGGAACAGAACGATTGAGATAGACGGATATTCCTATCAAGGTTCATATTCAGGGGGGTATTTTCATGATTACCCCTGTACTCTAAACCTCAAAGGTGCCAATAGTAAGAAATTTCTCTACTGGCTGGTTGATGGGAAAAGGATAAAAGGAACTCCCTTGACCATCCAGGTGAAAAGAGATGTTACTGTTGAAGCTGTATTTGATGACTGATTGAATCAATCACCTCCAAGATGATCATTCCCACTGAATTATCTTTTAACAACAGATACCCACAGATTAAGAAGTTGAAGTTTCTGTTGATTTGCCCAAATATCCCCTAGAACGGGGCGGAGAGATCAAGCCAGTTTTCATGAACTCTTGCGTGATCAGCGATTTCTTCAAGAATTTGATTGATCTGAATCTGAGGTGACCATCCCCAGGTCTTTTCTGCAAGACTAGAGTCCATGACCATCCATGGAATATCAAACGAACGCATTTGTGGATCAGCGTTGACATCGTGGTGACCGAAGCGGTCCCGGCACCACATGGAGAGCTGCTTGAGCGACATGCTGTTTTGCACTCCTCCTCCCAGATTACATATCCTGGGAACATCCGGATCATTTGAATAGATCTGTTGTTGTACCAGAGGGACCAGGTCGATGGGGTGAAAACAGTCGCGGACCTGTTTCCCGGTTCCTCCAAAACCGATATACTTCAGGGGAGCTTTTCTCAGGTAGCTGTTAATCCAGTAGGCAAATATTCCCTGATCCGGTCTGCCGAACTGCCCGGCTCCGGCAAGTACACCGCACCTGTTGATGCAGACAGGAAAATTGAAACAGTCCCCATACTCAAGAGCAATGGACTCAGAGGCAAGTTTGCTGACGCCATATAGAGAGAGAGGCGGGGTAGTGGAAAAATTCTCATTTACACCATTTATGGTAACGCCTTGTTGGTTAAGAGAGCCATCATCTAAAGCAAATGATTCCTTCAACTCTTTCATGGGTAAAGATGCCAGTTCGACAATGGAATAAACCCGACTTGTGGATAAAAGTAGGAAACCGGCACTGTTGGTTTTACAGTATTCAAGAATATTCAGGGTAGATGAAAGGTTGTAATCCATTATCTGCCGGCTGCTGACCGATCCATCTACACCGGCAAGCACAGAGGCATTGGCGGCTGCATCTATAACCCAGTCGGCCGGCGGCAGGCTCTGGACGTCTTCACGCTGACGAATGTCACCATAAAAAAGCTGAACCCCCTTTTTTTTGAGATCCAATCTGTTTGCCTCGCTGCCGGGTCTTGAAAAATTGTCGATTCCGATCAGCTCAAGTTTCTCTCCTCCACCGTCCCACTGGTCAATAAGGCCTCTGGCCAATACTGAGCCGACAAATCCACAAATTCCGGTAATTAAGATTTTCATCAGGCCAACCTGTGCTGCCAGGATTCAACGATTTCTTGAAATATCTGATCAAGTGGAATTGTGATGTCCCAGTTGGGATAGTGGTCTTTCATCTTATTGAGATCACTGTAGT
>CAZUUJ010000067.1:0-1989 GCA_964623625.1 uncultured Desulfocapsaceae bacterium
AGTATTGGATCTTTACGTTTGAACCTTCAACCTCCACGATATTTCCTTTAATGACTGCATAATTCTGAGCAAATAGCGGTGTTTTTATCAGAAAAAACATCATGAGTAGTATTAGTAGAGTGCTTTTTTCTTTCTTCATAATTATGTCCTCTATATATTTGCTCTAGTATCACTATACATCTATTGTCCTAAAGTACTTCCTTGATATGGAATATAATTACTCTCATACTTCCCGCGATAATATTCCGGTGGACATTTCTTTCTCTGGGATGGAGACCTCCGAATCGTCTCTGTAAGATCGCGCATTGATTTCCCTTTTTTAGCAAATATGCTACCGAAATCAACATCCTTTCATTGTAGATTTGAGTTATTAGTATTGCCACGATCAGTATTTCCTCTTTGGATTTGCTTGACCGCATCGACTAAACCTTCCGCAATCTTTAACCTTCATGCATATCTATGACCTTCAATTTCTTCCTAGTCACAATCATAAATTTAATAAGAGATACCAATACAGTTTAATCCTAAACTGACATTGTGGCGTCTTCCTGTTTTATATTTTATTGATACATTGGCAGTATTCGTCAAGGTCACAACTACACAGCGCCCAAAACTGATTGATCGAAGGGGTTATTAATCAGCTGACTGGCCCCATGTTCTGGGACCCGCGCCGACGGGGTTGTCCTCTAAGGTTACAGGACTACCCTTTCCTCTTTGGATTTGCTTAACTGCATTGACCAAATCCTCTGCAATTTGGCCTGGATTAATACAGTTAAACATCCCATTTGACTTGATTCCGGTAGCTATCCAGCCGGTTCCCGTGTTGATTCTATTACATGTGTCATTGGCAATCTGCTGACTCGGCATGCAATCGAATGTTCCATCTTCTCTAAAATTTGTTGCTGTATGTCCAATTGCATTATTGATCCGATCACACTCGGCATTGGCTGCTCGTTGGGGATGGATGCAATCGAATGTACCATCTTCTTTTATGTTTTTTGCCACCCAACCAGAACCACTGTTGTTTTTATTACACCAGGCGTTTGCTGTTTCCTGACTCGGTATGCAACCATATGTACCATCAGATTTTCTAATGGAAATGTGGCCCGGCATATTCTTTTTGCACCATTGCCGGGTAAAATCATCCTGGGTGATACATGCTGAGCTATTCATATTCATCCTTAACCCTACAGGACATTCACACATAGGCTTTCCCTTATCCTCATCCCAATACGCCCGACTACCCCGCACATGTGAACAGTCTGCATTAGCCACCTGTTCTTCTTTGGTCGGTTGATATGGCCCATACTGCCAGAGTGTCACTGTTGTTCCAGGGGTTACCTCGCTATTCGCAGACGGTTCTGATTTCTTAATCCTATTAGATAGGTTACTTAACGTTGCAAAACCTGCATTAACAACATGATCTTTTACCTTTAAGCCCTTCTTTCTCAGCTTTCTCTTTGCTTCTTTAAGGGTATCACCAACTACACTTGGTACAGTCACTAGCGGTGGTTTGACACATCGGTTGTTTTGCAAAACAGAACCTTTAGGACAACGGCACCAAACCCCTCCTTTGCTTTCATTCCAATATGGTGTGGTACCTTGATATTCAGAACAGTCGGCGCTGGCTACCCGATCCTCCTTAGTTGGAACGTATTCACCGTAGGTATATAAATGCACATATATTCCTGGCATTACCTTGGCCCCAGCCTTAGGTTTACTTTCTTTGACCTTATTCGACAGATCACTTGAAGGTGCTGGACCGGAATCAGCTAATCTGGCCTTTAAACCCTTTGCTCTGAGCTTCCATTTGGCTTTTATAAATGATTTACCCATCACATCCGGAACAGTCACCAACGGTGGTACATATAGTCCATAAAAAACAACTTCAATCTCCGCTCCTGGGGCAACCTTGGAACCTTGAGGCGGTTTGCTTTCTTTGGCCGTGCCAGAGAGGTCTTTCGTTGGAGCCGGGCCGGTCCCTGCAGG